>JABAQN010000021.1 GCA_019187495.1 Steroidobacteraceae bacterium
CCAGTCCGAGGAGCGGCGTGCCCGGCGCGACACGCATGCCGATCTGCACCGAGCGGCGCGCGATCGTGCCCTCGGCCGGCGCCAGGATCGACGTGCGGGCGAGATCCAGCGCGGCCGCGCGCATCCGCGCCGCGGCGGCCGCGACCTGCGGGTGGTTCTCCAGCGTCGTGCCGTCGATCCGGGCGCGCACGCTCGCGAGCGAGCCGCGGGCTGCGCCGAGCGCCGCCTCGAACTGCGAGGCCTTGTCGCGCGCGTGCTGCAGTTCCTCGGCGGAAACGGCGCCCCCGTCGCCGGCCGCTTCGCGCCGCCCGACATCCGCCCGCGCGGCCGCAAGCTGCAGTGCACGCTCACGGATCTCGGCGCGCAATCCGTCCGCCTGCGAGTGCAGCGAGCGCACCTCTCGCACCGCGCGCGCCAGATCCGCCCGCGCGGCCGCCAACGCGATCCGCGCATCGGCGCGGTCGAGCTCGACCAGCGTCTGTCCGGGTTCGACGTGCTGGGTATCGTCGACCAGCACGCTGCTGACGGTGCCGGCGATCTCGCTCGTGACCGGCATGACGTCCGCCGCGACGTAGGCATCATCGGTGGATTCGTGGTAGCGACCGTACAGCAGCTGGAACGCGGCGTAGGCCCCGAGCAGGACCAGCACGACGATGGCGAGCGTCGTCAATCTGCGGCGGCGCCGGCGGGCGGCGGCCTCGGCGGATACGGCGGGCTCGGGTGTACTCATCGTGGGGCTCCGGGGTCGAAACTGCCGCCCAGCACGAGGAGGAGATTCATGCGGGCGCGAAGGCGATTGCTCTGTGAGGTGAGGAGTGCGCGTCGCGCATCGAGGACGCGCGACTCGGCGTCGAGCAGGACGATCTGGCTGCTGAGCCCCGCCGCGTAACGACGCCCGGCGAGATCGTATGCACGGCTCGCGCCCTGCAGCGTTGCCGCCGCGGCCGTGACCTGCTTCGAGAACGATGCCTCCAGCGTGAGCTGGTCCGAAGCCTGGCGCACTGCCTCGAGCACGGTGCCGTTGTAGCCCGCCGTGGCGGCGTCGAGGTCGGCCGTCGCGCCCTTGTAGGCCGCCCTGAGGCGCCCCGCATCGAAAATCGGCAGATGCAGCGCAGGGCCGATGCCGTAGATGCGGCTGCCGCGCTCGACGAGTTCGTCGAGGCCGATCGCCTGCGTACCGACGAGTGCGGTCAGGGTGATGTCCGGATAGAACGCCGCATGCGTGGCGGCACGACCCGCGATGGCGGCATCGACACGCGCGTGCGCCGCCAGCACGTCCGGGCGATGCGCGAGCAGGTCGATCGGCAGCCGCCCAGGCAGCGGCAGGGCCGCATCGAGGGCGAGTGTCGGGCGGCCGATCGTCGCGTAACGGTCGGCGCCCGCGCCGACGAGCGCCGCGAGCCTGTGCACGGCCATGTCGCGGGCCGCTGCCGCCTGAAGGTGCAGCGCCCGTGCCGCCGGCACCGCCGATTCGGCGATCCGCAACTCGATCCCGGAGCCGAGGCCCGCCGCGGTGCGTTGGCGCGTCAACTCGAGCAGTCGTTCGCGCTGCGCCTGCGTCCGGGACGCGATATCGAGCAGCCCGGTCGCCTCGTGGAGATCGACGTAGGCCTGGCCGACCGCGCCCGCGATCGCGAGCCGCGCGGCGGCGACGTCGAGTTCACTCGCGAGCGCCCGCGAGCGCGCGGCGCGGATCAGCGCCGCCTGGCGGCCCCAAAAATCGAGGCCCCAGCGCAGGTTCGCCGTCGCCTGGCCGATCCACATCGTGTCGCCCGCGAAAGGCGGCGGGATGTAGTAATGCTCGGAAAGGCGCTGCCAGGTCTCCTCCGCTTCGATGGCGATGCCCGGCCGGCTTGCGGCGATGTCGGCCTGCACGCCCGCTTGCGCGAGCCGCATGCGCGCGAGCGCCTGCCCGAGCGTCGGGCTGCGCTGCAGCGCCTCCTCCATCAGCGCATCGAACTGCGGGTCGTCGAATGACTTCCACCAGTCGGCCGCGACCGGCGCGAGCGGCGCGCCGGCTCCGAGTCCGAGCGCCTGCGCATCGATGGGTGCGCCCCGCGGCGCCTCGCGCTGCGGCAGCACGCAGCCCGCGAGCAGTACCGCGATCAGCGTCGCGGACAGCGCGCCGCCGACGGCTTTCATGGCGCCGCCCGGCGCGCCTGCTCCATCGCGCGCAGGTTCGCGATGAGCTTGCGCAGCTGCTGCTTGAGCCGCTTGAACTCGGCTGCGCTGAAGTCGGCGAGCGCGGCATTGTGGACGGCGGTCACGAGCGGCATCAGCTCGGTCGTCTTGCGCCGGCCGGCCGCGGTGAGCTGCAGTTCGACGACCCGTCGGTCGGCGGTGCTGCGTCGGCGCGCGACGTAGCGGCGCCGCTCGAGCTGGTCGACGAGGCGGGTCAGCGCGCCGGTATCGTGCCGCAGGGCCTGGCACAAGCCGGAAACCGTGCCGACGCCCTCGCGGATCCGCAGCAGCACGAGCCACTGCATGAAGCCGAGGTCGTGCCCGTCGAAGGCCGCGGTCGCGGCATCGAGCATCAGCGCGTGGGACAGTTTCAGCAGATAGCCGACGCTCTCCGGCGGGGAGAAGGTCCGCGGGTCATAATGGGTGCGCGCCATCGGATGGTTGCCGAGGCAATGATTGCCTCGGCAAAGGATGCGCCGGGCCGGTTGCCGCCGTCAAGCGCCGGCCGCGCTCCCCGCGCGCACCACGTCGGCGAGCGTGCGGCAGCCGAGCTTTTCCATCATCCGCGCCTTGTAGACCTCGACGGTGCGCGGGCTGATCTCGAGTTCCTGCGCGATCTCGCGCAGCTGCCGGCCGGCGGCGAGCAGGCGCAGCACGTCGCGCTCGCGCGCTGTCAGGCGTTCGAGCCGCTCGGCCGCCACCGCGCGCGCGCGCGTCGCGGTGTGCTGTTCGGCGTCGAGCCGGATCGCGTTGCCGAGCACATCCATCAGCACGGCGTCGTCGACGGGCTTTTCGAGGAAGTCGACCGCGCCATTCTTCAGCGCCGCGCGGGTGGTCGCGACATCACCGTGCGCGGTGAGCACGATCACGGGCAGCGCGATGCCGCGCGCCTTGAGTTCGGCCTGCAACTCGAGCCCCGACATGCCGGGCATCTGCAGGTCGACCAGCAGGCAGCCGCGCCACTCGGCGCGATAGGTCCCGAGGAAATGCTCCGCGGATGCGAACACCTGCGCCCGCAGCCCGCGCAGCGAGATCAGGAGACTCAGCGCATCGCGGATCGCGGCGTCGTCATCGACCACGAATACCGTGGCATCACTCACGCCGCGCTCCCGCCAGCGGCAGGCGCAACACGAAGCGCGCGCCCTCGCGGGAGCCTGCCGCGTCTGCCCCGCTGTAGTCGAGTTCCCCGCCCTGCGCGCGCAGCAGCGAGCGGCTGATCGCGAGTCCGAGCCCCATGCCGCCGGGTTTGGTCGTGACGAAGGGCTCGAACACGCGCCCCGCGACGTCGGTGGCGACGCCCGGGCCGGAATCGGCGATCGCCAGGCGCACGCTGTCGCCCTGGCGTTCGGCCGAGATCTCGATGCGCCGGATCGCGCTGCCGGCGACCACGATCGCGTCGATCGCGTTGGCGACGAGGTTGTGGAGCACGATCTCGAGCTGCGTGCGGTCGGCCGCGACCGGCGGCAGTTCCGGCGCCACATCACAGGCGAGCAGCACGCCGGTGCGCCGCAGGCGCTCCTGGAACGCCGCGATCACGTTCTGGCACAGCTCGGCGAGCGACAGCGGCGCGCATGTTGCCTGCCCGGTGCTGTAGAAGTCGCGCAAGCGGCGCAGCACCGACGATGCGCGGATCGCCTCGCTCGCGGCCTTGCCGAGCGTCTCGGGCAACCGGGCGTCGTGTGCCTCTCCGGGCGTCGCGAGGATCTCCGCGGCGCGCAGGTACGAGACGAGTGCGGTGATCGGCTGGTTGAGCTCGTGCGTCAGCGCGGAGGCCATTTCACCCGCGGTCGCAAAGCGCATCGCCCGCGCGAGCGCCTCGTCGCGTTCGCGCAGTTGCGCCTGCGCACGCTGGCGTTCGCTCACGGTCGCGCCGAGGATCAGCGCGGTGAGGTTGAGCGTGAGCATCAGGAACTGCAGGTCGAAGAGCGGCGCGGCGTTGACATCCTGCACCATGAAGGCGAGCCCGACCTGGGTCGCGAGCGCGCCGACCACGGCGCCGACCACGCCCCAGCGCAGCGCGATCCAGATCATCGGCAGGAACAGCGGATAGAAGAATCGCAGCGCCTGGTCGGCGAGCACCACGAAGATCATCCACATCGTGAAGCCGAGCACCGCAAGTTGCAGCAGCGCCTCGCGCCTTCGCGCGCGCAGCGCGGCGAGCCCCTTGCGCCACGATGGCGCCCACATCAGCAGCGGCGTCAGCGTCAGCACGCCGTTGAAGTCGCCGACCCAGTAGCGCGCGACGCCACCGAGCGCGACGTTCTCGGGCAACGCGCCCATCGCGAGCATGATCGCGATGAAGCCGGCGCCGACGAGCAACGTGGCGCCGAGGCAGGCGCCGACGAAGCGTGCCGCGTCGGCCGGCCGCGGCACGAGTGCCGCCGGACCCCGGCGGCGCAGGAACACCGCGAGCACCGTGTAGGCGATCGCGATCCATATCGACGTTGCGATCGCCGCGATGCTTCCCGCAGGCACGTCGCGCACCACAACTTCCGACAGCAGCGCCGCGAGCGCGACGGGAAGCGCGCCGCGCGGCCCCTGCCAGATGAGGTAGGCGAGGGAGACGCCGGTCTGCGGGTTCCATGGCGTGATGCCGAGTTGCAGTGCCGGCTGCAGGTAGCCGAGCCAGTCGACGAGGATGTATGCGGCGATGAAGATCGCGGCGCGAAGGAGAAAGCCAGCGCCGGGCATGGGGTACGCCCGGCGCTGACCGGAAGCGGCTGCGCCCGACGCGCGATCCGTTTCCCCACTCTCTCGGGAGGAGAGGCTAGGGAGCGCCTGCGGATCCGGCAAGTCGGCGCTTCCCGTACGGGCTTGCCCGTATGTGCCCGCAGCGCGCATGGCGGCCACTCAGGGCACCGCCAGGGCCTCGGCCCGACGCGCCGCTTCCTGCGCCTCGACATTGCGGCCGAGCGCGCGCAGGGCATCGGCGATCAGTTGCCACGCCGCGGATTGTTCGCGCGGCGCGCCGGCGGCGAGCGCGAGCGCGCGCCGGCCCATGTTCTGCGCCTGCAGCGCATCGCCGCTCGCGAGTCGCGTCCGGCCCATTTCGATCCACACGAGCGGATTGTCCGGTTCGATGCGCAATGCGCGTTCGAGCGTGGCGGCCGCCGCGACGAAGTCCCCCTGGGCGGTGGCGCTGCGCGCCTGCGTGACGAGCGCGCTGGTCGCTGCGCTCAGCCGGTACGACCTGGGGGCGGGTGCGGGGGTCGGCATCGAGGGCGTCGTCGCGGGGGCGCCCGGCGATTGCGGTGGGGCCGCGCCGGGTTCTGTCGGCACGGGCGCAGGTGCGCCGGGAGCCGGCGTCGGCTGGTACGGCGGCGTCACGCATGCGGCGAGCGCGAGCGCCAGCATCGCGGGGAGCAGGGGGGCGGCGCGACGGCACATCAGCGGATGATGCCACGGAGCCAGTCGGCGATGCCGGACGGCGGTGCGCAGCCGGCCATGTAGGGTGTCGGCGTGCCGCGCGGGACCGCGACGATCACTTCATCCTGCGAGCAGCCGGTGGTGACACGCAGTCCGGAGGCGTAGTCGATCGCCATGTCCTCGAGCGATTCGGGCATCGGCGGTTGCCACGAAGTGGTGTCGAGCGCCGACATGATCTTCTGCCACACGATCAGCGAGCCGCTCGAGCCGGTGACACCCGTCGGGCGGTTGTCGTCGTAGCCGATCCACACGACGGCGAGGTGGCTGCCCGAGAAGCCCGCGAACCAGCCATCACGCAGGTCGGACGAACTGCCGGTCTTGCCGGCGACAATGAGCCCGCGCGGCAGGCGGGCGGCGGCGGCGCGGCCGGTGCCACGCGCGATCACGTAGGTCAGCATCCGGTCGACCTGGTACACGGCGTCCGGCGCCGCCACCGGCGCGATCTTCACCGGGTAGGCGCCGATGCGCTCCCCATGCTCATTGACCACCGCGCGCACCGCCCGCAGCGGCACATGGAAGCCGCCGTTCGCGAGGCCGTTGTAGAGTTGCGCCACATCGATCGGCGGCAGGTCGACGGCGCCCAGCAGCAACGACGGCAGCGGCGCCGGCGCGGTCTCGAGGCCGAAGCGCGTGAACATCGCCGCGACTTTCGGCAATCCGGCATCGAGTCCGAGGTGCACGGTCGCGAGGTTCAGCGATTCGCTGAGCGCGCGCACCATCGAGACGGGCCCGTTCGCGTTCCGCGAGTAATTCTGCGGGCGCCACACCTTGTTCCGCGCGAGCGGCACCTCGATCGGCGTGTCGTCGAGCACGCTCGTGGCATTCCAGCGGCCCGACTCGATCGCCGCCAGATAAACGAACGGCTTGACGAGCGAACCGATTGCCCGCGGGCTCGCGAGCGCGCGATTCAGGCCGTCGAAATTCACGTTGCGCCCGCCGACCATCGCGATCACTTCGCCGCTTTGCGGCAGCGTCACGATCGCCGCGCCTTCGAGCCCCGCCTTGCCGGCGGGTGGCGGGTGCGTCCGGTCGAGTCGCGCGAGCTCTCCTTCGACCGCCTGCTCCGCCGCGAGCTGCGCGCGCGGATCGAAGCTCGTGAACACGCTGAGGCCGGCTTCGGTGAGGTCGGCCTCCTTGTAATCGCGCCGCAACGTGCGCCGCACGAAATCGAGGTAAGCGGGGAAATAGCCGCCCGACGGACGCGCGGCGATGCCGAGCGGAGCCCTCATCGCGGCCGCGGCTGCCCCGGTGTCCACGATCTTCTGCTGCGCGAGCAGGCGCAGCACCAGGTCGCGCCGCTTGCGGGCCCGGTCGGGATAGCGGCGCGGATCGTAGTAGGGCGGGCCGCGCACGATCGCGACGAGCAGCGCGAGCTCCGGCAGGTCGAGTTCGTCGAGCGGCTTCGCGAACCAGAACTGGCTCGCGAGGCCGAAGCCGTGGATCGCCCGGTCGCCCTGCTGGCCGAGATAGATCTCGTTGATGTACGCGGTCATCAGGTCGCGCTTGTCGTAGCGCGCCTCGAGCGCGAGCGCCATCATCGCTTCCTCGAGCTTGCGGGCGAGCGTGCGGCGGCCGTCGAGGAAATAGCTCTTGACGAGCTGCTGCGTCAGCGTGCTGCCGCCCTGTTCGACCCGACCCGCGCGCAGGTTCACCCACATCGCGCGCGCGATCGCCTCGAGATCGACACCGTGGTGGGTGGCGAACTTGCGGTCCTCGACGGCCTTGATCGCGGCGGGCAGGAGCGGCGGTACCTCGTCGGGCGTCAGCACGATCCGGTCCTCGCCATGGATCGGGAAGATGCTGCCGATCAGCAGCGGATCGAGCCGGAAGACCGGAATCGCGGCACCGTCCGCGGCGCGCAGGCCCGTGATGGCGCCGCGTTCGATCGTCACGGCGATGATCTGCGCCGCGCGCTCCTCGTCCGCGAAGCGCGCGGCACGCACCGCGATCTCGAAGCGCCCGCGGCGGCGCCGGTAGCTGCCCGGGCGCGAAAGTTCCGGCGTTTCCCGATACCGCAACCGTTCGAGCTCGGCGAGCAGGTCGTCCGGCGAGAACGGCAACCCGACGTAGAGCTCGAGTGGCGCGGCGTAGACCTTGGCGGGGAGCGTCCAGCGACGCCCCTCGAACTGCCGCGCCACCTCGCGATCGTAGTGGATGAACGCCACCGTGAACGCGAGCGCCGCCGCCGCGGCGAGTGCGGCGACGCCGATCGCGCTGCGGCGCAGGATCCTCTTCGTGCGGGCCTTCATTGCCCCATCTTAGTGAAAGCCGGTTCGCACGTACGAGCCGAACGTCAGGTAGAACGAGCGATCACCCGTGTCGGCGTAGCCGAAACCGAAGCGCAGCGGCCCGATCGGCAGCGGTATGCCGACGAACACGCTGCCCGCCTTGACGAGATCCCGGCCCGAGATGGCGTCGAAGCTGTCCCAGACGTTGCCTGCCTCCGCGCTGGCGCCGACGTAGAGCGGCATGCGGACCAGCGATTCGCCGCCGCCGAGACTCCTGTAGTACATCAGGCGCGCGAATACCATCTGGCTGCCGAGCAGTTCGTCCTCGCCGAATCCGGAAAGGTACGTGAGGCCGCCGAGGTTCGCGTCGGTGCTGAAGGCGTCGAGGGCATCGGTCGAGACCGATGCGCGCGTGCCGATCGAAACGGTGTTGCGCCCGAAGCTCATCGCCTGGTCCCACGACAGGCGTGCGAGATCGCCGCGCTCGTGCGCACCGAGGCCGTCGCCGAACCAGCCGTAGCTCGCTTCGATGCGCCCGCCCCGGGTCGGGAATGCAACGCTGTCGAGCGAATCGAACAGGTACTCGAGGCGCACGCCGGCGAGATCGGCGCGCCGGCTGTCGGGCAGCGAGGGCGCGCCGACGAGCCGCTTGCCCCGATCGTGCTGGCGCGACGCGACGACCGCGATCCTCGTGTGCTCGCCGAAGTCGCGCCCGAAGCGCAGTTCGCCGCCGCCGGTGTCGACCCGATAGCGCGCAATCTCGTCGCCGCCGACGCGCAGCGGCTGGTTGACGGCGAGGTACTGCAGCTGCGGTGCGATGAACCAGCGGCCGAGGGTGCCGAACGGCGCGTAGAACCCGGAGGTGAGGCCGCTCTCGCGGCCGAGCTGCAGCAGGTTGCGCCATTCCGCCCCGGTCGCACTCAGGCCCGTCATCCGCAGTTCGGCGTTCAGCTGGTAGTCGTCGCGTCCCTTGAAGTCGTCCTCGAACTGCAGCCCGAAGCGCAGGTAGTTCGGACCCCAGGCCTTGTCGACCGGTCGCACGATGAGCCCGTATTCGCCGTCCCGCTCCTCGAGCCGGTAATCGATGCGCTGGTAGGTGCCGGCGCCGAAGGCGCGCGCAATCTGGTTCGACACCTCGTCGAAGTTGAAGAGCTTGTCTTTCTGGGTGAACAACCGGTCGCGCACCAGCCCGGCCGTGCGGCTCGCGTCGCTGCGCACGTCGACGAAGTCGATCCGCGGGTTGCCGATTTCGTGGCGCGCCTGTGCGCTGCGCAGGGCCGCATACTCCGCCGGATCGATCGCGTAGCGCTGCAGCGCCGCGTACGCCGCCGTCGCCGCGGATTCGCCGGCGCGCACGGCATCGTCGACCTTGCCGAAGTCGAGCGAGGCGACGCCGGGCATGTCGGGCTTCAGGACCACGTCATTCGCCGTGAGCCCGGCGAGGACCCGGGTGCTTTCGCGATCGACGAGGCCCGAGAGAACCTGTTTCAGGACCGAGACCGGGGAATTGAGCTGATCCGCGGCGAGCAGCGGTTCGCTGACATTGACGACGATCAGGCGATCGGCACCCATGGCGTGCGCGACGTCGACCGGTATGTTGTTGGTGACCATGCCGTCGACGAGCAGGCGGCCCTCGTAGCGCACCGGCGCGAACGCACCGGGAATGGAGGCGCTGGCGAGTACCGCGATGGTCAGGTCGCCCTCGCCGAACACCACTTCCCGGGCCTTGCCGACATCGGTCGCGACGCAGCGGAACGGGATCGGCAGCGAATCGAAGTCGATACGTGCCTTCGTCTGCACGAGCAGGCGGCGCAGCACGAGATTGAGCTTCTGGCCGATCACGATGCTCGGCGGCACCTTGATTCCGGAGCGCCCGATGCCGACCTCGTAGGGGATGAACTGCGCGCTGTCGAGCTCCTTCTCGCGCATGGGCATCGCGTCACGCGAGGCGCCGTCGCGGAACACGTCGCCCCAGTCCATGTCGTCGAGGATCTTCTGGATTTCATCGACCGTGTAGCCGGACGCATACAGCGCGCCGATGATCGCGCCCATGCTGGTGCCGGCGATGTAGTCGACCGGAATGTGCTGCCGCTCGAGTGCGCGCAGCACGCCGATGTGCGCCGCGCCGCGCGCACCGCCGCCGCCGAGCACGAGGCCGATCTTCTCGCGCGCCCCGGCGGGCGCGACGCAGGACAGGAGCGTGAGGGCGACGGCGGCCAGCAGCCGGCGCCAGGAGCTTCGATGCCGCATGGTTCACCTCTCGGGCAAGCGTAGCGTGAAGTACACTCAGCGTGCAGGCTCGCAAACAACTCGCGATGCGCTGACGGGAGGGACGGCATGGGCGATGCGCGCAACGAACAACTCGAAGTGAAGATGGCGCACCTCGAACGCGCGCTGCAGGAGCTGAGCGACGAGCTCGCGCGGCAGCAACGCGAACTGGGCGAACTGCGGGCGTGGAACCGGCAGCTCGCGCAGCAGCTCGCCTCGGCACAGGCGGATGGCGCGGCTTCCGCTACCGCGATCGAGATTCCGCCGCACTACTGAGGCGCGCGTCGATTTCGCGCACCCGCGCGACCGACGGGCGCGCCGCCCAGCGCCCGACATATCCCTTGAAGGGTTCCTCGGCGGGCAGCAGGCCGAATGAAATCATCCAGGTGAGCGCGGTGCCCCACAGGACATCGGCCGCCGTGAAGCGCTCCCCGAGTATCCATGGCCCGCGCGCGAGTTGGCCGCGCAACGTCGCGATAGTGGTATCGATATCGCCGTAAGGCATCGTCGATGCGCGGCCCGGCTCGCGCTTCAGGGCGCGATCGACCATCGCGGGCTCGAACGACGAGCCGTAGAAGACGATCCAGCGCAGGTACGGGCCGCGCAGCGGATCGCCGATCGAAGGCGCGAGGCCGGCCTGCGGCCAGAGGTCGGCCAGGTAGATGAATACCGCGCCCTGTTCGGTGACGACCGCGTCACCGTGCCTGACGGAGGGCACCTTGCCCATCGGATTCACCGCGAGATAGGGCGCCTTGCGCTGCTCCCCGGCATTCATGTCGAGGACCTGCAGCTCGTAGGGCATGCCGAGTTCCTCGAGCAGCGCGAGCGCGCCGCTCGAACGCGTGTTCGGGGAATGAAAGAGCGTGACTGTTGCTGGCATCATGATCTCCCTGGCGCGGCGAGTTCCTGCACCGCGCGATGCGCCTCGTCGATCGCCGCGTGCGCGTAGGCCGCCCACGCGGAATCCGAGTTCGCGAACGCGATGGCGCCGATCCGGGCGCGGGCGATCTCATTCGGCGGCGCACCGGCGCGCGGCTTGTCATGGAGCGGGTTGTCGCCGCCCGAATAGCCATGGCCCCACCGGTTCACGGTGATGGCGGCGATGTCGCGGTCGGCGTCGAAGCCGCCGGGACCGGCGATGCGCGTGAGCTCGTCGCGCGCTTCGTTCTCGAAGGTATCGAACGGCATTGCGAGCAGCTGCGCGCGTGCCGCGCGCAACGTGTCGCGCGGATCGACCCCGGGCGTGAGCGGGACGGTCGGCACGTGCACGAGGTGCAGCACCATCGGTTCGTCGGGCGAGCGCGGGCAGCGGTAGTCACCGAGGCTCACCGGGTAGTCGAGCTTGATGCGCGAATGGAAGCCGACGGCGTTCGTGACCTCGTGCACGCCGCGGGCGACCCAGGGGCGCCAGTTGCGCACGACGACCTTGACGTACACCAGCGGGGATTTCACGTTGAGCGCGAGCGCGTCCTTCTGCCGTGCGGTGAGTTCCGGCAGCAGGTAGGGATCCATCGAGTGGTAGCACGCCATGATGGCGTGGCGCGAGTGCGCGGCGCGCACGGCGCCGTCGCGCACGTAGAGCGTGTCGACGCCTTCCCCGCCGCGATTGCGTACCTCAACCGCGGTGCTGCGCAGGCGCAGCCGGACCAGCGCGCCCTCGGCATCGAGGCGCGAATAGTCGAACGGCGCGAGCACGATGTCTTCCATGCCGCGACCGGGTGCGACGCCCGCAACCAGCGAGCGCACGAGCAGGCGCGCGATCGACGCGTTGCCGTCCGGGAAGTGATAAATGTAGGGGTCCTCCATCTCGGCCTCGTCGGTTCCCGCCCCGAGGCCGAGGCCGGCAAAGCCGGGGTAGCCGGTCTCGCGCGCCCAGCCGGCCGGCACCGCATCGATGCCTGCCGCGAAGAAATCGTGCGAGCGGTCCTGGAAAGTGTCCGCGACCTCTGCGCCGAATCCCCGGACCTTCGTGATCCAGTCGCGGTAGCTCGTGTGCTCGAGCAAGGCCTCCTTCTGCGCGCGCGATCTGCCCGCGAGTGGATCGCGCTTCGACGTGTAGAGCTCGATGAGCTGCCGCTTCGCGCTGCCCGACACCGGATAGTCGGCGATGAACGCCGCGATCGGCCGGGCATTCATCCGGTCCGGCGGAATGTCGTCGGCCACCATGCGCAGCGGATCGCCGGTGACGAGTCGATCGACACCGAAGGTTTCGCGCTTGAAGAGGATGCCGCGCGACAGGCCGAGGCCCGGGTAGAGCGAGCGGTCGAAGGCGGTCTCGAAGCGGTCGATGTCGACGCCGAGTGCGCCGAGGAGCCCGAGCGCTTCGGCGCTGTAGAGGGAATGCGGCGACTGCAGGGATTCGCTGCCGCCGTAGGAGATCAGCTTGCGGCCGTCGATCGTGAACTCGTTGCGTTGCGCATGGCCGCCGAAATCGTCGTTGGCCTCGAGCAGCAGGATGCGGGCATTCGGCTTCTCGCGACGATAAAACCAGGCCGCCGCGAGACCGCTGATGCCGGCACCGACGACGACCAGATCGTAGCGCTCGTCCGCCGCGGCACGGGCGGCATCGAAGCGCCTGCCGTCACGCAGCGCATGTGCCACATCGAAGCTGCCAGGGGCCGAACCCCGAAAACCGTGGCCCGCGGGCGGGTAGTCCGCGGCGGCGGCATTCGCGGCGCGCAGCCAGGCTGCGGGCGAGAGCCCTGCCGCAATCGCGAGCGCCGTGCCGTTCAGGAAATCGCGGCGGGAGACATCGCCTCGCATGCGCGCCATTGTAGTACGGAGGGATCGAGCCGGGTGGAATCGCAGTGATAGCATTTCCGCCCATGAGCCCGCCCACGGGGTCGAGGGGCACATGGCGAGCCTCAGGCCGGCAGGCTGCTGGCCGCAAAGGATACATCACGATGAATTTCGATACCGCGAGTGACACGATCGCCATTGGCAAGGCGGCATGACGCGAAAAGTGGAACCAGGCCTGCTCGAGGGCTTGTTCGAACTCCTGAGCCGGCTGCCCTGGTGGTTGGGTATGGCGGCGGCGGTTGTCTCGTTCGTCCTTCTGCACGAGATCGCGACTCAACCGCACGGCGCGGAGGCCCACATGGGTGACATCGGCTCCACGGTTGCGAGCGAGGTGTGGCGCACCGCGGCCGCATTTGGCCAGGTCATCCTGCCGTTGCTGTTCGGCGCCGCAGCGACTATTTCGGCGATTCGCGCGCGCCAGCGGAAGCGGAATCCGGACCAGCGGCACGAGAAGTGACATCGCCCGCCTGCCAGGTCGTGCCGCCGATCCAGGTTCCGGCGGCCGGATAGAACGGCAGGACTTCGACCGACGCCCAGACCCCGGCCTCGTGGTACGGGTCCATTCGCGCGAGCTCGCGGGCACGGCTGGCGCTCTGCGTTCGAAAGACGAACAGGCTGCCGATCGCCTGCCGGCCCTCCTCGTCGAACAGCGGCCCTGCGATCCGCACTTCATCGATGACGCGTTCGATGTGTGCGAGGTGCGCCGGTGTCGCGGCCTTGCGTTTCCCGGCGGCGTCTGGCGCATCGCGGCACACCACGACGTAGCAGGCCGTCGGAAATTTCTCGTGGATCGGTGTCGGCATGCATTTCCTCCCTCGGGTTTCGGGGTATTATAACGAGTGTTATAACGCCGGCCGGAGTTCTTCCATGAAGCTGAAAATCACCGCGATCGGCAACTCGGCCGGCGTCATCCTGCCGAAGGAACTGCTCGCGCGCCTGCGCGTCGGCAAGGGCGATGTGCTGTACGCGGTCGAGGTGCAGGACGGCATCAAGATCACGCCCTACGATCCGAAATTCGCGGCGCAGATGGAGGTGGTGGAGCAGGTGATGCGTGATCGGCGTGAGCTGTTGCGCAAACTCTCGGAGAGCTAGCCATGATCACGTGGGTCGACAACGTGATGGTCATCGCCATTCACGACCGCCTGCTCGCGGAGCATGGTGGCAGTAGCGGTGTGCGCGATGCCACGCTGCTCCAATCCGCGCTGGCGCGCCCGCAGCAGCTCTACGCCTACGGCGACCCACCACCGGATCTTGCGGCTCTCGCCGCGAGCCTCGCCTTCGGGCTTGCGCGCAATCACGCCTTCGTCGACGGCAACAAACGAACGGCAGCGGTCGCCTGTGAAGCATTCCTGCGGTTGAACGGCGCCACGCTCGAGGCGCGCGATGCCGAACTCTATCCCGTCTATCTCGCGCTCGCGCAGGGCAAGCTCCCCGAGAGCGAATTCGCCGCGTGGCTGCGTGTCCATCTGCGCGGACCGACGGGCGGCGCCGTTCATGAGGGGCGCGCGGCGCGAAGAAAGTCGGCGTGAGCCTCGATTCACGCGATCACTGACACCGCACGGGCGCGGCAATTCTCCGCCATAATGCTGCATGCAACTCGCGATCGTTCCCGTCACGCCCTTCCAGCAGAATTGCTCCGTACTGTGGTGCGAGCACACGCGCGCCGCCGCGATCGTCGATCCGGGTGGCGATCTCGAACGCGTGCTGCAGGTCGTCGAGCGCGAGCGGCTCGACCTGCGGAAAATCCTGCTCACGCATCCGCATCTCGATCATGCCGCTGCGACCGCCGAACTCGCGGAGAGCCGCGGGCTGCCGATCGAGGGGCCGCACCGTGCCGACGCTTACTGGATCGAAGGATTGCCGGAACAGGCGGCGATGTTCGGTTTCCCGCCGAGCCGGTCGTTCGAGCCGACGCGCTGGCTCGCGCAGGGCGATCGCGTGCAGCTCGGTGAGGGCGAACTCGAAGTGTTGCACTGCCCCGGCCACACGCCGGGCCATGTCGTATTCTACAGTCGCGCGGATCGGCTCGCGCTCGTCGGTGACGTGCTGTTCCAGGGTTCGATCGGCCGCTCGGATCTTCCGGGCGGCGACCAGGGAGCGTTGCTCAGGTCGATCCGTGAACGGTTGTTTCCGCTCGGTGACGACATTCGCTTCGTGCCCGGGCACGGGCCGATGTCCAGCTTCGGCGCCGAGCGGCGTACCAATCCGTTCGTCGCCGACCGGCTGTTTCGCTGATCCGGCCGTCCGGCCTGCTCAGAGCCCGCGACTTTCGAGCACGATGGCGCCGCGATCGCGCAGCGCCTGCAGGCGCGTCGCATGGGCGGCGGGGTCGAGCGGGGTGGCGGCATCGACGATGAAATGCACATCGAATCCTTCCTCGATGGCGTCGAGCGCGGTGAAGTACACGCAGATGTCACCGGCGAGCCCGCACAGGTAAAGGTCCTTGGCGCCCCTGCCGCGCAGATAGGCGGCGAGGCCGGTCGCCTTGCGGTGTCCGTTGTCGAAGAACGCGCTGTAGCTGTCGATCTGCGGGTCAGTGCCCTTGCGGAAGATCGCCTCGATCGGTCCCGGGTCGAGCGCGCTCGAGAACTGCGCGCCGTGGCTGCCCTGCACGCAATGGTCGGGCCACAGGGTCTGCGCGAGGCCATGGAATTCAGTCTCCTCGAACGGTTTGCGGCCCGGGTGGTTCGAGGCAAAGCTCCTGTGGCTTTGTGGATGCCAGTCCTGCGCGGCGACCACCAGGTCGAAGCGACGCATGAGGCCGTTGATGACAGGGATGATCGCGTCGCTGCCGGGCACCGGCAGCGACCCGCCCGGCAGGAAGTCGTTCTGGACGTCGACGATGACAAGCGTTCTCATGGAACGGGCCTCCCGGGCCGGTGCTGCCTGCGAAGGGTCTCGCGCAACTCGTGCAATGGTTCGCTGATGCCCACCTTGTAGCGATGCGGGTTCTCGAAGCGCCGGTACTCCGGCGGCAGTCGCGCGAGACGCCCGGCGGCGAGCGTCCGGATTTCCCCGACGCCGCACTCCGCCTGGCAACGGCGCCCGTCCTTCATCGCGGGCTGCAGCAGCGGCTCGCTGCGCAGGCCGGCGCAGACGATCGACTTGTGCGGCTCGAACGGATCGATCAGCCGCGCAGGCACCGGCTCGTCGCTGCCGGCGACGCCGTCGATGCCGAAATACCGGCCCTCGTCGTCGAAGAAGCGATGCACCTGCTTGCGCCCGGGCAGGGTGGTCTTCGCGAGGCTCTCCGACACCTTGATCCGCGGCGCGTCGTTTGCGCTGGCGAGCTTGTACACGCCGTCGAGCGCGGCATCGGGGTGGCCGGTCACGAGGCTCGTGCCCACGCCGAAGATGTCGATCGGCGCCTGTTGCTGGAGCAGGCTGCGGATCACGTACTCGTCGAGTTGATTGGAGGCGGCGATCCGCACGTCTTCGAGCCCCGCGGCGTCCAGCATTGCGCGCGCGCGGCGCGCAAAGAATGCGAGGTCGCCGCTGTCCAGGCGGATGGCGCGCAGTTTCTTCCCGCGGGCCTGCATTTCGCGCGCGACGATGATCGCGTTCGGGATGCCGCTTGCGAGCGTGTCGTAGGAATCCACGAGCAACACCGTGTTGTCGGGGCGGGCGGCGGCGAAGGCGCGGAAGGCGGCCAGCTCATCCCCGTACCACTGGATGAAGGCATGCGCCATCGTGCCCTCGGCGCGCAAGCCGAATCGCTCCGCCGCGTACACGTTGCTCGTAGAATCGAAGCCGCCGATCACGGCCGCCCGCGCCGCGAGCACGCCACCCATGCCCTGTGCGCGCCGCAATCCGAACTCGCTGAGCACGGCTCCACCCGCCACCGTACGCATGCGCGCGGCCTTGGTGGCGACCAGCGACTGGTAGTTCAGCAGGTTCAGCAACAGCGTTTCGACGAGCTGCGCCTCGATGATTCCGGCCTCGACGCGCACGACCGGTTCGGTGGGAAACACGACCTCACCCTCGGCGGGCGCATGCAGGTCACCACGAAAGCGCAGCTCACCCAGGAATTCGAGGTAGGCGGCATCGAAGCCCATCGACGCGAGATACTCGAGCTCGGCGCCCGTGAAACGCCAGTTCGAAAGCGTTTCCAGCACGCTCTCGAGGCCCGCGAAGATCACGTAGCCGCCCGCAAAGGGGAGCTTGCGGAAGAAATAATCGAAGACCGCGCGCTGCCGATGCCGGCCATCGCGGAAGAGCGCCTGCCCCATCGCGATCTGGTAGAGGTCGGTGTAGGTGCCGCTGATGTCGATGCGCATGCCGGCCTGCGTGCCCGCCCCTCAGTCGAGCTTGTAGGTGACGTTCATCCCCTCGACGATGATCGTGCCACGCCCGCGCAACGCGTCGATGAGCGCCTCGACGTCGCGCTCGTTGCCATCCTTCACGAAGCGCGCCTTCAGCGTGCTCGCGAGCGTCTTCAGCCTGCGCGGTCGCGACGCCTTCAGGTTGCGAAGGTGCGAGATCACCGGTGCGAGGCGATCGGGCGGCGGGGAATTCGCGGGTCTCGGCGCCGATGCCGTCCTCGGCGCAGCCGCGGATTTCACTGCGGGGATATCGTCCAGCGAGGTCACGCGCCGGCAGTGGATGCCCTGCGCGTGCAGGTGCTTCAGCAGGATGTCGTAGTCACGGTCCTTCGACAGGATGTAGATTTGCGCATCCGGATGCTGCGCGACGAGACGCCCGATGTAATAGGCGATGTGCAGGTCGAGCGCGTTGCGCCCCGTGCCCGCGATCTGCACGTACTCGGCGCGCTCGCCGAGCGCCTGCACGGTCTGCGCGAGATCGAACGGCACTTTCGCCTGCTGGCTGCCGACGAAGATCTTGAGGCGCACGGGCCGGCTCCGCAGTTGCGCGAGGTTCTTCGGCTGGACATTCTCGAAGTCGATCAGGATGAAGGTTTCGGTCATGACGGTGACGGTAACAGAAACGGCGTACCCGGGTGGTTGTCGATGCGGGCGTGTCCGCCATCACGCGTCGCTCCGTGATACGCAACCGAAGAGGAGTAGAACATGCAGGCTGTCTGGCTCGCGGTCGCGATTGCCGCCACGGTCGGCTATCACCTGGTCCTGAAGCTCACCCCGGCCGGCGTCAATCCGTTCCTGTCGCTCGCGGCCACCTATGCGGGCGTCACGCTGCTCTTCCTGGCGGCATGGCTGATCGTGCCGGCGGGCGCGGCGCCGCGAAGCCCGTTGCAACCGCCCAACTGGACGGCGGCGGCCCTCGCCGTGACGATCGTCGGGCTCGACCTCGGCTTCCTGCTGCTCTACCGCACGGGGTTCGACGTGAGCCTCGGCCAGCTCGTCACGCAGTCGGTGGCCGCACTCGCGCTGCTGCTGCTCGGCGTCGCGCTCTTTCGCGAAAGACTCTCGCTCGTGAATGTCGCCGGCATCGGCCTGTGCGTGCTCGGACTCTGGCTGATCTACCGGAAGTGAATCAGCGTTCGGTGTACCTGCGCGCGTTGTTGCGCACCTTTGCGGGATCCGCCGCCATGGCGGGGGATTCTCGTGCATTGGCCCCGCAATCGCCGGCAATCGGGATGGCCTGCCGATCGTCCAGCCCCGGGGCGGGCGGGCATGCTCACTTTCGCAGCAGCCACAGGACCAGCGACACGACGACGCTCACGATCAGCATCGTCGTGATAGGGAAGAAGAACCTGAAGCCCGGGCGGTCGACCACGATGTCGCCAGGCAGGCGAAAGAACGGCAAGCCTCGCAGCCGCGCCCAGAAGACGCCGGCAACCACCAGCAGTACACCGATCGCGACGAGCACGCGATTCATGTGCGCGATCGGTCCCGCGACGCATCCGCGGGGGGCCATCGCCGGCTGCGAGGCGTCCGGCTCAGTCGACGGTCACTTTCAGCACCTCACCGCCACCCGGAAATACTCCGTAGTTGGTCAGGTAAAGCGTGCCGTCGTGTGCGATTGCGATGCCGGCGGGAAACACCAGTCCCTCGTCGAGCACGACTTCGACCGGTCCGCCGCGCTTTTTGCGCAGCAACCGCCCGACGCCGACGCCCGGGTCCGCACCCGGTCCGGGCACGAGCCCGCTCGCGATCTCGACGATGTAGAGTGTTCCGCGCCGATCGAAGGCCATGTCCACCACCGCGGTGAGCCCGCCCACATAGACCTGCGGCTTGCCGCCGAAAGGCGCAATGCGATAGATGCTGGCCGCGCCCCGGAAGAAGGGTGCGCCGGTGAGTTCGCCGGCATAGACATATCCATCGGGCCCTTCCACCACCGTGGTCGGCACCGCATCCAGGCCGGCGGCAGTGCGCGGCAGTACCGCAAACGTGCGCGTGAGCCGGTGCGGGTGGAACCATGCGAGGAACGGGTTCCGCTCGATCAGCGCATTCGCACCGGCATCGGCGACGATCTGGCGTCCCGGCAGCGCGAGCACGCCATAGGGGTTCGAGTCGACGTGCGTGCCGTCCGGATTGAACCGCGCCTCGTGGCCCGCGATGTCGGCGATCGGAATGTAATGGCCGTGCGGCAGCGCGCGCAGCAGCGTGCCGAACAACCGTGACTTCGGTCCGACGCCCGCGCGCAGCGCCGGGTCGCCGCCCCAGCCCATCACGATGTTGGCTTGCATTCCCCAGAAATCGACATCGACGGGCCCGCTCGACGCCGCGAAGCCACCCGGGCCGGCCATCGACGGCAGTCCGGAGACCACGTGTTTCGGCGCGACGATGCCATCCGGATCGATGCGCGTCAGCGCCCCCGTTTCGCCGTAACAGCGTGGCGGCTGCCCTGCCTCGGGCGAGGGAATGCAGGTTCCCGAACCGCCGCTGCCGGTTTCCGCGACATAGAGCCAGCCGTTCGGTGCGAGCGCGATGCCGCGCGGGTTGTTCAGTCCCTGGGCGATCGTCTCGACGTGCGTGCCGGCGAGCGCACTGCCCACCAGCATCCAGGCGCCGAGCACGACGCAGGGACGCGACAACAGGCATGAGTGTTTCATGTGCGAATCCCCTTGTTTGGCTTGGCCAGGATCCGTGCACGTTCAGTGCCGTCCTGGCACGTGAGGGGGCCGGAGCCTACGCCCGGGCGGAAAGCGCGTCAACGACGCGCCATCTCCGCACTCACTGCACGAGCTTGATCTGCATCTCGCGCCGCCGGTAATCGAGGACCAGCGTGTCGAGCACGCCGAGCACATCCATGCCGAGCATGATCGCGGGCTCGTCGGTGAGCCGCCAGTGCCGGAAGATGTAAAGATCGATGAAAGTGATGTGGGCGTTGCTGACCCTGACTTTTCCGAGGTAGATCGGCGGCACGCGGCTCGTCGGCCCTTCCTGCACATCGCCGGTCACGCCTACCAACTGGTCCGGTTTGTCGTCGAGCCGGCTGCGCGCGAGCAGTGCGTCGCGCAGCGCGAGGTTCCCGGTCGTCAGTTGCGCGCCGGTATCGATGATCGCCTTGACCCTGATGCGCCCGACGACCGCCTCGACGCTCGGCACGTGGCCGCGAATCAGGCGTATCGGCAGCACCGTGAAGCCCTCGGGCGCGCGCTGGTTCTTCGAGCGCCTGATCTCGATGTGATCCTTGCGAAACTCGATCAGGATGCGCCGGTCCTTCAGGCCGCGCGCGGCGAGCACGCCTTCGGCGCCGCCGAAGGCATCCTGCACGACGAGGAGTTTCGCAGGCTCGACGGTGAGATCGCCGATTTCGATGCTCTCGACATCGACGAGCGGCACCTGTGCTTCGCCGGTCATGCCGCGCAGCAGGACAGTCGGCGCCTCGCGCACCGGCAATTGCAGGCGGGCCGCCGCTTCGGCCGTCACCGCCGAGCGTGTCGCGCCCGTGTCGAGCACGAGCCGCAATGGGCCCTGGCCATTCACGTAAACCGGCGCCCAGACGCGCCCGATGCGATCGCGCAGGGTCGGCGCCACGTAGCGCGGCTCGGGCGCCGCGATGATCACTTCCTCGGTGGGTGACTCCACCGGCGGTGCCGGTGCGACGGGCTGTTGCAGCAGCAGGGCCGTCATGCAGAGCGCCGCTGTCATGCCCGCAACTCAGGCCGCGGTGTCGCGCCAGTGGATTTCGACGGCATCGCCGACCCGCACGGCGCCGGGCTGCAGCACGGTGGCGTTCTCGCCGAAGATCACGCCCTTGAGGCCGCGATGCCATCGCAACCGTTTGAGTGTCGGCAACGGTTCGATGCCGCGCGCGCCCGTTTCCTGGTCGGTCGTCGTGACGATGCAGCGGGTACTCGGCTTCGCGAAGCGCAGTATCACGGTGCCGATCCTCAGCTTGTCGATGCGGTCCTCGTCCCACGGCGAAAGACCCCCGAGCACGATGTTGGGACGAAACCGGTTCATCGGCAGCGGCGCTTCGCTCGACCGGTCGAGCGCCGCATTGAGCGCCGCGAGCGAAGCGGTCTGCGTGACGAGCACCGGGTACGCGTCGGCGAACCGGACGGGGGCGTGGTCTTCGCGTGCGTAGACTGGATCTGCGTGCCGCACGCCGTCCGCGGCGAAGCGCACGAGCCGCAGCGGGCGCCCGACGAGCGCGGAAAGCCAGGCGGCCGCCTCGTCTCCCATGTCATCGGCGGCGCAACTGTCCTTCCATACACGCACCCGGCGGCGCGCACCCCGAAAGCCGAGCGGCACGCGCAGCGGCGGGCGCCCGCGCGCAGTCAGCGTGAGCGCCGCGTCGTCGAGCGCCGGGACGATCGTGGCGAGGGCGGCATCGGTGCGCTGCGTGACGAACTGGTTGCCCGGATCGACGATCATCCACTCGCGATCGAGATGCACGCCGGATGAGGTGAGTTCGATCGATGTGCACTCGATGCGATGGCAGCCCTTGACCGGGTAGAAGGTGAGCGACTCGATGCGCACCATCAAAGCTGCCACACTGCGTGTCCCGCGGGGTCACCATCGTAGCCGAAAACATGCGTCTCATCGGCATGCTCGATTCGCCATTCGTGCGGCGCGTGGCGATTGCACTGGATCTGTACCATCTCGCGTTCGAGCGCCTCGACTGGTCGGTCGGGCGCGACTTCACGAGTATCCGCCGGTTCAGCCCGCTCGGGCGCGTGCCGGCGCTGGTGCTCGATGATGGCGAAGTCCTCGTGGAATCGGGCGCGATCCTCGACCATCTCGATGAGCAGGTCGGCCCGGCGGCGTCGCTGCTGCCGGCGCGCGGCGCCGGGAGGCGCCGCGCGCTGCAGCTCATCGCGCTCGCGGTCGGCGCCGCGGAGAAGGGCCGCGAGCAGATCTACGAAGGCGCGTTCCGGCCACCGGAGAAGCGCCATGACCCATGGCTCGAGCGCTGCCGTGCACAGATGCTCGGGGCGCTCGCGGAACTCGATCGGGCCTGCGCGGCGCGGGGTGAGGCGCAATGGCTCGTCGGCGAGCGCATGACCCATGCCGATATCGCCGCGGCGGTGATCACGACCTTCCTGATCGACTCGCCGGCCGTGGCACTCGATGCGGCTGCATTCCCGGACCTTCGGGCGCATTGTGTGCGTTGTGAATCGCTGGCGGCTTTCCGCGCGACTCACGTGCCCTGGTTCGCGCCCGAAGCCTGATCCTTCAGGGCCTCGAGCTCGGCGCGCAAAGCCCGCACTTCCATCTCGAGCCGCTCGAGCCGCGCTTCAGCCGTTGGCGCCGCGTCCGCCGGCGCTGCGCCGGATGCCGCATCACGCGCCGGGGCGACTTCACCTTCCACAACGGGACCGGAAAACAGGTGCGCATAGCAGGCGTCGCGCCGCCCCGGTTCGCGCGCGAGACGCGCGACGACCGCGCCACCCTCGCGCACGGCGAGCGCCTGCAATGCAGCCTCGATGTCGCCCGGGTTGCCGAGTGCCGCCATGCGCGGCACTCGGCCCCGGAGCTCGCCCGGCGTCTGCGGGCCCCGCAGCAGCAGTTCGCAGACGATGCCGAGTTCGACCGGCGTGAGCCGGAGCGTGCCGTATTCGGTGTTGCAGAAACAGTGCTGGTACTTCGGCACCCGGCTGCCGAAGCCCGCTCGTTCGATCACGAGATGCTTGCGCGCCAGGTCGTCGAGCGTGCGCTGCACGGTGGCCTCGTCGAGCGCGAGCACGGGATCGCGGTTGCTCTTCTGGTTGCAGGCATTCGTCAGCGCATTCAGCGACAGCGGATACTGGTCGGGTGTCGTGACCTGCTTCTCGATGAGGCAGCCGATCACCCGGGCTTCGAGCGCAGTCAACGTGATCTTCATGCGAAATACCGGCCGAGCGCGTAGAGCACATACAGGGTACCAGCCACGAACATCGCGAGCCCGACCCACGAGCGCCGGCGCAGCCTGCGCAGCACCTCGGCTTCCGGCCGGCTCGAGACGATCAGCGGACGGTCGTCATCCGGGCGCCTGAGCCGATAGCCGATTTCCGCGTCCGGCGCGGCCGCGGCCGCGACCTGTGCACCGGCCGCCTCGCGGGCGAGATGGCCGGCCACCGTGTCGCGCGCCGCGACGCGCGCGCGCTCCCACTCGGCAGCGTCGATGCGGCCGTTGCCGTCCAGGTCGAAACGTCCGAGCAGCTTTGCCTGGTCGCGCTTCCAGACGCGCAGCAGTCCGACCTCCGCCTGCCCGGCCGTGATGCCGACGGGTATTGCGCCTTCGAGCGGCGCGGCGCGCCGCCGCTCGAGGAATCCGAGTGCATAGAGCGGGTCGCCTTGCGCCACGCGCCAGATCTTGTAGCGCCGCGACACGCCATCGCGCACGATGGCGTCGGGGTCCTGCTCCTCGTCGATGTTCGCCTCGCCCGGCACGATCAGGCACGAACCGGAGTCGTCCTGCAACGCGAGCGGCGCCGTGCTCGACTCGCGATGCACGACTTCCCAGCTCTTGCCGTTGTAGCGCTCGGTGACGACCTTGAACCAGAGGCAACCCTGGTGCTGGACCGGATCGCTGACCGGCGCCTCACCCGCTTCGCGCGCGATGCCGAACAGCTCGACGTAGCCCTTCGCCGCGGTCGCGACGCGCGACGTGGCGGTGCCTTCCATCAGGGAGGCGGCCCGCATGTTCCGCCGCCACATCACGTAGCCGGTGAAGCCGATGACGGCAGCGCCGAGGAACGCCTCCAGCTCGTCAGACATCCCGGAATTCCAGGAGGTCCGCGCGCCGGAACGCGAACCATCCCGCCAGCATGTTCGTCGGGAAGCGCTCGACCGTCACGTTGTTGATGCGCACGCTTTCGTTGTAGAACTCGCGGCGATCCGCGATGGCGGTCTCGAGGCCGGAGATGCGCTCCTGCAGCGCGCGATACTGCGGATTCGCCTTGAGTTCAGGCCAGGCCTCGGCGACGGCAATGACCCCGGCCACTTCCGCGCGCAGGCGCGCTTCGGCCGCGCCGATCGCGTGGGCACCCGAACCGGCGAGCGCGGCGACCGCGGCGGCACGCGCGCCGGCGAGGCGCGTGAGCAGCACGGACTCGAAGCCGGTGTATGCGCGGCACACCTCGATCAGCTTCGGGATCTCGTCATTGCGCTGCTTCAGCAGCACATCGATATTCGCCCACGCCTTGGCGACATTGTGCTTCACGAGCACGAGCTGGTTGTAGAGCGCCACGACATAGACGGCCGCGACGAACAGCAGCAGCAGGATCGCAAGGCCGGTCATGGCAGTCAGGCGTTGAACAGCGCCTTCACGTCGACGTCAGCCTTCTCCGCGTCCGCGAACTCGAGCAGCTTCGCGGCCCTGAAGCCGAACATCCCGGCGATGATGGAGGCCGGGAACTGCTCGATGGTCGCGTTGTTGATGTTGACGCTCTCGTTGTACAACTCGCGCCGGTCGGAAATGCCGGTCTCGAGCCCGCTGATCCGCTGTTGCAGCTGCTGGAAGGACGCGTTGGCCTTGAGGTCCGGATAGGCCTCGGCCACGGCGAACAGCTTGCCGAGCTGCGCGCGCAGGCCGCCTTCGGCGGCGCTGACCGCGGCCACGTCGCCCGCTTCCCGCGCCGCGTACACGGCGTTCCGCGCCTGCATGACCTTCACGAGCGTTTCCTGCTCGTACTGCATGTACTGCTTGCAGGTATCGACCAGCTTCGGCAACTCGTCGTGCCGCTGCTTCAGCAGCACGTCGATGTTCGACCATGCGGTCGCGACGCGGTGCTTCAGGGCGACCAGGCGGTTGTAGAGACCGATACCGCCGAAGACGATCGCGGCGACGATGGCGAGGAATACGAGTGTGCCGAGCATGGCCGACCCCCGAGGCTGTTCGTGAAGCCTGACGGGGAGGCAGTATACGGGCGGCGCGGGCCGGCCCCGCGATGCCCGTCGCATTTCGGGCCGGATGCACGACAAACTCCGGCTGACGGGCGGTCGCCGTCGCGCTACCGCGCGGGGCGTGGACTTCCTCTACTCGCTGTATGATGCGCTGGTGAGCGTCAACGTGCCGTCCGACAAGGCCCGGGCGGTGGTCGACGCCATGGAGCGCGACATGGGCACGACGCTTGCCACGAAGTCCGACCTCGACAGCCGCCAGCTGCTGCTGCGGCACGAGTTCGAGGGTTTCCGGCGCGAGATGTCTCTGGAGTTCGCAGCCGTCCGCAAGGACCTGGACGTGGGTCTCGCAGCGATCCGCAAGGACATGGAATCAGGCTTCGCAACAGTGCGCCGGGACATGGAAGCGGCCCTCGCCGCGGTGCGCAAGGACATGGAAGCGGGCCTCGCCGCGGTGCGCAAGGACATGGACGCAGCCCTCGCCGCGGTGCGCCGGGACATGGACACGGGATTGGCGGACGTCCGCAAGGACATGGAGCTCATGCGCAAGTCGCTGACGATCCAGCTCGGCTCGATGTACGTCGCCGGCATGGGTATCCTGTTCGCCGCGCTACGCTTCACCTGACCGCAGCGTCCGCTGCATCAGTACCACGTCGAGCCATCGCCCGAACTTGTAGCCGACCCGCCGGAAGGTGCCGACGTGGACGAAGCCGAGCGAGCGGTGCAGCCCGATCGATCCGTGGTTCTCCGCATCGCCGATCACGGCCAACATCTCGACGAGGCCGAGTGCCCCGCATTGCGTGATGACGGCGCGCATCAGCGCGCTGCCGATGCCACGGCGCTGTGCGTGCGGCGCGATGTACACGGAGTTCTCGCAAGTGAAACGGTAGGCGGGGCGGGCGCGGAACTCGCTCGCGTAGGCGAAGCCGACCACACGCGCGCCGTCTTCCGCGACGAGAAAGGGGTAATGGCCGTCGATGGCGATGTGGCGGAAGCGTTCCGCCATTTCCGCCGGCGAGGGTGGTTCGAGCTCAAAGCTCGCGGTGCCGTGGAGGACGTGCTGCGCGTAGATCGCCTGCACGGCCGGCATGTCTGCCAGCGTGCAGGCGCGCACCGGCATCAGCCGATCGCCTTCACCGCGCCGATCAGTTCAGCGACCGCCTTCTGTCCGTCGCCGTACAGCATGCGCGTGTTGTCGAGATAGAAGAGGGCGTTCTCGATGCCCGAGAAGCCCGCACCCTGACCGCGCTTGATGACGATGCAGTTCTTCGCCTTGTCGGCGTTCAGGATCGGCATGCCGTAGATCGGGCTCGACTTGTCGTTGCGCGCGACCGGGTTCACGACGTCGTTGGCGCCGATGACGAGCGCGACATCGGTGGTTTCGAACTCGGCATTGATTTCGTCGAGGTCGGCGATCAGGTCGTAGGGCACGCCCGCCTCGGCGAGCAGCACGTTCATGTGGCCCGGCATGCGCCCCGCGACCGGGTGGATCGCGAACTTCACGGTGACTCCGCGATCGATCAGCAGCTGCGTGAGCTCCCAGACCTTGTGCTGCGCCTGCGCGACCGCCATGCCGTAGCCCGGCACGATGATCACCTTGCCGGCGAAGGCCATCATCACGCCGACGTCGGCCGCCTCGATCGGCTTCATGCTGCCCGTGACTTCGCCGGCGGCGGTACCGCCGCCCGTATCGCCGAAGCCGGCGAACAGCACGTTGCCGAGCGAGCGATTCATCGCCTTCGCCATCAACTGCGTGAGCAGCGTGCCGGCGGAACCGACGACCGTACCGGCGATGATCATCGCCGCGTTGCCGAGCACGAAGCCCTCGAAGGCGACCGCGAGGCCGGTGAGCGCGTTATAGAGCGAGATCACGACCGGCATGTCCGCCCCGCCGATCGGCAGGGTCATGGTGACACCGAGCACCAGTGCGACGACGAAGAATCCCGTGATGATCGCGGGCGAGGCGTTGAAGTGCAGCGCGACCATGCCGCCGAGCACGAGCGAGCCGACCAGCAGCAGCAGGTTGAAGACCTGCTGGCCGCCGAAGCGGAACGAACGCTTGATGAGTCCCTGCAGCTTGCCGAACGCGATCGCGCTGCCGCTGAACGACACCGCACCGATCAGGCCACCGACCACCGCGAGCACCATCGTCACGAGGCCGTGCTCGCCGCCCTTGTAGAGTTCCACCGCGGCGATCGCGGCCGCGGCGCCGCCGCCCATGCCGTTGTAGAGCGCGATCATCTGCGGCATGTCGGTCATCGCGACACGTTTGCCGCTCCACCACGCGAGCAGCGAGCCGACCACGATCGCGGCGATGATCAGCGGGTAGTTCGTCATGCCCGGGTAGAGGAACGTGACGAGGATCGCGAGCAGCATGCCGGCGCCCGCCCAGACGATGCCGCTGCGGGCGGTCACCGGCGAACTCATGCGCTTCAGGCCCATGATGAAGAGGAACGCGGTGAGGAGGTAACTCCCCTGGATCAGCAGGTCGGCGGAAAGGGCGTCCGACATCTCAATGCACTCCCTTCGATCCGCCGCCCCGGGCACCACTCGACTTGAACATTTCGAGCATGCGCTCGGTCACCACGTAGCCGCCGACCGCATTGCCGGCCGCGAGCAGCACGCCGATGAAGCCGATCGTCTTCTCGAGCGGCGTGACCGCGGCGCCGAGCGCCACCATCGCGCCGACGAGCACGATGCCGTGCACGAAGTTCGATCCCGACATCAGCGGTGTGTGCAGGATCACCGGCACGCGCGCGATGACTTCGTAGCCGGTGAAGGCTGCGAGCATGAAAATGTAGAGCGCGACAATTCCCGTCATTGTTCTCTCCGCGGCTTCCCGCTACTCGCTGTCCGCCAATTGCTTCCTCGTCCCCTCGTGCTTCACGGCCCCGTCATGGGTCAGGCACGATTGCGCGAAGACCTCATCGTCCCAGTCGATCTTCAACTCGCCGCCCTTGAGCGCCGGCGAGAGCAGGTTATAGAGATTGCGCGCGTACATTTCGCTCGCGTTGTACGCGAGTTGTGCCGCCAGGTTCACGGCGCCGATCACCTTCACGGCGCCGTGGGTGACCGTTTCGCCGGCGCGCGTCAGTTCGCAGTTGCCACCCTGTTCGGCGGCGATGTCGACGACGACGGAGCCCGCGCGCATGCGCTCGACCGCGGCACGCGACACGATCTTCGGCGCGGGGCGCCCGGGCACCGAGGCGGTGGTGATCACCGCATCGGCGGCGGCGATGCGCGCGTCGAGCACTTCCTGCTGCTTTGCCTTCTCCTCGGCGGTCAGTTCGCGCGCGTAGCCGCCGGTGCCCTCGGCGGACACGCCGACGTCGACGAACTTCGCGCCGAGCGATTTCACCTGCTCCTTCGTCGCGCTGCGCACGTCATAGGCCTCGACCACCGCGCCGAGGCGCCGGGCGGTCGCGATCGCCTGCAGCCCCGCCACGCCTGCACCGATCACGAGCACGTGTGACGGGCGGATCGTGCCGGCCGCGGTCGTCAGCATCGGCATGAACTTCTGCAGGTTGTCGGCGGCGATCAGCACGGCCTTGTAGCCGGCGATGGCGGCCTGCGAGGACAGCGCGTCCATCGACTGGGCGCGCGAAATGCGCGGTACGAACTCCATCGCGAAATGCGTGATGCGCCCGTCGCGGAGCGCCTTCACTTCGGCGTGCTTCGCGTGCGCCTGCGCATAGCCGACGACCACCGTACCCGCCTTGAGCGCCCCGATCTGCGCGAGCGCGAGCGGTTGTACCGTGAGGAGGATATCGGCGGCCGCGAGCACGGCGCCCGCGCCATCTGCCCAGTCGACCTGCTTGTAGAGCACATCCGGAAACTGTGCGGCGGCGCCGGCGCCACGTTCGATCAGTACGCGCGCGCCGAGCGCGGCAAACTTCGCGGCGACCTCGGGCACGAGGCTGACGCGTGTTTCCTGGGGGGCGCTTTCTCGCAGCACCCCGATCGTGACGGGCATCGGTCGGGCTCCCTGTGGCGAGGTGCGACGGCCTCCCGCCGCGCCTCGCGAAATGTCTCGTAGAATTAGTGCCTTGGAACGTTGAATTGTTGCACAAACCTGCCTAATCTAACAACGATGGACGGCATCGATCTTGACTGCGCGGATCGTGGCTCCCCGCACGATCTGCGCGTCCTGGCAGGGCCCCGGGCGAGTTCTTTTTCGCAACTCGTGCTCCGTACGGACGTTTCGGGAATGCCGCTCGAGTGGATCGACTACAAGGAAGCGGCCCGCCTCTACCACCAGGACCAGGTCGCCTATACCTGCGGCCGCTCGATCTTCCGGCTGACCGGCGGCACCAACGCGCGCACGGGGTGTCGCACCGTACTCGACGTCAACTCGATCGTGGCGACGATCGGGCACACGGGCAATCCCGGTAACAACCGCCACGACTACGTGCCGCCGCTCAACAACCAGACACTGTTCCGCCGCGACGCGTTCCTCTGCATGTACTGCGCGCAGCGGTTCGCGGCGCGCGAGCTGTCACGGGACCACATCCGCCCGTTCAGCCAGGGCGGCAAGGACATCTGGACGAACGTCGTCACGGCCTGCCGGCGCTGCAACAATCTCAAGGCATCGCGCACGCCCGAGCAGGCGCGCATGCAGCTGATCGCGGTGCCGTTCACGCCGACCTATGCCGAGTACATTTTCCTGAAGGGTCGTCGCGTGCTCGCCGACCAGATGGAGTACCTGCTGGCGCACTTCCCGCGCAGCTCCCCGCTGCACGCGCGCATCCAGAAATGGATCGCGTAGCCGGGCCGTCGGCCGCAACGCCCCGGCGATAGGTGTCGCCGGTGCTCTACCTGGTCGACGCTTCCGTTTATGTTTTCCGTGCCTACTACTCCATGCCACCGGACATGGCGGACAGCGAGGGGCGGCCGACGCATGCGCTCTTTGGCTTCGCCCGTTTTCTCGGTGACCTGATCGAGCGCGCCCGACCGGAATATCTTGCGGTGGCGTTCGACGAGAACCTCACGTCATCATTCCGCAATCGCATCTATCCGGCCTACAAGGCCAATCGCGATCCGGCGCCCGCGGACCTGCTGTGGCAGTTCGCCCGCTGCCGCGAGTTCTGCGGGCTCGCCGGCATTCGCCACCTGTCGAGCGACGAGTACGAGGCCGACGACATCATCGGCACGCTCGCCGCGCGCGGCCGGGACTGCGGCCTGCCGTTCACCGTCGTCACGCGCGACAAGGACATGGCGCAGCTCGTGCGCGATGGCGACGTGTACTGGGATTACGCCGCGAACGAGCGCTACCGCTACCACGAGATCGAGTCGCGCTTCGGTGTCTCGCCGGAGCGCTTCGCCGATTACCTCGCGCTCACCGGGGACAGCGTCGACAACATACCGGGCGTCCCGGGGGTCGGCCCGAAGACGGCCACCGCGATCATGCGGGAGTTCGCGTCGCTCGATGAGCTGTATGCCGACCTCGATCGCGTGCGCGCATTGCCGATTCGCGGCGCAGCGAAGCTCCCGGACCGCCTGCGGACGCATCGCGAGGCTGCGTATCTCGCGCGCCGGCTGACGGCGATCGCCTGCGACATGCCGCTCGAAATCGGCCCTGCGGCCCTGCGTCCGCGTGCGCCCGACATGGCGGGCCTGACGGCGTTTTTCGACCAGCTCGGCTTCGGCCCGATGCTGCGCCGACAGGCCGAACGGCTCGCGGCGCTCTCGGCAGCGGGGCGGGCGAGCGTTACGGCACGCTGACCTTGCCGGCGATGTTCTTCGTCAGGACATCTCCGCTGCCGTCGCTGCCGAGCGTGAAGTCACCGCCGACATCCTCCACCAGGATGTCGCCGGAACCGTCGGCGCCGATCAATACATTGCCCTTGATGCCGACGATGCGGATATCGCCCGAGCCGTCGCTGCCCACTTCGGCGTTGCCGCCGATGTTGGAGAAGTTGATGTCGCCGGAGCCGTCGAAGGTCACGGTGACGTCGCCACGCGTGTCGGCCACCTTCACATTGCCGGAACTGTCCTTGATCTCGACGCGGCCGGCATCGTGTACCTCGACGTCGCCCGAGCTGTCGTCGAGTTGCAGCTGCGCCGTGCCGCGCGCGTGGAAATCGCCACTCGAATCGCGCGCCTCGACCGGCAGGTTCGCGGGCAGGGCGATGCCGACGTCGAGTTGCGCATACGCATTGCCGATCGTGATGACCTTGCTGTCGTTCCGCTGGCCCGCGGCGATGTAGACGATGTCGCCCTCGCGCCGCACTTCGAGGCGCAGCGTATCGAGCAGAACCTGCGTCGACGCGCAGGCCCTGCCCCGGGCGACGATCCTGCGGGCATCGGGCGTGCCGACGAGATGCAGGTCGCCGGCGCCCGACGACACGATGACCCTGATGACGCCCTCGATGCCCACCGCGGCCTCGCGCTCGGCCGAGAACGCGCATTTGGCATGGGCTTGTGCCGCGCCGCCAGCAATGGCGAGCGCCGCGAGAATTCCGATTGTTCGCATGTCCTGCTCCTCGAGGCCACCCGCCGGACTCACTCCCCCGGGGCTTGGATGCGCACGACGGCCCAAGGGTTGCTACGCTATGGGCACAGACCCGGGGGTATCGCCGTGACTGCCAGGAATATCCAGTCCATTCTCACCGAGGAACGCGTCTTTCCACCGCCGGCCGATTTCGCCGCGAGGGCGCGCGTCAAGCCGGGTGATCTTGCCGCGCTGCGATCGCGCGCCGCGGCCGATCCGGCCGGTTTCTGGGCCGATCTCGCCCGCCGCGAGCTCGTCTGGGACCGGCCCTTCACGCAGACTCTCGACGCGTCCCGCGCACCCCACTACCGGTGGTTCACCGACGGCAAGCTGAACGTCTCCGCCAATTGCCTCGACCGGCACCTCGAGGCGCGCGGCCACAAGACGGCGCTGGTGTTCGAGGGTGAGCCGGGCGACACGCGCCGCCTTTCGTATCGCGAATTGCACGCCGAGGTCTGCCGGTTCGCGAATGCGCTCCTGAAGCTCGGCGTGGGCCACGGCGATCGCGTCGTGATCTACATGTCGCTGATCCCCGAGTCGATCGTCGCGATGCACGCCTGCGCACGCATCGGCGCGATTCATTCCGTGGTATTCGGCGGCTTCTCGTCCGTGGCGCTCAAGGACCGGATCGAGGATGCGCGCGCGAAAGTCGTGGTCACCGCCGACGGCGGGCATCGCGGCGGCCACGTCATCGCGCTGAAGGAAGCGACCGACAAGGCGCTCGCGGCGGGGTGCCCCACGATCGAGCATGTCGTCGTCTGCAAGCGTGTCGGCCAGCCGGTGGCGATGCGCGCAGGACGCGATCTGTGGTGGCACGAAATCGTGGAAGGTGAAGCTCCTGTCTGCGATCCGGTGCCGGTCGACGCCGAGCATCCCCTGTTCCTGCTCTACACCTCCGGGTCGACGGGCAAGCCGAAGGGCATCCAGCACGCGAGCGCGGGATTCCTGCTCGGCGCGAAGGTCACGACCCAGTGGGTGTTCGACCTGCGCGAAGACGATGTGTTCTGGTGCACGGCCGATGTCGGCTGGGTCACGGGCCACAGCTACAACGCCTACGGTCCACTCGCCGCCGGCACGACGATCGTGATGTACGAAGGCGCGCCGACGATTCCGGACGGCGGACGTTTCTGGAAGATCTGCGAGACGCATGGCGTCACGATCTTCTACACCGCGCCGACCGCGATCCGCGCACTGATGAAACTCGGCGACGCGATTCCGGCGCGTTACGACCTGTCGAAACTCCGCCTCCTCGGCACGGTCGGGGAGCCGATCAATCCCGAGGCGTGGATGTGGTATCACCGCGTGATCGGCCGCGAGCGCTGTCCGGTGGTCGATACCTGGTGGCAGACCGAAACCGGTTCCACGATGATCAGTCCGCTGCCGGGCATCACCGCGACCAAGCCCGGCTCCTGCACCCAGCCGCTGCCCGGCATCGAGGCCGACATCGTCGACGAAGACGGCAATCCGGTCACCCGTCCGGAGGCGGGCGGCTACCTCGTGATCAAGCGGCCGTGGCCGTTCATGCTGCGTACGATCTGGGGCGATGACGCGCGCTACCGCTCGACCTACTGGGCGAAGTTCCATGACCGCTACTACGTCGCCGGCGACAGCGCCCGTCGCGATGCCGACGGCTACTTCTGGATCATGGGCCGCGTCGATGACGTCCTGAACGTCGCGGGGCATCGGCTCGGCACGATGGAGATCGAGTCGGCGCTCGTCGCGCATCCGCGGGTCGCGGAGGCCGCGGTTGTCGGGCGGCCGCACGAAATCAAGGGCGAATCGGTGTTCGCGTATGTCGTCTGTCGCGGCGCGCGGCCGACGGGGGATACGAGTGCGCTGGTTGCGGAGCTGCGTGACTGGGTCACGCAGCAACTCGGGGCCATCGCGCGCCCGGATGACATCCGCTTCGCCGACAACCTGCCGAAGACACGCTCCGGCAAGATCATGCGCCGGCTGCTGCGCGCGATCGCGCGGGGCGAGCCGATCACGCAGGATATCTCGACGCTCGAGAATCCCGCGATCGTGGATCAATTGCGCGGCGTCGATGCGCCCGCGAGTCCGGCCAAGCGGGCGGCGGCGAGCAAGAAGCGCGCTGTGGTGAAGCCGAAGAAACGCGTGGTGAAGAAGAAGCGCGCAGCGGTGAAGAAGCGCGCGGCGCCGAAGAAGCGGCGCGTGGCGGCAAAGGCGAAGCGGCCGGCGGCGCGCAAGCCGCGTGCGACCCGCGGAGCGCCGGCGAAACGCACGCGGAAAGTGCGCTCGCCGAAGCGCCGCCGCTGACCCCAGCCGCCATGCCGCTGCAGCCGTTCCATCTCGCGATCCCGGTGCACGATCTCGCGGCGGCGCGCGCGTTCTATGGCGCGCTGTTCGGCTGTCCCGAAGGCCGCAGCTCGCGGGAATGGGTCGATTTCGATTTCTTCGGCCACCAGCTCGTCGCGCACCTCGATCCGGCGGCGGGCATGCGGCCCGTGCACCACAACGCGGTGGACGGCCACGACGTGCCGGTGCCGCACTTCGGCGTCGTGCTCGAATGGTCCGCGTGGCAGGCGCTCGCCTCGCGCCTGCGGGAGGCCGGCACGCGCTTCGTGATCGAGCCGGGCATCCGCTTCCGCGGGCAGGTCGGGGAGCAGGCGACGATGTTCCTGCTTGACCCGTCGGGGAATGCGCTCGAGTTCAAGGCGTTTCGCGACCCCGCGCGACTGTTCGCAAAGTAAGGGCGCCCGCGCCCGCGGCCAGCAGCGATCCGAACAGAATGCCGAGTTTCGCGCCGTTATAGTGCTCCGGGACCACGCCCTCGAACGCGAGCGAGGCGATGAAGATGCTCATCGTGAAGCCGATTCCGGCGACGAGCGCGAGCGCAACGATCTGCGGCCAGGTTGTGCGCTCGGGCAACCGTGCGCCTGCGACGAGCCTGCCGGCCGCGGTGCCCAGCACGATGCCGGCGAGCTTGCCCGCGACAAGGCCGACCCCGACGCCGAGCGGCACGGGTGCCACGAGATCGTGGAGCGAAAGGCCGCGCAGGTCGACGCCGGCGTTCAGCAGCGCGAACAGAGGCAGTACGCCGAAATAGACCCAGGGATCGAGCGCGGCCTCGGTGCGATCCGCCGGACTGTCGCGCCGGGCGCGCGACACCGGCAGGGCGAGCGCCGTGATGACGCCGGCGAGCGTCGCGTGAACGCCGCTTTTCAATACGCAGAACCACAGCACGAGGCCGGCGAGCATGTAGGGCGCAACCTGCCGGACGCCGCGGCGGTTCAGCAGCAGCAATACCGTCAGCGGCGCGAGCGCCGCGAGCAGCATTTCGGGCGACAGCTGCGAGGTGTAGAAGAGCGCGATGATCACGATCGCGCCCAGGTCGTCGATGACGGCGACGGCGGCGAGGAACGCGTACAGCGCCGGCGGCGCGCGCGGTGCCGCGAGCCGGAGCACGACCAGCGAGAACGCGATGTCGGTCGCGCAGGGAATGGCCCAGCCGCGCAGCGCGAGCGGATCGCCCGCGTTGAAGGCCGTGAAAATCAGAGCCGGCAGCAGCATGCCGCCGACTGCTGCGAATGCCGGCAGGAGCGCCTGGCGCACGCTCGACAGTGAACCGTGCGCGAGCTCGCGCTTCACCTCGACGCCGACCAGCAGGAAGAAGATCGCCATCAGCCCGTCGTTGACGAGCAGCACGAGCGGCTTTTCGATGCCGATGGGACCAACCCGCATCGCCATCGGCAGCGCCATCAGCTGCCGGTGGACGCCCGCCCAAGGCGAGTTCGCCCAGGCAATGGCGATCGCCGCCATCGCGAGCATCAGCAGACCCGCCGGCAGGCGCCATTGCTGCCCGGGCCCGGCGTGACTGTGTACCGCGCCGGATGTCGTCATGCGGCGTGTTCGCGCAACGCGAGCGCGACGAGGCGGCGCTCGAAGCGCTCCCGCCAGCTCACCGGCGCCTCGAGCCCCATCCGGGCGAGCAGCGGCCCGAAGTCGTCGCCGACGGGCCGGCAGAGCGCCGCGAGCGTTGCACGGAACTTTCCGCCCGGCGTGGTCGTGCGCGCGACGAGCGCGCGCAACGCACCCGCGAGCCGGATCTCCTCGCCCGTCAGATCGGTCCCGAACGGGTAGTCGCTGAAGCGGCCGTCGCGGCGCAGGGACGCGAAAGTCGCGGCGAGCCGTTCGGGCGTGTTGGCGCGATGGGCCTCGGGAATGCGGTAGTCGCGTGGCAGCTTGCCGGCGGCCTGCGCGCGCGCGAGCAATGCCGGCTGGAAGCGAGAATCGGTGACCGCGAGCAGCCGCGCGATGACTTCGGCGTCGGTCGCGCTGCGCAGGTCCGCGACGCCGTATTCCGTGACCACGATGTCGCGCAGGTGGCGCGCGATCGTCGCCTGGCCGTAGTTCCACACGATGTTCGACTGCACGTCGCCCGCCTTGTCCCGCGTGGCGCGCACGCAGAGGATCGCGCGGGCATCGGGCAACGCGTGCGCCATCGAGACGAAGTTGTACTGGCCACCGACGCCGCTGACGACCCGGCCGTCCTCGAGCGTGTCGGAGACGGCGGCACCGAGCGCGGTCACCATCATCGCCGTGTTGACGAAGCGCGCATGGCGGCGCTGCAGGCAACGCAGTTCATAATCCGCACCGTACAGCTGGTTGACGAAGCCGACACCGCACATGTCGATGCGTCGCCGGTCGCGTTCCGGCATTTCGCGCAGCTTCGCGTAGAAGCCGCGTGGCCCGAGGAAGAAGGCGGCGTGCGCGACGATGCCGCCCTGCAGCTCGCGACCGAGGCAATGCGCGGCGAGCGCGTCCCGCGCCCCGGCATCGCCGAGGTCGGCCGGAATCCAGCCACTGTCGCCGGTGCGGATCCGGCCGGCCTCGAAGCGCGCCTCCGACCGGAACACGCCGTGGCGTTGCAGTTCCCCGAACGTCGCCGCGTCGAGGCGCGGCGCGACGCCCGCCTCGAGGAGCGCTTCGAGGATGTCGGCGCCAAAGCGTTCGCTGATGCGGCCGCGATCGAGAAGACGCATCAGCGGCAACGAGGCATACACCTGGCGGCGCAGGATGCCGGCGCGCATCAGGTCGAGCATCTGGTCGACCAGCATTTCGGTGCACGCGTAGAGCCCGTGCCGGAACGGCGCCGACCCGGCCTGCGCGGCCGCGGGAACCTCACCGCCGAGGGCGGCGAGGGCGGCCCGCCATGCGTCATTCTGCTGATGCCGCAGCAGCAGCGCGTAGACGAGTGCGTCGCCGAGTTCGCCGATGCCGATCTGCAGCGTGCCGCCGTCCCGCACCAGCGCACTGACGCGCATCGCGATCGCATGATCGACGGTGCGCAGCGGCAGGTTCGGCGGGCAGTAGAGCTCGTGGTCGTGGCGCGGGTCGTCGATCAGGTAGTCGAAGTGCGCCGGGTCGATGCAGGCCGCGCCGAACATGAAGGGCATGCGCGGATGCACGGCGCCGATCAGCACCACCTCGTGCCCGGCCGCGCGCAGCGCGCCGAGCTGTGGCAGGAGGTCCACGGTCACATCCGGGTTCGACCCGAGCGAGAGCCGGGTATCGCCGCCCACCGTGCGCTTCGCGACGAGTTGCGCGATCACGTTCGCGCCGCGGGCGAGAAAATCGCGCGCAACGTGCGTGTAGTTTGCCGAGAGGTAACTCTGCTGCGCGCCGGCCACGCCGAGCCAGGCACCTGGTTCGAAGTAGAACTCGATCACCTCGATGTTGGACGGCAGCGAGCCGCGCCGCATCGCCTCGACGTAGTCGAGTTCGGGGTAGTCCGCAAAGACGCGCGCGACGATCGGTTCGAGCAGCCGCCGTTCGAGGTTGCTGCGCGCACGCGGGCGCGCAAGCGACAGCGCCGTGAGGATCGTCAGCCGCAGCGAAGGATCACGGACGGCGCGCCGGTAGAACTCGTTCGCGACCAGGTTGGGTTTGCCGATGCCGAGCGGCAGTCCGAGGACGACGTGGCGACCGACCCGCGCCAGCGTCGCATCCACGCACTCGTCGATCGAAGTGAATACCTCCGGCAAATCAGCGCGCGGCCGTCAGTTTGACGGAATACTCGACGACCACGGCATCGCCCACCATCTCCGTCGAGCGCCACTCGCCCTGGCCGACGCCGTAGTCGAGGCGCCTGAGCGGCAACTCGCCGGCGAGTTGCCAGGTGGATGTGGCGGCGCCGGGGACGGCGGCCAGTGTGAACGGCAGGACCACATCGCGCGTGATACCGCGGATCGTCAGCTTGCCGGGGGCTTCATAGCGTCCAGCCGCCGTCCGCCGCACGCTGTTCGCCGCGAACGTCGCGTGGGGAAACTGCTTCACGTCGAAAAGATCGGACGCGCGCAGCGCGGAATCGCGATCCTTGTCCCGGGTGTCGAGCGAGTTTGTGTCGACGGTCACGGCGAGCGCGGTCGGTGCGCCGTCGGCGCCAATCGTCAATGTCACGTTGAAGCGATCGAAGGAGCCGATCGTGGCGGCGCCAGCCTGGACGAAGCGGAAGTGCAATGTACCGCTCGCCTCGTTGCCGGTCGCTTCGCCCGCTCCGGGAGTCGCCGCGAGGGCCCTGCCGTGCGGCGCGAACCCGGCAACGAGCAGCACCGCCGCGAGCGCCGGCACACGCGCGAAGGGCAGCATGCGCCGCAGCACGGCGTCGCGATTCACGAAATGATGCTTGAGCGCCGCGAGCAGATGCAGGATCGCGACGCCGCCGAGCGTGAATGCGAGGATCTCATGGGATTCGTGGGCGATATCGAACGTCGTTTCGCTCGGCGCGACGAGGTCGGGGAGCTGGAACAGCCCGAACCAGGCGACGGGGAAGTTCTTCGCCGACGACATGATCCAGCCCGCGAGCGGCACCGCGAAGAGCAGCACGTAGAGCAGCGAATGCACCGCGCGCGCACCGAAGCGTTCCCAGGACGCCATCGTTGCGGGCATCGCCGGCGTGCGGTTCGCGGAGCGCCACAGCAGGCGCAGCGCCGCGAGCGCGAGGATCGTGATGCCGAACGACTTGTGGCGGGCGAGCACGGCGAGCTTCTGCAGGCCGACAGGCAGGTTGTCGGCGATGAAGGCCAGCACGAACTGCCCGATGACCAGCAGCACGATCACCCAGTGGAAGAACTTCGCGACCGAGCCCCAGCGTTCCAGGGTGTTGCGGATCGGCATAAGCTCGGCTCCATGACCTGCAGTGGCAGCCAGTTTAGCAAGGTGGCTGCGGGCGCGGCGATGCTCGCGCTGCTGCTCGCGGGTTGTCCGTCGGCGCGGCGGGCGCCGCCCGCACAGACTCCCATGCCGGCGACCCTGCCCGCAGGATTGGCGCCGCCGGCGCCGGGCGCGACGCGCCATGTCATCGGGGCCGGCGATTCCCTGATCGCGTTCATTGTCCTGCGCGGCGGGACGCTGGCCGCGTTCGGCCACAACCACGTGATCGCGGCGCGATCGATGGCTGGCGTCATCGACGTGCAGGAGCCACTCACGTCGAGCCGGTTCGAACTGCATCTGCCGGTGGCCGGCTTCACGGTCGATGAACCGCAGCTGCGCGCCGGCCGCGGTCCGGGATTCGAAAGCGTGGTTCCCGATGCGGCGCGCGACGGCACGCGCCGCAATATGCTGGGCGCAGACCTGCTCGATGCCGCGCAGTTTCCCGAGATTGTCGTGCGCGCCGTGTCGCTCGAGGGCGGACCGCGGGACTTCGCCGCGCGCCTCGCCATCGAAGTGCGCGGCACGCGACACACGATCGTCGTACCCGTGAGGCTGCTGCGGCTTTCCGCCGCTCTCGTGCAGGTGAGCGCACGCTTTCCGGTCGATCAGACCGCGCTCGGCCTCACGCCCTTCACGGCGATGCTCGGCGCGTTGCGCGTCGAGGACACGCTCACGGTCGAAGTCGCCCTCACCGCACGCCGAGTTCCGTGAGCACGCCGTGCGCGTGGTACACCTTCTGCAGCGCCTCGCGGATGATCGCCGGATCCACGGCGATGGCCCGGTTCTTCGCGGCATCGAACAAGTACGCGCCGGAAATCGAATGGATATTGCCGTCGAACATCAATCCGACGATACGGCCCCGCGCATCGATCAGCGGGCTGCCCGAATTGCCGCCGACGATGTCGTTGGTCGTCGAGATGCAAAACGGCGTCTGCAGGTCGAGTGAGGCGCGCGAGCGCTGCCAGCTGTCCGGAATGCGGAACGGCTCGCTGCCGGTCGCGCGGTCGAACAGGGTTGCAAGATGCGTGAATGGCGCGATCTCCCGCCCGTCCTCATTCCATCCGGCGACCGTGCCGAAATTGAGCCGCAGCGTGAACGTGGCGTCCGGGTAGACGTTCGTGCCGTAGGCCTTGAAGCGCGCGGCGGCGATCTTCTCCGACGCCGTGCAGTTCGACAGCCGGATGGTGCTGCGCCTGACCCGATCGAGCCATGCACCATCGATGGTGGCGCCGTACTTTTCGCGGACGGTTGCGGCGGGAAAGTTGTCGAACGTCCACATGCCCAGGTCGGCGAGCGCGGGCAGGGCGGCAGCGGACACGGGGCTCGAGGCCGCGCTGCGACGAACCGAGCTGAAAATCGCGTCAATCCGGTGACAGCAGGATCGCGAGCCCCTCGGGGCTTTCGAGCAACGCGTGGCGCGCGGGATCGAGAGCCGGCGGGAGCGCGTCGGAAAACGCGAGGTCGGCCGCTTCGAGGCGTGCGCGGCGCTCTGCGTCGAAGCCGCCGAACACGAGCAGCGGCTGTGCGAAAAAGCGTGGCGCATGAAACGCGAGGTCCAGGTGATCGCTCGTCAGCGGCAGGCGCCGCCACGTCGGCGCCCTGTCGCGATCTGTGCCCGCCGCGGCTTCGCCGGTGTCGAGCGCGACGAAGCCGAGTGCCTCCCACAGGCGCCGCGCCGCCGCGAAATCGCGCGCCGGAAGGCTGTACTCGGCGAAATCCCCGCACAGCGAAGCCTCGTCCCGGCCGCGGGCGGCCGGCGAATAGGTGCGCGCTTCGAGCACCGTCACCATGTGCCCCGTGGGATCACGAAAGCCCACCTCGTTGAAGACGTCCTCGCCGGTGCGGCGAAAGGCGAACTCGACGCCCACCGCCTCGAGCGCTCCGCTGTGCCGCGCGATGCCGTCGCGCACGAAGGTGATCGACGGGGATTCGAACCGGTACTGGTGCAGCCCGATCACGATTCGTCCATCGGTCAGCGCGCCGTAGGGATGCGACCAGATGTCGTTCGTCACGCACTGCGTGAACCCGAGTCGCTCGTAGAAATCGACCGAGGCGCGGATGTCGCCGGTCGCGACCGAAAGCTCGAGGAAGCGGCCCAGCATCCTTGGGCGTGGCTCAGCCGAGCGAAACCACGCGCGGGAAGGCGCCAGGGCGCGTGACCGCGCGCCCGGCCCAGCCGCGCGTGTGGGCGGCCACCAGTTGCGCCAGCGCTTGCACGTGCACGGGTCGGGCGTTGAGCGCTGGCACGTAATCGAGGCGGGTGCCGCCGGCGCGCAGGAAGCGGGCGCGATCCTCGACCTCGATTTCCTGCAGCGTCTCGAGGCAGTCGATGGCGAAGCCCGGGCAGGCGACGGTGGCCGTGTGCACGCCACGCGCAGGCAGCGATTCGAGCACTTCCCCGGTATAGGGGCGCAGCCAGCGCCCGCCACCGAAGCGCGACTGGAACGCGACACTCCACTCGCCGTCGTGCAGGCCGAGTGCATCGGCGAGCAGCTGCGCCGTGGCGTGACAGCGCTTGTGGTACGGATCGCCCTTGTCGCAGTACGCGCTCGGTATGCCGTGCCACGACAGCAGCAGGTGCCCGGTACGCCCGTTCGCGGCCCAGTGCGCCGCGATGCTCGCGCGCAGCGCCTCGATGTAGCCGGCATCATCGTGGTAGTCGGTGACGAAGCGCACTTCGGGTGCGACGCGCAGCGCGCCGAGCACCCGGCCGACCTCATCGATCACGGCGCCGGTCGTCACGCCGCAATACTGCGGGAAGAGTGGCACGACGAGCAGGCGGCGCGCGCCGCGCTCGATCAGGTCATGCAGGGCCCTGCGGACCGACGGGCTCGAGTAGAGCATTCCCGCCGCGACTGCGATCGGGGTGTCAGCCTGCGACTCGAGCGCCTGCTCGAGGTCCGCGCGCAGCGACCCGGACAGCTCCCGCAGCGGCGAGCGGCCGGCGGAGAGCATCTCGCGGTATTTGCGCGCGCTTCGCAGCGGGCGCAGCGGCAGGATGATGCCGTGCAGGATCGGCAGCCACAGCCAGCGCGGCAGCTCGACGACACGCGGGTCGCCGAGCAGCCGGCCGAGGAAGCGGCGGATGTCGCGCACGCGCGCGGAATCCGGCGTGCCGGAGTTGACGAGCAGCACGCCGATGCGTTCGCTGTCGTCCGCGGGGATGTCCGGTGTGCCGAGGTAGCGTGGCATGCGGCGGCCGGATCAGGCGATTCCGCCGATGCACACGTACTTGATTTCCGTGTAGTCGACGATGCCGTACTTCGAACCCTCGCGGCCCATGCCCGATTCCTTCACGCCGCCGAACGGCGCGACTTCGGTGGAAATGATCCCGGTGTTCACGCCGACGATGCCGTACTCGAGGCCTTCCTGCACGCGCCAGGAGCGCGCGAGATCGCGCGTGTAGAAATAGGCCGCGAGCCCGAACTCGGTGTCGTTCGCCATCGCGAGCGCCTCGGCTTCGGTATGGAAGCGAAACAGCGGCGCGATCGGTCCGAAGGTCTCCTCGCGCGCGACCATCATCTTCGGCGTGACATCCGTGAGGATGGTGGGCTCGAAGAACGTGCCGCCGAGCGCGTGGCGCTTGCCGCCGCAGGCAACGCGCGCGCCGTTCGCCACCGCGTCTGCGATGTGCTCTTCGACCTTGGCGAGCGCCCTGGCGTCGATCAGCGGGCCCTGGTCGGTCGCGCCCTTCAGGCCATCACCGACGCGTAGCAGCGCCACGGCTTCGGTCAGTTTCGCGGTGAAGGCATCGTAGACACCGTCCTGTACCAGCAACCGGTTGGCGCACACGCAGGTCTGGCCCGTGTTGCGGTACTTGCTCGCGATCGCGCCCTGCACGGCGATGTCGAGGTCGGCGTCGTCGAACACGATGAACGGCGCGTTGCCGCCGAGCTCGAGCGAGATCTTCTTCAGGGTGCTCGCGGATTGCGCCATGAGTTTCTTGCCGATCTCGGTCGAACCGGTGAAGGTGACCTTGCGCACGAGCGGGTTCGATGTCATCTCGCCGCCGATCTCGGTCGCACTGCCGGTGAGGATGTTGAGCACGCCGGCGGGGACCCCGGCGCGCGCCGCAAGCTCGGCCAGCGCGAGCGCGGAGTAGGGCGTCTGCGTGGCGGGCTTGCACACGACAGTGCAGCCCGCGGCGAGCGCCGGGCCGGCCTTGCGCGTGATCATCGCCGACGGAAAATTCCACGGCGTGATCGCGGCCACCACGCCGACCGGCTGGCGCAACACGAGGATGCGCTTGTCCGGCTGGTGCCCGGGGATCACGTCGCCGTACACCCGCTTGCCTTCTTCGCCGAACCATTCGAGGAATGCGGCCGCATAGGCGATTTCACCCTTCGATTCCGCGAGCGGCTTGCCCTGCTCGGCGGTCATCAAGGTCGCGAGGTCATCCTGGTTCGCGAGCATCAGGTCGCACCAGCGCCTGAGGATGACGGCACGGTCCTTCGCGGTTCGGGCGGCCCAGGCGGGAAAGGCGCGCGCGGCGGCGTCGATCGCGCGGCGCGTTTCCGCGGTGCCCATGTTCGGCACGGTGCCGAGCTTGCCGCCCGACGCCGGGTTCCTGACGTCGAGCGCGCGTCCCGAGTCCGCATCGAGCCACCGGCCGTCGATGTGGCACTGCTGGCGCAGCAGCGAGTGGTCGTTCAGTTTCATCGTGCGATCCCCGAATTCAGCCGACATGTGCGGCGAAGAAAGCGAGCGTGCGTTCGAGCGCGAGTTGCGCGCTCGGCGGATCGTACGCGGCGCGATCCGTGCAATTGAAGCCGTGATCCGCCGGGTAGACATGGAAGACGCCGTCCGGGTGCGCGGCGCGCACCCGCTCGACATCGGCGGGCGGAATGCTCGCGTCCTTCTCCCCGTAATGATAAATGACCGGGCACTTCGGGGTCTCGTCGAGGTAATCGAGGATGAGGCGGCCGTAGTAGCAGGCGGCCGCCGCGACCGGCAGCTCGCAGGCGGCGACCCACGCGACCGTGCCGCCCCAGCAGTAGCCGACGATGCCGACCTTGCCCGAGCCTTTCACGGCCTGGATCGCGGCACCGACATCGGCGACGAATTGCGCCTTCTTCACCTGCTTCATGTAACCGATGCCTTGCTGCACCGCCGGGGCGGTGTAGTCGAGTTCGATGCCGCGGCGTACCCGGTCGAAGAGCGCGGGCGCGATCGTGGTGTAGCCTTGCGCGGCGTAGCCGTCGGCGACCGCGCGGATGTGCCGGTTGACGCCGAAGATCTCCTGGATAACGACCAAGGCGCCGCGCGGCCTGCCTCGGGGCGCGGCGAGCCACGCCTGGAACTCGTGGCCGTCGCGGGCCATCAGCGTCGTGTACTCGCCCATGGTCGGGTCGATCCTGTGTGCCGGGGAGAGCGGCACAGGATACCGCGCTCAGCCCGCGGGGACCACGCGCTGGTCGATCGCGCCGAACACGCTGCGGCCCGCCGCATCGAACATCTCGATGCGCACCCGGTCGCCGAAGCGCAGGAACGGAGTCGTGGGCCTGCCCTGCGCCAGCTGCTCGAGGGTGCGTTTCTCGGCGAGGCAGCTCGATCCGCGGCTGCGGTCGTAGTTCGACACCGTGCCCGAGCCGATGATGGCGCCGGCCCCGAGCCGGCGCGTGCGTGCGGCGTGGGCGATCAGCTGCGGAAAGTTGAATGTCATGTCGACCCCGGCATCGGGCGATCCGAAGGGCGTGCCGTTCACGTGGCTCACGAGCGGCAGGTGGACCTTGCCGTCCCGCCACGCGCCACCGAGTTCGTCGGGTGTGATGGCGACCGGCGAGAATGCGGTCGCCGGTTTCGACTGGTAGAAGCCGAAGCCCTTGGCGAGTTCGCCCGGGATCAGGTTGCGCAGCGACCAGTCATTGACCAGCAGCAGCAGCCGGATGCGATCCGCCGCGTCATCGCTCGTGCAGCCCATCGGCACGTCGTCGACGATCACCGCGATTTCCGCCTCGAGATCGATGCCGTGCTCCTCGCTGGCGAACGATGCATCGTCGGTGGCGCCGAGGAAATCGTCCGAGCCGCCCTGGTAGATCAGAGGATCGGTCCAGAACGAGGCCGGCATTTCCGCGCCACGAGCCTTCCGCACGAGCTCCACGTGGTTCACATACGCGCTGCCGTCGGCCCAGTGATGCGCGCGCGGCAGCGGGGCGGCGCACTCGCGCGGATCAAACGGGCGCTCGCCCGCTGCGCGGCCCGCTTCGAGCTGCGCCGCGAGCGCGGCGAGTCGCGGCGCGGTCGCCGCCCAGTCGTCGAGCGCCGCCTGCAGCGTGGCGGCAATGTCCTCGGCGATCGCGCACAGGGACAGATCCCGGCTCACGACGACGAGACGGCCATCGCGACCGCCTTTCAGGCTCGCGAGTTTCAAGCGCCCTTCCAGCTGTCGACGTAGCCGGTCCACTCGGCCGCGGCGGCCGCGGGCGCGATGTCGAGTGGGTCGCGGGCATCGATCATCACCGCCACCTCGTCGGTGCCGCTCTTCGATTGCTCGAGCATGTTGCGCAGCGCCTTCGGATGCGGCCCGTGCGTGAAACCCGGGGGATGCAGCGTCACCATGCCCGGGTGGATGTTGTCACGGCTGAAGAACTGCCCGGCGTGGTAGAAGATGACTTCGTCGTAATCGTCGTTGTTGTGGAAGAACGGCACCTTGAGCGCCCCCGGATCCGTTTCGAACGGCCGCGGCACGAACGTGCAGACGACGAAGCGCTCGCCGACGAAAGTCGAATGCGCCGACGGCGGCAGATGATAGCGGTGGCTCATCAGCGGGCGGATGTCGCGCACGTTGAGGCGCGCCGGCGCGAGATCGCCATGCCAGCCCACCGCATCGAGCGGATTGAACGGATAGCCGATCACCGAGCGTGCCCCGCGACGCTTCACCTCGACGCGCCATGGCATGTCGTCCGACTGCTGCGCGGTGAACGCCGCGTCGATCCGTGGCACATCGAGCATCGCCTGGTCGAACAGCGCGTGCGGGCCGAGGAGACCGCGATCGGGCAGCGTATAGCCGGCATTGGTCGCCTCGATCAGCAATGCGGCGACCGGCTCGGCGCACTCGATGCGCCACATCGTGCCCCGTGGCAGCAGCACGTAGTCGCCGGATTCGATGTCGAGGTGGCCGAAGTCGCAGAAGAGCGCGGCGCGGCCGCGATGGATGAAGAGCAGGTCGTCGCCGTCGGCATTGCGCGCGAGCGCCGGCATCGCGCCGGCGGTGTTCCACCAGCGGATCTTCACGGCCGAGTTGCCGAGGATCTGCGGCGCGTCCCACGGCGAGGGCGCCGTGGCGCTGATCTTCGTGAGGTCGAAGGCGTGCGGGCGCAGCGGCCCCTCGAAGCTCACCCAGCCGGTCGGCGGGTGGCGGTGATAAAGATGCGCCGCCGGCCCGAAGAAGCCTTCCTTGCTGATCTCGCGCTCGTAAGTGCCGGGCGGCAGGTCGGCGTGCGCCTGCCTTGACGCGGCGCCCTCGACCCGGGGGAAGCTGATGTAGCGCCTCATGAAGGGACATTAGTTTCAACTGAAACCATTTTCAAGCGTACGGCGAACAGCGGGCGGCAAACAGCCAGAGGCGCAAGCCCGGCGCGTCAGCGCTTCTGGCCGCCCGCCCTCCGCTACCCGCCGTTCGCCCGTTCGATTATCCCCGTCACTCCCATCCCGCCCGCCGTGCACACCGACACGAGCCCGCGCTTCGCGCCGGGGGTTTGCGCGAGCAGCTTCGCGAGTGTCGCGACGATGCGCGTGCCGGTCGCGGCGAACGGGTGGCCGATCGCGACGCTGCCGCCCTTCACGTTCAGTTTCGCGCGATCGATGCTTCCGAGCGGCTGCGCGAGGCCGAGCCGCTCGCGGCAGTAGTCGGCGGATTCCCACGCGGCGAGCGTGCAGAGCACCTGCGCCTCGAACGCCTCGTGGATTTCGTAGAAGTCGAAGTCCTGCAGCGTGAGGCCCGCGTCCTTCAGCATGGCGGGCACGGCGTACGCGGGCGCCATCAGCAGGCCCTCGTGGCCCTCCACGTAGTCGACGGCCCAGGCCTTGCCGCAAGTGAGCCAGGCCAGCACGGGCAGGTTGCGCGATCGCGCCCACTCCTCCGAGGCGAGCAGCACGGCGGAAGCGCCGTCGGTGAGCGGCGTGCTGTTGCCGGCGGTCAACGTGCCGGCCGCCGAGCGGTCGAACGTCGGCGCGAGCTTTGCGAGTTTCTCCGGCGAGGCGTCGGCGCGGATGTTGTTGTCGGTCGCGAGGCCCTGGTAGTCGACGACGAGATCGGCGTAGAAACCTTCCTGCCACGCCGCCGCGGCCTTGCGGTGGCTCGCGAGCGCGAGTTCGTCCTGCGCTTCGCGCGAGATGTGCCACGTCTTCGCCATCTGCTCGCAGTGCTCGCCCATCGACAGGCCGGTCCGCGGTTCGACGACCGCGGGCATCACCGGCTTGAAGTCGCGTGGCCGCAGGCCGAGGAACGGCGCGATGCGCTGGCCGAGGCTGCGGCCGCGATAGCTGCGCAGCAGCTTTCGCTGGAACGAGCGCGGGTAGGCGATCGGCGGGTCGCTGACCGAATCGACACCGCCGGCAATGCCGGCATCGATCTGTCCGAGCGCGATCTTGTTCGCGACGAGGATCGCGGCCTCGAGGCTCGTGCCGCAGGCGCGCTGCAGGTCGAGACCGGGCGTGTGCGGGTCGAGTCCGCTCGAGAGCACGCATTCGCGCGCGAGGTTGAAGTCCTTCGAATGCTTGAGGGTCGCGCCGGCGATCACGTCGCCGAGGCGCTGGCCCGCAAGGCCGTACTTGCCGACCACGGCGCGCAGCACGGCGGTGAGCATGTCCTGGTTGCCGACCGCGGCATAGGCGCCATGCGCCCGTGCGAACGGAATGCGCTGGCCGCCGACGATGGCGACCCTTCGAATGGCTGGACCCGCGAGCATGGGGCGCTAGAATGCCACGCCCACCGCCTCCACAGCCAACCCACATGCCGGCAGGAACCGCGCCGGCCCGCACGGATGCCGCGACGATCGCGCAGCTCGCGGGTCCGTTGCTCGTCAACAATCTCGCCACCGCCGGCATGGTCACGGCCGACACCGTCATGGCGGGCTGGCTCGGCGCACGCGATCTCGCCGCGGTCGCCGTGGGCGCGAACTACGTGTCGTTCTTCCATCTCGGAAGCCTCGGCGTACTGATGGCGTTGTCCCCGACCGTCGCCCATGCGTACGGCGCGGGACGCAACGAGGAAGTCGGCAGCTATGCGCGCAACGCCGTGTGGCTCGCGCTCGCACTGGCGGCGGTCACGGTGATCGCGCTCTTCTGCGCCGAACCGGTGCTGCGCGCGATCGACATTCCGCCGCAGGTTGCACAGCTCGCCGCGCGCTACGTGCGCGCCGTCGCCTTCGGCGTGCCTGCGATGTTCGCGTTTCTCGCGCTGCGCTTTTCGAGTGAAGGCATCGGCTGGACGCGGCCGATCATGTACACGGCCGTGCTCGCATTCCTCGCGAACGTCGCCGGCAACTACGTCTTCATGTACGGCAAGTTCGGCCTGCCCTCGCTCGGGGCCGTCGGCTGTGGCGTGGGCACGGCGCTCGCGAGCTGGACGGTCGCCATTTTCATGGTGATCTACGTGCGCCGTCACCGGCGCTATCGACCGTTCGCGACGCTGCGGCGATTCGAGTGGCCGCGCCTCGCGCGACTGCGCGACATCCTCGCGCTCGGCCTGCCGATCGGCGGCAGCGTGCTCGCGGAAGGCGGCCTGTTCGCTTCGGCCGGCCTGATGCTCGGCGCCTTCGGCTCGACGGTGCTCGCGGCGCACGCGATCGCCATCAACTACGGCGCGCTGATGTTCATGGTGCCGCTGTCGCTGCATTCGGCGACGACGATCCATGTCGGTCACCAGCTCGGGCGCGGCGACCCGGTGGCGGGACGGCGCGCGGGCTGGGTCGGCATGGGGCTGTGCGTCGCGATCATGGCGCTGTCGGCACTCGTGCTGCTCCTGTTTCGCCGCCAGATCGCCGGCGCCTATACGGGTGACACCGAAGTGCTCGCGCTCGCGACACAGCTGCTCGCCTATGTCGCGGCCTTCCAGGTGGCAGACGGCCTGCAGGTCGGCGCCGCGGGGGCGCTGCGCGGCTTCAAGGATGCGCGCGTGCCGATGGTCCTGAATCTCGTCGCCTACTGGCTGGTCGGGTTCCCGCTCGCCTACGGCTTCGGCGTCGTGCTCGGGCAGGGCGCGCGCGCCGTGTGGGCGGGACTGATCGCGGGACTTTCAGTCTGCGCGGTGCTGCTGTCCCTGCGCTATGCGCGGGTCGCGCGCCGCGCGATCGCGGCTCAACGGAATTCGAGCAGGAAGTAGCGGTCGCAACCATGGTGGCCGGTGGACCCGAGCGCGCCCGGCAGCTCCTTGAAGCCCGCGCGGCGATAGAGCCGCTGCGCCGCGTCCATGCCGGTCAGCGTCTCGAGGTAGCAGGCCCTGAAGCCGAACCCCCGCGCGGTGGCGAGGCAGCGCGCGAGCAGCCGCGCCCCGACGCCGAGGCCACGCGCCTCGGGCAGGCAATACATCTTCCGGAGTTCGCAGACGTGGAAGGGGCCGCCTTCGAGCGGTGCGATGCCGCCACCACCGACGACACGGCCCGCGGTCTCGACGACGAAATATGCCGCGCGCGCGCGCTGGTACGCACCGTGCATGCCGTCGACTTCCGGGTCGTTGATCGCGAAGCCCTCGCCGCAGGCGCCGAACGACGACATCACGGTGCGGATCAGCGCGGCGACCGCGCGATCGTCGGCCGCCCGGGCAGGGCGCAGATCGATCGCGGCCGCGCCGCCCGTCATGGCGATGCGGCCGGCGGCTTGCGGTAGCCGTAGCCGAGCGTCTCGACTTCGACGACTTCGCCATCCTCGATCGTCAGGCGGCGCATCAGCTTGTTCGGGCCCAGGTTGTACGTCCAGATCTCGACGCGCACCTCGACATACCCGCCGCCCGCGATGCGCAGCGGATGACCGTAGTACCAGGTGACGGGCGCTCGTAGCGCGAGATGCTCCCGCACGTCCGTCGGTTCGCCGCACCAGGTCACGACCTGATCGCGCGTCGTGCCTTCGACGACGAGGCGCGTGCCGCAGCGCAGGCTGTCCGCCTGCGCGGCGGATGCGCAGGCGAGGGCGAGCAGCAACACTGCGAGCCGGTGGTGCATGTTCGCCACGGTAGCGCGCGCCACCTGAACGGACAATGACCGGCGGCGCATACTCATCGCACGCCATGCCGCATCCACTCTCCTGGTTGATCCCCGTGCTGCCGAGGGCGCAGCTGATCCGGCCGCGTGCCGCGATTGCGCCAAGGGCGCTCCGCGCGGCAAGATGCCGGCTGCCATGCCGAGGACCTTCAGCAACTTCCGGGAGTTCTACCCGTTCTACCTGGGCGAGCACCGCAACCGGGTGTCGCGCCGCCTGCACGTCGTCGGCACGCTGACGATGCTCGCGATCCTGGCCGCGGCGCTCGCGACGCGCGAATGGCGACTCCTGCTGCCCGGCATCGTCATTGCCTATGGCTGCGCGTGGCTCGGGCACTTCGCTTTCGAGAAGAACCGGCCGGCCACTTTCCGCCACCCGTTCTACAGCCTGCGCGGCGATTTCGCGATGCTGCGCGACGTGTTGCTGCGCCGCGTCCCCTGGTAGCCGATGCCGTCCCCTGCCATCGATCGCGCGTTCGAGCGACGGCTCGCCGCGCTCGTCAACGGCGGTGGCGCACCATTGCTGAAGGGCGGGCTGCGCGGCGTCGAGAAGGAATCGCTGCGCGTCACGCCTGATGGCCGGATCGCGGGCACCCCGCATCCGCCCGCACTCGGATCGGCGCTCACCAACAGCCAGTTCACGACCGACTATTCCGAGGCGCTGATCGAACTCGTCACGCCGACTTTCACGACGAGCTGGGAACTGCTGCAGTACCTCTGCGACATGCACCAGTTCGTCTATCGCCACCTCGGCGAGGAGCGGCTCTGGGCGACGTCGATGCCGTGCCGGATCGACAGCGACGATTCGATCCCGATCGCGCAGTACGGTCGCTCGCACATCGGGCGGATGAAGACCGTCTATCGGGAGGGGCTCGGCCTGCGCTACGGACGCGTGATGCAGGCGATTTCAGGCGTGCATTTCAACTATTCGTTCGCGGAGCCGTTCTGGGAGCCGTACGCGGCGCTCTCGGAATCGCACGCGACGGGCAGTGCGCTGCGCTCGCCGGCGTATTTCGACCTGCTGCGCAATTATCGCCGCCACGGCTGGCTCGTCCTTTACCTCTTCGGCGTGTCGCCGGCGGTGTGCGAGTCGTTCCTGCGCGTGCGCGGCGAGTCGCTGTCGCGCCTGTCGAAGGGAACCGCCTACGAGCCGTTTGCGACGACACTGCGCATGAGCGACCTCGGCTACCGCAACCGCAAGCAGGCGGGCGTTGCCGTTTCGGTGAACAGCCTCGAGGAGTACGTGCGCGATCTCACGCGCGCGATCAGCACGCCCTATCCGCCGTACGAAGCACTCGGCGTGCAGGTGGATGGAGAGTGGCGGCAGCTCAATGCGAACCTGCTGCAGATCGAGAACGAGTACTACAGCAACATCCGGCCGAAGCGCGTCGCGCGCTCCGGCGAGCGCCCGACCAAGGCGCTGCGGCGCGGCGGCGTCGAGTATGTCGAAGTGCGCGCCCTCGACGTCAGCGCCTTCGATCCGGTCGGCGTGAACCAGGCGAAGTTGCGGTTCCTCGAGGCATTCCTCGCGCTCTGCCTGCTGCGCGACAGCCCGCCCATCGGCGACAGCGAACAGGAGGCGCTCGATCGCAATCATGTCATCGTCGCCCGGCGCGGGCGCGAACCGGGGCTCGTGCTCGCGCGCGACGGGCGTGACGTGCCCCTCGTGGATTGGGCGTCCGAGTTGCTCGACGGCATGACGGGGCTGTGCGAGATCCTGGACGAGGGCGACGCCGCGCGGCCCTACACGCAGGCGCTCGCGATGCAGCGCGAGAAAATCCGTGACGTTTCGCGCACGCCCTCCGCGCGTTTGCTGCAGGAACTCGAGTCGACCGGCGAGTCGTTCTTCGACCTTGCGCAGCGCGTTTCGAGTACCCACAAGGCGTACTTCCTCGATCTCCACCCCCCGAACGAGGCGAGGCTCGACGAGTTCAGGCAGGAGGCCGCGGCCTCCATTGCAGCGCAGCAGGCGATCGAGGCTGCGGATCGCGGGACATTCGATGCCTACCTCGCCCGGTATTTTGAGAACTAGCTCACAAAATCCGAAGCAAGAGCCTGATTTGACATATGCCCGCGGCGAATTTGTCACCCCGCTGGCTTGATATAGGTCTAGAATTGTCGCCGCTGAAAGACAGACAAGAATCAGGGAAGAGACCCCCGCTGATGAAAACGACCAGGCCCTCCGGGGCTGAAGGCTTTGTTTCCCTCTCGCTCGTGGCGGCCAACGAGCCGACGATGCGCGAGACGGCGCGCAAGGAACGCACGCTCGAGCCCGCTGCCAAACGTGGCTGGGATCCCTACGACGTCTGGCGGACACGCGTGAAGACGCCGCGCGAGGGCGACACGCCCGCGCCCTGAGCGCCCGTGACGCCGGCGACGCTACCGCAGGAAGGTGAGTCGCTCGTCGCCCGCACGTTGCGGACGGGTTTCCCGCGGTTGCGCTTCCCCGCCGAACTCGAGCGCGAGTTCGTCACCGAATACCGTGCCTCGCGCCGCCACCTCGTGCGCATCGGCGTCTGCCTCGCGCTCGCGACCATCATCGGGCTCGCGATCCTCGATCGTTGGCTGCTCGGCGCCGATGCGCACGGTGTGCCGGACGCGATCCGCTTCGGCGTGCACATCCCGCTCGTCTCGATCGCCATCGTGCTCACGACGCAGCGCCTCTATCGCTGGTACTGGCCGTTCGTGCATTTGTTCGCGCCCCTCTACGGGCTCGCGACGGTGCTGCTCGCGGTCCATGCGGAAGGCACGCTGACCTCGTACATCTACGCGCGGCTCATCATCGCGATCTTCTTTTTCTACTTCATGCTCGGGCTGTCGTTCACGGCGGCGCTGCGCACCAACATCGTGACGCTCGCCGGTTTCGTGATCGCCGCCGTCGCGACCGGGCTGTCGGCGCAATCGGCGATCTACCTGTCGTTCCTGTTCGTCTGCGCGAACCTCTACGCGGGCGCCGGCTGCTACTGGCTCGAGCGCGCCAATCGCGTCGCGTTCCTCGACCGCAGGCTGCTGAACGAAGTGGCGACCCACGACGGCCTCACGGGGCTCCTGAACCGCTCGGCGCTCGAGGGCGGGATCCACCGCATCTGGCAGCAGGCGATCCGCGACGGCGTCGTCGTCACGGTCGTGATGATCGATATCGACCACTTCAAGGCCTACAACGACCGCTACGGCCACCAGGCCGGGGATGCGTGCCTGCGGGATGTCGCGCGCGCGATCCGCCGCGCGGCGGGCTCGCGCCCGAGCGACTGTGTCGCGCGTTACGGCGGCGAGGAAATGATCGCGGTGCTGCCCGGCGCGGACCGGGCGGGTGGCGAGCAGGTGGCGCGCGCCATGCTCGCCGAAGTGGCGGCGCTCGCGATTTCGCATGATCGCTCGCTGACGCAGCCGCATGTCACGGTGAGCATCGGCGTCGCCACGATGGTGCCGCAGCGGGGCTCCTCGCACGATCGCGTAGTCAGGATCGCCGACCGCGCGCTCTACATCGCGAAAGAGCAGGGGCGCAATCGCCACGCCGTGCTCGATGAAAGCGACTTCGGCGAGGCGACTTCGGTGCTGACCGCACGAGAGCTCAGAGCTTAGAGCCAGAGGCGTGAGCCCTTCGCGCGAGGTGTGGACAGCGCCTCGACGGCGATGTCGCCGGTCGCAGCAGGCGGTTTTTCCATGCGCAAGCCAGTCACGGCCACGCCCGCCACGATTCCGCCCTTAGCGGCAATTCGTTCAGCTCCGCCCTGGCTTCGCGCCACGTCGGCCAGTGCTGGTTCAGAAGAGCGAGGAACCGTGCGCTGTGAGTGGGTGCAATCAGGTGCAACATTTCGTGGACGATCACGTATTCGACCAGGTCTTTGGGTTTTTTCACCAGTTCGGTGTTCAGGCGAATATTCCGCGCCCTGTGATTGCAGCCACCCCACCTGGTCTTCATGCGCTGGAGGAAATAGCCGGCCACCTCCACACCGAGCTTCGACTCCCATTTCCGGATGATTGCAGGCACCACCGCATGCAGCAGCGACTTGTGCCACCCGTGAATCACCTCGGCACGTTTCGCTGCGTCGCTACCGGGGCGGACGGTGAGTGTGATTCTGCGATGGCCGAGCCGGACGGAGGGCTTCGCGTCTTCCGTCCGCACAGAGAGCAGATAGCGCCTTCCCCACAGGTAATGACTCTCGCGTTCCACGAACTGCCGGGGTTCTTCTCTCGCCTGCCCGCGCAGCAAGGCCTGCTGCTTGCGTATCCAGCCGAGCCTCGACACCGCATACGCCCGGGCCACTTCGGGGCGCGTGCCTGCCGGCGCAACCAGGGTGACCCATCCAGCCGGTGGGTGCACGGACAGGTGGACGTGCTTGACGTTCTTGCGCATGACCGCAATGGCAATCTCGCCCAGCCGGATCGTCTCGCTCATTCGTACCCCGGTTGGTGCTTGACGAGATCGAAGAGCGCCAGCGTCGCCTCCCGGTTGCGATCGAGCAATGGAAAGAGCGCGTTGAGCACCTGCGCTTCGCGTGCCTGGTCGCCCTTCCAGCCGGCTGGCGCCCGCTCGCGCATCGTGCGGTCGATCTCGAGGGCGAGCGCGAGCCGCTTTTCGTCCGCCGCCGCGTCCGGCTCGGTGACGCCAGCCGGCAAGGCTCCGGCCGCCAGGATCCGCGGCAGATTGTTGTAGATCACCGTGGCCGCATGCTTGCCATGCAAGGCCGCCGGAATGCCGGCCTCGGGGTGCTTCGCCGCCAGCCGCTTCACCAGCGCCTCGGCCTTGCGCAGGAACTCCTCGTAGGCCGCGGTGTCGTCCCGGCTCTGGCGGATCAGGTCGTCCAGCAGCAGCGACATCTGCTCATAGAAGCGCGGATCGGTCAGCTGCTCACGGATGATGGTCTTGCGGACGTTGTTGATGATGCCTTCGGCGATCGCGTTGCGCGAGAGCTTGCCCTTCTCGTTCAGCTTGCGGGCGATGGCGTCGTGGATGCCGGTCTCGATGATGAGCTCAGTCAGCGACAGGTCGCCGAGCTGGCCCAGCCCCGTCGCCGCATCGGCCTGGATGTAGGTGTTGATGAGGTGGCGCATGTCCGCCTCGTAGGGCTTGATGTCCAGTTCTTCGCCCGAGTGCCTCTTGATGGCGGCACGGATGTCGGTGTGGAATTCCACGTCCTTGCGTAGCGCGTCCGCCGCAGCGTCGGAGTAGCCGGCCTCGGCGAGGTTCTGGGCCAGCCCGGCGTACGCGCGCGCGAGCAGCGCGACGGCCTTGTAGTACGACACCCGCAATGGCTCAGTCTCGTTCAGCGCACTGGAGTTGGCGGCGTCGCCGCAGAAGTAGTGCAGGTACTGCTCCACGTCGCGCGGCAGCGGCACGGGATCGCACAGATAGCGCAGCGCCTCGCGCGCCTCGTCGAGTTTCTTTCTTCCTTCGACGAGCCAGCCTTTCAGACGAATATTGTTATCCGCATCGCCACCCGCATCGATGTCCAGCTCGTCCGAGCTGTAGACCGCGATGGCCTCCTGCACGTCACCGAACAGCTCCTTGAAGTCCACGATGTGCCCGTAGTCCTTGTCGGCGCCATCGAGGCGGTTGGTGCGGCAGATGGCCTGGAACAGGTTGTGGTCGCGCAGCTCGTTGTCGAGGTAGATGCAAGTGCAGCTCGGGGCGTCGAACCCGGTGAGCAGCTTGCTCACCACGATCAGCAGTTTGAGATTGGCCGGTTCCTCGATGAAGCGGCGCTTGGCCTCGTCCTCGTACTGCTTCGTGGTCTGGCCATACTTCAGGACATGCTGCGTGTAGGTGTCGAACTTGTAACGCTCGTCGCTGTTCGGCGGCTCGCGGGAGATCGCGTTGTGGTTCGGCTCGTAAGACGTGACGATCCCGCAGTACCGGCCGAATGGCGTGTTCTGGAACAGGCGGTAGTAGTGGCAGGCGTCGTAGATCGAGGCGGCCACCAGGATCGCCGTACCGCGGTCGTTGTTCAGGCGCGGTTTGAGCGAGAAATCCTCGATGATGCTGGCGATGATGCGCTGCTTGCGCTCGCCGGCGCTCATGAGCTCTTCCATCGTCGCCCAGCGCTTGCGCAGCACCGACTTCTGGAAGTTGTTGAGGCTTCGCGTCTTGTGCTCGAACCAGTTGTCGATGGCCGCCTGCGAGGTCAGCCGCTGCGGCACGTCGCGGGCCTCGTATTTGAGGTCGAGGATGACGCCGTCGGCCACACCCTCATGGAACTTGTAGGTGTGGATGTAGGTGCCGAAGACGTCGCGCGTCATCGGCTTGTCCTTGCGCAGCAGCGGCGTACCGGTGAACCCGACGAAGATGGCGCTCGAAAGCCAGCGCTTCATTTGCCGATTCATGTCGCCGCCCTGGGTGCGGTGGCACTCGTCGACGAACACATGGAAGCGCCCCTGCACGGGCGGCGGCGGGCCGTCCAGGTCGGCCGGGTCGAACTTGTGGACCAGCGCGCACAACAGGCGCGGCGTGGCGGCATCGAGCTTCTCCACGAACTCGCGCCGCGAGGTAATGCGCGGCGAGGGCGAGTCGGCGCCGATGACGCCGGCGTTCTGCATCACGCCCTCGATCTGCTTGTCCAGCTCGTCGCGATCGGTGACAACGAGGATGCGGGCGTCGGGGTCGTGCTCCAGCAGCCACTTGGCGATCAGCACCCTCAGGATGCTCTTGCCGCTGCCCTGCGTGTGCCAGATCACGCCGCCTTCGCGCCTGGCGATGCGCTCCTGCGCCGCCTTCACGCCGAAGAACTGGTGCGGGCGCGGAACCTTTTTCTGCCCGGCGTCGAAGAGGATGAAGTGGCGGATGAGATCCAGCAGGCGTGTCTTGTTGCACAATTGCGCGAGCGGCCGATCGAGCAGCGCCCCGGCTACGGGCGCGACGCCCGCGGCAGGCGGATCCTCGTCATTCCACGCGACGAAGAACTGCTCCGGTGTGCCGGTCGTACCGTAGCGCAGCCCCTGTGAATCGCTGCCCGCCAGCAGCAGTTGCACGGTGCTGAAGAAGCCCTTGTTGAAGATCTCTTCCTGGTTGGTGATGAGCTGGCGCACGCCGTCGGCCACCTCCACCGAGCTGCGCTTCAGTTCGATCACGGCGAGGGCGAGGCCGTTGAGATAGAGCACGATATCGGGCCGCCGCTGGTAGCCGCCCTTGAGCGTCACCTCTTCGGCCAGCGCGAAGTCGTTCCGATCCGGGCGCTCCCAGTCGACCAGGCGCACCGTCTCGTGCGCCTGCCCCGCCGCAATCTGCACCGGCACGCCGTAGCGCAGCAGCTGGTAAGTGCGCAGGTTCGCCTGATAGAGCGTGATGCCGGTGGCATCGGCCGCCGTCTCCAACTTCTGCAATGCGGCCGCTATGTGAGCGGACGAGTAGCCGCGATTGGTGAGGTTCTCGCGCAGCAGCGCCGTCTCGATGGGACGGTTGCCCTCGCGGGTGCTCCAGTCGCCGAGATAGCGATACCCGAGGCAATCCGGCTGCGCCGTGTCGGTGAACAGCGCGACGACGCGGTTCTGCGTGCGGCGTTCGGAGCGGGGTCGCGCCGTCATGGCGTCCTGCCGGCCGCCTGCCGGATGGCCAGACGTTGACGGCCGGCAGAGGTGATCCGGTACGTCTGCAGGCGGCTGGCGGGTTTCTCGGGAATCGTCATTTCGATCAGACCTTGTTCCAGCGCCGGACGCAGGTAGCTGGCTCGAAACGTCGGACGATGCTTCAAACCCAGGCGCTGCTGTATCACCGAAGGAGCAAGCGGTTGGCGATCCAGAAGCAGGAGCACCTGATCGACTGGGTCGGTGACTGGGTCGGTGACTGGGTCGGTGACTGGGTCGGTGCCTTCAGGGCCGACCCGGCCGCGGATGATGTCGAGGTATCCCTTCGCAAAGGTGAAGTTGATCCACAAGCCCGTTTCCTCGTGCGTCAGCATAGGTTCCGGTACGCCAGCCGCGCGGCACGCGATCATCATGCGCTCGATGCCACGCCCCCAGGCCTCGATGTCGCCCGCGCGGAAAAACACGTTCGCCAGGTCGGGGTTGAACGGATGCGAGGCGTGCTTCTGCTTCAGCTTCGCCACCGTCCACAAGGGCGGCAACTGTCCGGGGTTCCAGATCATCAGCTTGTCGTCATAGACGCTGATCTGCACGGGCACAGGCGATCCACCATCGCCTGACCTTCCCCGAGCTTGTTCGGATCGTTGAAGTCGGGGAAGTCGCTGCGGGCGAGGCGCGCGTTGGCGTCGATCAGCGGCTGGATGATCTGCGTGTTGATCTTGTCGCCGATGTCGGGCTTGCCCTTGAGCGCGACCATGTCGGCGAAGCTCGCTCCCCTGGGAATCGCGACCGGCGGGGCGAAGGCATCGCTCGCGCCGTATTTGTCGCTGATGTACTTGATGAACAGCATGAACAGGACGTAGTCCTTGTACTGGCTGGCATCCATGCCGCCGCGCAGTTCATCGCACGAGGCCCAGAGGGAGGAATAGAGGTCGGATTTCTTGAGAGCCATGGAGTCCTGTCGCGGAGATCTACGCCGGGAGCGAGTGCCGGCCGCCAGTTTGCACTCCGGATTCCCGGCCGGGGAAGACCAGAGCGGCGGGATGGCGCTTCTCCGGCTCCAGGCTCTGAGCTCCGATCTTCACTTCCGATATATCAGGATCTCGCGCGTGCCATCCGCCGCACGCGCGCCACGAAACATCCCCTCGCTGTTGAAGCGCATCACGACGCCGCCCGTTGCGTCGATCGCGATGATGCCGCCTTCGCCGCCCATCTTCTGCAGGCGGTCCATGACGACGGCATCGGCCGCCTGCGCGAGCGTCACGCCGCCGTAGGCCACACGCGCGCAGATGTCGTGCGCGACCGCGGCGCGAATGAAGTATTCGCCGTGCCCCGTCGCCGACACCGCGCAGGCGTGATTGTCGGCATAAGTGCCCGCGCCGATGATCGGCGTATCCCCGACACGCCCGTAGCGCTTGCCCGTCATGCCGCCGGTCGACGTCGCGGCGGCCAGGTTGCCGTCGCGGTCGCGCGCGACTGCGCCCACCGTGCCGAGTGCCGACAGTTCGTTCGCGGGCCGCGCATCGCCCGCCAGTACGCTCGACAGCTGCGCCCGGCGCGTGTCGGTCATGAAGAAATCGTTCGGCACGAGCGCGATGCCGCGCGTCAGCGCGAACTCTTCGGCGCCCGCGCCGATCAGCATCACGTGCGGGGAGTGTTCCATCACCGCGCGCGCGAGCTCGACCGGATTCCTCACGTGCGAAACGCCCGCGACCGCGCCCGCAGCGAGGTTGCGCCCGTCCATGATCGCGGCATCGAGTTCGACGGTCCCTTCGTGGGTGAGGACCGCACCGTGGCCGGCGTTGAAGAGCGGATCGTCCTCGAGCAGCCGCACTGCCGTCGTGACGGCATCGAGGCTCGTGCCGCCCCGTTCGAGCACCGCGAAGCCGGCGTCGAGCGCGGCCGCGAGGCCGGCGCGGTACGCGGCTTCCCGTTCGGGGGTCATGTCGGCACGCGGCAGCGTGCCGGCGCCGCCGTGGATGGCGATCGAATGCATCATGCGATTCTTCCGGGGTGCGACATGCGGCAACTCCTGCGGCCATTATCGGCCCTGCGCGGCCCGGGCTTCAGGTCGACGCGAAGGACCTGCTCGTCGTCCCCGGCTGAGCCGCGCGCCGCAATCGCCGCCACGCGAACGCGCCGAGCATCGCGAGCCACCAGGGGGAAAGCGCGCCGCCGCCGCCACCACCGCTGCTGGCGCCGCTGCTCGGTGGGGGCGTGACCGGCCCGCCACCCGTGGCGCCGCCGCTCACGGTGAGCGCGGCGCTCGCCGAATTGTTCGTGCTGACCGGATCGATCGCCGCCGTCAGCGAGATTGCGGTGACGGCGTGCGATCCGGCGGCCTCGGCCCGTGCGGTGAAGTTCACCGTGCGCAGGTCATCCGGCGCCAGCAGCTGCGGATCGCAGGAAATGCTGTTCGCGCTCACCGTGCAACTGAGCAGGCCCGCATCGATGGTGTGCACGGTGAGCCCGGCGGGAATGTCGATCGAGAGGCGCGCATCCGAGGTCACGCTCGGCCCGAGATTGCGCATCGTGACGCTGAAGCGCGCGTCCTCGCCGACGGCGAGGCTCGCAGGCGTGACACTCACGGCCGTCGCGAGGTCGGCAACCGGGGCCGTGATGATCTCGACCGTCGTGGCGTTGTTGCCGAGCGTGCCGTCGCCCGCCGCGAATACATTGGCCGCGAGGGTCCCGGTACCGATCGTGCGGCCGGTCAGCGACAACGTGATCGTCCGCGTCGTGCCCGGCGCCAGCGTGCCGAGGCTGCAGCTCGCCTCGGCATCGACGACTGTGCAGGTGCCGCCGGCGGCATTGACCGATTCGAGCGACGAACCCGCGGGAATCGTGAAGGTCGCCGCCGTAGTGGCCGCGTCACGCGTGCCGATCGAACGCACGCTGAAGGCGATCGAGTAGGTCTCGTCGACGCCGTGCCGCGCACTCGCCACCGGCGCGACGATATCGACATCGACCTGGTCGACCGCCGTCAGGCACGCCGCTGCCGCGACCCGCCGGCCGATCTCCGCGAGGCTGCACGAAGAGAACTGCGTGTTGGCCGTCGACAGCGTCGGCGCCATCAGGAACGCGTTCGGGTTCGTCGCGGCACAGGCCTTGCCGGCCTCGCCGTCGTGCGGGGCGCCGAAGTTGTGGCCGATCTCGTGGGCCGCGATCAGCGATATCAGCGCCGCGCTCAGTTTCCCGGGGCGCGCCTCGGTGAGGCTCGCCGACTGCAGCGAGCAGACGGTATCGAGGTAGGCGATGCCGACGGTGGTGTCATCGAGTTCGCGTCCCGTCATCAGATGGGTCAGCCCGAGCCGTTGCGACGCGATCGTCGTGCGGCGAAAGCCCGCGACCTGCTGCAGCAGGTCGGGCGCGGCCGTGGCGGTGAAGGGCTCGAGCGGCGACTCCATGACCTGCGTCGAACCGACGCGGATCCGGATGCCGACCTGGGCGGCGTAGATGCCGTCGACGACATTCATGCGCGCGACGAGGAAGTCGATCGTCGCGGGGCCCCATGCCTGGAAGAGCTCGTGGTCGGCGACCATCGCGACATCGAGCTGTTGATCGACGGCGACGGCGGCGAGGGGTGCGAGCTCCGTGCCGAGAGATTTGTAGAGCGACAGCGCGTTCGGCGCATCGCCGCCACTCGTGACACCGCAGCTGACCGAGTCCGGGTCGACGAGTGCATCTTCGAGACGGTAGACGACCATGCCGGCAGCGGGTGTCGCGAGCGATGCATCCGCGAGTGGCGCGACGGTGCGCGCGGGTTCGATCGCGTAGAGGTCGCGGCCGTCGCTGACGAGCCCGATCAGCCCTGCGCGCGAGCGCGTGATGCGCGCCCAGGAGCCCGGCAGGCCGGTGATGCGGCCCTCGAGCGGTACGAGGTCGGTGCGCGATGGCGGAACGGCGGCCGCGATGCCGGCGTTCGGCGCAAGCTGCAGGTCGAACCGCTTGCCGAAGGCCTCGAACGACAGTTGTTCGCGGCCGGTCGCGGGGGCGGGTGCCTCCTTCAGCGCGCGTGCGGGCTCGAAATAAACGATGCGCGCCGGCGCGGCCGCGACCGCCCACGATGCGGGCACCGTGAGCGCAAGTGCGACGCCCCGCGCGATCATCCCCCTGAATTTCATTCTGCGGCGATTATCGCCGTTTCACGGCGCGCGTGGGCCGGAGTCGACACAATCCCGGAGCGGCCGCGTTATGTCCGCAAGTCGCTCCGGATCGGGATGCACCCGCGCGGCGACGAGCTTGCGCGCCGCCATCTGGTCGCGCGGGGCATTGACCGTGTCGACGGCAATCAGCTCGCCCGAGCGCAGGTAACATGCGGAGAAACTGCGGCTCGCCGGGTCACCGCGCAGCACCATGCGATCGTGCCCCTGCGCGAGGCCGACGATCACGAGCTTCAGGTCGTACTGGTCCGACCAGAACCACGGCGTGCGGTCGTGCACCGTCTCGATGCCGAGCATGTTGAGCGCGGCGCTGGTTGCCTGCTCGAACGCATGATCGACCGATTCGAGGCGCAGGCGCCGGCCGTAGCGCAGACTCGGGTGATGGGTGCAATCGCCGGCGGCATGGATGTGCGGATCGGAAGTGCGACAGAACTCGTCGACGACGATGCCGTCGTCGCAGGCGAGGCCCGCGGCGCGCGCGAGGTCGTCGACCGGTGCGACGCCGACGCCGACGATCACGAGATCGGCCGGGTGGGCGGACCCGTCGGTGCAACGGACCGCGCGGACATGCGTGTCGCCCTCGAATCCGGCGAGCCCCGCCCCGAGCACGATCCGCACGCCGTGGCGCGCGTGCTCGGCCTCGAAGAAGCGCGAGACGGGTTCCGACACGACGCGGCTCATCACGCGACCGGCGAGCTCGAGCACGGTGACTTCGAGGCCGAGCGTGCGCAGCGTCGCGGCGGCCTCGAGGCCGATGTAACCGCCACCGACGATGACCGCGCGGGCCCCGGGCGTTGCCGCGGCGCGGATCGCGTCGACATCGGCGACCGTGCGCAGCGTGAATACGCCCGCGAGCGCCGCTCCCGGAAGCGGCAGGCGGCGCGCCCGGCTCCCGGTCGCGAGCAGCAGGGCGTCGTAATCGAGCGTGCTGCCGTCGTCGAGCGCGAGTGTCCTGGCAGCCGGGTCGAGGCGCGTCGCCCGCAGCCCGAGCCGCAGCGTCACCGCGTGCTCGTCATAGAACGCGCGGTGGCGGATCGGCAGGTGCTCTGCATCGTGTGCCCCGGCGAGGAATTTCTTCGACAGCGGCGGGCGCTGGTAGGGCAGCAGCGGTTCCTCGCCGATGACCGTCAGCGCGTCGGCATAGCCCTTGCGGCGCAGGGTCTCGACGGCCTGCGCGGCGGCCTGCCCGGCGCCCACGATCACGATGTTCCTTGGCATCGGAAATGCAGCATACTGTGCCCCGCCATCGAACCCAAGCGCACCAAACGCGGGCGCGACGCGTGCGTGCCTGCGCTAGAATGGTGCGCGGCGCGCTGCGGCCTCGCCGGCAGAGGCCGGAATTGCCTGATTTCGCGCGTGTCGGGCGGTGGCACGAAAGCTGCTACTCAAAGCCGACAACGGGTCACTGACGGGAGTGCGTGCATGAAACTGGTCACCGCGATCATCAAGCCATTCAAACTCGACGACGTCCGCGCCGCGCTCTCGGAGATCGGGGTGTCCGGCATGACAGTGACCGAGGTGAAGGGCTTCGGTCGCCAGCGCGGCCACACCGAGCTTTACCGGGGCGCCGAGTACGTCGTCGATTTCGTGCCGAAGACCCGCATCGAAGTCGCCGTGAGCGACCAGCTCGTCGACCAGGTGGTCGACGCGGTGCTGAAGGCGGCGAAGACCGGCAAGGTCGGCGACGGCAAGATCTTCATCACCGGCATCGATCGGGTCGTGCGCATCCGCACCGGTGAGACCGACGACTCCGCGCTCTGAACGATGGCCGAAGGCGCACCCGGCCCCGATGCGCTCACGCGCGCGATCGACCTGCTGAAGATCGACACGGCCCGCCGGCACATCTTCCTGTGCGTCGGCGGCAAGTGCGCCGACCCAAAGGTGCAGCAGTCGACCTGGCAGTTTCTCAAGCGGCGGCTCAGGGAACTCGGCCTCACCGATACGCCGAACGGCGTCCTGCGCACCAAGGCCGATTGCCTGCGCATCTGCACCGACGGGCCGATCGCGGTCGTGTACCCGGAAGGCGTCTGGTACCGGAACTGCACGGCCGGGAATCTCGAATCGATCATCCAGGAGCACCTGATCGGCGGGCGGATCGTCGAGCGGCTGCGCATCGCGGTGACCGGCGAGTCCGCGTAGACTGCCGCCATGGCTGATGCGACAACTCGCGCCGTCGTCATCCACGAGACCGGTGGCCCCGAAGTGCTGCGCTTCGAATCGGTCGCCCTGCCGCCGCCCGCCACCGGCGAGGTGCAGGTGCGGCACACGGCGATCGGGCTCAATTTCATCGACGTCTACGATCGCACCGGGCTCTATCCCGTCGCCCTGCCGGCGGTACCGGGCCGCGAGGCCGCCGGCGTCGTCACGGCGCTCGGCCGCAAGGTGCGGGGACTGCGGGTCGGCGATCAGGTCGCTTACACGTTCCCGGTGGTCGGCGCCTACGCGCAGGCGCGCAACGTGCCGGGCGAGCGGCTCGTCAGGCTGCCGAAGGGCATCAGGGACGAAACGGCCGCCGCGATCATGCTGAAGGGGCTCACGGCGCACTACCTCGTGCGCCGCACGTATCGCGTGAAGAAAGGCGACGCCGTGCTCGTGCACGCGGCCGCCGGTGGCGTCGGAGTGCTGCTCACGCAATGGGCGCGGGCGCTCGGTGCGCGCGTGATCGGTGTCGTCGGGAGCCTGGAGAAGGCGACGCTCGCGAAGCGGCACGGCTGCCACCACACGCTGCTCGCCGGGCGCGACGACATCGTGGCGGGCGTCAAGGCGCTGACGAAGGGCGCGGGCGTCCACGTCGTCTACGATTCGGTCGGCAAGGACACGTTCTTCGAATCGCTCGACTGCCTGCGGCCGCTCGGCATGATGGTGAGCTTCGGCAATGCGTCGGGTCCGCCGCCTGCGATCTCGCCCCTCGAGCTCGCGAAGCGCGGCTCGCTCTACCTCACGCGCCCGACGCTCTTCAGCCATATCGCCTCGCCCGCGGACCTCGCATCTGCGGCGCGCGAGCTGTTCGGCATGGTCGTGAAGAAGAAACTGCGCGTGCGGATCGGCCAGCGCTATGCGCTCGCGGACGCGGCACAGGCGCATCGCGACCTCGAAGCGCGCCGCACGACCGGATCGACGGTGCTCGTGCCGTGACCCGCGGCGCGGCGGCGTGGGCGGTGCTCGCGCTGACCGGTCTCGCGCTCTTCGGCAACTACTACGTCTACGACGCGATCGGTCCGCTCGCCGAGCAGCTGTCGCGTGAACTCGGGCTCACGGACACGCAGATCGGCACGCTGAACGCAATCTACAGCGTGCCGAACATCGTGCTGGTGTTCGTCGGCGGCATCCTCGTCGATCGCTACGGCCCCGGCCTCGTCACCTTCTGGACCGCGGTCATCTGCCTCGCGGGCGCCGCGCTCACCGCGGTCGGTACGCCCTTTGCGCTGATGGCCGCGGGCCGCCTGCTATTCGGCATCGGCGCCGAGACGATGATCGTCGCGACGATCGTCGCGCTCGGCATCTGGTTCGCGGGCCGCCAGCTCGCGCTCGCGATGGCGCTGTCGATCAGCTTCGCGCGCGTGGGCTCGTACGCCGTGGACGTCTCGCCGGTGTGGGCGCGGGAGGCGTATGCCGCGGGCTGGCAGGCACCCCTGTGGCTCGCGGTCGGCATCATGGCGGTCGGTGTCGTGGCGGCGTTCGCCTACTGGCGGCTCGAGGCGACCGCGGCCGCGCGCGGCGTGCAGGTGCTCGGCCTCTCGCGCGAGCGGATCGAGCTCGGCAAGCTCACGCAGTTCAGCCGCGGCTACTGGTATGTGCTCGCGCTCTGCGTGCTGTTCTATTCGGTGATCTTTCCGTTCCGCAGCACGTTCTCGATCAAGTATTTCCAGCACACGGGCGGGCTTTCGCTCGAGGCCGCGAGCGTCCTCAACAGCTACGTGTTCCTCGCGGCGGTGTTCGCGACACCGCTCTTCGGCTGGCTGAACGACCGCGTCGGTCGCCACGGACTGCTGCTGACCTGCGGCGCGGCGCTGCTCGCCATCGCGTTCTACGTGCTCGGTGCGACGCACCTGTCGCCCGGCGTCAGCACGGCACTGATCGGCGTCGCGTTTTCGCTCGTGCCGGCGGTGCTGTGGCCCGCGGTGACGCTGCTCGAGCCGCCGCAGCGGCTCGGCACGGCGTACGGCTTCATGACGATGGCGCAGAACATCGGCATGGCGGGCTCGAACTTCGCGGCCGGTGCGCTGAACGATGCGAGCGGCGCGGGCGCGGGCAATCCCGGCGGCTACCTGCCGATGATCGTGTTCTTCGGCGTGCTGTCGCTGCTCGCGGTCGCCGCGGCCGCGCTGTTCTGGCGCGCGACCGCGCGGCGTGCGGGGCGGAGTTCCGGGGGAGGCGGGCACGCTGGCGCAGTCGCAGGGACCTGCGCGCAGTGAGCGACGCCGTGAACAGCAATGCCGTGGCCGCCGCGCCGGCTGCGACGTCTTCGCCACCGACGCGCGCGTATTCCGGCTACGTGCTCGCACTGCTGACGCTGGTGTTCATCGTCAGCAACATCGACCGGCAGATACTCGCGATCCTGATCGAACCGATCAAGGCGGAGTTCGGCGTTTCCGATACCGCGATGGGGTTGCTCACCGGGCTCGCTTTCATGGTGTTCTACACGCTCGCAGGCATCCCCATCGCCCGCCTCGCCGACCGGGCGTCACGCAAGTCGATCATCGCGGTGGCGCTTGCGATCTGGAGTCTCGCGACGGCCGCTTCGGGCTTCGCGCGAAGCTTCGGCCAGCTCGCCCTCGCGCGGGTGTTCGTCGGCTTCGGCGAGGCCGGTTGCACGCCGCCGGCGCATTCATTGATCTCGGACTACTTTCCGCCGCAGCGGCGCGCAACCGCGCTCTCGATCCATGCCGGTGGTGCCTACATCGGCGCGGCGCTCGCCTTCCTCGCAGGCGGCTGGCTCGTCGCGCATTACGACTGGCGCGTCGCCTTCTATCTCGTCGGCTTTCCCGGCGTGGCGCTCGCCCTGGTGGTGTGGGTCACGGTGCGCGAACCGCCGCGCGGCCTTTCCGAACAGCGATCGGCCGCCGGCACGAGCGTGCCGTTCCGGGAAGTGCTGCGTTTCCTGCTGACCCAGCCGGCGTACATTGCGATGACGATCGGTGCGGCGCTGCAATCGCTCGCGGGTTACGGCGTGATGACCTGGGGCCCCTCGTTCCTGTCGCGCGTGCATGGGATGGGCTGGACCGACATCGGCCTCGGCCTCGGCTGGACGATCGGGCTCGCAGGCTGCCTCGGGGCGTTCACGGGCGGCCGGCTCGCCGATCGCCTTGGCGCACGCGACGCGCGCTGGTATATGCGGTTGCCGGCCCTGCAGGCGGTGTGTGGCCTGCCGTTCCTCGTCGGCTTCATGTTGTTGCCGACCACGGCGGCGGCGCTCATCTGTTTCGTGCCTTACTACCTGCTGAGCGCCATGTACCTCGGGCCCCTGTTCGCGACGGTGCAGGGACTCGTCGGGCTGCGCATGCGCGCGACCGCCGCGGCAATCCTGATGTTCATCATGAACCTCGTCGGACTCGGCCTCGGGCCCTTGGCGATCGGTGTACTCAATGATTTCCTCTTCGGCCCGATCTTCGGGCAGGATGCCATCCGCTACTCGATGCTCGCGGTGGGAGTGTGTGGCGCATTCGCGGGGATTTTCTTCTGGCGGGCGTCACGGCGGCTGGGAACGGATCTCGCACAACGCCGCGCGTGACGCGCGGGTCGCTCAGCTGAAGCGGTCGGGACTGAACAGCGTGATCGGCACGGCCGGTTCACGCCCGGCGACCAGGTCGCTGATCACGCGCCCCGTCGCGGGCGCGAGGCTCAATCCCATCATCGCGTGCCCCGTGGCCACGAGCACATTGTCCGCACGCCGCGTGCGGCCGATGCAGGGCAGGCCATCCGGTGAACAGGGCCGCAAGCCGGCCCACGGCGTGATGCCGGCGAAATCGGCGGGACCGAACTGCGGGTAATACCCCGGGATCGCATCGATCATCGCAGCGACCCGCCGCTGGTCGATCGAACGGTCGAGTCCGCAGAGCTCCATCGTGCCGGCGAAGCGCAGCGTTTCGCCCATCGGCGTCACCGCGATGCGCGCTTCATCGAGGAGCGCGCAGGCCCGCGGCAGCAGGCGCGGCTTCGTGAGCGTGAAGCTGTATCCCTTTCCGGACATGAGCGGCAGCGCGAGGCCGATGTCGCGCGCGAGCGCCGCGGACCACATGCCGCCGGCGATGACGAATTCGTCGCCGCCGATCTCGCCGGCGGTGGTCGTCACCGCGGCGACCCGCGTTCCGGTCAGGCGCAGCGCCGTCGCCTCCGTGTTCCAGTGCAGCCCGACCCCCGCCTCGGCGAGGCCGGCGATCAGCGTCGCGACCACGCGCTGCGGCACCGTGTGCGCATCGAGCGGATAGCGCACTGCCCCGGTGATCGTCATTTCGAGCCCGGGCTCGAGCGCGGTCGCCGCCTCGCGATCGAGGATTTCCACCGGCATCCCGAGGCGCTGCGCCATCCGTGCCGACTCGCGCGCCTCGCGCAGCGCATGGCCGGTGCGGCAGAGGACCAGCATGCCGCGTTCGGCGAGCGGCACGCCCTGCGGCCAGAGGAGCGTCAGCGCCTCGTAGCCCCGGCGGCCGAGCAGCGCGAGGTCGCGCAGCGCGGGCGCGGCCAGCGCGACCCGCGACGCACGGGCCGCGAGCAGGAACTGCCAGCACCAGCGCAGGTATTCGGGGTTGGCGCGCGGCGCGACGCGCAGCGGGCTGCGAGGATTCAGGAGCGAGAGGAGCCCGAGCTTCACCGATCCAGGCGAGGCGAGCGGCACGAAGTGGCTCGGGACGATCATGCCGGCGTTGCCGAGCGAGCAGCGGTCGCCGTCGGCGCTGCCCCGGTCGAGCAGCGTGACCCGGTGGCCGTCCTGCGCGGCGTACCAGGCCGTCGCGAGCCCGACGATGCCGCCGCCGATCACGACGACATGTCGTGGTGAGGGCAGGCGGCTGGTCACTGCCGCATCCGCGGTTTCATGGCGGGATCCGGATGCCGTGCACGAGCGGGTCGGCCGGATCGAGTACCAGCATCGCCTCGGCCGTCACCCAGGCCTGTCCCGTGATCGTCGGAATGATGCGATCGCCGGCGCGCTCGTAGCGGGCCTGGAAGACGCTGCCCGTGATGCTCGCCTGTCGCCAGGTCTCGCCCGGCGCGAGCCGGCCATCGGCGGCGAGGCAGGCGATCTTCGCGCTGGTGCCGGTTCCGCACGGTGAGCGGTCGTATGCGCCCCCCGGGCACAGCACGAAGTTGCGCGCCTCGTCCGACAACTCGACGTGATCGATGACGGCGCCGTTCGCGCCGGTGATGCCGGCGCGCGCGAGCGCATGCTTCACGCGCTCGCAGAACTCGCCGAGTGCGGCGGTGCGTGGCAGCGCGAGGGTCTGTCCGTGGTCCTCAGTGAGGAAAAACCAGTTGCCGCCCCACGCGACGTCGCCCGTGACCGGGCCGTGGCCCTCGACTTCGATGCGCACGCGGTGCGCGTGCCGGTACGCGGGCACGTTGCGCACCGACACCGTATTCGCATCGTGCAGCACCGTCGTGACCACGCCGACAGGCGTCTCGATCCGGTGTTCGCCCGGCCCGATCCGCCCGAGCCATGCGAGCGTGACGACGGTGCCGATCGTGCCGTGGCCGCACATGCCGAGGTAGCCGACATTGTTGAAGAAGATCACGCCGGCCGCGCAGGCCGGGTCCTCGGGTGCGGTGAGCAGCGCGCCGACCATCACGTCGGAACCCCGCGGCTCATTGACGACCGCGGAGCGGAAGGAATCATGCTCCTCGCGAAGGCGAGTGGTGCGCGCGGCGAGCGGGCCCGTCAGCACGGGGCCGCCGTCGATCACGAGCCTCGTGGGCTCCCCGCCGGTATGCGAATCGATGACGTGGATGGCGTCACCGCCCGTCATCCGCGCGTGGCCTCGCGGCGTCGGGGGCGGCGGCCGCGCTGCGCCCTGGTGCCGCGGCCAGGTGCCGGCGGCAGTGTCGGACGGTTCGCGAGGCCCGTCTCGATGACCTTGAGTATCCGCCGGCGCTCCTCGCCGATGAGCGGCCGGCGCGGCGCACGCACCCATTCGGAGCCGAGCCCGGCAACCTGGATCGCGAGCTTGATGTACTGCACGAACTTCACGTGCGTGTCGAGGTGCGCGAGCGGCGTGAACCAGCGGTAGAGCGCGCGTGCGGCGCCGATCTCGCCGGCGGCCGCGAGGTCCCACAGCCGCTGGTTCTCGGCGGGGATCGCCAGCCCGATGCCGGCGATCCAGCCGTCGATGCCGAGCGCGGCGCTTTCGAGCACGAGATCGTCGACGCCTGCGAACAGCACGTAACGGTCGCCGACGGTGTTGCGCAGGTCGGTGATGCGCCGGACATCGCCGGAGGATTCCTTGATCGCGACGAAATTCGGCACTTCGGCGAGCCCGGCGAACATTGCCGGGGTGATGTCGACGTTGTAGGCGAGCGGGTTGTTGTAGCAGATGATCGGCAGCTGCGTGGCCCGGGCGACATCCCGGTAGTGCAGCATCACTTCGCGCGCGTCGGCGCGGTAGATCATCGCGGGCAGCAGCATCAGGCCGTCGACGCCGAGGCGCTCCATGTCGCGCGCGTACTGCCGCGCGGCCGCGGTGCTCGTCTCGACGACGGTCGCGATCACCGGCACGCGCCGCGCCGCGACTTCGAGCGCCATCGCGACGACCTGCCGCTTCTCTTCGGGCGCGAGCGCCGCGTTCTCGCCGAGTGAGCCGAGCATCACGACGCCTTCGGCGCCGCTGTCGATCATCGTTTCGATGTGGCGGCCGGTCGCGTCGAGGTCGAGTGATTCATCGCGACGGAACTGCGTGGTCATCGCGGGAAACACGCCGCGCCATGGAACCGTCATGGGACGTGCGCTCCCGCTCCGGTCATTTGACGAGCCGCAGGCTGCGGCCGGCGCGACTCACGCCGAGCGCGCCGCTCCTCACGACTTCGAACACTTCACGGCCGCGGCCGAGATCACCGATGAAGGCGCTGACGTCGGCCTCGCTCGCGGTGAGCTCGACGATGAAACCCTCGGGCGCCGGATCGAGGACGCGTCCGCCGGCGCGCACGACATAGCCGCGGATCGAGTCGCTTTCCTCCGGCGCGATGCGCATCTTGAGCAGCACCATCTCGCGCTCGACGTGTTCGCCGTCGGTGAGGTCTTCGACGCCGACCACGTCGATCAGCTTGAGCAACTGGTTGGCGATCTGCTGCAGCACCGCATCCGAGCCGCGGGTGACGAGCGTGATGCGCGAGACGGTCGGGTCTTCGGTCGCGGCGACCGACAGCGACTCGATGTTGTAACCGCGCGTGGAGAAGAGCCCGGCGACGCGCGTGAGCGCGCCCGCCTCGTTCTGCAGGAGGATAGCGATGATGTGACGCATGGGAACCCGGCGAAAGGAAGCGATGGCGAGCATACTGCATGCGCGCTCAGGTGTGGGCCGGATTTGCGCTGCGGCGTCAAGCTGCTAATCTTTCAGGTCCCCTCCCGTTGCCGGACGATGCCAGCCCCGATGAGCGACACGGTCATTATGCCCCGTCCCGAGGCCCACCCGCTCGCCGGCCGTGCCATGACCGGCGCGGAGATGATCGTCCAGGTCATCGCCGACGAGGGCGTCACGGCGATCTTCGGTTACAGCGGCGGCGCGATCCTGCCGACCTACGATGCGGTGTTCCTGCACAACGAGGCGCAGCGGCTCGTGGGCGGGCGCGAGGTGCCGCTCATCGTGCCGGCGAACGAGCAGGGCGCGGGGTTCATGGCGGCGGGCTATGCGCGCTCGAGCGGCCGCGTCGGCGTCGCGCTCGTGACCTCGGGCCCCGGCGCGACCAATACCGTCACGCCGGTCCGCGACTGCATGGCCGACTCGGTGCCGATCGTCGTGATCTGCGGCCAGGTGCCCGTCGCCGCGATCGGTTCGGACGCGTTCCAGGAGGCGCCGGTCGCCTCGATCATGGGGGCGGTGGCGAAGCACGTGTTCCTCGTGACCGACCCGACGAAGCTCGAGGCCACGGTTCGGACCGCTTTCGAGATTGCGCGCACCGGGCGCCCGGGGCCCGTCGTCATCGACGTGCCGAAGGACGTGCAGAACTGGAAAGGCGAGTATCACGGCCATGGGACCCTGGACATCCCGGGTTACCGGCGACGCATGGCGAGCGCGTCCGGGACCGTGGTCGGCGACGCCGATGCCGCGCGCTTCTTCGATCTGCTCGCCGCATCGCGGCGGCCGCTGATCTATGCCGGCGGCGGGGTGACGAACGCTTCGGCCGCTGAAGCACTGCGCGAGTTCGCGGTGACGTTCGACGTGCCGGTCGTCACGACACTCATGGGCATCGGCGCGCTCGACACGTCCGACCCGCTGTGCCTGCGCATGCTCGGCATGCACGGCGCGGCGTTCGCGAACTACGCGGTGGAGGACTGTGATTTCCTGATCACCGTGGGGGCGCGCTTCGACGACCGCGTCGCCGGAGTCCCGCAGCGCTTCGCCGCCAGGGCGCGCGCGATCGCCCACCTCGACATCGACCGGGCCGAGATCAACAAGGTGAAGCGCGTGCAGTGGAGCCATGTCGGGCCGCTGCGCGAGGCGCTCGCGGCGCTCACCGCGGCGGGCCGCCGGCTCGGTGTGCAGGCGAAGCACGAGGAGTGGCGCGCGGAACTCGCGACGCTGCGCCGCGCGCACGCGATGAACTACGACCGCGAGAGCCCGCTGATCCAGCCGTACTACGTGATCGAGGAGATCGCGCGGCTGACGAAAGGCGAGGCCATCGTCTCGACGGGAGTCGGCCAGCACCAGATGTGGGCCGCGCAGTACTGCGAGTTCCGCGAACCGCGGCAATGGCTCACCTCGGGCAGCATGGGCACGATGGGCTTCGGATTGCCGGCGGCGATCGGTGCGCAGGTCGCCAATCCCGGCCGGCTCGTCATCGACATCGACGGCGATGCGAGCATCCGCATGAACGTCGGCGAGCTCGAGACGGCCACTACCTATGCGCTGCCGGTCAAGGTCGTCGTGCTGAACAATTTCGGCGATGGCATGGTCAAGCAGTGGCAGAAGCTCTTCTTCAAGGGCCGGCTGTCGGCGAGCGACAAGTCGTTGCACAAGAAGGATTTCGTGAAAGCCGCGCAGGCGGACGGCTTCGCATACGCGGTGCGGCTCGACCGCAAGGCCGACGTGCCGCGCGTGGTGCGCGAATTCCTCGAGTTCAACGGGCCCGCCTTCCTAGAAGTGCTGATCGACCCGGATGCCGGCGTGTATCCGATGGTCGGTCCTGGCCAGTCGTACGACAAGATGATCACCGGTGACTTCATCGCGTCGCGCAGCACCGGTCCCGTGGAGCCGCCGCCGCCGGACAAGACCGAACTCTTCTGAGGGCACGCGCGTGCACTACCTGCACACGATGGTGCGAGTCGCGGACCTCGACGCCTCGCTGCGTTTCTATTGCGAGGGCCTCGGGCTCGCGGAAGTGCGGCGCAGGGACAATCCCCAGGGTCGCTACACGCTGGTCTTCCTCGCGGCGCCCGGTGACGCGGGCGCGGAGGTCGAACTGACGTACAACTGGGACCCGGAGGAATACACGGGCGGGCGCAACTTCGGCCATCTCGCCTACGCGGTCGACGACATCTACGCGGCCTGCGCGCGCCTCGCCGCGCAAGGGGTCGTGATCAATCGCCCGCCGCGCGACGGGCACATGGCGTTCGTGCGTTCGCCCGACGACATTTCGATCGAGCTGCTGCAGAAAGAACCCGCGCTCGCACCGGCCGAGCCGTGGGCGTCGATGCCGAATACCGGCCAGTGGTAGCGCACGCGAGCGATGGCCCGACTGCGCACACGCATCGCCGGCATCCTGATCGCACTCGGGTTCGGCGCCCTGACTTTCGCCTTCTGGGCGCTGTGGAACCGGCCCACGCCCGAGCCGCCCTGGCCCGCGCGCATCCAGGGCTTCGCATTCTCGCCGTTCGCGCAGGGTGAGGATCCCGGTCTGCGGCGGATGCCGTCGGAGGAGAGCATCGACCGGGATCTCGCGCTGCTTTCCGGCAAGACGAACGCCGTGCGCACGTACAGCACGCTCGGCCCGCTCGGCGCCGTGCCGCGCCTCGCCGACGCGCACGACATCAACGTCGCGCTCGGCGCCTGGGTCGACGCCAACCGCGAGACCAATGAACGCGAGATCGAGGGTGCGATCACGCTCGCTCGCGCGCACCGCAATGTCGTGCGCGTGCTGATCGGCAACGAAGTCGTGCTGCGCGGCGATGTGCCGCTCGACGAAATGTATGCCTACCTCGATCGTGCCCGCGCGGCGATCCGCCAGCCGGTGGGCACGGCCGAGCCGTGGCACGTCTGGCTGGCCAACCCGCAACTCGCCGACCACGTCGATTTCATCGCGATCCACCTGCTGCCGTACTGGGAGGGCGTGCCGGTCGAGAGTGCGGTCGAGTATTCCGTGCAGCGCTTCCGGGAAGTGCAGGCGCGGTTCCCCGGCAAACCAGTAATCATCGGCGAGGTGGGCTGGCCGAGCAACGGGCGCACGCGCGAGGGTGCCGTCGCGTCGATGGCGAACGAGGCGCTGTTCCTGCGCCGCTTCCTCCAGCGCGCCGAGGCCGAGGGCTACGTCTATTACCTCATGGAGGCCTTCGACCAGCCGTGGAAGGCGAACTTCGAGGGCGCGGTGGGTGCCTACTGGGGCGTCTACGACGTCGAGCGACGGCCGAAGTTCGAGTTCACGGCGCCGATCGTGCGGGTGCCCCAATGGCAGATCCTCGCGACCGCTTCGGTGCTGGTCGCGCTGTTCATCCTCGCGCTGCTGTATTTCAACAGCACCACGCTGAGAAAGCGCGGGCGCAGTTTCCTCGCGGTGATCGTGTTCCCGACAACGACGATCGCGGTCTGGGTCTTCTACCAGTTCACGCAGCAGTACTTCACCGCGACCAGCGTGATCGTCGGCGCCCTGCTGATCGTCGGCATGATCGGCGTGATCGCGGTGCTGCTCGCCGAAGCGCACGAATGGGCGGAGGCGCAGTGGGTCGTCGGTCGCCGGCGCCTCGCCGCGCAACTGCTGCTCGAGGGCGGCGGCGCGCAGCCGAAGGTCTCGATCCACGTGCCGGCCTACAACGAGCCCCCCGACATGCTGATCGAGACGCTCGACGCGCTCGCGCGGCTCGATTACCCCGACTTCGAAGTCCTCGTGATCGACAACAACACGAAGGACGAGGCGGTGTGGCGTCCGGTCGAGGCGCATTGCGCGACGCTCGGCCCGCGTTTCCGCTTTTTCCACGTCGCGCCGCTCGCGGGCTTCAAGGCGGGCGCGCTGAACTTCGCGCTCGGCCATACCGCGGCCGACGCCGAAGTCGTCGCGGTGATCGACAGCGATTATGTCGTCGAGCCGGGCTGGCTGCGCGAGCTCGCTCCGTGCTTCGCCAACCGCTACGTCGGCATCGTGCAGGCGCCGCAGGATTATCGCGATGGCGCCGAGAATGCGTTCAAGGCGATGTGTTACGCGGAGTATCGCGGCTTCTTCCAGATCGGCATGGTGACGCGCAACGAACGCAACGCGATCATCCAGCACGGCACGATGACCATGGTGCGCCGCTCGCTGCTGCAGGCGACAGGTGGCTGGGCCGAGTGGTGCATCACCGAGGACGCCGAGCTCGGCCTGCGCATCTTCGAGGCGGGTTACGAGGCGGTGTACACGCCGCAATCCTACGGGCGCGGCCTGATTCCCGACACGTTCATCGACTTCAAGAAGCAGCGCTTCCGTTGGGCGTATGGCGCGATGCAGATCCTGAAGTCACACGCGGACATGCTGTTTTCATCCGGCGGCGTGCTGACTTCGGGCCAGCGCTACCACTTCATCGCCGGCTGGCTGCCGTGGGCGGCGGACGGCTTCAACGTGCTCTTCAATCTCGCGGCGCTCGGCTGGTCGGTGGCGATGGTGTACGCCCCGGGACAGGTCGATCCGCCGCTCGCGATGTTCGCGGTGCTGCCGTTGTCGCTGTTCACGTTCAAGCTGGCGAAACTGCTGCATCTCTACCAGGTGCGGGTCGGCGCGGGCTGGCGTCAGACGATCGCGGCCGCCATCGCGGGTCTCGCGTTGTCGCACACCATCGGGCGGGCCGTCGTGAAGGGACTCTTCACGCGCAACGAGCCCTTCTTCCGCACGCCGAAGCAGGCGGCGAAGCATCGCGTGCGCACGGCGCTCAACGCGGCGCGCGAGGAGGCGCTGATCATGTTCGCGCTGTGGCTCTGTGCCTGGGGAGTGGCCCACACGCCGCAGATGGACAGTCCCGACCGGCTCGCGTGGATCATCGTGCTGCTGATCCAGTCGATTCCGTACGCCGCCGCCGTCCTCACGTCGCTGGTGAGCGCGTTTGCGCTTCCCGCCAGGCTGATGGGCGGCGACCGCGGGTGGCGCGATCCTATTTCATCGTCGGCATGACGAACTCGGCGGTGCCCGCGCCGCTTGTCGGCCAGCGCGCCGTCACGGTCTTCAGGCGCGTGTAGAAGCGCACGCCCTCCGGGCCGTGCACGTGCGTGTCGCCGAACAGGGATCGCTTCCAGCCGCCGAAGCTGTGGAACGCCATCGGCACCGGGATCGGCACGTTCACGCCCACCATGCCTGCCGCGACGCCGTGCGCGAACTCGCAGTACACGAATGAGAATTGCGCTGCAAGGCGCATGTCGGGCGCGAATCACACAGTTTGCCGGCTGACGCGTTGCGCGGAGTACGGGAAGCTCGGCGCGTGGGTAGGCCTCACTCGGCACAAGTAGTGAGTGGCGCCGTGACGAGGCAAGGAACAAGGGCATGAAGGGTCGGAGTTTGTTCCTTTCAGGCGCCCTCCTGTGCGAGCCAAGACTGTCGACACCCCGAAGCAACGATGAACGCAGCAGCTGTCCGCAAAACTTCAATACCTATGGAAGGGCGTCTCATGAACCAGAAGGGAAGCGGTTGGAGAAGCCGCCACGTTTTGATCCTGGTAGCCATGGTTCTCGGTGCCCAAGCTGCGATCGCGGGTACCAAGACAGTAGCTGCGAACTGCCCGGGGTGCCTCACTGTTGACGACATGATTGAGCAAGCCTGGCTGGAAGCAGCCGGTGCGATCGACAATACCAATGATGACATCCTTTTCCTGATGGTGAGCGATACGTATCCCGTGTCGGGTTACTTCCGTTTGGTCTGGTATTCGGATTACGTTGAGGGGTACGGGTCGTACAGATATCCCGACATGCACGCGGTCACTATCGACCTGGATTCCGCCATCGCCCTGGACAACATGCTCTTCACGCGCGCAGCAGGCGTTCCGCCGATAACGGTACCGGTATCGATCGCCGGCACAGTGACAGACGTTGCCGCACCAGAGCTTCTGTCGCAGTTCGTGCAGCAGACTCTTGTCCAGGTAGGCATCGCGAGAGTCAGTTGGTGGCGATCGATTACAAACCTTCGATTGGCGCCTTACATTGTCTATATCGACACGAGGACCGGAGCAACCCGGGAAGTCTACATAGGAGACACCATAATTCTACGTTTCGCAGACGGCTCGACTGTCCAGATGCGATTGATGTCTTTCGCAGGAACAGTCCTGTGGAAGGTCGTGGATGGTTCGGAGCGCGATGCGAATGGGGATCCGATAGTTGCATCGATACGGCAGACAGGCGTTACGCCTGTCCCGGGGGGCGGTACTGTAGCGGCATTCAATCCCGGCGGATCGGTTACGTATAACCCTGTGCAGTTCTGCCGCGTCGACATGTACTATTGTTCAAGCTCGATCGTGGACGACGCCAATGGGCGTCAAACCGTGATCATGCAATGCGAACGTCGCTACTCCACTTCGCCGTGCTAGTGCGGGACGGGATCGAGAGCGTCCGGGGCCGGTGCGGACCAGCCTCAAGTCCGCTGATGCGTAGGTGATTCCATGCAAGGTGCTTCGCAGGGATGGACAGCGCGATGCGGCTAGCCACAATCGCCACATTCGGGGTGGTCGTTTTCGTCACGCTCGTAGTTGCCCTTGGCGTCGTCGCGGGGATTGGCGTTGATCGCGAAACGCCACGGGTGCAGTCCGGCGAGCGTCTTGCACTGCCCTTGAACGGTCCCGCCGATCGCAAGGCCAACTCCGCGATGCCGGCGTCGGCGACGCGCACACGCCCTGCGCTGCGCGCTCCGGTCACGCCGGGTCAGTGGGACGCTGATTTCCGCGCGTCGGGCGACCTTGCAGCCTTCGTGGTTGGCGCATTGGGTGCGGCGGTCGAGGGCGATGCGCGCGCGCAGTACTACGTCGGCCAGGCCGTACGTGCATGTCTCGGGATGACGCTCATGTACGGCGGGGACCCCGACGGAGCACCGACGAAGCTGGAACGAGCTTTGGCGGAGTACAAGGGTCCCGAAGGCACCCTGGAGGTCATCCGCAATGCCCAGAGAGCCGAGTTCAATCGTTGCAAGGGCTTCTTCGGCAGGGACGTTTTCGATCAACTACCTGCACGGCAAGGCGGTTACCCGCACGCCTACTGGTCTCGCCTCGCACTGGAGAACCACGACGCACTTGCCATGGCGACTGCTGCTGCCGAGCAACTCGGTGGTCTCGATCTTTCGTCAGGCGAATCACCGGCTGCACAACTCGAAAGCGCTCAGCGGCTGTTGAGGAGCGCGGTGATGTCCGGCGATCCTCTTGCCATACGCCGCGCCGGATTTGCAATCAGCATGCCGCAGGTCGGTGGTGATAGCCTCAAGGCAACGGCGCTGATTCTCGCTGGTTGCCAGATGGGAGCTGAGTGTTCGAGCAGGGATACCGCTTTCTCGGGCCATTGCTTCGAGCTCGGATTATGTGCGGAAGGCGAAACGTTCGACGACGGATTGAAGCAGAGCCTCGGGCCCGGGACATACGCGCGGATCTACGCATTGGCTGCGGAGCTCAGGGACGCCATCGAACGCGAAGATCAGGCCACCGTAGACACGTTCGTTTCGGTGGGAGCCCGCAGGCGCACGCAGTAGCGACTGGCATCGTCGCGTGCAACCGGCGGTGCGCGCGACTCGCCCGATGACCGCTTGCAGCGCGGCCCTATTTCATCGTCGGCATGACGAACTCGGCGGTGCCCGCGCCGCTCGTCGGCCAGCGCGCCGTCACGGTCTTCAGGCGCGTGTAGAAGCGCACGCCCTCCGGGCCGTGCACGTGCGTGTCGCCGAACAGGGACCGCTTCCAGCCGCCGAAGCTGTGGAACGCCATCGGCACCGGGATCGGCACGTTCACGCCCACCATGCCTGCCGCGACGCCGTGCGCGAACTCGCGCGCGGCGCGGCCGTCGTTGGTGAAGATCGAGGTGCCGTTGCCGAACTCGTGGGCGTTCACGAGTGCGAGCGCCTCCGCGAGCGATGTCGTGCGCACGATGCCGAGCACCGGGCCGAAGATCTCCTCGCGCCAGATGCGCATGCCGCGCTCGACGCCATCGAACAGCGAGGGGCCGAGGAAAAAGCCCTTTTCGCTCGCTGCGACCGTGTGCTGCCGGCCGTCGACCACGAGCTTCGCGCCTTCGGCGACGCCCGTATCGAGGTAGCCGCGCACCTTCTCGCGGTGCTCGCGCGTGACCAGCGGGCCCATCTCGACCTCGGGTTCGAGGCCGGAGCCGACCCGCAGCGTCGCGAGTTTCTTCCGCAGCGCCGCGATCAGCGGATCGGCGATGCCGCCGACCGTCACCGCGACGGAGATCGCCATGCAGCGCTCGCCGGCGGAACCGTAGGCGGCGCCGAGCAGCGCGTTCGCCACGAGATCGACGTCGGCGTCGGGCATCACGACCATGTGATTCTTCGCCCCGCCGAGCGCCTGCACGCGCTTGCCGTGCTGCGCCGCCGTGCGGTGGATGTACTCGGCGATCGGCGTCGAGCCGACGAACGAGACGGCCGCGACATCGGGATGCGACAGCAGCGTATCGACGGCCTCGCGATCGCCGTTCACGACATTGAACACGCCCGCCGGCAGGCCCGCTTCCGTGAGCAGTTCGGCAAGCCGCAGCGGGCACGAGGGATCCTTCTCCGAGGGCTTCAGCACGAACGTGTTGCCGCAGGCGATGGCCACCGGAATCATCCACAGCGGCACCATCGCCGGGAAGTTGAACGGCGTGATGCCCGCGCACACGCCGAGCGGCTGGCGCAGCGACCAGCTGTCGATCTCCGTGCCGACGTTCTCGGTGAACTCGCCTTTCAGCAGCTGCGGGATGCCGCAGGCGAACTCGACCACCTCGAGGCCGCGGGTCACTTCGCCGCGCGCATCCGACAGGACCTTGCCGTGCTCGAGCGTGATGAGGCGCGCGAGCTCGTCCTGGTGCTGCTCGATCAGTTCCTTGAAGCGGAACATCACGCGTGCGCGCCTGGGCGGCGGCGTGGCGGCCCACGCAGGCGCCGCGGCCTTTGCGGCGGCGATCGCGGCAGCGGTTTCGGCGGCGCTCGCGAACGCCACGTGTGCGCGCACAGCGCCGGTCGCGGGGTTGTATACGTCGCCGCGGCGCGCACCCGCTGCGGCTGCAACGGGTTCGCCCGCGACAAAGTGGCCGAGCTCGAGCGGGGTGGTGGTGGCGGGGCGGGATTCGAAGGCGTGGGACATGACGAGAGCCTACAGCGAATGGTGAGCGAGTAGCGAGAAGCGGGCAACGGACAGCCAGAGGCGGAGCTACGTCTGGCTGCCCGCCTCTCGCCGATCGCTGTCCGCCGCGCCGTAGTGGCGCGCAAGTTTCGCGTGCACGTCCGCGACCGGGCGACGGATCGGGCCTTCCGCCTCCATCTTGAGACTGGTCACCGCCGCGGCCCAGATCGTGGATTCGGCGGGAGATTGCGCGAGCCGGCACGACAGGTACGAGCCGATGCAGGTGTCGCCGCGGCCGCTGCGGCCGCGCAGCGGCTCCGGATGGAACGCTGCCTCGTACTCGCTGCCCTCCGCGAGGACGAGCACCCCGTCGCGATGCGTCAGCACGACTTCGCGCGGGCCCTGGGCCGCGAGAATGGCGGCGGCCCGATGGATGTCGGCGGTGCCGGTCAGGAACTCGGCCTCGACGGCGTCGGTCTTCAGCACATCGACCAGCGCCAGCACCGCGCGCTGCTCCGGCCACGGCGTGTAGTGCAGCCGCCCATCATCACCGACCACGCGCACGAAGCCCTGCACGTCCGCGCCGATGATGCCGCCCCGGGCGCGCAGGGCCTGCAGCACCTCGAGCGACACTTCGCCGCGGACCGAGGCGCTCACGAGCCACGCGCGCGCTTCGATGCCGGCGATATCGGGCGGCTCGAACGGATCGGCCACGGCGGCGACGGTGAGGACACGTTCGTCGACATTGTCGGTGGGATACTCGAGCCGCATCAGCGTCGAGGCGCGTGATTCATGGATCACGACGTACACGCCCGCGTCGACGAGCGCCTGCGTGCTGCCGCGATCCCCGGGCGCGAGTCGCGTGACCGCGGCCACCCTGATGCCGGCGACGCGCGCCGCGTGCGCCGCGTAGCTGTAGCCGCCGCCGTCGACGTAGCGTGTCCCGGTCTTCGAGACGATCGTGTCCTTGGTGTAGGCGCCGAGCGTGGCGAGATCGCAGCGGATGGCGGATGTCGTCAAGGGTGTCTCCCGGGGTGATGCGGTCAGTCGCGCAACCGCACGCGCCACAAGGTGGCGGCGAGCAGCATCGAGACGATGGACGAGCCGAGCCAGAACCAGGTTGCCGGCCCGAAGTCGTAGTGGCGCACCCCGTCCGCCGCGATCGTCATGCCGCGCTCGATCAGGTGGCCACTGACGTTTTCCTGGATCGCGGCACCGACGTAGCTGAAGATACCGATGAGTCCCATCGCCGCGCCGGCGACGCGCTTCGGCGCAATATCGACGGCGAAGAGCCCGCCGAGCGAGGTCACGAGGCCGTTCAGGCCGAGACCGTACAGCACGAATGCAGAGATGAGCGAGGCCGTCGTGTTCGGCCCGTAGAACAACAGCGCGAGGCCGGCGATTTCGGCCAGCGCGAACAGCAGGTTCGCCGGCGGACGACGCGCATTGAACCACTTGTCCGAGATGAAGCCGAACGCCAGGCAGCCGAGGATGCCGGCGAACGTGTTCGCCATCAGGAACGAGCCGGCCTCGACCAGCGAGAAGCCATGCACTTCCTGCAGGTAGAGCACGCCCCAGCTGTTGATCGCGTAGCGCGATACGTAGATGCTCGCGCTCGCGAGCGCGAGGACCCAGACCGCGGGAATCCCGAGGATCGACAGCTGCGTGCGGAACACGCCGGCGTCTGCCGTCGAGGTTGGCGGCGCCTTTTTCCAGTGGTCGTTGCGCCAGTCAGCCACCGTCGGCAGGCCGAGCGTGCGCGGGCGGTCCTGCACGAGCCAGAACATCGCGATCGCAACGAGGACACACAGCACGCCCGGGCCCCAGAAGCCGTATCGCCAGCCGAATGCGGCCACGACGCCGCCGACGGCGACGAACGTGAGCCCCTCGCCGATCGAGTGGGCGGTGCTCCAGATGCCGTAGAAGCGGCCGCGTTCGCGATTGCTGAACCAGTTCGTCATCGCGACGACGCCCGCCGGCGCGCCGAAGCTCTGGAACCAGCCGTTCAATCCCCAGAGCAGGGCAGAAACCGCGACCATCGTCGAGAAACCCATGCCGATATTGAGGAGCGCCGACACCAGCACCGCGAAGGCGAAGAACACCTTCATGTTCGCGTGATCGGCGAGAAAGCCGTTCACCAGCTTGCCGACGGCATAGGTATAGAAGAGCGCCGAGCCGATCAGGCCGAGATCGGTCGGCGAGAAGATGCCGGCGTCGATCAGCGGTTTCTTGACGACCGACAGCGCGAGACGGCAGGTATAGACGAGGCCGTAGCCGAGCGTGATGGCGATCATCACGCGCAGGCGGTGACGCCGGTAAAGCGCATCGACCCGCGCGGCGTCACCGAGCGGTTCGCGATCCGCACCGGTCGCAAAGGCCCGCAGCAGCGCGTTCACGGTTGCGCGGGTCCGCCGGCTTGTATATGAAACGCCATTTCTATTATATTACACGAATAGAAAAATTGTTCCATAGTCGGAGTCCCGCGATGCGTGAGTTCATTGTCGCCGCGACCTGCGCCCTTGTCGTTGCCGGTCCCGCGGTTGCGGCGCCAACCATCGATGTGGCGCCCCTCGCCGAGACGACGCCGAACGCCGAGAACGACGGCAACGACGTCGCATTCTGGCTGCACCCCGGTGACCCCGCCCGCAGCCTCGTGCTCGGTACTGCTGGCACCGCGGGCCTCGAGCTGTTTTCGCTCGACGGCAAGCGCATCGGCGCATTCCGCGGCGTCGAGCCCGACCTGGTCGCGGTCAGCTACGGCTTCGCGCTCGGCGGCACGGTGGACACGGCGGGACTCGTGGTGGTGGGCGATCGGGCGAGCGGCGGACTCGTGGCGCTGGCCATCGATCCCGCGACGCTCGCGGTGAGCCGCGTCTCGCGCGAGCCGATGGCCGTCCATGGCGAGATCGCCGGCCTCTGCACCTATCGCAGCCCGGACACCGGCCGCCAGTATGCGTTCGTCACCGTCGAAGGCAGCGTGCAGCAGTGGCAACTCGACGGCGTGGACGGCGCCGTGCGCGGTGCGCTGGTGCGCACGATCCCGGTGGGCGTCGGTGCGGGTTATTGCGCGGTCGACGCCCGGGGTCGCGCGCTGTACGTCGCCGAGGAAAAGGTGGGCATCTGGCGCTTCGCCGCTGAACCGGAGACGGACGCGGAGCGCAAGGCGATCGACCTCGTTGCGCCGTACGGCCACATCGCGAAGGAAGTGAAGGGCCTCGCGGTCTATCGGGCGAACGACGCGACCGCCTATCTGCTCGCGGCGGATGTGAAACCCGGTCGCTTCAATGTCTATGGGCTCACCGACGACGCCTGGCTCGGCAGTTTCCGGATCGAGGCCGCGCAGGCGATCGATGCGGTCGGCAAGAGCGAAGGCCTCGCCGCGATCGCGTGGCCGCTCGCCGGCAGCGCCGGAGGGCTCGTCGCCGCATTCGACGAGGACAATGACGGGGCATCGGGCAACATCAAGCTCGCGAGCTGGGACCAGGTCGCCGCGGGACTCGGCCTTGCGAGCGCGTCGGATCGCGATCCGCGCAAGGTCGCACCGCCGAGCGTGCACACGGTCGAGCCGCGCGCCGAGTCGGTCCCCGTGGAAAACTACGGGGACGCGGCCGACGATCCCGCGATCTGGGTGCATCCGACCGATCCCCGCCTGAGCCTCGTGATCGGCACCAACAAGAAGCGCGGCCTCGACGTCTACGATCTCGCCGGTCGGCGCCTGCAGTCGCTGCCTGACGGTCGCATGAACAATGTCGACCTGCGCGAGGGTTTCATGCTCGGCGGCCGGCGCGTCGCGCTCGTTGCGGTGTCGAACCGCACGACGAAAGGGATCTCGCTCTACCGCATCGATCCGGTGGCGCGACGCCTCGTGGACGTGGCCGATGGCGTGATCGCGACCGGGCTCTCCGATCCCTATGGGCTCTGCATGTATCGCAGCGCGAAGAGCGGCGAGACCTACGTGTTCATCAATGACAACGAAGACACCGGCACGATGCGCCAGTGGAGGCTCGTCGCGCGTGGCGACAAGGTGCGCGCCGAAGCGGTGCGCACGTTCAAGGTCGGTTCGCTCGCCGAGGGTTGTGTCGCCGACGACGAGACCGGCGCGCTGTACGTATCGGAAGAAGATGTCGCGCTGTGGCGCTATTCTGCCGAGCCGCAGGGCGGGACCGCGCGGCGCGCCGTCGGCAGGATCGGGCCTGGTGAACTGACCGCCGACGCGGAAGGCCTCGGGCTCTGGGCCGGTCCGAACGGCACCGGCTACATCGTGCTGTCGAACCAGGGCGCCGACAACTACGCGGTGTTCCGCCGCGAAGGCGACAATGCCTTCGTGGGCTTCTTCTCGATCGTCGCGAATCGTGCGCTCGGCATCGACGGCGCGTCGGAAACGGATGGCCTCGACGTCACGAGCTCGCCGCTCGGCCCGCAGTACCCGCGCGGGCTGCTGGTCGTGCAGGACGGCCGCAACATCGGACCGAACGAGCCGCAGAACTTCAAGTTCGTGTCGTGGGAGGATGTGGAGCGCGCGCTGCTCAGGCCTTGAGCCGACGCCAGCTCTCGACGCCGTTGCGCAGGTCGGCCGGCGTCAGGCGCAGCGGCGCCCACGGCGTGAGACCCCATTCGTCGTAGAGCGTGAACGTGAGCGAGGGGTCCGGCTCCGGCGTGAAATGCAGCATGCCGGCATTGGCGCCGCCCGCATACACCTTGCGCATGCGGATCTCGGGCTGCTGCTTCACCCAGGAGTCCGACGGCGATTGCGCGAGCGGCGAGCTGACGAGGTCGTAGAGATCGTAGCCACCGCGCGCGGACCACGGGATGCAATTGAGTTCCCCGACGTGGCTGTCGCCCGAGAGCAGCACGACACCCTCGATGCGCCGGTCGCGCAGGAAATCGAACAGCGCATCGCGCTCGGTGCGAAATGCGGCCCAAGTGTCGCCGTCGACGCCGTCCGCCATCGACCAGCCGCTGCCGCAGGCGAGGATCTTGAAGGGCGCACGGCTCGCGGCAAGTCCTTCGCGCAGCCACGCGTTCTGTGTCGCGCCGAGGAAGCTCTTGTGGGGGCCGTCCGCCTCATTGTTCGGTGCTCGGTGGTAGCGACCGTCGAGCATGAAGAAATCGACACCGCCGAAGGACTTGCGGAAGAACACGCCTGATGCCTCCGGCAGGCCGTACGACGGGTTGGCCCAATAGTTGCGGAAGGTCGCGAGCGCGGCGTCCTTGAAGGGCGACGTGCCGTCGCTGTTGTTGTAGCCGAAATCGTGGTCGTCCCAGATGGCGAGCTGCGAGGTCGTGCGATTGAGCGGCAGGAGCGACTGCACCATGCGCTGGCGCCGATACTCGTCGGCGATCGCCTCGGGCGCAGCCGAGTCCGCATACACGTTGTCGCCGAGCCAGAGGAAGAGGTCGGGCGATTCGCGCACCACGGTGTCGAAGATGCGCTGCACCGGATCGCGCGCGAGGCGCGCGCAGGAGCCGAACGCGACGCGGAAGTCGGCGGCGCCCGCCGGCGCGGTGCGCGTCGCGAATGGCACGCTCTGGTAGCGATCGACGACGCCATCGACCACGGGCCGGTACCAGTACACCGTGCCGGGCTCGAGCCCGTCGATGCGCACTACGGCCGTGAAATCGCTGGTGGTGCTCGCGGCGACCGGCGCACTGCGCTGCGGCGCCGTGAAATCCCGGTCCTTCGAATACTCGAATGCCACCGGATACGGGCCGTTGGCGCGTCCCCAGATCGCAAGATGCGTCGGCCCCGTGTCGCCGATCATCGGGCCCTGCTGCAGCCTGGGGTAGCCGAACGTCGTGGACCACGCGCGCCACGGGGCAATTGCGGCACCGAGGGCGCCGGCCGCGCCCGCGAGGAAGCGGCGGCGATGGCCACTCGTCGTCACGCGAACAGCTCGCCCGTGATGCGGGCCAGGTACTCGCGCCCCATGCGCGCGTAACGCGCCGGCGTCGCGACGGCTGGATCCTGTTCCGCCTCGACGACGATCCAGCCGTCGAACCCCGCGCGCGCGATGGGCCGGAGCACCGCGGGGTAATCGACGCTGCCGTCCCCGGGCACGGTGAATACGCCCTGCAGGACCGCATCGAGAAAGCTCGCATCGCGATTGAGCGCGCGCGCGAGCACGGTCGGGCGGACATCCTTGCAGTGCACGTGCACGATGCGCGCCGCGTACTGCGTGGCGAAGCGAACGGGATCCTCGCCCGCGAACGCGAGATGACCTGTGTCGAGCAGCAGCCCGACATCGGCGCCGGTGTGCTGCATCAGTGCATCGATATCCGCGCCCGACTGCACGATGGTGCCCATGTGGTGGTGATAGGCCATGCGCAGGCCGGCCGCGCGCATGCGCCCGGCGAGCTGCGTGAGGCGCGCGCCGAACTCCGGCCAGCGCCGGGGCGGCAGGTGCGGCCGCCGCGACAGCCGCGCACCCTGGTCGCCATGGATGCAGCCCGTGGTTTCGCAAACGACCATCACATTCGCGCCGAGCGATGCGAGCAGCGCGAAGTGATCGGCCATCGCGGCGAACTCCGCGTCCGCATCGCGCTCGAGGAGATGCAGGCTGTACCAGCCCGACACGAGGCGCAGGCCGTGGGCGGCGAGGATCGGTCCGAGCTGCGCCGCCTCACGCGGGAACTTGCGGCCGAGTTCGACGCCGGCGAAGCCTGCGGCGCGGGCCTCCTGCAGGCAGGTGTCGAGCGGGATGTCGTCGCCGAGCCCCGGCAGGTCGTCGTTCGTCCAGGAGATCGGGTTGATGCCGAGCCGGATCATGTCGGGCCCGACGGGTCGTCGAGGTGTCGGCGGTAATCGGCGAAGGCGTGCTGCACGCGTTCGCTCGTCGACACCTGCGCCACGGGGACGTTCCACCATGCACCGCCGGCAGCGGTCGAGCGGGCAGGGTCGGTCTCGATCACGACGACGGCCGTGCGGTCGGCGGTCAACGCGCGGCGCAGCGCCGGCTCGAGCGCGGCGAGGCTCCCGGCCTTCTCGGCGCGTGCACCGAGGGCGCGCGCGTGTGCGACGAAGTCGACGCGCGGCGCCGCGGCGTCGAGCAGGTTGTTGAATGCCTCGCCGCCGCAGGCCTGCTGCAGGCGGTTGATGCAGCCGAACCCGCGATTGTCGAGCAGCACGATCGTGAGCTTGTGCCCGAGCGCGATCGAGGTCGCGATCTCCGAGTTCATCATCAGGTAACTGCCGTCGCCGACCAGCACGACGACATCCCGCGCCGGCTGCGCCATTTTCACGCCGAGTCCGCCGGCGATCTCATAGCCCATGCACGAGTAGCCGTACTCGACGTGATACGTGCCCGGTCCGCCGGCGCGCCACAGTTTGTGCAGCTCCCCCGGCAGTCCGCCGGCGGCGCAGACGACCGTGCCGCGCGTGCCGGCGACACGATTGGCGAGATCGAGCACCTCGGCGTCGGAAGGCATGGCGCCGCCGCGCGCAGCGACCGCGGCGTCGCGCGCGGGATTCCATTCGAGCACTCGCGCCTGTGCGGCGGCGAGCCACGCGCCCTTGCTGCGCGTCGTCGCGAGTGCCGCCGCGAGCTCTTCGAGCCCGCGACGCGCATCGGCCTGCAACGCCGCCGCACCGCGCTTGACGAGGTCGTGCCGGCAGACGTTGAGGCTCAGCAGGCGGCTGCCGGGGCGCGGCACGAGCTGGCCCGAGCCCGTGGTGAAGTCGGCGAGCCGTGTGCCGATGGCAATGACCAGGTCGGCCTCGGCGGCGAGCGCGTTCGCGGCGCCCGTGCCCGTGACACCGACGGCGCCGACATTGCACGGATGATCCCAGGGCAACGCGCCCTTGCCGGCCTGCGTCTCGCAGACCGGAATCCCGCGTGCCGTCGCGAACGCGGCCAGCGCGTCGCTCGCCTCCGAGTAGAGCACGCCACCGCCCGCGACAATCAGCGGCTTTTGCGCGCCCGTGATCAGCGCCGCGGCGACACGCAACTGTTGCGCATCGGGGCCGAGGCGGGGAGGCTCGTGCAGCTGCGGTTCGAAGAACGACTCCGGGTAGAGGCCTGCCTCGGCCTGCACGTCCTGCGGCAGCGAGAGCGTGACCGGCCCGCAGTCGGCCGGATCGGTCAGCACGGACAGCGCCTGCGGGAGCGATGCGAGCAGCTGCTCCGGGCGCGTGATGCGGTCCCAGTAGCGCGACACCGGCCGGAAGCAGTCGTTCGCGGTGATCGTCGGGTCGCCGAAATGCTCGACCTGCTGCAGCACCGGGTCCGGATCGCGGTTCGCGAACGTGTCGCCCGGGAGCAGCAGCACGGGCAGGCGATTGACGTGCGCGAGCGCCGCGGCCGTCACCATGTTCGTGGCGCCGGGACCGATCGACGTCGTGCACGCGATCATGCGCCGCCGCCGGGACGCCTTCGCAAACGCGATCGCCGCATGCGCCATCGCCTGCTCGTTGTGCGCGCGCCAGGTCGGCAAACGGTCGCGCCCGGCCTGCAGGGCCTCACCGAGCCCGGCCACGTTGCCATGGCCGAAGATCGCGAACACGCCCGCAAAGAGCGGTTGCTCCACCGAGTCGACGCGCACGCGCTGCGCGACGAGATAGCGCACGATCGCCTGGGCCGTGGTCAGCCTGAGGCGCGTCACGCGCGCAGCTCCCGCCACAGGCCGGCGAGCCGCACATAGCGTCGGGCGAGCTCATCGACGACCGCGTCATCCGCCAGCGCGCCGCGCATCCACTCGCGCGCGGGATGGCCGAAGATGCTGCGCCCGACGGCGAAGCCGCGACAGATTTCGTACGGCGCCGCGCTCTCGAATCCGGCGCGCAGGTGCGCCTCGGGCGCATCGAGACCGAGCAACAGCACACCGTTGCAGTGCGGATCGTATTCCATGATCACGTCCTGGATGCGCGGCCACGCCGTTGCCGACGGCGGTTCGAGCTTCCACCACGCCGGCCGCACGCCGAGGTTGTAGAAGCGGCGTAACGCGCGCGCGACGCCCGTGTCGTCCACTTCATGACCGCGGCCGCTCGCGACGATCTCGAGCAGCAGTTCGCGACCGAGCTCGCGGGCATCGTGCGCGAGCTCGATCACCCGCTCCTCCTGCGCGAGGCGCAACTCGAGCGGATCATCCGGATGATAGAACACGAGGCACTTGATCACCTGGCCTGCGGGCCACGTCAGCAGCGGCAGGCCGCTGTGGTTGCGAGGTTCGAGCTCGAGGGGTCGCGAACCCGGGATCTCGATGGCGCGCCCGACCCAATGGCCCGCGTGGGTCATGCGGGACAGTGCGTCGGCACCATAGCGCTCGTCGACGATGACGCCGATACGATCGCGCCAGGGCACCTCACCGGCGACGCGTTCGACCGCATCGGCCACCAGTGACTTGAATCGCGTGATGCGCTCGAGGGGCGCGCCGACATGGCCCGCCATCTGTTCGAGTTGCCGGCGATGATCGAAGGCGAGTACGTAAAGATCCCGCCGCGGGCGCCGCGTGGTCGTCGCATCGTGCAGGTGCACGAGTCGCGCATCCCGGTCGGGGCGCGGGACTTCCGCGGCGCGCGCAAGGAAATCGTCGAGCTCGATGCGGCTCGGCAGCGCCGGCGCGCAGCCGTGACGGGAAACGACGAGCGCGCCGCACGCGTTGCCGAGCGCGCCCGCGCGCCGCCAGTCGTCGCCGGCGAGGCGCCCGCACAGGAGGCCCGAGAGGAACGCATCACCGGCGCCGAGCGTGTTGAGCACTTCGACCGGAAAACCCGGCACGTCGATCGCCTCTCCGGTCGGCGGGTGGATCGTGCAGCCGGCCGCCCCGCGCTTGACGACGATCGTCGCGCTGCCCGCATCGCGGATCGCCGCACGCGCCGCCCCGGTATCGTCGTGGCCGCCGGCAATGCGGATTTCCTCCTCGGTGCCGACGATGAGGTCGCACTCGGGCAGGATCGATGCGATGCGCCGGGTCACTTCTGGCGAGGCGATGAAGCGGTTCGCGCCGTCACCGGCGCCGGCGAGCCCCCACAGCACCGGCCGGTAATCGATGTCGAACACGACCAGCGTGCCCCGCGCGCGCGCGAGCCGCACCGCCTTCATCACGGCGGCGGCCGTCGCTTCGCTCGACAGGTGCGTGCCGGTGATCGCGAGCATGCGGCTCGAGCCGATGTACGCGGCGTCGAAGTCGTCCGCCGTGAGGCCCATGTCCGCGCAGTTCTCGCGATAGAAGATGTGCGGGAAATCATTGCGCCCCGCGATGCCGAGCAGCACGAGCGCCGTGAGGCGGCGCGGATCGGTCGCGACATGGCTCACGTCGACACCGGCCCCCGCGAGCGCGGCGCGCACGAAGCGGCCCATCGGCTCGTCGCCGACGCGCGTCAGCATCGCGGATTTCACCCCGAGCCTCGCGAGCCCGAAGGCGACGTTCGCGGACGATCCGCCGAGGTACTTCGCGAAGGTCTGCACGTCCTCGAAGCGACCGCCGAGTTGCTGGCCGTACAGGTCGACCGCCGCGCGACCGAGGCAGATCACATCGCGCGTGCGTGCCGCGCCCTTCGCGGCTTCAGCCATCGTCCGGCTCCGCCGGCCACCAGAACTGCGCGTCGGGTCGCATCGTCCACGCGTGCTCCGCCGTGAATTCGGGCACCGTGTAGGGCCGACCCGGCAGGTGGCGGATCACCCACGAGTAATACATGCCATAGCCGGGTGCCGCGCACTGCGCATGGTCCGACCCCGCCGGAATGCAGATCGTGTCGTACTCGCGCACCTTGACGACGGCATCGCCGAGCTCCGCATGACCGTAGCCCTGCGGGGCCGTGAAGCGGTAGTGATAGATCTCGGGCTGCGGATGATGGTGCGGCGGGTAGCTCGACCAGCCGCCGGGGAAGGTGACGACCTCGCCGAGCACGAGTTCCGCCGCGGGCGAGGAGTTGCGCGTGTCGAAGATCGTGCGCACGTAGCGCAGGCTGCGATCGCGCACCTGGCCCTTGCCGCGATGTTCGTTCGGCACGTCGGCGGGGCGGAATACCCGCGGCGTGAAAACGCGCACGTTCGCCGTGTCGTACACGGTCAGTTCGCAATCGCTGCCGGCGAGCAGCGAGACGGGCGTACCTGCCGCGACGTGCAGGCAGCTCGCCGATTCGTCGAACAGCGACGTGCGCGACAACACGGCCTCGCGATCGCCCCCGCGCATCCGCACCTCGCCCGACATCAGGAGCCACGCCGTCTCGCGCAGCACCGGCGCGCTCCACTCCTCACCGGCGCCAATTCGAAGCACGCCGAGGCCGAGACCCGTGCCGTTGGCCGGATCCGCCGCCTGAGTGATCGGGGTGAAACCGTGCGCGAAGCCACCCCGGTGTGTCGTGATGTGGCTCATGCGTTCACGTCCGTCCACGCGCCGCTCGCGTGCGAGGCCTCGATCGCCTCCATGACCGCTTGCACGCGCGCGCCTTCGTGGAAGTCGGGCCACGCCGCCGCGCCTCCGGCGATCGCCCGCAGCAGGTTGCGCGCTTCGATCACCTTCAGGTCGTTGTAGCCGAGACCATGCCCGGGTGCCGGACAGAAGGGCCGGTAGTCCGGATGCTCCGGGCCGGCGAGCAGCGTGCGAAAGCCGCCGCGCGCGGCGCCCGCCGCGGCGTCATACCAGCGCAGTTCGTTCATGCGCTCCTGGTCGAACTCGAGGGCGCCGCGCGTGCCGAAAACGGCAAACGCGAGGCCGCATTTCAGCCCGGTCGCGACCCGGCTCACTTCGAACGTGCCCGGCACGCCGCTCCTGAACTCGATCAAGGCGCGCGCAATGTCCTCATTCTCGACCGCGCGCGTGGCGCCATTCGCCGGATCGCGGCGCGTGCGGTGCACGACCTGCAACCGGCCGTTCACGCGCGCGATGCCGCCGAGCAGGAAATGTCCCAGGTTGATCAGGTGCGATCCGAGGTCGGCGAGCGCGCCGCTGCCCGCGAGCGCGCGGTCGCAGCGCCAGCTCCAGGGCACCGCCGGATCGCTCATGTAGTCCTCGAGGTAGCTGCCGCGAAAGGCGTAGACCTCGCCGAGTTCGCCGGCCGCGATCATGTCGCGTGCCACCTTCAGCAGCGGGTTGCAGATGTAGTTGAAGCCCATCAGGTGCCGGACGCCGGCCGCATCGGCGGCGGCGGCGATCTCGCGCGCTTCGCGTGCCGTGTTGGCGAGCGGCTTCTCGCACCAGACATGCTTGCCGGCGGCGATCGCCGCGAGCGCCATTTCGCGATGCAGGTGGTTCGGCGTGCAGATGTCGACCACGTCGATCGCGGGGTCCGCGACGAGTTCGCGCCACTCGCCGGTGGCGCGGGCAAAGCCGAGTGCGTCCGCCGCCTTGCGCGCCGCCGCCTGCGTCGTGTCAGCCAGCAGCTCGCGGGCCGGGGCGGCAATGTCGGCGAAGACGGCGCCGACCGTGCTGAGCGCGATGGCGTGCGTGCGGCCGATGAAGCCGGTACCGATCAGTCCGATTCTGGCGCGTGTCATGGGAGTTGCGACGATATCGAAATGGAATTCGCATTTCAACAATGTGAGAGTATGAAATTTATATTCTACCCTCCGGGCAGTGCGACGGGACCGCGGGTTTCCAGCGAGCGCTGGGCCGCATTCGCGAGCCGCAGGGCCTGCCGGCCATCCTCGCCGGTGGCGAGGGCCGCCGGCTCGCCGCGTAGCGCGCGCACGAATTCGTCGAGTTCGTCACGGTAGGCGGCCGCGTAACGCTCGAGAAAGAACGGCAGGGCGGGCTCGCGCGTGAAGCCGCCGGCATCGGCCGTCTCGACCGTGGTGGCGGGCACGTTGTCGGCGCGCACCAGGCCGCCCGAACCGAAGACTTCGATGCGCTGGTCGTAACCATAGGCGCAGCGACGGCTGTTCGTGATCTGGCACAGTTCGCCACCCGCACCCTCGAGCACCACGACCGCGGTGTCGATGTCGCCGGCGGCGCCGATGGCGGGATCGATCAGCGCGCCGCCGCGCGCGTACACGCCGACCGGTGTCGCGCCGAGCAGCCAGCGCGCCATGTCGAGGTCGTGGATCATCATGTCGCGGAAGAGCCCGCCGGAGCGCGCCACGTAGGCGGGCGGCGGCGGCGACGGATCGCGGCTCGTGATACTCACGACTTCCACCTTGCCGACGCGTCCCGCGGCGATCTCGCGATGCAGGCGCCGGAACCCGGGGTCGAAACGCCGGTTGAAGCCGAGCGCCAGCAGCACCTTCGCCTGCGCCGCGGCCGCGATGCTCGCCTCGGCGCGCGCCAGGTCGAGATCGAGCGGTTTCTCGCAGAAGATCGCCTTGCCGGCGCGGGCGCCCGCGGCGATCAGCGGGGCGTGCGTGTCGGTCGAACTTGCGATCAGGATCGCGTGCACGGCCGGATCGGCGAGCGCCGTCGCGGCATCGCTCACGGCCGCGCCGGTCGCGTCGGCGAGCGCACGCGCGGCCGCGGGCGACACGTCGACGACGTGGCGCAGGCGCACGTCCTGGCGTGCCGCGAGATTGCGGGCGTGGATCTGGCCGATGCGGCCGGCGCCGAACAGCGCGAATCCGGGCATCACGCCTTCCCCCTGTGCGAGCGGCGCTCGGTCTGGAACGCGTAGCTGATGACGAGCGTCTGCGCGAGGCACAGGGATGCGGTCAACGAGCGGAACTGGCGCACTTCCGCGTCCTTGGTCTCGAACACGACATCGGCATCGCGCGCGATGGGCGACAGGCGCGTATCGCTCAACGCGAGCACCCGGGCGCCGCGCGCGCGGGCCTGTTCGACCACTTCTGCCGTCTCCTTGGCGTACGGCCGGAAACTGATCGCGATCAGCAGGTCGCCTTCGCGCGCCATGCCGCCCTGTTCGGCGAGCATGCCGGCGACACCGTCGATCAGGTAGGCACGCTTGTCGTCGACATGCCGCAATGCGTACGCGAGATAGGCGGCGACCGGAAACGCTCGGCGCACTCCGATGATGTAGACAGCCCGCGCATCGCGGATCAGCGCGACTCCCGCCTCGAGGTCGGTTCGACGGGTCGATTCCTTGAGGTGCTCGAGCGCGATGATGTTGCTGTCGGCGAACTCCTGCATCAGCTCGTGGGGCGAGAGCACGTCGACGCCGCCCGAGCGCTCGTTGAACTGGCGGATGCGGTCGGCATAGCTCGGGCTCGGCGCGAACGCGAGCAGTTCGTCGCGGAAGAGCTTCTGCATGTCGCTCGCGCCCTCGTAGCCCATCGCCTTGGCGAAGCGCACGACGGTCGAGGGCTGCACCCGGCAGCGCCCGGCGATGACCGCGAGCGTCTGCAGGCCCATGTCGTTCGGGTGATCGAGCACGAACTGCGCGACCTGCTTGAGGCGCGGGCTCAGGCGGTCATATTGGCGCACGATCTCGCTGCGCAACTTCTCGACGTCTTTGGCTGGCATGATCCGATACTAGCGAAATGGAAAATGCATTCCAATAATCGAATGGAAATTTCAACAGTGCCGCGGCTGCGCATGCGATCCGGATCGGACCTTTGGGACCTCTCGCAAGGGGTTCAGATTGGAATATATATTTCATCCATTGCAAATAACAAAATTCCTGTTCTATACTCGGCCACAAATGGAACCATGATTCCACGCTGCAAGGGGTAAGGGCTGTGTCAGCACTTGGTCGTACGCTCGTTCGCCGTGTCTCCCCGATGATCGTAGCCATCGCAGCGGCTTTCGCCGGCCTGCAGCGTGAGGCGCTGGCCGGAGAAATCGCCGGTCGTGTCACCGATGCCACGACAGGGCGGCCGCTGCCGAATGCCACGGTGCGGGTGCAGGAACTCGACCGCACGGTGAGAGCCGACCGGTCGGGAGCCTATCGCATCACCGACGTGCCCGCAGGTTCCTATACGGTCGAAGCGGAGTTCGTCGGATTCGCCGCCAGTTCGACGAGCGTCACCGTTGCCGCGACGGGAGTCGCGACGCAGCCGATCGCGCTGTCGGGCCTCAACATCGAGGAAGTGACCGTGACGGGTTACCGCCTCGCGCAGGCTACGGCGCTGCAGGACAAGAAGTCGGCGAAGTACATCAAGGAGTCGGTCACGGCTGATGATGCCGGCAAGCTCCCCGACCAGAACGCCGGCGATACGCTTGCACGCGTCACCGGCGTGTCGGTCACCACGGATCAGGGCGAGGGTCGCTACGTGACGATCCGCGGCATCGATGCGGCACTGAGCAACGTCACGATCGACGGCCAGACGATCGGTTCGCCCGAAGGCGACACGCGACGCGTGGCGCTCGACACCGTGCCCGCCAACATCCTCTCGAAGCTCGAAGTCATCAAGTCGGTCACCCCCGATCTCGACGGCAACGCAATCGGCGGCACCGTCAATATCGTGACGCCGAGCGCGTTCGACGACCCCGATGGCCGTTCGTTTTCGGCGACCGCGGACTACGGCTATTCCGACCTCGGCGAGCATCACCCGTGGGGAGCGAGCGCGGCCTGGAGCCGCCTCATGGCCGACGACCGCTTCGGTATCGTGCTGTCGGCCAGCTATTCGGACCGCAAGTTCACGTCGCATAACATCCAGGGGGGCGATCCGTGGCAGGAAGAGGGCGACTACCTCGTGCCGGATGAACTCAACATCCGCGACTACCTGATCCGGCGGGTGCGCAAGGGCCTGGTGGCCAACTTCGAGTTCCGGCCGAACGACACGGTGAAGCTGCACTGGCGCAACATCGTGAACCGCTACGAAGACACCGAATTGCAGCCCGAGATCACCTACGACTACAGGAACGGCGACCTCGAGAACCAGACGCCGACATCAGGACTGTTCACCGAGGGGGAAGGCAAACGCGAGAACTCCGAGCGCCTCGAGATCCAGAAGATCCTCTCTTCGACCCTCGGCGGCGAGTTCGAGATCGGCGCCTGGACGCTGAATCTGTCGGCGACGTACGGCAAGACGGAACAGGACACGCCCTACGACAATGCGTGGACCTTCGAGCTCGACACTGAAATCCCGATGACCTATGACACGTCGGACTACTATTTCCGCGTCGACGCCGGCCCTGAGTTCTACGACGCCTCGAACTTCGAGTTCGACGAAACCGCGCAGGGCGGCCAGTTCATCGAGGAGAAGCTGCGAGTCGGCAAGGTCGATCTCAGGAGGGACTTCGATTGGGGCAGCCGCAGCGGCTACCTCAAGGCGGGCGCGAAGTTCATCGGCCGCAAGAGCGACAGCGACCAGGACATGATCGTGTACGACGGCTTCGACGGCGGCGACTTGCTGCTTTCCGATGTCGCGCACGCCGGCGATCCGGGCTTCTATCGCGATGTGCGGCCTCACTACACGTTCGGGCCCTATCCGGACTTTCGGGCCGCACAGCGGTTCTTCGCGGTCAACCAGGCCCTCTTCGAGGTGAACCCTGCCGACACCGTGTCCGAGTCCTATGGGGTCGACTTCACCGTGAAGGAGGACGTGACGGCGGGCTACGTGATGGGCTCGTTCGACATCGGCACCGTCACGCTGATCGGCGGCGTACGGGTCGAGCGCACGGAGACCGACTTCACGGCGTTCGACGTGCAGATCGTCGACGACAACGTGACGGATCCGCCGCCGCAGGTGACGGGCACGAAGAACTACACGAACTGGATGCCCGGCCTGCAGATGACCTGGGCGATCCAGCCCGACCTCATCGCGCGCGCGGCGTGGACCAACACCATCGGCCGGCCGTCGTACGAGCAGACCGTGCCGTTTCGCCTCTTCGAGATCGAAGAAGACGATCCGGGCGTGTATGAAGGCGCCATCGAGATGGGCAATCCGAACCTCGATCCGCTCGAGTCCATGAACTTCGATGTCGCGCTCGAGTGGTACCTCGAGCCCGCCGGCATCCTGAATGCGGGCGTGTTCTACAAGGACATCGACCACCCGATCTTCACGCGCATCCAGACACTCGAGGATGTCGACTTCGAAGGGCGGTTCTACTCCGAACTCGAGATAGAGCAGGCACAGAACGCCCGCAGCGGCAGCATCTTCGGCGTGGAACTCGGTTACCAGTACCAGTTTCGCAGGCTGCCCGGGCTGCTCCGCGGCCTCGGGGTCTCGCTCGGTTATACCTGGACGGACAGCGAAGCGGATGCGCCGGACCGTGCCGCCAAGGTGCCGTTCTTCCAGCAATCGGAGCACGTCGGCAACGTCTCGTTGTACTACGAACTCGCCGGGCTCGAGATGCGGCTCGGCTATGCCTACCGCAGCGAGTACCTGTACGCGCTGGGCGATGCACCGTCGGAGGACCTGTATGTCGACACGCACGGGCAGCTCGATTTCAAGGCGAGCTACGACATCACGAAGCACGTGAACGCCTTCGTGCAGATGCAGAACATCACGAGTGAGCCGCTGCGCTACGTGAGCGGCACCCGCGCGCGTCTCGCGGAGAACGAGTTCTACTCCTGGAGCATACTCGCCGGCGTGAGCATCAAGTTCTAGGCGTGCGTCGTCCGCCCGGCGCTCGTGGTGAGCGGCGACGGGCGAAAGGCGAAAGGCGAGAGGCGAGAGGCGGACAGCAGGCGGCCAGACCAGGCCAGCGTATCTGGCTGTTCGCTGCCCGCCATTCGCTGTAGGCTCCCCCGATGCCCGCCCGTTCGCTTCGCGGCATCGCGTTCATGCTCGCCGCGGTGGCCACCTTCGCCGGCATGGATGCGCTGCTGAAGGCGCTGACGGCGCATTACCCGCCGTTGCAGGTCGCCGTGTTGCGCGGCGCGGCGTCGCTGCCGTTCATCGCGCTGCCGCTGCTGCTGACGGGGCGCGGCCGCGAACTGCTCGCCCATCGCCCCGGCATGCACCTGCTGCGCGGCCTGCTGATGGTCGTGATCATGGCCGGATTCCTGTATGCCGTGCGGGCGATGTCGCTCGCCGACGCCTACGCGATCTTTCTCACGGCGCCGCTGATGGTGACGGCGCTCGCGGCGCTCGGCCTGCGCGAGCACGTCGGCTGGCATCGCTGGGGCGCCGTCGTGGTCGGCCTCGCGGGCGCGGTGGCGATGCTGCGCCCATCGGTCTCGGGGCTCGTCCTGTGGGGCGTGATCGGCGCCTTCGTTTCGGCGTTCGCCTACGCCTGCAACGCGATATTGCTCCGGGTGCTCACGCGGACGGACTCGACCGCGAGTGTCGCGCTGTGGTCGCTCGCGATCATGACGGTGGTATCGGCGCTGCTCGCCGCGCACGACTGGCGCGACGTGCTGGCGGCGCACCTGTGGCAGATCGCGGCGGTGGGCCTCGCCGGCGCGGTGGCGCAGATGTGCCTGATCGAGGCGTTTCGCGCTGCGCCCGCGTCGGTGATCGCGCCGTTCGAGTACACGGCGCTCTTCTGGGGCATCACGATCGACTGGGTCGTGTGGGACGCCCTGCCGTCGATGCGCGTGCTCGCGGGCGGCGCGATCGTGGTCGGCAGCGGTCTCTACATCATCTGGCGCGAGCGACGGCTCGAGCTCGCGCCACCGATCGCGGCGCGTGCCGCCGCGGGCAATGTGCCGCCGTGAGGCGGGGAGACCACATGCGACGTCGGGGTCTCACCACGCGACGCTGACGCCCTTCGTCTTGAGATAGGGCTCGAGGCCTTCCTTGCCGAATTCGCGGCCCCAGCCGGACTGCTTGTTGCCGCCGAACGGCATCGCGGGGTCGAGCGCGGCGTGCATGTTGACACTCACCTGGCCCGAGTCGATCCGGCGCACCATCTGCATCGCAAGCCCGATGTCGCGCGTCCAGACGCTGCCCGAGAGGCCGTAGATCGTGTCGTTCGCCTCGGCCGCCACCTGGTCGAGGTCTGCATCGCCGAACGATTGCACGCAGAGCACGGGTCCGAAGATCTCGTTCTTCACCGGCGTCATGTCAGGGCGCATGCGCGCGAAGACCGTCGGTTCGAAGAAGAAGCCCGGTCGCGACGGCGCACCGCCGCCGCACACGAGCTCGCCACCCTCGCGCCGGCCCGCCTCGACGTAGCCGCGCACGCGCTCGCGCTGTTTGGCGGAAATGAGCGGACCGAACTGCGTCGCCGGGTCGAGCCCGTGCCCGAGTTGCATCGATCCCGCGATACGCGCGACGCCCTCGACGACCTGGTCGTGCACCTTCTCGTGCACATAGAGGCGCGTGCCGGCCATGCAGTTCTGTCCCTGCAGGAAGAAACACGCACGCGCCGCGCCCGGGATCACCTGCTCGAGCACCGCGTCCGCGAACACGATCACCGGCGATTTGCCGCCGAGTTCGAGCGACACTTTCTTGAGGTTGCCCGTGGCGGCCCTGACGATCAGCCGCCCGACTTCCGTCGAGCCGGTGAAGGCGATCTTGTCGACGCCCGGATGCGCGGCGAGCGCCGCGCCCGCCGTTTCGCCGAATCCGGTGACGACATTGACGACTCCTTCCGGCACGCCGGCTTCGGCGCACAGTTCCGCCATCCTGAGCGCCGTGAGCGGCGTGAGTTCGGCGGGCTTCAGTATCAGCGTGCAGCCGGCCGCGAGTGCCGGCGCGAGCTTCACCATCAGCATCGGCAGCGGCGCGTTCCATGGCGTGATCGCACCCACGACACCGATTGGTTCCCGCAACGTGAAGGACAGTACTTCGCCCGGCCGCCGCCCCTGCGGCGCCGCCGGAATCGTCGCGCCCTCGATCTTCGTCGGCCAGCCGGCGTAGTAGCGGAAGAAATCCGGCACGACGTGCCTCACGACATACTGCGCGATCGAAAGCGGCTGGCCGTTGTCGAGGACCTCGAGCTCGATGAGTTCCTGCGCGTGCTGCTCGACGAGGTCGGCGAGCTTCCAGAGCACCTTGCCGCGTTCGGCCGCCGTGAACTTCGCCCACGGACCTGTCAACGCCCGGCGCGCGGCCTGCGCGGCCGCGTCGATGTCGGCCGCGTCACCCGCGGCGGCCGTTGCGATGCGCTGTCCCGTGCCCGGATCAAACACGTCGAATCGCCGGCCGGCGAGCGGCGCGACCCAGCGGCCGCCGATGAAAAGCTGGTGTGCGCGTGCGAGGAAGGCCTGCGTCGAGGTGGCGGGGACGGGTGCACTTGCGGTCATGCCGCACATGCTAACGCGGCGATGCCGACATCGTGCAGGGCGAGGAGCCAGGAGCCGGGAGCCCGACCGCAGGCCAGTCGCCCGCAGGATGCGGGACGCGCAGTGCCGCGGCACTTGCTCTAAGCTCCCGGCTTCAGGCACTGAGCACACATGTCCGCCAACGCCGAATCGATCGCCGCCGACCGCGCCCGCGCCACTTCGTGGCGGCTGCATCTCGGCTGGGGAATCGGCACGCTCGGCGCGTCGCTGGTGCTGAACGGCTTTTCGTTCCTCGTCCCCTATTACCTGACAACGGTGCTCGGCATCGGCGCGGCGACCGCGGCGACGCTGCTCTTCATCGCGAAAGCGTGGGACATCGTGGCCAATCCGCTGATGGGCGTCGTGAGCGACCGGACGGCGACCCGCTGGGGCCGCCGCCGACCCTACCTGTTGCTCGGTGCGATCGTCACGGCGCTCGCGTTCGCCGGCGTCTACAGCCTCGGGCTCACGCCGCTCGCGCACACGCTGTGGTTCGTCACCCTCGCGCTCGCGCTGGTCGGCACCGGCTACACGATCTTCAACGTGCCCTACATGGCGATGCCCGCCGAGATGCTCGATGACTACAAGGAGCGCACGCGGCTGATGTCATACCGCGTGTTCTTCATCGGCGTCGGCACGTTCCTCGCGGGCGGGCTCGCGCAGCGCATCGCGGAGCTCGCCGGCGGCGGGGCGCGCGGCTATGCGGTCATGGGGCTCGTGTTCGGTCTCGGGATCCTGGTGTTCATGGCGGCGGCGTTCTTCGGCACCGCCGGTACCCGCTTCACGGTGCGCGAACGCCGTGCCGTGCCGCTGGCCGAGCAATGGCGCACCGGATTCGCGAACCGGCCGTTCGTCGCGCTGCTCGGCACCAAGTTCCTGCAGCTCTTCGGGATGTTCACGAATACCGCGACGGCGATCTTCGTCGTGCGCTTCGTGATCGGCCGCGAGAATCCCGGCGAATGGATGCTGTGGTTCGTGGGCGCCGCGGGCTTCATGCAGATCATCACGATTCCGCTGTGGCGCCGGATTGCCCTCGCGATCGAGAAACAGCGCACCTACATCCTCGCGACGGCGATATTCAGCGTGGTGTCGCTGTCCTGGCTGCTGGCGGACCCGCAGGAACCGCTGTGGTTCTTCACGCTGCGTGCGGCACTCAAGGGCGTGGCGGCCTCGGGCCTGCTGCTGATGGGCCAGTCGATGCTGCCGGACACGATCGAATACGACTACCGGCGCACGGGTCTGCGACGCGAAGGCATCTACTCGGCGCTCTACAGCTTCGTCGAGAAGGTCGCCGCCGCGCTCGCGCCGTCGATATTGCTCGTGGTGTACGCGCTGGTCGGTTTCCAGTCACGCGCCGCGGTGCAGACGCCCGAGGCGGTCGACGGGATCAGGTGGGCGGCGGCACTGTTGCCGTGCCTCTACTTCTCGCTTTCGATTCCCTGCCTCGCGTTCTACCGCCTGACCGAGGCATCGCTGAAGGCGACCCGCCGGGCGTGATCGGGTCATGCGGATAGACGGCGCCTTCCTGCGTACGCATGCGCTGTGGCCGCTCATCGCGTATCTCGCGGCGATGGCGCTGCTTGCGGGCCTGCATCTCGACCTGGGAATCGCGCAGCGCTGGTTTTTCGATGCGACAGGCGGCGGATGGCGTGGCCGCGGTGCGTTCTGGGCGGAGGGACTGCTGCACGCCGGTGGCGGCGCGCTCGTGCGCATCGTCGGTCTCGCTGCACTCGGCGCGTGGATCGGATCCTGGAAAATACGGCACCTCGCGCGCTACCGGCGCGCACTGTCGTACTTCGTGCTGGCGATCGCGCTCACGAACGGGCTCACGGGGCTCCTGAAGCACGTGACCAACATCGACTGCCCGTGGGACCTCGAACCCTTCGGTGGCCGCTTCCCGTACATCGGGCTCCTCGCCGATCGGCCGGATGCGTTGCGGCACGCGGCGTGCTTCCCCGGCGCGCATTCCGCGTCGGGCTTTGCGCTCGTCGCGCTCTACTTCGTGCTGCGTGACATGAATCGCGGCAAGGCCTGGGTGGGCCTCGTGGTCGGCCTTGCGCTCGGCGCCGTGTTCGCGTTCGCCCAGGAAGCGCGTGGCGCGCATTTCCTGTCGCACGACCTCACGAGCGCGGCCATCGCGTGGTTCACGAGCCTCGCGCTCTACGCGCTCTACACGAGCCGCAGCACCACCTTGCCGGCGTTGCGACCCGCGAGCTGATACTCCACCGCGTCGGCGGCCGCCTCGAGGCCGACAAAGGGCGTCGGGTCGACCAGCGCGCGCAGTTCACCGCGATAGTAGAGGTCGAGGATGCGCCGCACGGCATCGTCGAAGAACTGCGGGAAAGCGGGGTTCTGGAACGCCCTGATCGACGCCGATTTCCAGTAGAGCTTGTGGTAGGCGCGCGGGTGGGGCACGTCCTCCACCGGCTTGTCGAAGTCCGACGTGTGCCCGCTGACGATCAGCCGGCCGTACATCGCGAGATGATCGAGGAAGGCGTCGAAGATTTCGCCGCCCACCGAGTCATAGGCGATGTCGAGCCCGCGCGGATACTCCCGCGCCAGCACCTCGGGGAGCGATTCGGTGCGGTAGTTCACGACCCGGTCGGCGCCTAGCTCGCGCAGCAGCGCCGCCTTGTGGTCGGAGCCCGTGAGCGCGATCACGTGGTTGCCGGCGCGTTTCGCGAGCTGCACCACGAATTGCCCGAGACCGCCGGCCGCCGCCGAAACGGCGACGGTCTCGCCGCTTTTCATGTCGGCGATGCGTTCGAGCGCCACCATCGCGGATACGCCCGATGCAATCAGCGCGAGGATTTCGGGTGTCGCTTCCCGCACGCGGATCACCCGTCCGACATCCACGACCTGGTAGTCGCGATAGGCGCCGCCGAGCTTCACGACGGCCACTGCATCGCCGATCCGCAGCTGCTCGACCCGTTCGCCGAGCGCGACGATTTCGCCGATCGCCTCGACACCCGTATCGAACGGGGGCACGACATTCACGTAGCGGACCGTGTTGCGGCACAGGTTCTGGTCGAAGATGCCGTTCACGCCGGCATGGTGATTGCGGATCACGACTTCGGAGGGCCCCGGTTCGCGCCAAGGCGCCTCGACGATGGAGGTGGCACTGCGAAACTCGCCGGTCAGGCGCTGGATGACGATCTTGCGGCAAGGCTGCATCATGGGCGCGCGATCATAAGCGATGGGAGGGTGCGCCGTGGCAACTGTTCTCGTGACCGGAGCAAACCGCGGACTCGGGTTCGAGTTCGTCCGGCAGTACGCCGCCGCCGGCTGGCACGTGATCGCGTGCGCGCGCCGCCCGCCCGCCGCGACCGCGCTCGCCGCCCTCGCGCAGGCGAGCGGGGGTCGCGTGGTGATCGAACCGCTGGACGTGCTCGACCATGCCGGTGTCGATGCGGCGGCACGGCGCCTCGAAGCGCAGGCGATCGACGTGCTGCTCCACTGCGCGGGCACGATGGGGCGCGGCAGCACCCGCGAGACCGGCTTCCCGACCAACCGCTTCGGCGAACTCGACTACGAGGATTGGGACACGATCTTCCGGGTCAACGTCGCCGGCCCGATGAAAGTGACGGAAGCCTTCGTCGCGCACGTCGCACGTTCGACGCAGAAGAAGATCGTCGCGCTGTCGAGCAACCTCGGTTCGATCGCGAGCATCCGGACCGGCGGGATCTATGCCTATCGCGGCAGCAAGGCGGCGCTCAATGCCGTGATGAAGGCGCTCGCAATCGACCTTGCACGCAAGCACGGCATCATCGTCGCGACGGTGCACCCCGGCTGGGTGCACACCGACATGGGTGGGCCGCGCGCCGACATCGATGCGCCCGAGAGCGTGGCGGGCCTCGTCAAGGTCATCGACGGGCTCGACGCCGGCAAGGCAGGCCGGTTCTGGCGCTACGACGGCACGGAACTGCCCTGGTGATTCAGGGGGCGCCGAGCATCCGGCCGTGGGCGCCGGCGAGTGCCGGTGGTGTCGGCACGTAGCGGCGATGCTCGAACAGGTCGTACGCCGTCTGGTAGTAGGCGATGGCGAGGGCGTCGAGCGACGGATCGACCGGTGCGGGACTGTACGATTTCGTTCCGGCGTCGTAACGCTCGTTCCGGATCGTCTTCCTGAGCCCGAGGATCGCGAGCTCGCCGTCGCGATAGATCGCAACGTCGTGGTTGTGGCTGAAGAACGCGACGCGCTCCCCGGGCGGGGCATGCCGTACGTCCTGGCCGAAGAACGGTGCGCTGTAGGGCAGGCCGAGGAGGCCGAGCACCGTGGGCGCGACATCGATCTGCGTCGTCAGCGTGTCGATGCGGCCAGGCGCGAGGTGCTTCGGCGAGTAGAACAGCATCGGGATGCGGTAGGTTTCGATGGGAATATTCTCGCGACCGTACACGCGCGCGCCGTGGTCGGCGACGATCACGAACAGCGTGTCGTCGAACCAGCGATGCTTCGCGGCTTGCCGCAGCAGGTACGCCTGCGCATAGTCGGCGTAGCGCACGCCCGATTCGCGGCCGCCTCCCTTCGCCTTCACGCCCGGCACGCCGTCGCGGAAGGTGAAGGGCTTGTGGTTCGACGTGTTCATGATGATCGCGAAGAACGGCTTGCCGGTCGTTGCCAGCGCGTCGAAGCGGCGCATTGCGAGGTCGTACAGGTCCTCGTCCGCGACGCCCCAGATGTTCTCGAAGCGCACCGGCCAGTCGATCGCGCGGCGGTCGGCGACCTCGAAACCGTTGCCGGCGAAGAAGGCGTTCATGTCGTCGAACTGGCCATAGCCGCCGTAGAAGAAGCTCGTGCTGTAGCCGAGACCGCGCATCACGCCACCCCAGGTCGCGATGCCGGCGTTGCCCGGACGATGCAGGATCGATGTGGAGGGAATCGGCGGGAACGACGCGGAGATCGCCTCGAGCCCCCGCACGGTGCGTGTGCCCGAGGCATACATGTTCGTGAACTTGAGCCCCTGCTTCGAGTACGCATCGAAGTACGGCGTCCAGTCGCGGTCGCCGCCGTACGCGCGGCTGAACTCCGAACCGAATGATTCGCTGACCACGACCACCACATTGAGCCGGCCGAGGCCGTCCGGTCGCGCCGGGAACGCGCGATCGAGGCCGGCATCCAGCAGCCGGCCGCCGCCCTGCGCGAGGGCCGCGCGCAGGATGTGCAGGTTCGCCGCCGGATCGCGCGTCGCATAGTAGGCGTGGTAGTCGATCTCGCTGGTGCGCAGCGCATTGAAGAAGCTGCCCGCGCCATTTGCCGTGATCTCGTTCGTGACCCGGTTGGTCGAGAACGCGAAGCTGTCCTTGTCGAGCAGCGCGATCGAGAGGCAGAGAAGCAGCGCGTATCCGGCGAACACGGCCGAGCGTGCACGAAATCCGGTGGTTGCCCGGGTGCCGGCCAGCAGCGGCCGGCGCAGCAGCGTGACCGACACCGCCGCCATCAGCGCCATGCCGACTGCGACGGGAACCACGGGGTATGCGGTCCAGATGTCGCCGACGACTTCCGTCGGATACAGCAGGTAGTCGACCGATACGAGATTGAAGCGTGAATCGAACTCCTGGAAGAAATAGTACTCGACGGCGAACAGGAAGCCGAGGCCGAAGAGCGCAAGTCCGCTCACCGCGAGTACCGTGACGCGCATCGGTCGCGAGCGGAACGCGGTGTCGGGCAGCAGCCAGGCGGCGATGGCGAACGGCGCAAAAAGATACAGGCCTTGTACCGCATCGGCCGCGGATCCCGCGATGATCGTGCCGAGGAAGGCCGAGTCGGAGACTTCCGCGACGCGCCCGAAGGACCACCAGAGGGCGGCGCGCAGCAGCAGGCCCGCGACGAGATACCAGCCGAACAGGATGAGGAGCGGCCGAAAGCGCGGCCAGCCGGAATGCAGCATGATCAGAAGCTCTTGTACGTTTTCAGGAGGAATTGCATCGACTTGATCGACCGGTCGCCATCGAGCGGGAAGGCGAGGTCGACGTGCAGCACGTTGCCGAGCGCGGAGCGCGTATTGCCGAACCTCAGGCCTATTCCGACATCACGCAGCGTGCCGAGTTCCGGCACGTCGAGCGCACTCGGTCCCCAGGTTCGCCCGACATCGGCGAACACGGCGGCGCCCACCCGCGCGAGGCGCAAGGGATACCAATCGGTGAAATAGCGGCCTTCGATCGTCAGCAGCGCACGGGCCGACCCGGTCTGGTAACGCAGCGGATAACCGCGAAGCCCGGTGTCGCCGCCGAGCAGCAGTTCATGGTCGAGGTCGAGCGCGTGGCCGACATCGGCGATGAGGCCGACGTACAGTACGGTGCTGTCGGTCGCGCGCCAGAAATAGCGTGTGCTGCCGGAGAGGAGCGAGTCGCGGACCTGTGCGCCTTCGAGCCGTGAATGCCAGGTGGCGGAGATGAACAGGCTTTGATCCTGCGGCAGACGATATCCGCGGCTTGCAACGAGGGAAGTTACAAACGCGTCATCATTCGCACCGAAGGCGGCGCGCGACCAGCCGAGCTCGGCGGAGAGCAGCGTGCCGAAACGCAGGTCCTCCGTGCGGCCGATCTGGTCGAGGTTGCGCGCGGTGGCGAAGTCGTCCTGCAGCAGGTCGAGACGGATGAAGGGGTAGGAGAGCGTGCGATCGTCCGGCAGGGGGCCGACGAGCGGGGTGCCCGCGGGATCGAAGCGTGCGCGCTCGTAGCGAAAGCCGGCGGTCCAGCGACGCGTCCAGTCACCCCGCAGCCCCGATGACCAGCCACGGTAAACATCGAACGCCTGGCGGTCGGCGCGCCAGGCATCGATGCGCGTGCCGAGCGCGTAGCGACTGTCGACCTGTGAGAGCGACTCTGCCGCAAAGCCCGCGCTCCAGCGCGCATCGAGGGCATAGAACGGGCGTTCGAGCCCGAGTGCCCAGCCGTTGCCGTCGTCGCTGTCGTTCACGGATGCGTTGCTCGTCCAGCGTGAGCCGAGGACCGCGGGGTCGCGCCACGCGATGCCGAGCGTCGTCCGGTCGACGTCGTGCGTGTAACCCGCGGACAGCTGTTTGCCGCGGCCGAACAGGTTCAGCTCTTCGATCTCCGCACCGATCCGGTTCGCGCCGCCTCCGCGCGACAGCGATATGCCGGGATTGGTCGTCCAGACGTCTTCCGAACGCACGCGCAGGTCGACCACGCCGTCGTGCCATGCCACCGGTTCGATCACCGGCTCGCGAAGGTAGCGCTGGGCGCGCAGCGCGCGCTCCGACTCCTCGAGGATGCGGCGCGAGTAGCGGTCGCCGCTCGCGAACAGCAACTGCGCGCGAATCGTGGATTCGCGCGTCGTCACGTGCAGCCGATTGACCGCGCGATAGAACAAGGCATCTTCGCGCGGATCGCTTTCGTCGAATATGCCGTCGGTCTCGATCGTGATCGCGCCGATGCGGGCGCCGTTCTGCTCGAGTACGGCGTCGGGCGGGAGGACATGCCCCGGCTCCTGCGCGACGGTGGCAATGTCCGCCAGCGCCTGCGGCACGATACCGGGCAGCAGCAGCAGGACGAGTGTGGGGCGGGAGCAGCGCATGCACCCGGTTGGACCGCCGCCCGCCGCCGGATCAATCGCCGATTGATCTTCGGGCCCCGGCCTGTCTAACCTCGTGCCGATGCGACAGGATGACCGCGCCCTCGTGGCGCGCCTGCTGGCCGGCGACGAAAATGCGTTTCGAAGTTTCTTCGATGGGTATTTCGACCGCCTCTACCGCTTTGCGCTGTCGCGCACGCGGGGGCGTGCCGATCTCGCGGAAGAGGCGGCGCAGCGGACGATGTGTCGCGCGGTGCGCGCGCTGCCGCAGTATCGTGGCGAGGCCGCGCTCTTTACCTGGCTCGCGCAGATCTGCCGCAACGAGCTCGCGGATCTCGGCGAGGCCGAGCGGCGGCGCAGCGAGCGGGAACCCAGCTTCGACGCGAGCGATCTCGCGCGCCGCCGCGCCGAATCCGTGGCCGCCGACGCACCGGCGCCCGAGGCGGATGCGCAGGGCGACGATTTGGCGGCGGTATTGCGCCGGGTGCTCGACGAATTGCCGGGGCGGTATGGCGACATCCTGGAATGGAAGTATCTCGAGGACTGGAGCGTGGAGCGGATCGCGACTGAACTCGATTCGACCTTCGAGGCGGCGCAATCGGCGCTGGCGCGCGCCCGGATCGCGTTGCGCGCCGCGCTCGAGGCGCGCGGGCACGACTGGCATGAGTTGCTGCCATGACTGACGAGGAAAAGTGGACTGACGACGACGAAGCGCGGCTCGCGCGCCTGATGCGATCGGCGCCCCGCGGCGTGCCGGATCCGGCGGCGCGTGCGCGCGCATTCGAGGCCGCGCGCGCGGAGTGGCAACGGCTCCCGTCGCAGCGAGTCACGCCGCGCGCGGCACTGCCCGCGCGCTGGCTGGCCGCCGCATCCGTCGCGGTGGTCGCCCTGGCGGGCCTGCTGTGGCTGCAGCCCTTTGCCCCGCAGGTGGCGCGACTCGACCGTGCTTTCGGCAGCGTGACCGTCGCGGGTGAGCCGCTCGCCACGGGCGCGCTCCTTCGACGCGGCGTCACGCTGGTGACGGCGGCCGGCGCGGGCGCGCTCGTCACGTATTCGCCGGATCTCTCACTGCGTCTCGATGCGGACACTCGCGTCACGCTCGAGGGGGCGGACAGCCTGCGGCTCGAAAGCGGTCGTGTGTATGTCGCGGCGACGCAAGGCACCGCCGCACCGTATGTGGTGCACACCGCCGTGGGCGATGTGCGGCATATCGGCACCCGGTACACCGTCGGCCTGCGGGGCGCCGACCTCGACGTCGCCGTGCGCGAGGGGACCGTGCAGGTCGAGTCGGGATCTCGAACGGAACGGGCGGTCGCGGGCGAAGCGCTGCGGATCGACGCGGCCGGTACCATCGAGCGCCGGGTGATCGAGGGCGACGCCGCGTGGGCGTGGGTGGAGAAGTTGCCCACGCCGATTGCGATCGAAGGCCAGTCGCTCGCCGGGTTCCTCCGCTGGTACGCGCAAGAGACCGGCCGGCGCATCGTCTTCGCCGACGATCGCACCCGTGCGCGCGCGGCCGCCGCGATCCTGCACGGCTCGGTGGACGGCCTGCCGCCCGCCGAGGCGCTGGCCATCGTGACGGCGTCGGTCGACCTGCAGGCCGTGATACCGAAAGAGGGACCGGTGGTCATCGGTCCCGCACCGCACTGATAACATCCATGGATGCGAAATCCTTCGTGGCGGCTCGCGCGCGATGCGGCCTGGGGCCTCCTGCTGCTCGCCGCCGGCGCGCTCGCGTGCGCCGCCGAATCCGGTGAGCCGCTCGCGGCGGCACTCGACCGGCTCTCGAAGTCCGGGATCAACATCATCTACAGCAGCGCGCTGGTGACGCCCGACTTGCGTGTGCTCGCGGCGCCCCGGCCGGGCCCGCCAGTCGAAATCGCGAGGGAAATCCTGGCCTCGCACGGGCTCGCGCTCGAGCCCGTGCAGCCCGGCACTTATGTCGTCGTGCGCCGAAGCGTCGACCGGGACGCCGCGATCGAGCTCGCCATCGAACATGCGGACGGATCGCCGGCTGCCGGTGCGCGTGCCACGCTGCAGCCGGGCAACCGCCGTGAAACAGCGGGTGCGGATGGCAAGGTGCGCTTCGGTGGGTTGCCGGCCGGCCTCTTCGACGTGGAGGGGATCGATGCGGGCGGTGCCGCCGCGCGCTACCGCGGCATTCGCATCCACCGCGGCGAGCGATGGAGCGGTGTACTGCGTCTCGCCGGCGGCGACGAGGGACTCGCGGAGGTGAGCGTGCTCGCGAGCCGCTATCGCTTCGACCAGCAGTCGCGATTTGCGCCGGTCGAGTTCACGCGCGAGGACCTCGCGGTGCTGCCCGGCATCGATGAGGACGCGCTCAGGGTGACGCGCTTCCTGCCCGGGACCGCGACCAATGGCCTGTCCGCACGCGCGCACGTGCGCGGTGGCCAGACCGACGAGCTCGGCGTGTACTTCGACGGCGTGCCGCTCTTCGAACCATTCCACTTCAAGGACTTCCAGGGCCTGCTGGGCATCCTCGATCCCGCGACGATCGGCAAGCTCGACTTCTGGAGCGGCGTGCATCCCGCGCGCTTCGGCGGGCGCCTCTCGGGCGTGCTCGACATCACCCCTCGTACCTGGACCGGTACCGATCATCACGAAATCGGCGTGAGCCTCCTCTATGCGCACGCGCTCTCGCAAGGCAGGCTCGAGTCGCACCCGTTCGAATGGCTCGTCGCCGCGCGCAAGAGCACGATCGAGGAAATCATGAAGCTCGCGGAAGAACGGGCGGGCGAGCCGTCGTTCTTCGACTTCCTCTCGCGCGTGTCCTGGCACTTCGACGACGGCAGCGACGTCGCGGCCGGCTGGCTGGTGCTCAGCGATGAGCTGTCCGCGCATCTCGCGGACGATACGGAACGCGCCCACGCGCGCTATCGCGACGGTACGGCGTGGCTGCGCGGCACCTGGCGCCTGTCCGCGGATGCCGCGCTGCGCGGTGTCATTTCGCGCACGGAGCGGCACACCGTGCGAGCCGGCGAGTACTCCCGGTCCGGCAGCGGCGCCGGCGATCTGCTCGACCGGCGCTTCATGGATGCGACCACCGCGCGCATCGAATTCGCCGGCCATCGCGGGCGGGCCACCGTGACGCTCGGCGCGGAGATGATGGATCACGACACCTCATACGAATACCGTGCCGATGCGACCTTCGATCCGCTGCTGGCCGCCGTGCTGGGCCGGCCGGATTCGCTGGTTCGCGACCTCGCCTTCGATGCGGGCGGGCAGTCTTTCGGTGCCTATGCGTCCGCGGTGATCGCGCTGTCGCCCGGGATCGATGTCGATCTGGGTGTGCGCCGGGACACGCAGCGCTACCGGCCGCGCTTTCGCGCGTCGCAATGGTCGCCGCGTGTGGGGCTCGAGTACACGCCACGCGCCGACACGACACTGCGCCTCTCGTGGGGCCACCTCTCGCAACCGGAGCGGCCGGACGAACTGCAGGCCACCGACGGCGACGCGGCGTTCCACACCGTGCAGACCGCCGCGCAGACGGTAGGCGCCATCGAGCAGCGGTTGTCGAGCGATGTGCATCTGCGGGTCGAAGCTTTCGACAAGCGCATGGGTCACGTGCGGCCTGCCTTCGAGAACCTGCTCGATCCGGTGACGCTGCTGCCCGAAATCGAGGTCGATCGCGTGCGCGTCGCGCCACAGTCGTCGCGCGCGTACGGCGCGGAACTCACGCTGCGCTGGGAACCGCGCCGGACCTGGTCGGCATGGCTCAGCTACAGCTGGTCGGAAGTCACCGACCGCTTCGAGGCCTCCCGCGCCTTGCGGACCTGGGACCAGCGACATTCCGCCGTGACGGGGGCCTCATGGACACAGGGTCCGTGGCAGTTGTCCGGCAACCTGGTCTGGCACAGCGGATGGCGCCGGAACACGCTCGCGGTCGAGAACGTGCCGGGTGATGGCGCGCGGCTCGTGCTGGCACCGCGCAATGCCGGGGCGTGGCCCGACTATTTTTCCTTCGACGCGCGCGCGAGCTGGCAACGGGCCCTGCCGGTCGGTGCGCTGCAGATCTATGTCGAGTTCAGCAACATCACCGACCACGCCAACCTCTGCTGCACCGAATACCGTATCGCCTCCCCCGGTGATGCGGCGAGCCTCGCGGGCGAGCGCTCGACCTGGCTGCCGCGCTACGGTCTCCTGGGCGTCACCTGGAGCCTGCCGTAACGGGCGCGTATTTCGCGAGCCAGTCGTGCACCGTCTGGTACCAGAAGAGTGAATTGCCCGGCTTCAGCACCCAGTGGTTCTCGTCGGGGAAATACACGAGCTTCGAGGGCACGCCGCGCGTCTGCAGCGTATTGAAGAGCTCGATGCCGTGGTTCACCGGCACGCGCTGGTCGAGCTGGCCGTGGATCACGAGTGTCGGTGTCACGAAGTTCCCGGCCGCGGTATGCGGCGAGTAGCGCGCGAATTCCTCGGGTTTTTCCCAATAGTTGAAGAAGCGCTCCTTCGAAGCGCCGTAGTCGGCGCCGATCTGCGTGAAATTGTCGTACACGGCCGCGTGCGCGATCAGCGCCTTGAAGGGATGCGGCCGGCCGAGCAGCGTCGTTGCGAGGAAGCCGCCGTAGCTGCCGCCGCCCGCGACCATGCGGCCTGCGTCCACGAACGGCTGCGCCGCGAGCCATTCGGCGGCCTTGATCGTGTCCTCATACGGCATCGTGATGCGATCGGGATTGATCGAATCGGCGAACGCCTGCCCGAAGCCGCTCGAGCCGTGGAAGTTGTGCCAGGTCACGATGTAGCCCCAGTTCGCGAACACGTGCGCGTTCCAGCGATAGGTGAGGGCGTCCTGGATGCCGTTGTGCGGCCCGCCGTGCAGCAACATGTAGACCGGATACTTCTTCGCGGGGTCGAATCCGGGCGGATAGATCACCCACATCTGGACCGGATCGCCGCGCGCGCCCGCGTAGGTGACGCTTTCGACCTTGCCCATCGCGAGGTTCGCGAGGGCGACATCATTGAACTGCGACAGTTTGGTCACGGTGCCGCTGGCGGGATCGAGGCGCACGAGTGTCGCGGGCTCGGAAAAGCCCTGCCGAAGCGCGACGGCGGTCTTGCCCGCCACCTCGAGGCCGGAAAAACTGCTCGCGCCCGTCACGGCGCGCGGCGTACCGCCGGCGAGCGTGAAGCGGTAGATGCGCGAGGTCGCGGCATCGTCGATGACGCCATAGATCGACTTCGAGTCGCGCGCCCAGACGAGGCCATCGGCCGAGCGGTCCCACTGCTCGGTGAGGCCGCGCGTGCGGTCGGTGGCGCGCTCGAGCAGCATCAGGCGCTGCGTGTCCGCATAGAAGCGCGGCGTGCGCTTTTGCGCGTACGCGAGGTACCGGCCGTCGGGCGAGTACACAGGGTTGCTTTCGTCCGCGACGCTTTCCGGGTTCAGGTTGCGCGCCGGCTTGCAGCCGCACGCGGGGATCACGATGATGTCGTCGTTCGCATCGATGCCGGTGCGATCGCGATCGGCGACGAAGGCGACTTCCGTGCCGTCGGGCGAAATGTCGTAGGACGAGGTGCCGTATTCCTGCTTCGACAGCCAGTAGCCGGAGCCGCGCGTGATCGCGACCGGCTCGCCGCCTTCGAGCGCGATCGAGAAGAGATGCGGTTCGCGATCGTCGAGGAAATGGTCCCAGTAGGCGATCGGCGCCCGTTCCCAGACTTTCGCGCTCGTCTTCGCCTCCGCGCGTTCCTTCAGCCGCTTGCCCTGGTCCTCCCATTTCGTGAGCTCGGGCCAGACGTCCGCGACGAAGGCGAGGCGCTTGCCGTCGGGGAACCACTTGACGGCGCCGACACCGACCGGAATGTCGGTGACGCGCCGTGCCTCGCCGCCGTCTGTGGCGATCACGTAGATCTGCGTCTCCGTGTCGTCGCCGCGTTTCGAGAGGAAGGCGATCGCACTGCCGTCCGGGCTGAACGCGGGCGCGGTGTCGCTCGCCTTGTCGCTGGTCAACTGGCGCGCGGGGCCACCGTCGGTCGGGATCATCCAGAGATCGGTGCTGCCCTTGTTGGCCGCGAGGTCGTAGCGCGTGACCGGCACGACCGCGAGCCTGCCGTCGGGCGACAGGGTCGGATTGCCGATGCGCGCGAGGCCCCACATGGCCTCGGCGGTGTAGGGATTCGCCGCGGCGACCGGAACGGCTGCGGCACAGAAGAGAAACCCTGCGGCGAGGCCGCGAAACAGTGCGGACATCGATACCCCCGGCGTGTTCATGGTGCGCACGGCGCGCGCGATGGCCGGGGATTGTGCCCCATCGGGCGCGCGCCTGCCGCCCTTCTGCGACGAACGCCGCGTACAATCGCGACGATTGCCGCCACGGAGCCCGTCATGCGCATCACGCTCGCCGCGACCGACGACGATCTCGCGACCGCATGGCGCGAGATCTGCGGCGAGCTGCCCGAAGTGTCGGTGCACCACGGCTCGATCCTCGACCTCGATGTCGACGCGGTCGTGAGCCCCGCCAACAGCTTCGGCTTCATGGAGGTCGGTCTCGATGCCGTATACCGCCGTCATTTCGGCGGGCACGTGCAGGAGCGTTTGCAGGCGCTGCTTCGGGCGCAGCACGACGGTGAATTGCCGGTGGGCAGCGCCGAGATCGTCGCCATCGACCATCCGCGCATCCGCTGGCTGATCTGCGCGCCGACGATGCGCGTGCCGATGCCGATCGCGGGCACGGTGCAGCCCTACCTCGCCGCGCGCGCGGTACTGCGCCTCGTCAAGCAGGGCCGCTTCGCACCGGGCTCGGGCGGCGACGGCCACGTGAGTCACGCCGTCGATTCCGTCGCGCTGCCGGGGCTCGGCACCGGCACGGGCGGCGTACCGCCGCGCGACTGCGCAAGGCAGGTGCGTGTCGCGATCGAAGAGGTCATGCTCGGCCGCGTTCCCCGCTACCCCGACCTGCGGGCCGCGCTCGCAGCCCACGCCGCACTCGTACGAGGAAGTTGAATGTCCGTGTCCCTGCTCGACCGTTATTACGCCGTCGCCCTGCAACTCGATTGCGACGGCGTGCATCCCGACCACGACCGCGCCAGTGCGCGCGCGCGCATGAAGGCGAGCCTCGGGCGGATCGACACGGCAATCGCGGGCGCAAAGCGCTGGGTCGGCGATGACCTGCGCCTCGTCGTGCTGCCGGAGTACATCCTCACCGGGCCGCCGTGGGGCGAGCCGATTCCGGCGTGGGCGGACAAGGCCGCGCTCGACGACAACGGGCCGGAGTACGCGGCGTTCGCAGAATTCGCGCAGCGCCATGGCGTGCACCTCGCCGGCAACGCATACGAGCTCGACCCGAATTTCCCGGGTCTCTACTTCCAGGCCTGCTTCGTGTTCGACGCTTCGGGGCGCCGCGTGCTGCGCTACCGGCGGCTCGTGTCGATGTTCGCTCCGACGCCGCACGATGTCTGGGATCGCTATCTCGACCTCTACGGTCTCGAGGCGGTCTTCCCGGTGGCGGACACCGCGCTCGGCAAGCTCGCGGCGATCGCGTCCGAGGAAATCCTGTATCCGGAGATCGCCCGCTGCCACGCGATCCGCGGCGCCGAGGTGCTGCTGCACTCGACCGGGGAACTCGCGGCGCGCACGCTCACGCCGAAACAGATCGCGAGGCGTGCCCGCGCGCTCGAGAATCTCGCCTACGTCATCTCGGCGAACTGCGCCGCCACCTGGGGCATCGACGTGCCCGCCGATTCGAGCAACGGCTACTCCGACATCATCGACTACCTGGGCAACCAGGTCGTGCAGGCGGGCCAGGGCGTCTCGATGGCCGCCGCCGCGTCGCTCGATCTCGCGGGATTGCGTGCGTACCGCCGCCGGCCCGGAATGGGAAATCTCCTCTCACGCCAGGCGCTCGACCTCTACGCCACAAGCTTCGCGGCGGCGAACATCCGCAAGGCGAACGGCCTCCTCGACGGCGGCAAAGTGATCATTCCGGATCGCGCGTTCTTCCGGGAGCGGCAGCAGCTCGCAATGGCGAGGCTGGCGGAAACCGGGGTGGCGCGCGGCGGATAGCTGCCAGCCGCCCGCGGTCCGCTCTTCAATTCACTTCTTCTTCGACGCAAGAAACGCGCGAAACGCCTGTTCGTATTCTTTCCGCAGCGACCCGGAGACCGGGTCCGCGTCCACGGCCTGCATCCAGCGGCCGAGCTTCGGCAGGCCGTCGAGCAGGTCGGACACGCCGTACAGAGACGCCATCAGCTGCAGCGACCAGAATGACGGCGCCATCACCGCATCCGCAAATCCCGGGCGTGCACCGCCCGCCCACGGCCCCTCGCCCATGAACTTCTCGATATCCCCGAGTGCCTTGCGAATCGCCGCGAGACTGCCTTGCACCTCGGCGTCGTTGCGGATGGCGGGATTGGCGTTGCGGGCGAGCGCGCCGGCGTTGGGTGCGGCATAGGTGTCGACGAGGCGGGCGAGCAGCCGTGCCTGCGCGCGATCCATCGCGTCTTCCGGCATCAGCTTGCGTCCGGACTGGGTCTCGTCGATGTACTCGCAGATCACCGTGGATTCCGCGAGGCACCGGCCGCCGTCCTCGAGCGCCGGCATCTTGCCGAGTGGATTGACCGCGAGGTATTCGGGCGACTTGATGCTGCCGCCGTGCGGCGGCGTGAGCTCGAGCCCGCAGCCCTTCCAGCGTGCGGTGAGCAGGGTGCGCGCGACATAAGGCGACGCCAGATAACCATACAGCTTCATCGGGAATACCTCGATTGGGGCGGGGATCACAAGTCGTGCCCCGGATTATCGCTATAGTGCGCGTTCACGGCACGGTCGTACGTGCAGGGAGTGGGCAGCGACATGGCAAAGCGCGCGACTGCGGGCGTGGAACGCGACGCCGTGCCGAGCATCCGGCGGGCGTATTTCGATTGCCGTTACGGGCAGCTCCATGTGCATTACGCGATGCCCTCGGGCGGCGGCTTCGATGAGGCGACGCCGCTCCTCTGTATCCACCACGAAGGCGCGACGGGGCGGATGTTCACGGCGCTGATGCGCACGATGGCGCGCGACCGGTCGATCTATGCGCCGGATTTGCCGGGGCGCGGCGAGTCCGATGGTCCCGCCGCCGGCGCGTCCTGCAGCGAACTCGCCGCGGGGCTCGCCGATTTCCTGGCGGAGTTGCGGTTGCGCCGGATCGACGTGCTCGCGGCGGGGGCCGGCGCGTTCGTCGCGACGGATCTCGCGCTGGCGCGATCCGAGGCGGTGCGCCGTGTCGCCTTTCTCGACCTGCCGGACCCCTCGGCCGATCCGCGGATCCGGGAGACGCTGCCGCGGCTCACGCAGCCGACCCTGCTGTTGCAGGCCCGGAGCGACCTCGAGTCGAACCTGCCGGCAATTGCCGCGGAACTGGGCACTTTTCTCAGCGCGTAGCGGGGGCGGGTTCTGCGCCCGCGCGCTGCCACACGTGCACGGCGACTCCGAGGCAGTGTCGCGAGGGCGGGGTGTGGTGCGATCACGGCGCCGATGATGCCGCCGAATGCGATCAGTACCAGGGTGCCGCAGCTGGCGAGGGCCTGGGCGACCATCAGGATCCAGACGCTCCGCATGGCGGCGATCTTATGTCGGATGTTGCGGCGCCGCGAGCGGCGCGGCGCGCTACACTTCCGGGGTCATGGGTGCGCACAAGAAGCCATCACAGCCCCATCCGCCGGAGGCCGATCCCGACAGCACCGCCGAGCTGCCGGTGATCGACGATCCGCTCGCCTCCACGGACACCTGGGCGGTCGCGGCGATGCCCGCCGGCGCCGGTTCCGGCAGCGGTGCGCAGGCCGCATCGGTGGAGGCCGAACTCGGCTCGCTGTCGGAGAACCTGCGCGAAGTCGAAGAGCGATTGCGGCGCAAGGGCGAGCGGCTCGCGTCCCTCGAGGGCGAGTTCGACCGGGCATGCGTGGAACGCGAAGAGGCGATCCGGCGCGCCGAAGCACTCGCCGCCGAACTCGCCACGACAATCGAGGCGCTCGGGCGTGAGCGCGGCCGCGCGGACGATGCCTCGCGGCTGCTCGACACGCGCGAGATGGCAACTGCCGCGCTCGAGGCGCGCGGCGCCGAACTCGCAGCCGAAGCCGATCGCCTGCGCGCCGAAGCGAGAATGCTGCGGGAGACCCTGGCCGAGCGCGACATCGCGCTCGCCGATCGTTCGAACACGCTGGCCGCCCGCGAACGCCGGCTCGCCGAGCTCGAGCCCCAGGGCATGCAGCGCGGCCAGCGGCTGGAAGCGCTCGAACGCGAGCGACAGGAACTCGATGCGCGGGCAAGGCAACTCGCCGCGGACCTCGCGGCGCGCGAGTCCGGGCTGGCGGAGCGCGCCGCGGCCGTCGCGTCGCTGCAGGAAGATATTGCGTCACGCGATCGGCGCACCGGCGAATTGCAGGCCGCGCTCGCCGCCGCCGAGGACGAAGTGGCGCGGCTGCGCGCCGATCTCGAAGCGGGCGTGGCATCACTGCGCGAGCGTACCGATGCGCTCGCCGCAGCGACCCGGCAGCTTGCCGATCGCGACCGGCTCGACTCGCAGCGCGCCGCCGAACTCGAGGAGCTGCGGGCCGCCATGGCGCGACATCGCGAAGCGGCGAGTTCGCACGAGGGACTGCGCGGCGTATTCGAAGGACTGCTGCTCGCTGCCGAGCAGGAAGTCGATGCGGGCGCATCGCGGGCCGCGACCCTCGAAGGCGAGCTCGCGCGCGAGCGCGAGCGGGTCGCCGCGATCCAGGTGGAGCTCCACTCCGCCCACGAGCGCCATGCGACGGTCGAGGCGGAGCGCGCCGCGGTCGAGCAGAATCTCGAGGAATCGAATGCCGCGATCGCGGCGCGTGCCGCGGCACTGGCGGCCACCGAGCGTGATGCCAGGGCAGCCGCGGAGCGGCTCGCCGAGCGCGACGCGGCGTTCGCGGCGCTTGCCGCCGAGCGGGATCGCCAGGCGGCACTCTTGGCCGAGCGCGAACACGATATCGCAAGCGGCCTCAAGGAACGTGACGCGCTGCGCGGTGCGGTGGCCTCGCTCGAAGCGACGCTCGAGAAGCGCAAGGAGCAGATCGAAGGGCTCGAGGCGGACGCGGCGCGCCTCGGCGCTGTCGTGGTCGATCTCACGCAGGAACTGCAGAAGGCGCAGTCGTCTTTCAGTTCGCAGCGCGACAGCGTCAGCCGCCAGGACGAGCGGCTCGCGGATCTCGACCGGCTGCTGCGCGCCGCCGAGGCGCGCGACGCCGACCACGAAGCGACGATGCGGGCGGCGACGGAATTGCACGATGAACTCGAGCGCCTGCTGGCGGACGAGAAGGCGCGCGCGGCGTCGCTCGCAGCCGAACTCGAAACCGCGCGCGCCGCACTCGCCGAGCGCGACGCGCATGCATCGAGCGCGAGCGCGGCGCTGCGAACGCACAGCGAGCGTTCACTCGATCTCGAGCGGCGGGAATCCGAATTGAGTGCGCAACTCGCCGATGGCGAACGCGCGCTGTCGGCCGCGCGCGCCGAACTGCAGGAATCCAGCGCGCGCGTGCAGGAGCTGCAGCAGGACCTGCAGGCGGCCGAGGACCAGTTGAACCGCCTCGAGGCGGAACTGCGCGGGCGCCAGCTGCGCATCGACGAACTGACCGCCGTGGACGCGGACAGCCGCCGGCAGCTGGCCGACGCGCGCCGCGCGCTCGAGGAACGCGACGCCCTGATCAATCGCATCGGCGCCGAAGCGGCGAGCAGCGCCGCGGTGCTCGGCAGCATCCGCGAAAGCATGCAGCGCATCGATCCGCTCGCGGCCACCGGCAACGAAGCGGCGCACGACGGGCTCGCGCGCCTGCTCGCGCGCATCGACGGGCCGGGTGAAGTCGTGCACGTGCTCGGCCGCAAGACGACGATCGGCCGCACGCCCGACAACGACCTGCAGATCAACGCCAAGTACATCAGCCGCCATCACGCCGTGATCCTCGCCGGGCCGACGCTCACGATCGTCGAGGATCTCAACAGCACGAACGGCGTGTTCGTCAACGGGCGGCGGGTGCTGCGCGAGGCACTCGCCGACGGCGACCAGGTGATGATCGGCAAGGCGAAGTTCCGCTTCAGCGTGCGGCCGGTGGGGGAGCGGGCGTAGGGAAGCGGACGGCGGGCGGCGGGCGGCGAGGGCCCAAAGGCGCGTCGCTCGCGGGTCGTCAGCGGTCAGCCTCGTCGCGGGCGTCGTCGCAGTCCGAGTCCGCGCGTTTGATCTGTTGAATGGCCGCGGCGTGCGCGCGATAGAAATTCACGTTTGCCATCGAGATGCCGGCTGGCAGCTTTCCACCCGGCTGGCTGAGCCCCCACGATGCGAGGCCCGTCTGCAGGAGCGAGAAGCTGAACAAGACATACTCGCGCGTCGTCATGCCGGCGGCCCGGATCGCCGCCCTCGCTGGCGGTATCGCGTCGAGCCGGGCGACGACCTGGCTGAGTGACTGCCCGTCCTCCGCGGTCTCACCGCACTGCTCCGGGACGGCATCGAGATTCCGTGTTGCTGCCGTGTATTTCGCCAGGCCGGCTTCCGTCAGCACGTAGGCGTTGATTTCTTGTGCGTCGCCATTCTGTGCGAGCACGCCGGCGGGAACGAAGCATGCGCCGGCCAACAGGACCGAAAGGACGATGCCACGGAGGTGCGTCGACATGGATGCGTTTCCAGGCCCCCGTATGACAGACAGGCCGTTCAGCCGAGTGGCTTGTCGCAGGTTCCGATCTTCTTGCCCGCGAGCCTGATCTGCATGGTCATGCCTTCCGCGGTCGCGTGGATCACGCCGGTGTAGGAATCCGGGGTATCCCAGGTCATCTCCCCGGTGCCCGTCATCGGCATCCTGCCTCCGCATCGCATCGTCCACGTCGCCTTGTTGCCGACCCGCACGAAATTCGAGCTGACGCAGCCCGGATCGCCGCCCGGAGGCGGTTGGGTCCATTCGCTTGCGGTGCAAATTTCAGCCGTGTGGGGTGGTGGTGAGTACGGCATGCCCGCCATCACCACCTGTGAGGTCGTGCGCCACAGGATGCCGGGCGCGTCCGCCGCGCGCACCGGCGCGAGTACCAGCAACACCAACGCAATGGCGCCGAGTCCGCCAGATCCTGGCTTGTTCATCATGCTTTCTTCCCCGAGAATTCCGTTTCCGGAAGCACCGCTTCGCGCCGCCGCCCCGCGTACGCGTCCATATGATCCAGCGGAAATCGACTGTCAAGCGGGTGCCGCGCGCGGCCTTCCTTCCCGCGCCCCGTCGCCCGCCACTCGCTGTCCGCCGCTCCTTTTCGGTAAGCTTCCCGTTCCCCACCCCCGGCGGTCCCCCTTTGGCAAGTCCCTACATCGAGCGCATCCTGAAGGCGCGGGTCTACGACGTGGCGATCGAATCGCCGCTCGACGCCGCGCCGCGCCTGTCGCGGCGCATCGGCAACGACGTGCACCTCAAGCGCGAAGACCTGCAGCCGGTCTTCTCGTTCAAGCTGCGCGGCGCCTACAACCGGATCGCGAACCTGTCGCAATCGGCGGCGGGCCGTGGCGTGATCTGCGCTTCGGCCGGCAATCACGCGCAGGGCGTGGCGCTCGCGGCGAAGCGACGCGGCATCAAGGCGGTGATCGTGATGCCGGTGACGACCCCGCAGATCAAGGTGCAGGCCGTCATCGACCTGGGCGGCGAAGCGGTGCTGCAGGGTGACGACTACGATGCGGCCTACGAGCACGCGCTAGCGCTGGCGCGCGATCGCGAGCTCGTGTTCGTGCACCCGTTCGACGACCCGGACGTGATCGCGGGCCAGGGCACGATCGCGGTCGAGATCCTGCGGCAGACCGGTGGCGAACTCGACGCGATATTCGTGCCGGTCGGCGGCGGCGGGCTGATCGCGGGCATCGCGACCTACGTGAAGTACCTCTATCCGCGCATCAAGGTGATCGGCGTCGAGCCGGCTGACTCGGCGGCGATGTACGAATCGCTGCGCGCGGGCAGGCGCGTCACGCTCGATCGCGTCGGCATGTTTGCCGACGGCGTGGCGGTGCGACGCGTCGGCGAGGAAACCTTCGGTCTCGTGCGCGAGCACGTCGACGAGATCGTGCTCGTCGACACCGACGAAACCTGCGCCGCGATCCAGGACCTGTTCGAAGATACGCGTTCGATCGCGGAGCCGGCCGGCGCGCTCGCGGTGGCGGGCATCAAGAAGTACGTGGCGCGGGCCGGCTGGCGCGGCAAGCGGCTCGTCGCCGTCACGAGCGGCGCCAACATCAACTTCGACCGGCTGCGCCATGTCGCCGAGCGCGCGGATCTCGGCGCGCAGCGCGAGGCGCTGCTCGCGGTCGAGATCCCCGAGCGGCCGGGCAGCTTCCTCGCTTTCTGCCGCGCCCTCGGCCGGCGCAGCGTCACGGAGTTCAATTACCGGTATGAGAGCGCGCACGCCGCGCAGATCTTCGTCGGTTTCGCGCTGTCGCAGGGGCGGGCGGAGAAGGATTCGGTCATCGAGGCGCTGCGCGCCGCCGGCTATACGGTCGAGGACATGTCGGAGAACGAGGTCGCGAAGCTGCACGCGCGCTACATGGTGGGCGGCCACGCCCGCGGCATCGAGCACGAGCTCCTGTTCCGTTTCGAGTTCCCGGAACGCCCGGGCGCGCTCGAACGCTTCCTGCAGTCGGTGGGGACGCGCTGGAACATCAGTCTCTTCCATTACCGCAACCACGGTTCCGACTACGGCCGCGTGCTCGCCGGCATCCAGGTGCCGCCGGCGCAGCGCGCCGATTTCGAACTGCATCTCGGTGAACTGCACTACGAGTACACCGACGAAACGGACAACCCCGTCTACCGGATGTTCCTCGGCGCGTGAGCGACCCCGTCGACGAAAGCTATGCGCCACGGCGCAAGCCCGTGCACGATCACGTCGTGCTGCGCGGCCTGCGACATCGCATCACCCGGTGGGGGCCGCCTTGCGCGGCGCCGATCGTGTTGCTGCACGGTTTCCTCGATGCGGCCGATACCTGGCAATTCCTCGTCGACGAGCTGCCGGACGAATGGTCGTTCGTCGCGCTCGACTGGCGCGGCTTCGGCGGCAGCGACTGGCAGGAGGGTGGCTACTGGTTCCCCGACTATCTCGCGGACCTCGAGGCGCTGCTCGGGCATGTCGCCCGCGAGCAGCCCGCGCGCCTCATCGGCCACAGCATGGGCGGCAACATCGCGGCGCTCTACGGCGGCATCCGGCCGGGGCGCATCGCATGGACCGTCAATCTCGAGGGATTCGGGCTGCCGGCGACCGCGCCGGAGGATGCGCCGGGGCGCTATGCGCGCTGGCTCGACGAACTCGCACGGCGCCCGCGGCAGACCGCATACGCGACGCAGCAGGATCTCGCGAAGTACCTGCGCTCGCGCAATCCCCGCCTGACGGCGCCGCGCGCGTCGTTCATCGCGCGCGCGTGGTCCCGCCGCGCCGGTGAGCGTTATCGGCTCGCGGCCGATCCCCGTCACCGGCTCGTGAATCCGATTCTCTACCGACGGGAGGAGGCCGAAGCCTGCTGGCGACGGGGCAACGCACCGATGCTGCTGGTCCTCGGAGCGCAGTCGGAGTATCCCGCGCGCCTCGGGCCCGACGGCACGGATGACTATTTCCGCTCGGTCTTCCCGCAGATGGTACTCGCGAGGATCGCGGGTGTCGGACACATGATGCACCACGAAGATCCCGCCGCGGTCGCCCGCCTGATCGAAGGCTTCGTCGGCTCGCTGCCGTCGCCTCCCGCATGAAGTGGTGGCAACTGGACCGCGAACACCCGCTGCACGTGCCGTACAAGTGGGCGCGTCGCATCGTGATCACGGTCACCGGGTTCACGGTGCTGCTGGTCGGCCTTGCGATGATCGTGCTGCCGGGCCCGGCGTTCGTCGTCATTCCCGCGGGCCTCGCGATCCTCGGGCTGGAATTCGCGTGGGCGCGGCATTCGCTGCGCGCGCTCAGGAAGCGTGGCGCGATGCTGGTCGCCGCGGCGAAATCGAAACTGCGCTGACGCGTCAGAGCGCGCCCTCGATCAGGGCGAGGAACTCGGCGTGCGTCTTCGCGCCCTGCACGCGCTGCACGACTTTGCCATCACGCCCGATGAGATAGGTGGTCGGCAGCACCTCGTTCCACGCCGGATCGACCACGCTCGCGATCGCGTCGAGATCCTGCCCGGCCCGCAGCCACGTGCGAAAGCCCGGAAAGTATTTCGCGCGAAACGTCGCGACGCGCCCGGCATCGCCCGGCTCGTCCATCGAGACGCCGACCAGCGCGAGGCCACGCGGGCCGAGCTCCTGCTCGATGCGCATGAGGTCGGGAATCTCGCGCAGGCAGGGCGCACACCAGGTCGCCCACAGGTTCAGCACGACGACCTTGCCGCGGCGCGCGTCGAGCAGGCCGCGCAGCTGCTTCGCATCCACGGTCGGCACCGCATCGACCGCGCGCGCGCGGGCGGCCAGCAGCGAGGCCGCGGTCGCCGCGAGGAATGCGCGTCGCTTCATGGCGCCGCCGCGATGGCCGTCGTGTAGATGCGATCGTCCTGCTGCCACGCGATCTGCACGCGGCCGTCCTTGCGCGTCGCGAGCGCGGGATTTTGCGACGTGGCGTCGCCCTCCGTCAGCGCACTGACCGGGCCCGCATACACGCCGCGCGCGTCGAGCGCCCGGTAGTACACGCGGCGCGGCCCGTCGACCTTCGCGTGCCACGCGATCAGCGCGCCATGCGCGGTCAGCGCGAGGGCCGGGGCGTCCGACACCAGCGCGCCCGGCTGCACCGGCGCCGGCTTGTCGAAGCTCGCGCCACCGTCGTGCGATGTGGCGATCATCACGCCGGGGGGCGTCTCGGCGCCGTTGTGGGCCGCGGTGTAGACCGTGCTGCCCCGCACGGCGAGGACGGTCGGCTTCAGCGGGCAGCCGTTCAGGTGCCAGGGCGCGCCGCCGGTCGGCACGCGCGCGCCGAACTCGCCGCCGCGGCCGTCCGCCTGCGCGACGGTGCTCGAGCGCAGGTTGTCGCCCGTGACGCTGCGCGACCCGAGATACGGCCGCGACTGCGCATCGAACGCGATGGAAAGCTGGCAGCAGGGGCAGACGCCGTCCGCCACCATCATCCGGTCGGTGGCAAACGTGCGTCCATCATCGCGCGAAACGGCCGCGTACACGCTGCCGGTCGCCGAGTCGGCCTTCATGTTCCGCGTATCGATCCATGCGATGTACACGCTGCCGTCGGGCGCGACGCCCATCGTGCCGAACGCCGCGACGCTCGCGAAGCCACCGTGGATCACGCCGCTCAGGTCGGAGTCGGTCACCGTGCTGACCCGCCGCGGCGCCTCGAATGTCTGCCCGCCATCGGTCGAGCGCGTGTAATGCGTCATCAGGATGGCCTTGCCGAGCTTCGCCTGCTGCTCGTTCGCGGGGTAGGCGACGTGCAGCGTGCCGGTGGGGCCATAGGCGATGCGCGGCCGGCTCACGGCGAATCCCCAGACGTCGTCGCCGTGATTGACGTGCACCGGCGCACTGAAGGTGGCGCCGCCGTCCTTCGAAACGGCGACGTAGAGGTTCATCGACGACTGGTGCGAATGCCCCGTCTTCGCGCGCTCGGCCTCGGCGGCCTGGGCCGCGGCGGAGTTCGGGTCGCCCTTGGCGAGCCAGAGCATCGCGATCTCGCCGTCCGGCCCGACCGCGACATCGGGCGCGAGCGCGCGCTGGTCCGGCGTGCTGACGATCACCGGCGCCGCCGCTGCGGCGGCCAGCACCGGGGCGGCCAGGATGGCGAGCGAGACTACCGCAAACTTTCGGGCGGGTGACATGGCGGGATCTCCAGGGGCGGTGACAGCCGATCATAGTTCGGACCGGGCAACTCCTGCGACAATGTCGCGGATGGACGACCTCGCCTCCGCACCGTGGTTGCAGCGCCTGCTCGTCGCGTCGCTGCTCGCCGGCCTCGTCGTGCTCGCCTTCGAGGTGCTGAAGCCGTTCATCGTCCCGGTCATCTGGGCCGTGATCCTCGCGCACGTGACCTGGCCGGTCTATCGCCGGCTGCTCGCGGTCGTGAAACGCCGCCGCGCCGTCGCGGCGCTGCTGATGACCGTCGGCGTGACGCTCGCGATCGTGCTGCCGGCGATCTGGCTCGTCGCGCTCATCCGCACGGAACTCGTCGCGGCCTACAACGCCTTTGCCGCGCAGCTTGCGCGGGGAGTCGAGCTGCCGCACTTCGTGTTCGAACTGCCCTGGATCGGGCCGTGGCTCGAGGGACTGCTGGCGCGCATCGCGCAGGACCCCGGTGCGCTCAATGCGGAGCTGCGCGGCTGGATCCAGCGCTCCGCCGGCGAACTCGGCGGGGTGGTCGGCGGCGTCGGCCGCAATGTCGCCAAGCTGTTCATCGCGATGCTGAGCCTCTTTTTCGTGTATCGCGACGGCGAATCGTTCGCGGTGCAGGTCGTGCGCGTGCTCGAGCGTTCGCTCGGCCAGCGCGTCCATGGATACGCGCTCGCAATCAGCGGCACCGTGCGCGCGGTCGTCTATGGCCTGCTCGCGGCGGCGGTCGCGCAGGGAACGATCGCGGGGCTCGGCTATTGGGTCGCGGGACTCAACGCGCCGATCGCGCTGGGTGCGCTGACGATGCTCGCGGCGCTGATTCCGTTCATGACGCCCGTCGTGTGGGTCGGCGCGAGCCTGTGGCTCGTGGTATCGGGCCACACGGCGGCGGGCGCGGGCCTTTTCCTCTGGGGCCTGCTCGCGATCAGCTGGATCGACAATGTCGTGCGTCCGCTCGTGATCAGCAACGCGACGCGAATCCCGTTCCTGCTGGTGCTGTTCGGCGTGCTGGGCGGCGTCGGCGCGTTCGGCCTCGTGGGCCTGTTCGTCGGCCCGGTGATTCTCGCGGTGCTGATGGCGGTGTGGCGGGAGTGGATCGCGGAGCGCTCGGCGGGCTGACGGCGGGTTGGTCGTGCGAGTGCACGATCACACAGACGCGCACTCGCGCGGCCGCGGGCGCGTCGATCTCCGGCTCCTCTCGGGTCGAGCGCCGCCTGCGGCGGTGCCCTCGCCGCGGCGGCGCCCGGCGCATTGGAGTCCCGTGACCTGATGCCTCGGCGGTCGCCGGTCGCAGTTCGCCGCGGCTCGGCGCTCTCCACGTTCGTCGCCGGAGATCGACGCACCCGCGGCCGTGTGACCACATGCTCAACCTGCAAGATGCGCGCAGGCGCACGCGCGCGATGGGAGGGGCAGTGGCCTCCGATGCCGAACGTGGAGAGCGCCGAGCGCCGCCGGCTCGAGGGCACGGCGCGGAACGCGCCGCGCTCGACCCGAGAGGCAGCGGAGGCCGCTGTCCCTCCCATCGCGCTCACGCGCATGCGCGCCAAGTGGCGCGTTCACGCATCGAGGAATCGCAATAGCACCTCACCCCAGTCGTGCTCATTCTCGGGCAGGGCGCAGAAAGGGATCGCAGGCTGCGCCCTCGCGGCAGCGAGCGTCGCGTCGCGCAGCGGATCGTGATCGGCTGCCGCGAGCAGCATCGGCACCTTCGCTGCGCGGAGTTTCACCTTCACCGGATACGCAAACTGCGCGAGGCACATGCGACGCCATCCTTCGGGCGCGCGAAAGAGTTCGAGCACGCGCTGGTGCACGCGGCCTGGATCGATCTGCCGTTCGCCGTGCAGGATGGCGGCAACCGTCCGCTCGTACCACGGCCAGAAGAGTCCGTGGTCGCGCAGGAAATGCCATGCCGCGAGCAGATGACCGCCGTGCCCGTCGAGGCTGATGTCGGGCACGTATCGTTCGCGCAGTTTCACCTGCGTCGCGCGGTCGAAGTACGGCGGGGCAACGAGCACGAGCCGCCGCACGCGCCTGCTGGCGATCGATGCGAGCTCGAGCCCGATGAGGCTGCCGCCCTGCACGCCGACGACATCGCATTCACGAATGCGCAGCGCATCGAGTGCTCTGCGCAGCGCCTGCGCGTGGGTCCGGATGAGGGCGGCTCCGCGCGCCGGCGGTGAAGGCGCGCCGGATTCACCGTGCCCCGGCAGGTCGAGCGCGATCACCGGGCGGCGGCCGATGAAGCTGGCCGCGAGCGGCGCCACGGTGTCGGCAGAGCCTGCGGCGTCGTGGACCACGACGACCGGCCTTCCGGCCGCATCGTGATTGCGGCGCACGCGCCATTGTCCGCCCGGCACGTCGAGCATCTGCTGCCACAAGCGGCCCGTGATTGCGCGGGTAGCGATCGCTTTCGGCGCCGCGCTGCCGGGTGCGCGTCGCAGGTGGGCGAGGGCGAGGTCCAGCGTCGCCGCCGCCGTGGGGCACGCGCGCACTTCGACCATCGGTGCGGGTGCGGTCGCGCGCGCGAGATAGCGTGAGGTCGGGTCGGTCTGCGATGCCGTGATCAGGGCCGGTACCTCGATCTCCCGCAAGGTCTCGGCCGCGGGCATCGTGAACGCCGCGCGATAGGCGACGCGGTAATGATCGCCCGCACGCAGGAACTCGACGAGGTTCGCCTGCAGCGCCTCGGGTGGCGGCACATTGATCGCGAGGCGATCGGCCGCCTCCTTGCGATACCACGGGAAGAAGATCGTCTGCTCGCGCATCCGGCTCCAGAGCCATGCGAGATGCGCGCCGTCCCAGGTCGGGACGAAGGGCGGCAGGTACTCGGCGACGAGCTCGGCGCGCTCCGCCGATGTCGGAATCACGTAGCCGTTCGCGACGACCGCGTGCACGCGCTCGGGATGCCGGGCCGCGATCATCGCCGCCATCATCGCGCCGGTATGGAAGCCGTAGAACGCTGCCTTGCCGACGCCGATGGCATCGAGGAACTCGATGGTTGCCGCGGCGAACTCGTCCATTTCGGCGTGCGTCACGCCGAGTGGATCGGACAATCCATAGCCCGGCGTGTCGGGCGCGATGCAGGTGAAGTGCCGCTGCCAGCGCTCCATCGTCGTGACGAGATCGCGCGAGGACAGCGGCGACTGGTGCAGCAGGATCAGCGCCGGCCCGCGGCCGGCGCGGCGGTAGTGCACCTGGCGCGGACCCCGGCGGCTGTCCGGGATCGATGCGAAATGACGGCTGATCCGCGATGTGGGCATGGGCGCTCCCGGTGACAGTCGTGCCCATTATCAGCGAGCCGCCGCCGGCCGGGTGGGACATCGACGCGAGGAAACACGTATGCTCGCCGAGCGCCCATGTTGCTACACAGTCCGGCCGCGCCCTCCGCATGAGCTCGCGTCGCCCCGCCGCGCTCGCGGCGCTGCGCCACCGGGATTTCGCACGCTTTGCGACCGGGCGCTTCTGCGCGACATTGGCCTGGCAGATCCTCGCCGTCGCGGTCGGCTGGCAGGTCTACGAGTTCACGCGCGACCCGCTTGCGCTCGGCATCGTCGGCCTCGCGCAGTTCCTGCCGTTTCTCGCCCTGGTGTTGCCGGCCGGCCAGATCGCCGATCGCGCCGATCGACGCCTGTTGCTCGTGATCGCCTACGGCATCGACGCGGGCTGCGTCGGCGCGCTGTTCGCCGTCTCGCTCGCCGGCCTCGAGATCGTGTGGCCGATCTTCGCGGCGATGATTTTCTTCGGGGCGGGGCGCGCGTTCTGGATGCCGGTCGGACAGGCGATGACACCGAATCTCGTGCCGGCCGAGGATTTCACCGCCGCGACGGCGCTCAACTCCGCGCTGTTCGAGATCGCGGTGATCGCCGGCCCCGCGCTCGGCGGATTGCTGTTCCTGGCGGGTGCCACCGTGGCCTACGGCGCCGCGTTCCTGCTGATGCTGCTGGTCGTCGGCTTGATGATTCGCATCCGGCCGGTGAAAGCCGCGAGCGACGATCGGCCGTTTCGCATGCGCGACGTGCTCGAAGGGCTGCGCTTCGTCTGGTGGCGCAAGCCGGTGCTCGGCGCGATCTCGCTCGACCTCTTCGCCGTGCTGCTCGGCGGCGCGACCGCGCTGCTGCCGGTCTACGCGAGCGATGTGCTGCACATCGGTCCCGCCGGCCTCGGCATCCTGCGCACCGCGCCCGCGGTCGGCGCCGCGACGATCGCGGCGCTGCTCGCGTTCGCGCCGCTCGCGCGCCACGTCGGCCGCTGGATGTTCTTCGGCACGGGCCTCTTTGCGCTCGCCACGATCGTGTTCGGCCTGTCCACGAGCTTCTGGCTGTCGATCGCGGCGCTGGTCGCGCTCGGCGCCGGCGACATGGTGAGCGTGTACATCCGCCACGTCCTCGTGCAGCTCGAAACGCCGGACGCGATCCGCGGCCGGGTGAGCGCGGTGAACTCGATGTTCATCGGCGCCTCGAACGAACTCGGCGAATTCCGCGCCGGCGTGACGGCGCGCTGGTTCGGCGCCGTGCCCGCGGTCGTCTGGGGCGGAGTCGCGTGCGCCGGGATCGTGGCGGCGTTCGTCGCGCTGTTTCCCTCGCTGCGCAGGCTCGATGCGTTCCCGAGGCCGAATCGGGGGTAGCCAAGAGCGCTGGACAGCGAAACTGTATATTCGTACAGTATCGCATGGCGCGCATTTTCAAGGGTCGCGGCGCGGTGTCGAGCCTGCCGCCGCGCTTCGACCGTCACCATTCGGAGTCGGCCGATGACGGCTGGTATCACGAGCCGACGCCCGACAGCATCGGGACGACCGTTCGTCCCGAGACCGCGCGCACGATCATTTCCCGGAACGATTCGCCTGACATCGGCTTCCCGCAGTCGATCAATCCGTATGGTGGTTGGAGATTTTCTGCCGAAACCGGTGGGCCTCGGCAGCGAACCGCGCGATACAGGCAATTCGGGCACAGAGCCGCAGGTGGTCGCGATCGACGCGCTGCCGGGCACTCGCGAACTCTTCGATATAACGACCGGAACGGGCGACTTCATCGCCAACGGCGTCGTGAGCCACAACTGTTATGCCCGCCCGAACCACGCGTGTCTGGGGCTTTCGCCCGGTCTCGACTTCGAGATGCGGCTCTACTTCAAGCCGCAGGCCGCTGAGCGACTGATCCACGAGCTTGCGGCGCCGCGCCACGTTCCGGGTCCGATCACGCTGTGTGTCAACACGGATCCGTATCGGCCATTCGAGAAGCCGCTGGGCGTCACCAGGCAAATTCTCGAAGTCCTGCGCGATTGCCGTCATCCTATATCGATCGACTCGAAAAGCACGCTTATCGAGCGTGATCTGGAAATCTTGGTGCCCATGGCGTGTGCAGGGCTGGTCGGCGTGATGGCGAGTCTCACTTCGCACGATTCCGGTCTCGAGCGCTGTTTCTAACCGCGCTGCATCACCGCGGGCGCGCGGTGCCCGGGCTTCACGCTCGACTCGACGCGGTTTCGTCCTCCGTCGGCCCCGGGCGCACAACTACCCCTCCTCTGACCAGCCCGCTGTTCGTCTCAAATGGAACCACCACGGACGTGCGAAGTCTTACCCCCTATCGACCCCGTGGCATACTCCGGGTACCCATGATGTCCAGGGCCGCAACTCCGATAGCCGTCGCGGGGCTCCTGAGCCTCGTCGGCTGCATGCACGCGCGAATCGAGTCATCGCGCGAGCTGCCGACGCACATTTCGGGCGACGAGGGGGTGGTGGTGCTCGCCAAACCGCAGGTGGAAGGCGCCGGCACCGAAGATGGCTTCATGGATTGCGTCGGCGACAACCTGGCGCAGGGCAAGCGCGGTTTGCATGTCCTCGGCAACGACGCCTTCGTCGACGCGATGTTTCCGTGGCTCGAGCCGAGTACCGCACCGTCGAGGCCCGAAGCCGTGACCACGCTGCTCGCGCAGCCGGGCGTCAGCGAGCGCATCGCGGCGAGCGGCGTGCGCTACATCGTCTGGCTGGATGGCGCCACGCGCCGCACCGACGGCGGCGGCAGCCTCGCTTGTGGTGCCGCGCCCGGCGCCGCCGGATGCATCGGCTTCGGCTGGTGGGAAAAGGAATCGGATTACGAAGCGACGATCTGGGATCTGCAGGAGGCGAAATCTGCCGGCACCGTCGGCACGAACGTAACGGGCACGTCCGCGATCATCGGTGCCGTGGTGCCGCTGCCGTTCATTGCGCGCGTGCAGGGCACGGCCTGCAATCGCCTCGCCGCGCAGTTGCGCAGCTTCTTTGTCGGCGAGGACCTGCGGGCCGAGGGCGAGACGCCTGCCGATCGATCGAGGTGAGCCATGCGCTCGGTTTACGCTGGATGGATACCGGGTCTTCTCGCGGCGCTCCTCGTCGCGGGCTGCGCGACGCCGCAGAGCAGCGGCGGCGGCGGTAGCAGCGGCACACCCTCCGACCCGTCAGGTTCGGGATCCACCGGATCCACGGAGTCCACGGGATCGAGCGGCTCGGCCGGCATGCCGGGCGCGTCGTCGACGGCGAGCAGCACGACGCCGGGTGGCTCGACTCCCTCCGGCAGTGCGGATCCGGCTGGCAGCGCTGCGGGTCGTGGCGCGGAGTTGCCGCCTGGCACCGCGCAGACTCCGGATGAGCGCCGCGACGCCGCTGATCGTCGCCTCGATGAGTCCATGGGTACGTTCGACGAGCGCATCCGCAAGGAGCAGCAGGTCATCGCGGGCGAACGCGACAGCCGCGCCGGCGGTGGCGGGGCCACCGACGAAGCGGCGGGCGGCACGACCACCGCCGACACGGGCAATCGGCCGGGCGACCTGCGATCCGATCGTGGCTCGCAGTCGGGCGGCGGCGAGTCGGGCGCATCGAAGAGCGGTGCGGACGGCAGCGATGGCAGCACCGGTCCGGCCCGCACGAGCGCCGGCACGGGTGGCGTGGGCAAAGGGGCGGTGGAACGCCCGGACGGCAGCGACGACGACATCGTCGCGCGGCGCCTGCGGCGCGCGGCGGAGCAGGAAACGGATCCGGAGTTGAAAGAGAAGCTCTGGAAGGAATACGAGGACTACAAGAAGAGCGTGCGCGGCGGATGAGCAACACGAAACACGAACGGCCGGGAGTGTTGTTTCGCCAGGCGGCGCTGCTGCCGTTCGTGGCGGCGCTCGCCGCGTGCGTCACGAGCGAAACGCGCCCGCTGCCGAAGGTGAATCCGGTCCAGGCGACCACGCAGATTCCGGAAGCGGAACTGCTCGATGTGGGCGTGCGCATTTTCGACGCGAACATTCCCGCCGCGCTGAAGGACGACGAGGAAGCACTCGCGAAGAAGCGCATCTATCCGGAAGTGCGCAATGCCGAGGCGGGCTATCTGCCGGGCCTGCTGCGCGCCACGCTCGAGACCTCGGGCCAGTGGGGCGCGGTGCGGGTCGTGCCGGAGAAGGCGATCGTCGATGTCATCGTCACGGGCCGGATCCTCGAGTCGACCGGCGCGCACCTCGCGCTCGCGATCAACGTGAGCGATTCGACGGGGCGGGTCTGGATCAGGGACAAGGAATACCAGGGCGAGGCCGACCTCGGCTCGTACAAGACCGAAGCGGCACTCGAAGCGCGCGATCCGTTCCAGAATGTCTACTCCGAAATCGCGAACGACATGCTCGCGGCGCGCAATGCGCTCGTGTCGGCTGACCTTCGCGACATTCGCCGTGTCACGTCGCTGCGTTTCGCGAGCGACTTCGCGCCGGACGCCGCGCAGGGCTATCTCGCGACCGATGCGCATGGCGTCGCACGCGTGGCGCGCCTGCCGGCAGAGGGCGATCCGGTCATGGAGCGTGTCGGGCGCATCCGGGAACGCGACCTCGCGGTGATCGACACGGTGAACAGCTATTACGCGAATTTCGCCGACAAGGTCGAGAGCTCCTACGGCAATTTCCGCCGCGTGAGCCAGCAGGAAATCGAGAAGGAAGACCGGGCGCGCGCCTCGGCGCGCACGCGCACCGTGCTCGGCGCGGCCGCGGTGCTCGCGAGCGTGCTGGTTCCGAACCAATGCGGAGCGAGCGATTACACGTGCCGCAACGTGCAGAGTGCCGCGCGCACGGCCGGCGCGGTCGGCGGCGTCGCGGGCATCATGTCCGGCATCAAGAAGTATTCGGAGGCGAAGGTGCACGCCGAGGCGCTCAAGGAACTCGCCGATACGTTTCGCGCGGAGGTCACGCCGCAGGTCGTGGAGGTCGAGGGCCGCACGCTCAAGCTCACCGGCAGCGCGGAAGAGCAGTACCGGGAATGGCGCGAACTGCTGCGCCAGATCCATCTCGAGGACACGGGCAGCGCGGCCGCCGCGATGCCCGTCGCCACCGGTCCCGCGCCGACACCGCCGCCGGTGTCCCGAAACGAGTGAGTACGTGCCAGCCCATGCCGAACCCGGCACGTGGCGACCGCCTCTGCGGGCGGTTCACGCTGATGGCGCAGATCGGTGCCGGCGGGCACTCGGAGGTCTGGCGGGCGCGTGACATGGTGCGGCGCGAAGACGTCGCACTGAAGATCCTCAAGCGTGATATCGGCGCGTCGCCGCACGCGCTCGCCGTGCTCGCGCATGAATACGCGGCGACGCGCGACCTCGGCCACCCAGGCATCCTGAAGCTCTACGAGCCGCAGGACTGCGACGGCACCGTGCTGCTGCCGATGGCGCTCGCACCGGGCGGTGATCTCGGCGTGCTGCGGGGCGAGTCGTATACGCGCATCGTGCCGGCGCTGATCGAGATCGCGCAGGCGCTCGAGCACGCGCACGGCCGCGGTGTCGTGCATCGCGACCTGAAACCCGGCAACGTGCTGCTCGACGAGGAGGGGCATACGCTGATCGCGGATTTCGGCGTGGCCTCGTTCGCGGGCGAAAGTCCGTTTGCCGACCACGGATCGCCGTTCAGTGCGAGCCCGCAGGCGCTGCGCGGCGAGCCGCCGGCGCCTTCGGACGACATCTACGGCCTCGGTACGCTCGCGTACGAGCTCCTTTCCGGCTATCCGCCGTTCTATCCGCGTTTCGAGCTGCGGCGCGTGCTCGAGGAGCCCGCCGCGGAACTGAAACCGGTGCGCCCGGCGCCGCCGCGGCTCATCGCGCTCGTGATGCGCATGCTCGCGAAGACGCGCGATGGCCGGCCCGCGACGATGCGTGCGGTGATCGACGAGCTGCACACCTGCCTGCACGACACGGTGACGATCGAATCCGAAGTGCTGAGCGAGTCGGCCCTGCCACCGCCCGATGCCGTGATCCAGCCAGGCACCGCGCCGATCGTGCCGATCGACACCGCGCCGGATGCGGAGGAGGGCGGCACGATTGCCGTGGAGTTGCCGGAACCGATGCGCGAGCAACTGCAGGCGGCGGGTCCGGCCGACGAAGTGGTCGTGCCTCCCGCGCTTGCGCCCGAACCGTCGGTGCGCACCGGCGGGCGCCGCCGCACGGGCCTCGTGCTCGCAATCCTTGCCGCAGTCGTGGCGATCGGGCTCGTGTTCTTCGTGCTGCCACGCATCGCCACGCAGGCGAGCGACACGCCGGCAGCCGTGGCGCCGGCCGCGCGCAGCGAAGGCGCGACGGAAGCGGCGCCCGCGCCGGATCCCCGCAAGACCCTGGCGGAGCTCGAGCGCGGCATCACGAAGCGTCTCGCGGCCATCGAGACGCGCGCCGCGGGCGTCTGGGGTGGCGCCGAATTTGCGGCGGTGAAGCGCTCGGCCGAAGCGGCGGCCGCGCGCGCCGCGGGCGGCGACATCGACGGCGCGATCGCCGGCTTCGGTTCGATCGGCAAGCCGCTTGCGGAGATCGAATCGCGGGCGCCCGCGGCGCTCGCGGGGCAGTTGAAGCTCGGTGCCGCGGCGCTCGATGCCGGC
>JABAQN010000011.1 GCA_019187495.1 Steroidobacteraceae bacterium
AGCCCGCGCCTGCGCCCGAAGCCGCACCGGCTCCCGCACCGGCTCCCGCGCCGGCCCCGACGTCGCCGCCCGTGCCGCCGGAGTCATCGTGACCGAAGCTGCGACCACCGCACCGCCCGCTGCCACGACACGCAGTACCGCGCGCCCGGCCGCGCGCAACCTGTCGTTCGCATTCGCGAAGCGCCACGGCGTGCTCGTGCGCCACACGGCCGACGGAGTCGCGGACTGCGCGTACCGCGGCGACGTGACCCCGATCGCGATCGCCGAGGTGCGCCGCCACTTGCGCATGCCCATCCGGCTGACGAGAGTGGGCGACGAGGAATTCGACACGCTGCTGCGGCTGACTTACGAAGCGGGCTCGGATGCCATGCAGGCGGCCGAGGGCCTCGACGGCTCGGTCGACCTCGCGCACCTCGCGCTCGACTTGCCCGAGCAGGCGGACCTCCTCGAGAGCGACGACGACGCGCCGATCATCCGCCTGATCAACGCCCTCCTCACCCAGGCCGTGAAGGAGAACGCCTCCGATATCCACATCGAGCCGTTCGAAAACCGGCTCGTGATCCGCATCCGGGTCGATGGCGTGCTGCGCGAAGTGCTGCAGTCGCGCCGCGCGGTCGCGCCGCTCGTCGTCTCGCGCATCAAGGTGATGTCGAAGCTCGACATCGCCGAGAAGCGCCTGCCGCAGGACGGGCGCATTTCGTTGCGCATCGCGGGGCGCGCCGTCGACGTGCGCGTCTCGACGATTCCGTCCGGCCACGGCGAGCGGGTCGTGCTGCGTATCCTCGACAAGCAGGCGGGAAGGCTGAATCTCGACTCCCTCGGCATGGATCCGGCGACGCAGTCGCTGATGGACCAGCTGATCCACAAGCCGCACGGCATCCTGCTGGTCACAGGACCCACCGGTTCCGGCAAGACGACCACGCTGTACGCGGCGCTCGAGCGGCTGAACGACAACACGCGCAACATCATGACGGTCGAGGACCCGATCGAGTACTACATCGATGGCATCGGCCAGACGCAGGTCAACACCAAGGTCGAGATGACCTTCGCGCGCGGCCTGCGCGCGATCCTGCGCCAGGACCCGGACGTGGTGCTGGTCGGCGAAATCCGCGACCTCGAGACCGCGCAGATCGCGGTGCAGGCGAGCCTCACCGGCCACCTCGTGCTCTCGACCCTGCACACGAACACGGCGGCCGGCGCCGTCACGCGGCTGCGCGACATGGGGATCGAGCCGTTCCTGCTCTCCTCGAGCCTGATCGGCGTCCTCGCCCAGCGCCTCGTGCGCGTGCTGAATCCCGAGACGAAGCAGCCATTCCAGGCGGGCGAGTACGAGCGGCGCATCCTGAACCTCGGCCCGGCCGACGAGTCGCCGGTCCTCTACCGCCCGAGCAGCGAACTCGGCATGGGGTATCGCGGCCGCAGCGGCATCTACGAAATGATCATCGTCGACGACCAGATGCGCACCATGATCCACGACGGGGTCGCCGAGCACGAACTCGAGCGCTACGCGCGCACGATGACGCCGTCGATCCGCGATGACGGGCGGAACAGGGTCCTCAAGGGGGAAACAACCCTCGAGGAAGTCCTGCGAGTGACTCGTGAAGATTGACGGAGAGCGGGCGGCGGGTGGCTTGCAGCGGACAGCCGGAAGGCGAAGCCAGCGCCTCTGGCTGTCCGCTGCAAGCCGCGCGCTGCTCGCCGCCTGAAAGGCGCGTATGGGCGCCTTCGAGTACACCGCCCTCGACGCGGCGGGTCGCGAGAAAAAGGGTGTCCTGGAAGGCGACACCGCGAAGCATGTCCGCCAGCTGCTGCGCGAGCGTTCGCTGCTGCCGGTCACGGTCACGGAGGCGGCGCGCGAGGAGGCGCGCCGCCAGCGTAGTTTCCGCTTCGGTCGCGGTGTTTCGGCGGCCGACCTCGCACTGCTGACGCGCCAGCTCGCCACGCTCGCCCGCGCCGGCCTGCCGCTCGAGGAAGCGTTGCTTGCCGTATCGCAGCAGACCGAGAAGCCGCGCGTGCAGAGCATCCTCCTCGGCGTGCGCTCGCGCGTGATGGAAGGCCACACGCTCGCGAGCGGTTTCGCGGAGTTTCCGCGCGTATTCCCGGAAATCTACCGTGCGACGGTGGCCGCCGGCGAGCAGTCCGGGCACCTCGACGAAGTGCTCGAGCGCCTCGCCGACTACACCGAGGGGCGCGAGGTGACGCGCCAGAAGGTGCTCGGTGCGATGCTCTACCCGATCGTGCTGTCGATCCTGTGTTTCGGCATCGTCACGGGCCTGCTCGTCTATGTGGTGCCGAAGGTGATCGAGGTCTTCGACACGGGCAAGGCCCAGCTGCCGCTGATGACGCGCATCCTCATCGCGGTCAGCAATTTCCTGCACGATTACGGCCTGTGGCTCCTCGCCGCGATCGTGGTCGCGATCATCGGGATCACGCGCTGGCTCCGCAACCCCGCCGCGCGCCGCCGCTACCACGAACTGCAACTGCGCCTCCCGCTCGTCGGGCGACTCGTCCGCGGCTTCAATACCGCCCGCTTCACGCGCACCCTCAGCATCCTGACCGCGGCGTCGGTGCCGGTGCTCGAAGCGCTGCGGATCGCGGGCGAAGTCGTGACGAGCCTGCCGATGAAAAGCGCGGTCGCCGACGCCGGTCAGCGCGTGCGCGAGGGCGCCCCGATTGGCCGTTCGCTCGGCCAGAGCCGGCTCTTCCCGCCGATGACCATCCACCTGATCTCGAGCGGCGAGTCGAGCGGCGAACTCGAGACCATGCTGGAACGCGCGGCGATCAGCCAGGAGCGCGAGCTCGACGGCATCCTCACGGCGCTCGTCGGGCTCCTCGGACCCCTGCTGATCATCCTGATGGGCCTGTTCGTGATGGGCATCGTATTTGCAATGCTGCTGCCGATTTTCGAGATGAACGCGCTGATCCGGTAGCCGGTTGGCACAACTCAAATCCGCCCGTTGCGCCCGGGCGCATTTCGCGCTAAATCTCCGCGCGCCATGAGCGAGAAGCCCGAGTCCGACGAATTCGACGACGAGGATGAGGAAGAGGAAAGCGCTGCCGGCGAGGACATCGACCTCGACCGGGTCATCAAGGACCTCGACCTCGCCAAGCGCCGCGGCCAGAAGCTGGGCGACCCGGCGTGGCGGCGCCTCGAGCGGCTGCTCGAGGACAAGCGCACGGCCGACCTCGTGAGCGATTTCGAGGACTACGACGTCGGGGGTCCGGAGGGGGGGCCGAAGAGAAAGCGGCCGTAGGGGGCTCAAGGACGCCGGAATCTAACCGTCGGTCCGGCCCGGCAAATGCGAGCGGCCCGGTCAGGCACTTGCGAGGCCATGTGCGAGAGTATGAATTTTCATGGTCCGAAGAAGGCCGGCAGGTCAGACCGTCGACAGGCAAGGACTTCCGCGCCGAAGCCAAGGCGGTCGGACGCGACATCCTCGGCTCTCGGCAGTACGAGATGGCAAAATCTCCGTAACCTTCTACTTCCAAATGGTCCGGAAATGCGAGGGGGTTACAAGATGAGTAGAGGCCCTGGGCACAGTGCGAACTCTGGTTGATTTCTACCCAAGTGGACTCTGATTCAAAACTGGCCTCTTAAGAAGCGTTGCCACACCCAGCAGCACCAAGCACTGGAAGACCCACAACCCGATGACGACAGCGGCCGTGTCTTGAAGCGCCGAGAATCCAATGAAGCGAACTCGAACATCCCCCTCATTCGAGATCGACAACCAGTTCGGGATCGGCTGGAAGGTCAGTGCAACGGCCAACAACGCCGCTGACCCGATCACGACGTATCGCGAGCGTTTTGCGAGCAACCCAATAAACAACAGCCAAATGGCGATCGAGTACCACAGATTCAAATCGCCGAGCGTCAGGAATGTGAGAATCACCGGGATCAGCGATACCACAACAAGTATCGCCACCAACGCAAATCGAAACGTGCTACGTAGACCGACATGCGTATTCATTGAAACCAGCCTCTTACTTAGTTGGAATCTATGATGTCCTGGCTCTGCTGGATCCAGACATTGTTGATGAGAAGGTCGCTCAATGGCCCGAAGCTCTGGAGCCATCCCGTTCCTTCTCCTACATTGTGAATGACTGCTTGTCCGTTCTCGATCGTGACCATGCGCGCCACGTAGCCGGGGAACAACGAATGACCAGGGAGGGTCACGTTGACGACCATCGTGTTTCCGTTTCCATCTTTGCGCAGATATGAGATGACCTTGTTGTTTCCCAGCTTTCCCGCCACCTGCCGGAATCCAGCTTGAGGCGTGGCATCATTCTCAACGCCTGTTTCGGTTGCAGGCTTGTCTTGTCCCGGCGTTGGATCGTTCACGATACTTCATCGCATTCCGGACACTCGCTCTTCTTCGCGGCGCCTGTTCTCTGAGGAAATCCGAGCACCTTGCATTCCGGAACGTTGGCGCCTTTTATGTTGGAGCCGGTGGGACAAGTACCCGCTGGATCCACATTGTTTAGTGGATCATTCCTGACGTATGCATAGAGGTTGAACTCATCCTCATACCCGATCGGGTCGGTCTGCAGGAACCGCCCGAGGGCGGGGTGGTAGAACCGGGCCTTGTAGTAGAGAAGACCGAGGTCGGGGATCGCCGCCTGACCGGTGTACTGGAAGCGCAGCGTGTTGCCGGAGGTCGTGACCCCGTAGGCGTCGTAAGTGCGGATCTGCTGCATTGCGCCTGAGGCGCCGCTCGCCGCGACGATCGAGCCCTGGTGGTCCGCATGCAGGTAGCGGCGATTGGCCGCCGACACCGCCGCCCCCTCGTACCACACGAGCGGCTCATCGACCCCTGCCCCGTGCACGTAACGGCGCAGCACCGTGCCGGCGCTGGAATACTCGCCGATCAGCCGGTCGCCGTCATAGACGAACCGGGTGACGCCCGAGGCCGTGGACGCTTCCCACAGCCGCCCGAGCGGATCGTAGGCGAGCGAGCCGGTCTTGGCGCCGCTGGCGCTCACGAGGCGGTTCTCGGTGTCGTAGCCGAAGGTGCTCGCGCCGTCGGAGGTCAGGTTGCCGTTGGCGTCCCAGGTGTGGCTCGCACCCCCGACCTGGGTGTACTGGTTGCGGCCGTTGACGGTGTAGCTCTGGGCCGCGCTCGTGAGCGCAAACTCGTACGCCTCGTTCGTGAGCACGCGCGAGGTGATCTGGCTCGCGGGGTTGAAGGTAAAGCCGAAGCCGGCGTCGTGGCCGCTGCCCGTCCCATCGAGATCGTGCGTCAGCACATCGAGCCGCGAGATCGGATCGTAGTCGTAACGGGTGATCGCCCCCGCCGCGTCGCGGTCGAGCTCCTCGCGGCGCAGCTGCGCGTCATAGAAGATCGAGGCGAGCGTGACCGAGGGGCCGTTCTCCGACAGGTGCAGCAGTCGGTCGGCGTCGTCGTAGGCGTACTCGAAGAACGCCCCGTCCGGATGGGTGAGGCGGGTGCGGTTGGCGTGAAACGGTGGTCCCGCATCGTCCGGAATGATGACCTCACTTGAATCGGAATGGTGGCCCGGCTTCGCCGGAATACGCACTCTTGTTCCTCTTGCGGCGGAGGGCTCTACTCGATCGCCATGTCAGTTGCAAAAAGAACGTACTTTTCGCCGCACCAGTTAGTTATCGGCGAACCTTGATTGTTTAGCGACACCGCTAGTGGATCAGGCAATGCCCACGGCACCTTCTTCGCAATTACCCGTACCCTCTTTCCGTTCAGCCTCTTGGCAGCATCACGTTGACGCTCCAGCGGCAATGCTCCGCTGATGCAGCGCTCTCTGCGAAAGCCATCAAACGCTACGCGGTCGGAATAGAGCACAAACTCTCCAACGAATCGAACCCAGCCGACAAATTGGCCGGGTGAGTCGGTGACCGACGTTCGAATAGTCGCTTCGGGACTCGCGCAGCCACAAAAAACAATGGTGGCTGCAGAAAATGACAGTGAGCACAAAGAGCTAAGCTTCATTGGCACTACTCGTAGGTGCACGTCTTTTCGGACGAGCCCCGGCCTCCTCCAGTGTTGTAGCCGCGAACAGCCGCATGAACATTTGCCCGTGAGGAACCCCAGCTTCCCGAAATTAGCCGCGCTCGGTATCCAGAGGGAGTCATCTCAACAACCCAAGCTCCGCGGGGGGATATTCCGTAATTTGAGATTCCGAGAGCCCCGGGAATTGCACCGTCATCCATTCCGGGGGACGAGTCGCCCCAGTTGGGATGCGTGTGTACCGCGGCATCGGCACCGGCAAAATCGGAAGCGTTTAGTACATTGCTTGCTCCTGACGAGCCGTCGCTACAAGAATACTTCCGCTCCTGCTTCCCTCTAACCGCCGTGACTGTCACTTCTTCGATAGCACCGTACTGCTCTTGTGGAAAAGGCAAATTGAAGTTGATCGCTTGATCGCCAATTTTCTTCTCTTTGCGAGCTTTAACTACAACTTCATCTAGCTGCTTCTGTTTTTCAGTTACAGGATGTCCATCCTGCGGGGCCTGGCCGGGTTTCTCTGTTTCCTCATCTTCCACGCAATTCTGGTCGCCATTTGGGCACGCGTCGAGGCCGAACGGATCGCTCTGGTTCATCGGATCATTCCCGACATACGCATAGAGGTTGAACTCATCCTCATACCCGATCGGATCGGTCTGCAGGAACCGCCCGAGGGCGGGGCTGTAGAAGCGGGCCTTGTAGTAGAGGAGGCCGAGGTCGGGGATCGCCGCCTGGCCGGTGTACTGGAAGCGCAGGGTGTTGCCGGGGGCGGTGACCCCGTAGGCGTCGTACGTGCGGATCTGCTGCATTGATCCGGAGGACGAGCTCACCGCGACGATCGAGCCCTGGTGGTCGGCGTGCAGGTAGCGGCGGTTGCTGGCCGACACGGCCGCCCCCTCGTACCACACGAGCGGCTCATCGAGTCCCGCCCCGTGCACGTAGCGACGCAGCACGGTGCCGGCGCTCGAGTACTCGCCGATCAGCCGGTCGCCGTCGTACACGAACCGGGTGACGCCCGAGGCGGTGGAGACCTCCCACAGCCGCCCGAGCGGATCGTAGGTGAGCGAGCCGGTATGGGCGCCGCTGGCGCTCACCAGGCGGTTCTCGGTGTCGTAGCCGAAGGTGGTGGCGCCGTCTGAGGTGAGGTTGCCGTTGGCGTCCCAGGTGTGGGTCGCGCCTCCGACCAGGGTGTACTGGTTGCGGCCGTTGACGGTGTAGCTCTGGGCCGCGTTCGTGAGCGCGAACTCGTACGCGTCGTTCGTGAGCACGCGCGAGGTGATCTGGCTCGCGGGGTTGAAGGTGAAGCCGAAGGCGGCGTCGTGGCTGCTGCCCGTGCCATCGAGATCGTGCGTCAGCCCGTCGAGGCGGGAGATCGGATCGTAGTCGTAACGGGTGATCGCGCCCGCCGCGTCGCGGTCGAGTTCGTCGCGGCGCAGCTGCGCGTCATAGAAGATCGAGGCGAGCGTGACCGAGGGGCCGTTCTCCGACAGGTGCAGCAGCCGGTCGGCGGCGTCGTAGGCGTACTCGAAGAACGCTCCGTCCGGATGGGTGAGGCGGGTGCGGTTGCCGTGCGCGTCGTAGTCCGAGGTGACGGGGCGCGTCGTGCCGCCCATGGTGCTGCTCGAGATGCGCGGGCGGCCGAACCCGTCGTACGTGTTCGTCACGCCCGGGCCGCTGTCAGAGCCAAAGCGCGCGTAGGCCAGCAGGCCCCGCACGTCGTAGCCGTGGTACACGCTGTAGCCCGGCGCTCCGCTCGTCGAGGTCGGCACGGTCTTCACGCGCACGCGATTGAGCGCATCGTACGTGTAGTCGATCGTGCGACCGTCGCGCTTTCTGAGCGAGGTGCGGTTGCCCACCGCGTCGTAGCCGTACTGTTCGTAGTCGGTGGTGCTCGACTGGTTGGCACCGAGCGTCGCGACCGGAAAACGCAGCTTCGAGAGGCGATCGAAGCCGTCGTATTCGAACGTGCTCAGATTGCCGTTCGCGTCCTTCACCGTCGCGCGCTGGCCGTTCGGCCGGTAGGTGTAGGTCGCGTAGTCCTGCTGCAGGGTCGTGCCGTAGGCGCGCTGCACCACGAGAAGCTGCCCGGCGGGGTCGTAGACATTGTGCGTGATCCGGTCCGGGCCGAAGCTCCCTTGTGCACCCAGCGTACAGGCGCTGCCCGGAAGCGAGGCGAACACGTCGGGGTTCATCCGGCGCGCCTCACAGTCGAGCCGGTTTTGCAAGTCGAACGTGCGTTGAACGACGGTGTAGGCGGCCCCGCCGGCGGACACGGTCTCGAGCGCCGGATTGCGCCGGGTGTCATAGCCGTGGTCGATACGGCGAAACGGCGTGAGCGAGGCGTCGGTCGGACTCGTGACCGAGCCTTCGTCCACGTAGGCCACTTTGTCGTCCGAGTCGCGGAAATTGAAATACCGCACGGGCCGCACGCCATTGGCATCCGCCGGGCCGATCTCCCAGGTGCGCCGGCCGTGCACGTCATAGCGGAAATACTTGGCGTCGCCGGTACCCGGCAGCGGGCCGTCTTCGACCACGAGCCTGCCCGCGTCGTCGTAAGTGTAGTGCGTCTCGAGCGTCTCGCCGCGCGCCGCATTGATGCGGCGCACGACGGAGGGCAGGAAGGTGTTGCCCCAGTAGTCGTACTCGGTGCGGATCTCGTCGGGCGTGCCACAGGTGCTGGTATCGCCGCATACCCGCACGACGTCGCGGCGGCTGAGTCCGGTCGTCGTCTCGTAAGAAATAATCGTCCGGCGCCGCACGCCGTTCGCATCCGCCGGATCGGTCTGCTCGGTGAGCTGACCGGCGGCGTTGTACTGAAAGTCGGTCTGCCGGCCGAGGCCGTCGCGATACCAGGTCGGCCGGTTGCAGAGGATATCGAACGCGCCGCTGCCGCAAGCGCTGGTCTGGTAATTCGCCGTCTCGGTGACCGAGCTCAGCCCCGAACCGGGCTTCGGCGTCGTGGTCCGCGAGGTGATGTTGCCCACCGCGTCGTAGGCCACGCTCGCCTTGTTGCCTTCCGGATACGTGATCTCGCTCAGCCGGTAGACGTCATCGAAGACGACCGCGGTGGCCCGTCCGATCGAATCGGTGATCCGCGTGATGACGTTGCGATGATCCCGGGTCACGATGTCGTAGAAAGTGTTGTAGCCTTCCGGGCCGGTCACGGTGACCCGACTGTAGAGATAGCCTTTCGCCACGCTGTCGTATTGCGGGTTCGTGTAGGCGTAGTTCCAGGGCACGCCGTCCCGCGTGATCGAGCCGACCAGCGTGTAGCCGGGCAGCGCCGCGGCTTCGTACGTGGGTGATGATTCTTCCGGCAGCTTGAGCGACCCCGAGTACCGCTCGAGTGGCGCGCTCAGCGTGTTCGCGCAACCCTGGCACACGAACACGCGCCCGCCGAGATCCGTGATCGTCGAACCGTCCAGGCTGTAGGAAAGGCGGCCGAGAGGCGTCGTGGGGGCGGTGCTCTTGTACAGGGTCGCCTGTGCCGGCGAACCCCAGTATCCGCTGGCGAGATCCGCCGAATGGTAGGTGATCGCAATGAAATACCCGAGACTGCTGGTGACGCGGTTGGGTCGATAGTACGTCTGCTGAAACGGAGGCCCTGGAACGGTCACTGTGTCATAGGCGAATGTGATGATTTCGCCGTTCGGGTAGCTCACCGATGACGCGTAATAGGTCATCGAAAAGGGGTTGCCCGTGGTTTTGACTTGTAGGAGGTTGAATTGGTAGCGCTCGCCCGAACCTCCACGCCAATAGACATTTGCATTCGGGACGTAGACGGAGCCCGACCCCGTCAAGCTCGTGCAGTCGAAGTCGGGGCAACGAAATGACTCGGAAGTTCCGGTGATCGTATGTACGGTGAAATTGGCTTGAACCGATCCTCCACCCCACTGTTTGCCCTTCACATGCGGCGCGGCATTCTGCACGTAATCGAAGCGCAGATTGGGCGCGGCCGGCACCGACAGCACCGGGACGCGCAGCCCGGTCTGGCCGCTGACGATGTTCAAGCCGTTGTGATCGGTCTCGACCCGCAGCGGAGAGATCACTTCCGGGACTTCCTGCTGCGCACGCGCGGTCGGACTGATCGCCAGGCACACGGTCGCGAGCACGACAGCGAGAAGGCCCGGGCGCAAAGTGTGGATCATGTCGGTGTTGACAGTCCGGGTCCACATGGGGGCTACTCGCTCGGGGGCGGCGCCGCGAAATTGCACCCGCCCTTACAGACCTGCACCAGCCTCGTCGGGGAGTCGCCGCTGCAGCCGGCCGCATTGCAGGCCTTGGCCCGGTACTCATACTCGCCGTTCGGCTTGTTGGTGAAACTCCTGGACGTGTTCGGGCCGTCGTAGACTTTCGCGTACGCGCTCCCGTAGACGCTTTCCCAGAGCTCGTAGCGGGTCGCGCCGGTGGAGGACGCCCAGGAGATCGAGTAGTTGCCGGTATAGTTCATCAACGGCCCGGAAATGCTCGCCGGCGGCGCGGGCGGCCCCGGGGGCGCGAGATTGACGGTGATCGCATTTGCGCCCGTGCGATAACCGCTACAGGCGGTGCCGTTGCAGGCCCGCACCCGGTAGTAGTAGGTCCCGTTGGCTTTGCCCGAGAGGGCCTTGCTGGTCGTCGTGCCGCTGTAGGCGAGCACCTGAACCGAGAAGCCCGCATTCGTCGCTTCGTAGAGTTCGTAGGCGGTGACGGTTCCGCTCGCCGCACCCCCTGGAGACCGTATAGTTTCCCGTGGCACTGCTCGAGGGCACCGTGATCGAAGCCGGGATGCCCGGTGGCGTGCGCGTGGCGACTTCCGTGCGATTACCCGCCGGGTCGAGCGCATAACTGACCACGGTGCCATCGGCGGGACGCGTGACCGCGATCAGTCGGCCGAGCGCGTCGTACTGGTAGTTCAGCGTGCCGGCAAATGCCCCCGCGCTCGTGAGCAACAGGAGCAGCAGGCACCACTGACTCAATCGCCTCGCCATAAGCCAAATCTCCCCGTGCTCTCGAGACGCGGCACTGGGGCGGAAGCGACCAGAACCCGCCGCTCAAGTGTTCTCTGAAAGGATGCCACCGGATATGGGGACGTGTCACGACAAAACTGCAGTCGAACCTTCGGGTCAACGACCCTCGACGGGTTCTGCGCTGACCATCGTGAGCACATCGTAGCTCGCGACGATCTCGCCATCCTGATTGGTGATTTCCGTGTCCCAGACCACCTCGCCGTAACCCTTGTCCACGCGCAGTGATTTCGCCTTGCAGGTGAGACGCACCTTGATCCGGTCGCCCGGGCGCACGGGCTTCGCGAAGCGCAGGCGTTCGAGGCCGTAGTTGGCGAGCACCGGTCCGTAGGGCGGATCGACGAAGAGTCCGGCCGCCGCGGAGATCAGGAAGTAGCCGTGCGCCACGCGCCCGCCGAAGAGCGGATTGCGCTTCGCGGCCGCCTCGTCCACGTGGGCATAGAACGTGTCGCCGCTGAGCGCGGCGAATCGCTCGATGTCGGCGAGCGTCACTTCACGTTCGGCCGAGTGCAGCGTCTCGCCGATTTCGAGTTCCGGCAGCGTGCGACGGAACGGATGCACCGCGCCCGTGATCTCCCGCGCACCACGTTGCCAGCGACCGGTGATGGCCGCGAGCGTCGACGGGCTGCCCTGGAGCGCCGAGCGCTGCAGGTAATGCATCACGCCCCGCAGTCCGCCCATTTCCTCGCTGCCGCCCGCCCGGCCCGGCCCGCCGTGGATGAGACCCGGCAACGGCGAACCGTGGCCGGTGGATTCGCGCGCGCAGTCGCGGTCCACGAACAGCAGCCGCCCGTGCCAGGGCGCGAGGCCGAGCGCGAGTTCGCGCGCAAGGGCCTGATCCGCCGTGAACACCGAAGACACGAGACTCCCCTCGCCGCGATTCGCGAGCGCGATGGCGTCCGCATTCGTGCCATAGGGCAGCAAGGTGCACACGGGGCCGAACGCCTCGATCGAATGCAGGCGTTGCGCGCCCTCTGCCCGCCGTGCCACGAGCAGCGTCGGCGCGACGAACGCGCCGCGCTCGCGATCGGCGCCGACGATTTCGGTTGCGGCCTCGGTCACGAGATCGGCCTCGCGCCGCAGTTCCGCGATGCGGGCGAGCACCTCGCGGCGCTGCGCGAGTCCCGCGAGCGGCCCCATGCGCACCTCCTCGCGCCGCGGATCGCCCACAATCACTTTCGCGAGCGCCGCGCGCAGCGCCGCCACCGCCGGCTCGAGCTGTGCCGCCGGCACCAGTGCCTTGCGGATCGCGGTGCATTTCTGCCCCGCCTTCGCGGTCATTTCGCGCGCCACCTCGCGGATGAACGTGTCGAACTCCGGCGTGCCGGGCGCCGCATCGCCGCCGAGGATGCAGGAGTTGATCGAGTCCGTTTCGCTGATGAAGCGCACGGCGTTGCCGATCACGGTCGGATGCACGCGAAGCTGCGCGGCGGTCGACGCCGAGCCCGTGAACGACACGACGTCCTGGCCGCCGAGGTGCGTGAAGAGATCGCCGACACCGCCGCACACGAGCTGCACGGCGCCCTCCGGCAGGAGGCCCGATTCGACGATGCGCCGGAAAACGAGTTCGGCGAGATACGCGGTCGCGGTCGCCGGCTTCACGACCGCCGGCATGCCGGCGAGCAGCGTCGGCGCGAGCTTCTCGAGCATGCCCCAGACCGGAAAGTTGAACGCATTGATGTGCACGGCGGCGCCTTCGCGCGGCACGCAGATGTGGCGACCACTGAAGCCGCCCGTCTTCGAGAGCGCTTCGGGCTCGCCGTCGATGTGGACATGCCCGTTCGGCAGTTCGCGCACCCCGCGGCTCGCATACGCGAACAGCGTGCCGATGCCGCCCTCGATGTCGATCCAGGAGTCCGCCCGCGTCGCGCCGGTCGCAAACGACAGCGTGTAGAACTCCTCCTTCCGCTCCATGAGGCGCTTCGCGAGCGCCTTCAGGACGGCCGCGCGCTCATGGAACGTGAGTCGCCGCAGGGTCGGCCCGCCCACCTGTCGCGCATGCGCCAGCACGGCGCCGAAATCGATTCCGGCGGATGAAGCGGTCGCGACCACCTCACCCGTCGTAGCATCGCGAAGCAGCTCCCCGTCGCCCGTCCCCGCGTGCCATTCCCCGGTCACATAGCTCTTCAACTGCATGGTCCGCTCCGCGTCGCTCATGTTCGCCTCATCGTCCCGTGAAGGCGGGAGCGCGCCTGGCGATGAAGGCCGCCACGCCTTCCGCGTAGTCGGCGGACTGTCCGAGTTCGCGCTGGCAGTCCCGTTCGAGGTCGAGTTGCGCATCGAGCGACTGCCCCCACGATTCGTGGATCGCCTGTTTGGTGCGCGCCAGCCCGCGCGTCGGCGCAGTGGCGAGCCGGGCGGCGAGCGTATCGACGACCGCCGGGAACTGCGCATCCTCGACGCAGCGCCAGATCAGGCCCCACTGCGCCGCCTCTTCCGCGGTGAGTTTCTCGCCGAGCAGGGTGAGGCCAAGCGCGCGCGCCTGCCCGACGAGCCGCGGCAGGCTCCATGTCCCCCCCGAGTCCGGCACGAGCCCGAGCTTGCTGAAGGACTGGATGAAGCTCGCGGACCGGGCCGCGATCACGAGATCGCAGGCCAGGGCGATATTGGCGCCTGCGCCCGCGGCCACGCCGTTGACCGCGGCGATCACCGGCAACGGGAGATTGCGCAACGCGAGCACGAGTGGCTTGTAATGGCGCTCGATCGATTCCCCGAGGTCCACGGAGGCGCCCCCGGGGGCCACCGCGCGATCGGCAAGATCCTGGCCGGCGCAGAACGCGCGGCCGGCGCCCGTCAGCACCAGCACACGGCCGCCTTCCGGCAGGACCCGCGCCAGCGCCGCGCGAACTTCCGCGTGCATCTTCGTGTTGAAGCTGTTCAGCTTGTCCGGCCGATCGAGCGTCAGGCGAGCGACACCGTGCGCGATGTCGAAGCGGATCGTTTCGTACGGCATGGGAAATCCTATTCGTCGTAGGTGATCTCGAGCTCCGCGCTCGTCGGACGCGACTGGCAGCACAGCACGAAACCCTCGGCGAGTTCCCAGTCCTCGAGCGCATGATTCTGGTCCATCGCAACGGCGCCGCTGGTCACTTTCGTGCGACAGGTCGAACAGACGCCGGCGCGACAGGAATACGGCAGGTCGAGCCCGGCACGCTCCGCGGCTTCGAGCACGGTTTCGCCACCCTGCGTCGCCATTTCGAAACTGCGGCGCCGACCATCCATGGTGACCGTGATCCGGGTGAGGCCCGGGGCCGCGACAGGCGCCGGTGGCGGCGCAACGATCTGCGGCGTGGGCGGCACTGCCGCCGCGCCGAAGAACTCCGTGTGGATGGGGCCGACGGCACCGAGAGTGCGAAGCGCCGCCGCGATGTCGTCGTTCATCGAGCCGGGCCCGCACAGGAAGTACTCGTCGACGGTCGGCGCGTCGAAAAACACGCGCGCAAATGCGCGAACGTGCGCCGCGTCGATGCGGCCGTTCAGGATATCGATGTCCTGTGGTTCGCGGCTGAAGAGCCAATGCACCGCGAGGCGCGTCGGAAAGCGGTTCTTGAGCGCCATCACCTCGTCGAGGAACATCGTGCTCGCGGCCGTGCGGTTGCCATAGAAGAGGAGGAAGCTGCCCCGCGGCTCGCGCTCGAGCACGGTTGCGGCGATCGACAGCACCGGCGTGATGCCGCTGCCCGCCGCAAACGCCACGCGCCGCGCCACGCGTGCCGGATCGACCCGGGAATGAAAACTGCCGTTCGGTGTCAGCACGTCGACGCGATCACCGACCGCGAGCCGTTGCATGAGGAACGTGGAAATCCTGCCGCACGGATGCGCGCGCACGCCGATCCGCAGTTGCGTGCTGCCCTCGGGGCTCATGATCGAGTAGGTGCGGCGCTCGCCATCCTCGGCATCGATGCGCAGCGCGAGGTGCTGGCCGGCGGCGAAGCGATACTCCTCGCGCAGCGATTCCGGCACGGCGAACGTGAGGCATACGGCATCGTCCGCGATCGCGGCTTTCGACTCGAGCGTCAGCGGATGGAATCGGAGCATCGCGCTACAGGCACTTGAAATGATCGAAGGGTTCGAGGCACTTCGTGCAGCGGTACAGCGCCTTGCACGGCGTCGAGCCGAATTCGCTCAGCTGCCGTGTGTCCTCCGAGCCGCATCGCGGACAGGCCACCGGCCCCCGCACCGGCGGCGCGATACCGTATTCGTGCAGCTTGCGGCGTCCCTCGGCGCTGATCCAGTCGGTGCTCCAGGCGGGCGCAAGCACGTCGACGATGCGCGCATGCGGCCAGCCGTGAGCTTGCAGTGCATGCGCCACCTGCGCCTTGATGACTGCGGTCGCGGGGCATCCCGAATAGGTCGGCGACAGGCCGACTTCGACGGTGCCGTGCGCATCGATCCCGACGTGGCGCACGATCCCGAGGTCGACGATGCTGAGCACCGGGATCTCCGGGTCGGCCACGCCTTCGAGGCAGCGCCACAGCTGCGCCTCGATCGCTGCGCTCGCGCTGCTCGTGAGGGCCGCGCTCGTCACCACTGCGCCCCGGGGTGTGCGCGATGCAGCGACTGCATCTCGGCGAGCAACCGCCCGAGGTGTTCACCGTGCACGCCGCGCTTGCCGAACCAGCGCCACGGCCGGTCCGCCGGGCGCGTCAGCGTCGCCTCCGTGAGCGTGTCATTCACGCGCCGATCCCAACCCGCGCGCACGGCCGCGAGATCGACGCCGATGCCCAGGGCGAGCATCGCGCGATCGAGGTCGTCCGCTTCGCAGAGTTCGAGCGTGCAGGGCCAGAGACGCCCGAGGGACTCCTCGACGCGCCGGTGGCTTTCGTCCGTGCCATCGCCGAGGCGCACCATCCAGCCGGCGCTGAATCGCAGGTGGTAGGTCGATTCCCTGAGTGCCTTCGTCGCGATCGCCGCAAGCTGCGCATCGCGCGAGGCGGCGAGTCGCCCGTAGAGTTCGACCTGCCACGCATCGTGGAGGAACTGGCGCGCGATCGTGTCGCCGAAGTCGCCGTTCGGCTGCTCGACGAGTGCCACGTTCAGGAATTCACGCTCCTCGCGCAGGAACGCGAGCGCATCCTCGTCGCGTCCTTTTCCTTCGAGCACGCCCGCATGCGTCAGCAGCAGGCGCGCCTGGCCCAGCAGATCGAGCGCGATGTTGGCGAGCGCCAGGTCCTCCTCGAGCGCCGGCGCATGCCCGACCCACTCCCCGAGCCGCTGGGCCAGCACGAGGTTCGAGTCCGCGAGGCGCAGCACGTAGGCGACGTGCGGCTCGTGCTCCGACAGCGCGCTCACAGCGTCTTCACCTCGTCCGGGATGTCGTAGAAAGTCGGATGCCGGTAGACCTTGTCGCGGGCGGGTTCGAAGAACGCATCCGCGTCGGCCGGATCGGAGGCGACGATTTCGCTCGACTTCACGACCCAGATGCTGATGCCCTCCAGGCGGCGCGTGTACACGTCGCGCGCGTGCTCGAGCGCCATGCGCGCATCGGCAGCGTGCAGGCTGCCGACGTGCTTGTGGTCGAGTCCGCCCCGCGCGCGGATGAACACTTCGTAGAGCGGCCAGTCGTTGGCTGTCGTCATCCCGTCGCCTCCTGTCGCACCGGGCGCGGCTTCGCCGCGTAGGCGAGCGCTGCTTCCCGCACCCATCGCCCCGCGTCGTGCGCACGCCGTCGCGCCTCGAGGCGCTCGCGATTGCACGGGCCATTGCCCTTCAGCACGCTCTCGAACTCGCTCCAGTCGATCGTGCCCTGCGGGACCACGAGCCCGAGGAATTCCGCCTGCGGCACCGTGAACTCGATGAAGCGGCGGCGCAGCTCATCGTTGCTGAAGCGCTTGACCTTCCAGCGCATCGACTGCGCGGAGTGCTTCGAGTCGGCATCGGGCGGCCCGAACATCATCAGCGCGGGCCACCACCAGCGATCGAGCGACTCCTGCGCCATCCGCCGCTGGGCGTCCGTGCCGCGCGCGAGCGTGAGCATGATGTCGAAGCCCTGGCGCTGGTGAAAGCTCTCCTCCTTGCAGATGCGCACCATCGCGCGCGCATACGGACCGTAGGAGCAGCGGCACAGCGGAATCTGGTTCATGATCGCCGCGCCGTCGACGAGCCAGCCGATCGCCCCGACGTCGGCCCAGGTCGGCGTTGGATAATTGAAAATGCTCGAATACTTCGCGGCGCCCGTCAGCAGCTCCCCGATCAACGCCTCGCGCGTGACCCCGAGCGTCTCGGTCGCGCCGTAAAGGTACGCGCCGTGCCCGCCCTCGTCCTGCACCTTCGCGATCAGGATCGCCTTGCGCTCGAGCGACGGCGCGCGCGTGATCCAGTTGCCCTCCGGCAGCATGCCGACGATTTCGGAATGCGCGTGCTGCGACATCTGCCGGATCAGCGCCCGGCGATAGGCGTCCGGCATCCAGTCCTTCGGCTCGATGCGCTCGTCCGCGTCGATGCGGGCCTGGAAGCGGGTCTCGAGTGCTGCAATGTCCATCATGGCCTCGATTGCCTGCCTCAATTGGATACCTGTTCGAGCCCGCGCACCAGCACCTCGAGGAACCGGTTCGCGCGCTCCCCGTCCATCACGCGGTGATCGATCGTGAGGGTCACGTAGCAGCGCGGACGCGCGACGATGCGCTCCTCGCCCGACTCCGTGACCACGACGGGCCGCTTTTCGAGCTTGCCGACGCCGAGGATCGCCGACTGCGGCTGGTTGATGACGATCGGCGTCGCGACGAGGCTGCCGCTGACACCGTGGTTCGAGATCGTGAAGGTCCCGCCGCGCACATCGGCGGGCGCGAGCCGGTCCTCGCGCGCACGCGTGACGAGTTCGCCGAGGGCCTGTGCGATGCCGAAGAGATCGAGCGTCTCGACATGCCGCACGACCGGAACGACGAGCCCACGGTCGCCGAGCGCAGTCGCGACACCGATGTGCATGGCGTCGTGCAAGTCGAGCGCGCGCCCGTTCCAGCGACTGTTCGCCTCGGGCACGGCGCGGATCGCCGCCACGCAGGCCTGCAGGAAATACGCCGTCAGCGTGAGCGAGGCTCCGCGCCGTTCGAAATCGGCGCGATGCTGCGCGCGGTGCGCGAGCACCGCACCGAGATCCGCCTCGAACACCGTCGTCACATGCGGTGCGACGCGCAGGCTCTCGACCATCCGTTCGGCGATGCGCCGGCGCATTGCGCTGTGTGGCACGCTGTGCGCGTCACCCTCCGGAGCCGGTGTGCTTTCGCGCGGGCGCGCCTCCAGGGCCCCGGCACCCAGCACATCATCCACCGTGATGCGCCCGCCGCTCCCGGTGCCGCGCACGTCGTCGGCGGTGAGGTTGCGCTCGGCCAGCAGGCGCCGCACGGCGGGGCTCGGCGCGCCCGAATCCGTGTCGCGCTTGCCCGGGCCAGCCCCGGAAGGCGCTGCAGGCCGTGGCCTCACATCGGGAGCCGGCAACACCGCTGCGGCGCGCGCCGCGGGCTGCGCGCCGTTCGCCGGATCGATGAGCGCGAGAAGCTCGCCCGGCGCCACTTCCGCCTGCTCGGGCTTCAGGATTTCGTGCAGCGTGCCGCTCGCGGGTGCGGCGATTTCGACCGTGACCTTGTCGGTCTCGAGTTCGAGCAGGGGCTCATCGGCGCGCACGGCCTCGCCCGGTGCCTTGAGCCAGCGTTGCACCTGCGAGCGCGTGCCTTCCGTCTGCTCCGCGGGCGCCCGCACTTCGATCGGCGCCGACATCAGAGGCTCGCGATGTCGCGGATGGCCGCGACGATCCGGGTGACGTCCGGCAGTACGGCGTCGAGCAACACCGGGCTGTGCGGACTCGGCACGTCCGGCATCGCGAGGCGCTCGATCGGCGCGTCGAGATCGAAAAACGACTCGCGCGCGATCACCGCGGCGATCTCGGCGCCGAAGCCCGCCGTCATCGTGTCCTCGTGCACGATGAGGCAGCGGCGCGTCCGGCGCACCGACCCGAGCACCGCCTCGCGATCCCAGGGCGAAATCGTTCTCAGGTCGAGCACCTCGGCCAGCACGCCCGATTCATCCGCCGCCTGCGCGCAGCGCTCGACCATCGCGCCCCAGGTCACCACGGTGATTTCGCTGCCGGCGCGCACCTGCTTCGCTTTGCCGAAAGGCACGATGAAATCATCGCCCGGCCAGGGCCGGCGCGCCCACGCCGCATCGAGCATCGCGCGATGCTCGAAGAAAATGGTCGGATCATTGCCGCGCAGTGCCGCGCGCAGCAGTCCGGCCGCGTCCTCGGCATTCGAGGGCATCGCCACGCGCCAGCCGACCGCGTGCGCGAACTGCACCTCGTTGCACTGGCTGTGCCACGGATCGCCGCACTTGAAATAGCCGCCCGGCATGCGCACGACCATCGGCGCCGCGAAGCGATTCGCGGTGCGCCAGCGCATCGTGCCGCAATCGCTCAACTGCTCCGTCGCAGGCTCGGCGTACTTGCGGAACTGGATCTCGGGCACCGGCAGGAGCCCGGCGAGGGCGAGGCCGACCGCGCGACCGATGATGCCTTCCTCCGACAACGAAGTGTCGAAGACGCGCGCCGCGCCGAACGTGTCCTGCAGGCCGAGCGTCGCCGCGTGCACGCCACCCTTGCGGCCAACATCCTCGCCAAAGACGACCATGCGCGGATTGGCGGCGAGCTCGAGCTCGAGCGTGCGACGAATGGCGGTGACCATGTTGATGCGCGGGCCCTCGGGATGCGCTTCCTCCCGCCCGCCTCGCGGCTCGATGCCGGCGCCGCACAATCCGCCTTGCAACTGGCTCTCGTGCCTGCCGTCTGCCCCGCGCTCGCTGAACCGGTAGCGCGTGACACGTGCGGCGTCCGGCCCGGCGGCTCCCTCGACAGCTTCGAGTGCCCGCTCCACTTCCGCTCGTGCGCGCGCCTCGAGCGCGTTCCACGCCGCCTCGCCGCGCAGCATCGGCACGGCGAGCGCGCGCAGGCGCGGGAGCGGATCGCGCGCCTGCTCGGCGGCGATTTCATCGGGTGTCTTGTAGGCCTGCGTGTCCTGGCCGGAGTGCCCCGAAAGACGAGGCACGGTGAGGCGCAGCAGCGCCGGCCCCTCGCCGGCGCGTACGCCCGCGAGGGCGTCGGCCATCAGGCGCGCGGCCTCGCAGGGGTTGCTGCCATTGCCGTCGTATACGCGCAGGTTGCGAAATGCCGCGAGGTTCGCCGCGACATTGCCGCCTGGCGTCTGGTATTTCGAGGGCACAGAAATGCCGTAGCCGTTGTCCTCTATGAAGAAGAGGAGCGGCAGGCGCTGCGTCGTCGCGATGTTGAGCGCCGACCAGAACCCGTTGCTCGCGATCGACGCCTCGCCACCGTGGGCGACCGCGACGCAGCCGATCCAGGACGCGTCGCGCAGCACCTGCGTGTGATAGCGGATCGCCTGCGCCCAGCCGACAGCGGGTGTGTATTGCGTGCCGACGCCGCCGCAGCCCGGCAGCACGCAGGGACCGTGGTGCCGCGGCAGGTTGAGCACGACGCCGATGTCGCGTCCCTCGCTGATGCCGCCCGCGCGCATCATCGTCGAGGCGAGCGCGGTTTCGAGCGGCAGGCCGAGCGTGAGCGCGAGCGGGCGCGAGCGGTAGTACGCTGCCACCGCGTCGCGGGCGCCGGTCAGCATCTGGCCGAGGAGCGCCTGCGTGACATCGTGGCCGCGCGCGGTGAACTGGTAGAGCACCTTGCGCGCCGGGAGAAGGCGCGACTCCTCGAGTTCGTCGAGCGCGCGCGAGACGAGCACCGTGTGCGCCGCGCGCGCCCAGTCGATCGCCGGGGTCCCGGTGTCCGAGGAATGCTGCTGGGCGGCTGCCGACATTTCCGTACCCCCTCTGCCGGCAGCGTAAACCAGCCTCCAGGACGGAAATCACCAAAATCAGCTCGCCTTGGCGCTATTTGTGGTGATAGTCTCCACCCATTGTCTTTTTGTTGGCGTTTATTACTTATGACGCTCGATCGTGTCGACGCCCGCATCGTGGCCGAACTGCAGGCCGACGGCCGCCTGTCCGTCGTGGAACTCGGCGAGCGCATCGGGCTCACCGGCACGCCGTGCGCGCGGCGCGTGCGCCAGCTCGAGGAGCGCGGCGTGATCCTGGGTTACACCGCGATCGTCGATCCGGTGAAGCTCGGGCTCAAGGTCCGGGCATTCGTGCAGGTGAAGCTCGATCGGCACACCGACGAGCACGTCGAGCTCTTCGAGCGCTCGCTCGCCGCGATCGAACAGGTCGTGAGCTGCCACGCGATGACCGGTGAGTACGATTTCCTGCTGCAGGTCACGACTCCCGATCTCGACGCGCTCAGCACGCTCGTGCTGAAGCAGCTGCTCAAGATCCCCGGCGTGCGCGACGTGCATTCGAGCATCGTGCTCGACACGGTGAAACACTCGACGCGCGTGCCGATCGGGCATCTCGCGTAGCGCTCAGCGGAGCACCAGCGGCTCGCCGTAGCCGGTCAGTTCGAGGTAGCCGCGTCCGACTTCGCGCCCGCCTGCGCGCGCGCGGACCGCCCCTTCCCAGTAGATCGCGCCGGTCGTGCGGCGTGTATCGCTCTCCTGGTCGTCCATCAGCGGCTCGAGCACAAGCACGGTGTCTCCCGCGCGCACGACCCACTCGACCGGATACTCGATCGCCGTGCGCGGCGAACGCCAGCGCCGCCGCGGCATGAACTCGACTTCGCCGGGCGCGAAGTGCCGCGTCGTCCCGTCACTCGCTCGCAGCGTACCTCCCGCCCAGCGCACGCCGCCCTGCCGCCCACGAATCCTGAACGCCATCAGTGCGCCGCCGCCATCGAGATTGATGCCGACCCAGTCCCAGCCCGCGGCCAGAGGCTCCAGCGCCTCGCTCGACCATTCGTGATCGAGCCACGCCTCGCCGCTCACCGCGGAGCGCCGTCCCTCGCGCACCAGCTCCCCGCGCACCGCCAGGTGCGGCACGCTGTAGTAATAGCTCGCCGCGAGCGCCGCGGCGCCCTTGCGGCTGAAGCCCGCGGCGCCATTCAGCAGCGGCGGCTGCGTCGGCGCGAGCACGAGCTCGAGCGTGAAGTCCCGCGCGGGCACGTGTACCCGGTAGCCCGCCCCATCGCGCCCGAGCCGCCAGTCGTCGATCCAGACCGCCGTGTCGCCCTCGCGCGCCTCGGCGAGGCCGAAGCCGGCGCGTGCGATACGTTCGTCTTTCAGCAGGTGGCCGCGTGCGTGATCGCTGATGGCCGCGTGCGCGATCAGGATCTGACGCGGCGCGAAGGCGCTCGGGTTCGCGTCGGCCTCGGGCTGGCGGGAACGGAAGAAGGTGATCTGGAAACCGATCGCCTCGCCCTGCCCGGTGCGCAGCCACCCGGTCGCGTACCACCATTCGGTGCGAAACGCCGGGTGGCTGCCGTAGTCGCGGGGAAACGAGAGCCTGTAGCCCGGCAGCACCGGCGCCGGCGCGACAGCGGCGAGGCCGGCCGCCGCCAGCGCAACCGAGGTCAACGCCAGCAGGGCCACCGTCCGCCCCGCACCCCGCCTCACCAGTCCTCCCGCACCGCGCGCAGCGCGTCGCCACTCAGCGCCGCGCGACCGCTCACCGTCGCGGTGACCGCCGCCGCGGCGAGCAGCGCGAATGCGAGTACGCCGAGCTGCCACCACGGGATCGCAAGATCGATGCTCCACAGGAATGACTGGCGGTTGACGACGTAGACCAGCACGAGGCTGAGGGCCATCCCGAGGACGAGTGCGCAGCCGATCCCGATCGCGCTCGTGAGGAGCCCTTCGCCCGCGAGCATCGCAACCACCTGCCGACGCAGGAGCCCGATGTGGCGCAACATGCCGAATTCGCTGCGCCGCGCGAGCGCCGTCGACGCCGCCGTCACGCTGACACCGAGCAGCCCGATCAACACGGCGATCGCCTCGAGCGCATAGGTGATCGCAAACGCGCGGTCGAAGTTCGCGAACGACAGTTGCCGCACCTCCGTCGTCGTACGCAGCTGCAGCGCGGGGCCGGCGTCGAGCGCCGCGCGTATCGCCGCCTCGACCTGCGCGGGCGTCGCCGTGCGGGCGAGCCAGAACGCGCCGTCGTTCGCGGACGCATCACCCGTCGCCGCGCGATAGGCCGATCGGGGAATGACCACGCTTCCGGTCGAGCGCCCGTAGTCGCGATAAATGCCCGCGACGCGGAAGGCGACCTGGTCGCGGCCGAGCGGCAGCGAAATCGTCGAACCGGCGCTCCAGCCGTACAGGTCCACCATCGCTTCCGAAATCCACGCGGGCGGCAAGCGCGCCGGTTGCGCACCCGCGGCGACGCTTTCGATGATCGCGAGCCGCGAGGCCGCGGTCGATGCATCGATCGGCGCCGCGATGATCTGTACTGCCGTCGCATCGCGCCGCAGGGGCAGCGCAAACGTGCGGCGAAACTCGGCACGTGTCACGCCGTCGAGGCGTGCGAGCCTCGCCTGCGCGGCGGCATCGAGCGAGCCCGTGTCGCCACCCTGCCCCATGCGCAGCTGCAGGTCGGCGGGCAGGATCGTGTCGAGCCAGTCGGCGAACGACTCGCGGAAGGAGTGCACCATGATCGCCATCGAGACCATCAGGCTGAAGCTGACGATGATCGCCGCGAGTCCGATCGACGCCTGTGCCGTGCTCCCCCGCAGTTGCGCGATGGCGAGCGTGGTCGGCGTGTGACGAACCGTCGGCATTCGTCCGAGCACCCGATCCGCAATGCCGGGCACGAGCAGGACGCCGCCAAGGAGGAGCGCCGCGATCGAACCGTAGCCGAAGAGCGGCAGCCCGTGCAGCGCGGGGAGCACTGCAAGTACGGCACCCAGAAGGATCAGTGCGAAACCCGCGCGCCAGGGCCGCACCCTCGCGAGCACAATCCCGGCGTCGCCGGCCTTCAACGCCGCCGCGGGAGATCGCGCCGCCGCCTCGCGCGCGGGCCACCAGGACGCGAGCGCCGCGGCGAGGCCACCCGCCACGACGAATGCCACCCATTCGAGCGGCCGCGGCGCGAGGTGCCCGGCGACGCCTGCGAACTGGCCGGCGCCCAGGTCGCCTGCGAGCGCCGTGAGCATCCACGCGCCGATCCGCTGTCCGAGCGCGACACCGAGGGCGGCGCCCATGATGCCGAGTGCGGCGCCTTCGAGCACGAGTGCCCGGCGCAGGGCGCCACGCGTGACACCGAGCGCGCGCAGCAGTCCGAACGCCGTGCGGCGCCGCAGGATCGACAACGCCTGCGTCGCGAGCACGAGGAAGGCGCCGGTCAGCACGGCGACGAGCGCGAGCATGTCGAGATTGACGCGATAGGCGCGGGTCGCCGAGGCCACGCGCTCGTTGTCGATCGCCGGTGCCGCGACCGTGACGCCGGAAGGCAGAAGTCGACCGATTGCGGCGCGAACATCGTCGCAGTCCGCGCCTTCCGCGACGCGCACATCGATCCGGTTCACGATCCCCGAACGATCGAACATCCACTGCGCCGCGGCGATGTCCATGATGCCGAGCGCGCGCGGATAGGCGGATTCGCCGAGGAGGCCCATGACCTCGAGGCGGCGCATCGAACTGCCGACGAGCACGTCGAACTGGTCGCCGGTCCCGACACCGAGCGCTCCGGCGGCGCGGACGCTCAGGAAAATGCCATCCGGCCTGAAGAAGGCACGCAGGTTGCCGGCGATCTCGCCGAGCAACGCGGGCTGTACCTGCGTCGCCCGAAACGGATCGACCGCAACGACCGGGAGGAGAACCTGGTGCCGGGTTTTCGGTTGTTCGGTTATTGGGCGCTGCGCGCCCGAATAACCGAACAACCGAAAACCCGGCACCATGACTTCCAGCACCGGGCTCGCCACCGCGACGCCCGGTGTGCGCGCGATCGCGGGATACAGCGACTCCGGGAAGCCTGCCGGCGCGCCCCGCACGACGAGGTCCGCCTCGCCCGCGAGACGCCGCGCGGCCCGCTCGAACTCGTCGAGCGCGCCGCGATTGACGAGATACACCGCGGATGCGAGCGCGACACCGAGCGCGATCGCGAGCATCGGCATCAGCAACCGCACCGGCCGGTCGCGCCACTGCGCGCGCCACAACGTCCACCAGAGCCGCGCCTGGTTCACGGCGGCAACACCTCGGGCGCGAGCCCCTGCGCCGTGAGCCGCAGCACGCGATCCGCCGTGCGCGCCGCCACGAACGAGTGCGTGATCAGGATACCGGCGCCCCCGCATGCCCGGACCTGGCCGCGCAGGAGATCGAGCACCTGCAGCGCGGTGCGCGGGTCGAGATTGCCGGTCGGCTCATCCGCAAGCACGAGGCGCGGCCTGTGCACGAGCGCGCGCGCGATCGCGACGCGCTGCAGCTCGCCGCCCGAGAGTTCACGCGGATAGCGCGGCCCCGCGCCCGCCAGCCCGACCTCGCGCAATATCGCCGCGACACGCGCCCCGCTCTCCCGCCTCGCGACGCCGAGCAGGCCGAGCGGCACCGCCACGTTCTCCGCGACCGTGAGGTAAGGCAGCACATGGAACGCCTGGAAGACAAACCCCATCTTCGCGCGTCGCAGGCGCGTCGCCGCATCGTCGTCCAGCGTGCCGACCTCGACGCCGTCGAGCAGGATCGTGCCCGCCTCCGGCCTGTCGAGTCCTGCGACCAGGTTGAGCAGCGTCGACTTGCCGACGCCCGATTCGCCCATGATCGCGACATGGTCGCCCGTCACCAGCCGGAGATCGACTCCACCGAACACCGGTGGCCGATGGGCACGATAGCGTTTCCCGAGCCCCCGGACCTCGAGCAGGGCCGTGCGCGATGATGCGTTCACCGCGCGAGTGTAATGACGCCGGGCGGCGCTGGATATTCCGCGCCGCTACAGCCGCTCGAACCTCGCCTGGAAAAACCGCAGGTATTTCGGCTCGTAGCCCATCCTGAGGCCGCGGGTCGACGCACGCGCGTCGTACACCGCCTTCACCGACTCGGCGACCACGTCCATGTGCGCCTGGGTGTACACGCGGCGCGGAATGGTCAATCGAGTCAGCTCGAGCTTCGGATAATGATGATCGCCTGTCTGCGGATCGCGGCCCGCCGAGGCGATGCCCCGCTCCATCGAGCGGATGCCTGAATCGAGGTAGAGCTCGGCGGCGAGCGTCTGCGCCGGAAACTCGATCTGCGCGAGGTGCGGGTAGAACGCTTTCGCGTCGAGGAAGATGGCATGCCCGCCGATCGGCCGGACGATCGGGATGTCCCACTCCGCGAGCAGTTCGCCGAGGTAGAGCACCTGCCCGATGCGCGAGCGGATGTGATCGTCCCTGACCGACTCCTCGATGCCGATCGCGAGCGCCTCGAGGTCGCGGCCCGCCATGCCGCCGTAGGTATGCAACCCCTCGTAGACGACGACGAGGTTGCGCAGTTCCTCGAACAGCTCCCGATCGTTCACGGCCAGCCAGCCGCCGATGTTGACGAGGTTGTCCTTCTTGGCGCTCATCCACGCCGCGTCGGTGTAGCTGCAGAACTCCTTCAGGATCTGCGCGATCGACCGTTCCGCGTAGCCCGCCTCCCGCTGCTGGATGAAGTACGCGTTTTCCATCATTCGGGTCGCATCGAGGTAGATCCTGACGCCGTGTCGGTCGCACAGGGCGCGCAGCGCCCGGATGTTCGCCATGCTCACGGGCTGCCCACCCGCCATGTTCACGGTGCCGGCCACGCTGATGTAGGCGATATTCCCGGCGCCGTGCAGGTCGATCAGCGCCTGCACCTTGTCGAGGTCCACATTGCCCTTGAACGGATGCAGGTCTGCCGGGTCGTGCGCTTCATCGATGATGACATCGTGGAAGATGCCCCCGGCCAGTTCCTGGTGCAGGCGCGTCGTCGTGAAATACATGTTGCCGGGGATGATCTGCCCGCGCTTGATCACCGCCTGGCTGATCAGATGCTCAGCGCCGCGACCCTGGTGCGTGGGCACGATGTACCGGTAACCATAGATGCGCTGGATCGCCGACTCGAGGTGGTAGAAGTTGCGGCTGCCGGCATACGCCTCGTCACCCAGCATCATGCCCGCCCACTGCCGGTCGCTCATCGCCGACGTGCCGCTGTCCGTGAGCAGATCGATATAGACGTCTTCCGATTTCAGCAGGAACGTGTTGTAACCCGCCTCCGCGAGCGCCCGCTCGCGCTCGGCGCGCGTGGTGACGGTGAGCGGCTCCACCATCTTGATCTTCCAGGGCTCGGCCCAGGAGCGGCGCCCGAACTGCTGTCCCATCGTCCTCGGACCCGGTGCATTCATCACTTGCCCTCCAGCGGCAGCGCCGTGGTCGACTTGATCTCGGTCAGCACGAGGCTCGTGTGGATCCGCGCCACGCCCGGGATCGGCGTGATGCGCTCGAGCAGGAACCGCTCGAGGTCGCGCCGATTCCTCAGCGCCACCTTCAGCAGGTAATCGTGCTCGCCGGTGATGTGGTGGCATTCGAGCACCTCGGGCATCCGGCGCACCGCCCTGCGGAACTTCTCCACCTGCGACACCTGGTGCATCCGCAGGTTGATGTGGATGAAGCACAGCAGGTCGTAGCCGGTCTTCTCGCGATCGACGACCGCCGTGAAATGACGGATGTGGCCGCTTTCCTCCAGCCGCTTCAGGCGCACCAGCGCCGCGGGCGGCGAAAGCCCGATGCGCCGGGCCAGCTCGACGTTGGCGAGCCGCCCGTCCGCCTGCATCTCGCGGAGAATCGCGCAGTCAGTTTCATCGAGCTCCGCATTCTGCATAATATTTTGTATTATCTACATTTAGCAAAATAAATATCAAGCCCGCTCACACCCCTGTCAATGAAAGTTTCGCGCGTGGAACCGCAGCGCCCCGATCAGCGCGCTGCGATCGATCAGCCGCCGCGCGACCACGTGCAGCACCTCCCCCTGACGCTGCAGCCGGCCGTGCACCTCGAGCAGGCGCGACCCGGTGAGCGCGCGGCGCTGCGTCCGGCCCACGCGTTCCCAAACGACGAGGTTCGCCTGCCCGGTCTCGTCCTCGATCGTGACGAACGTGACGCCGCTCGCGGTGCCCGGCCGCTGGCGCGTCAGGACGAGGCCCGCGACGCGCACCGTGTGCCCACCCGCGAGCGCCGGCAGGTCACCGAGCGGCAGCAGGCCCTCCCGCGCGAAGCGCTCACGCAGCAGCGCGAGCGGGTGGCGGCGCAGCGTGAGCCCGGTCGAGCGATAGTCCGCGACGATGTTGCGCGCTTCGGTGGGCGCCACGAGCAGCGGAGTGCCCTCGCCTGCTGAAGCCCGCGGCGCCGTGGGGAGCGGTGGCTCATGGCCGGCCACGTCCCAGAACGCGCCGTGACGATGCCCCGCGAGTCCCGCGAGCGCATCGGCCGCCGCCAGCGCTTCGAGCTCGCGCCGTGCGAGCGCAGCGCGCGCGGCGAGGTCCTGCACATCGCCAAACGGCCGCTCTGCGCGCGCGGCGACGAGGCGCTGCGCCGCTGCCTCGCCGAAACCCGCGACGAGGTGCAGCCCGAGGCGCAGCGCCCGCCCATCCTCGAGTGTCGATTCCAGTCGACTCGCCTCCACCGTCACCGGTCGCACGTCGACGCCGTGCGCGCGCGCATCGCGCACGAGCTGCGCGGGCGCGTAGAACCCCATCGGCTGGCTGTTCAGCAGCGCGCAGGTGAACGCCGCGGGCTCGTGGTGCTTGAGCCAGGCCGAGACATAGACGAGCAGCGCGAAACTCGCCGCGTGTGATTCCGGAAAACCGTACTCGCCGAAACCCTTGATCTGCTCGAAGATCTGCTCGGCGAACTTCCTCTCGTAACCGTGCGCCAGCAGGCCGTCGATCAGCTTGTCACGGAAATGCGCGAGCCCGCCGTGGCGCTTCCACGCCGCCATCGAGCGGCGCAGCTGGTCCGCCTCGCCCGGCGTGAAACCCGCCGCGCGGATCGCGAGCTGCATGACCTGCTCCTGGAAGAGCGGCACGCCGAGCGTGCGCTCGAGGACCTCCTGCGCCTCGGGCCCGGGATATTCGATGCGCTCGACGCCCTCGCGGCGACGCAGGTAGGGGTGCACCATGCCGCCCTGGATCGGGCCCGGCCGCACGATCGCGACCTGGATCACGAGGTCGAAGTAATTGCGCGGCTTCAGGCGCGGCAGCATCGACATCTGCGCGCGCGACTCGACCTGGAACACGCCGATCGTGTCGGCGCGGCACAGCATGTCGTAGACCGCGGGGTCATCCTGCGGCACGTCGGCGAGCGTGAACGGCGCGCCGCGCAGTGCCGCGACCGAGCCGAGCGCACGGCGTATCGCCGCGAGCATGCCGAGCCCGAGCACGTCGACCTTGAGGAGCCGCAGCGCATCGAGATCGTCCTTGTCCCACTCGATCACGGTGCGCTCCGGCATCGCGGCATTCTCGATCGGCACGAGTTCCTCGAGCGGGCCCTCCGAGATCACGAAACCACCGACGTGCTGCGACAGGTGGCGCGGAAAATCGAGCAACTCCCTCGCGAGCTCGAACAGGCGCGTGAGCACCGGGCTCGACGCATCGAAGCCACGCTCCGCCGCACGCGCCGCCATTTCCTCGCGCGGGTCCCACCAGTGCAATCCCGAAGCCAGTCGCGCCGCCACCTCCGGATCGAGCCCGAGCGCCTTGCCGAGATCGCGCAGCGCGCTGCGCGGCCGGTAGCTGATCACGGTGGCGGTGAGCGCCGTGCGTTCGCGCCCGTACTTGCGATAGATGTACTGGATCACCTCCTCGCGTCGCTCGTGCTCGAAATCGATGTCGATGTCGGGCGGCTCGTTGCGCTCGCGCGAGATGAAGCGCTCCATCAGCATCTGCATGTGCGCCGGGTCGACCTCGGTGATGCCGAGGCTGTAGCAGACGGCGGAGTTGGCGGCCGAGCCGCGGCCCTGGCACAGGATTCCCGCGCCGCGCGCGAACTGGACGATGTCGTGCACGGTGAGGAAATACGGTTCGTAGCGCAGCTCGGCGATCAGCGCGAGTTCGTGCTCGATGAGCGAGCGCACCTTCGCCGGCACGCCCTGCGGCCAGCGATGGCGTGCACCCGCCTGCACGAGGCTGCGCAGATGCGAAGCCGGTGTCTCGCCGGCCGGCACGACCTCGCGCGGATACTCGTAGCACAGCTCGTCGAGCGAGAAGCGGCAGCGTGCGGCGACCTCCGCGCTCGCCGCGAGGAGCGGCGCGGGATAGATCCGCGCGAGCCGGCCGCGCTCGCGCAGGTACCGCTCGCCGTTGCGATGGAGCGCATAGCCCGCGTCGGCCACCGGCACGCCGAGCCGGATCGCGGTCAGCGCGTCCTGCAGGCGGCGGCGTGCGCGCACGTGCATGTGCACATCGCCGCTCGCAACGAGCGGCAGGCCTGCCCGCCCGCCGATCCGCGTGAGGACGGCGAGCCGTGCCGCATCATCGCCCTCGCGCAGCAGTTCGACGGCGAGCCAGGCGTCGCCGGCAAAGCGCTCGCGGATCCGCCCGGCCATCGACAAGAGGTGCGCCTCATCCGACAGGTCCGCCGGCGGCAACCACAGCATGAGGCAGCGCTCGAGGATTGCATCGACGTCGTCGAAGCCGAGGTCATAGCGGCCCTTCTCCGCCGCGCGCCGCCCGCGCGTGATCAGGCGACAAAGGCTCCCATAGCCATGCCGGTCGGTCGCGAGCGCGACGAACGCGAGACCGCAGCGCAGGCGAAACTCCGCGCCGATGATCAGCGTCAGTCCATTCGCCTTCGCCGCCAGATGCGCGCGCACGACACCCGCGACCGAGCACTCGTCGGTGATCGCGAGCGCACGGTAGTCGAGCGCGTGGGCGCGATCGACGAGCTCGCGCGGGTGCGAGGCGCCCCTCAGGAAGGTGAAGTTCGAGAGGCAGTGCAGCTCGGCGTAGGCAGGCGGCGCGGCACGGGCACGAGGCCCGGCTGCGGGCGGCCCAGCCCCGCATCGCCCCGCTTCCTCAGAAACTGCGCCCATCCACCTTCTTCACTTCCAGCGTCGCGGGATCGAGCGCCGGAATGCAGCGCACGTTGAGCGCCACCGTGGGCTCGCCCTGCGGGCTCGTGGCTTCACCGAACGGCGCACAGCCGCAGACCTCGCAGAAGCGATGCCTGATCGCGTGCTTGTTGAAAGTGTAGGTGGACAGGTTCGCCTCGGGCGTGGTGAGGCGCAGCTTCCCGCGCGGCATGAAATGCAGCAGGTAGCCCTTGCGCGCGCAATGGCTGCAGTTGCATTCCATGACGGTCCCGATTTCGGTATCGGCCTCGAAGGCGATGCGGCCGCAATGGCAACTACCCTGGTGGATCATGGCAATCTCCGTTTGTTTACCCGAACACTCCGTGCAAAAACCACTCGTGCGGCGGCCGGCGCTCGCGGTACACCCAGAGCTGCGCGGCCGTGCGACTGCGCATCACGTAGTAGTCGCGCGTCACGTCGCGGCCGTCCCACCAGCCGGTCTCGATGCGCTCCGGGCCCGCGACCTTCTCGAGCGGCCCCTCGTACTGCGGCCAGGCGCCGGGCGCCGGCAGCAGGAGCGGGGTCGACAGCAGCCAGAGTGGGCGGGCGGTGGCGGGATGACCGTTGCTGCCCGGCGAGAAGCGAACAGCAGATAACGAATGGCCAGAAGCGTCAGCCGGCGCCCTCTGGCTGTGTGCCACCCGCTGTCCGCCGTTCGCCCTCTGACTGCCCGCTCCCTGGCCGCCCGCCACGACACGCCGCGCCGCCGCCTCGGGCCGGTGCTCCGGCACGAGGCAGAGGCTGTAGACGCTTTCTTCACCGAGACGCGCCCGCAGCCGCTCGAGCAGGGCCGGCGCTTCGTTTGCGGGACTGCCGCCGTGTTCACCCGGCTGCCACAGCGCCGCGCTCGCAGGCTGCCGCGGCACGAGCAGGCTCGACACGAGTTCGCAGGCCGTCACGGGCGCGGCGAGTGTCACCGCCGCGAGCCGTTCGCCGAGCAGGAACCCGATCGCGTCGGCAATGAACGCCGGCTGTGCAAAACGCAGGCGGCAGCGCGTGGCGACGCTGTCCCGATGATGCAACCGGCATTCGAGCGCGGTGATGCTCGCCTGGCGACCGCGCAGGAACGCTTCCAGCTCCGCGAGCATCGGCGCGAGGAATGCGATCACCGCCGGTTGATCGGTGAGCTCGTACGATGGCTCGCGGCGCGCCCGATAGCGCTCGCGCGGTGCCACCACGCGCCGCGGTTCAACCTCGCGCCCGACGAGCCGGTCGAGCGCGGCGAGTGTCGCCGGCCCGAAGCGGCGCGCCAGGCCCGCGCGCGGCAGGCGCAAAGCCTCACCGACCTGGTTCACGCCCACTTTGGCGAGCCGCGCGACGACCTCCTCCGGGAGGCGCAGCGCGGCGAGCGGCAATGGCGCGAGCGCCCCGACCAGCTCCGCGCGATGCATCACCTGAAACGGCGCGCGACCTTGCCGGGCGCGTGCACCCGCGAGCGCGGCGAGCGGCGTGGGCGCGAGTGCCAGTCGCGCATGCGCGCCCGCATGCCTCGCGGCTGTGGTCACTTTTTCGAACAATGCCTCGACTCCGCCGAACAGCGCGAGGCTGCCGCGTACTTCGAGCAGCACGCCATCGGGCGGCTCGAGGCTGACGCGCGGCGTGACCTCGCCCGCCGCCGCGGCCAGTCGCTCGAGCAGCGCGCTTTCGGCACCTGCGTCGCGCGGACGGATATCGAGGCACGGCTCGAGCGCGAGCGCGGCCGCGAGCACCATGCCGGGCGCCACGCCGCGTGCCCGTGCCGCGCGATTCGCGACCACGACCCGCTGCACGCGTTGCACGGTCTCGACGACCGCGATCGGCGTCGCGCCCGCGCTATCGCCCTTGCGATACACGGCATCGAGCGCGAGCGCGGGCAGGTGAATGGCGAGCCACAATTCGGCGGCGGCTTCGCCGCCGCCGGGCGAGGGGCGGACAGCGGACAGGGAACGGCCAGAAGCGTCAGCCGGCGCCTTCTGGCTGTCCGCCGTTGGGGCGGCGCCCGCCGCCTCAGCGCCCATATGCCACCCTGATCGTCTCCCGGCTGCCGCCCCGGCTCTTCAGCAGGGCGACTTCCACGCCGTCGCCGCACGGCGCGACCGACAGCCGCAACATCGCGGGGGAGGCGGCGTGCGCACTCGCGAGATCGCGAAACACGAACCCGAGCGTGCGGCCGCGCCCGGTCGCGAGTTGCAGGCGACGCAGGCTGCGCGGCCGTGCATCCGCCACCCACGCGAGCACCGCTTCGCAGGCGCCCGAACCGAGCGCCTGCTCCATCGCCCAGAGCGGCAGGTGCGTGCGCACGACCAGTTGCCGATCGGGCGCCACGCCGAGCGCCGCGAGCGCCGGCGCGTAAGGCTCGAGCGGCGGCGCGATCCACGCGATCCAGCGCGCGGGCGCGAGCCCCGCGAGCCGCGCGAGCGTGGGGATCAGCAGATGCAACTCGCCGATGCCGAGCCGCGGCGTCAGCAGTTCAACGAGACCGGCGCGCGGCCAGCCGCCTCCCGGCAGCCCGGCATCGAGCGCCGGATAGCCCGTGGACCAGGTGGGCACCCGCGCAGCGCTGCGCCCGCGCCAGAGCGCGGGATGCTCGAGAAGCCGGGCCAGCCGGGGATTGGACATCGGGGACGCGACCGCGCGGCAAGTGCATCAGCGGACTTTGGCGAGCGAGAAGTGCGGGTTCTCGATGACGCCGAAACTGTTGCCGAACGGATCGGCCACCGCGGCGACCTTGATGCCCTCGCCCACATCCTGCACCGGTTCGCGCACGGTGGCGCCGAGGGATTCGAGGCGGCGCAGTTCCGCCGCCGCATCGGGCACGCCCCAGTACGCGACCGAACCGCCCTCACCCGGCTTCGCGTCGGGGATGAGGCCAAGTTCGAAACCGCCGACCTCGTAACCGACATAGAACGGCTGGTCGAAATACGGCTCGCGCTCGAGCACGCGCGAATACCAGGCTTTCGCCGCCGCGAGATCGGGCGTGTAGTAGACGACGGTCCGCAGGCCGAGCACGCTCACGACACTTTCCCCCGGCGCACGACGCCGACGACGATACCCTCGATGATCATGTGTTCCTGTTTCAGGTCGACACGGATCGGTTCGAAGTCGGCGTTCTCCGGCAACAACCACGCGATCGAGCCTTCCTGCCGGTAACGCTTGACGGTGACTTCGTTCTCGAGCCGCGCGACGACGATCTGGCGATTGCGCACTTCGGGGGTGCGGTGCACGGCGACGAGATCGCCGTCGAGGATGCCCACATCCTTCATGCTCATGCCGACGACCTTCAGCAGGTAGTGCGGCTTCGGCTGGAAGAGGCCGGGATCGATCTGCAGGCGCGCTTCGATGTTTTCCTCGGCGAGGATCGGACGACCAGCCGCGACCCTGCCGATGAGCGGCAGCCCGAGCTGCTCGCGCATCGTGTCCTTCAGCTGGATGCCGCGCGAGGTGCCGGGGATCAGCGCGATCACGCCCTTGCGGGCGAGCGCCCGCAGGTGTTCCTCGGCGGCATTTGCCGAGCGAAAGCCGAGTTCGGCGGCGATTTCAGCGCGGGTGGGTGGCATCCCGGTTTCCGCCACGGTGCGCTGGATGAGACGGAGGATCTCGGTCTGGCGGGGCGTGAGGTCTGACATGGTTACCTGCCTGGTGTCCGAAACTGTACGTCCATACAGGCTGGGATTTTATCCAGAATTCACCGAAGCGCAAGTGGGAAGGGACGATCGGAAAAACAGGCAGCGGGCGGCTTGCGGCGGGCAGCCGGAAGCGCTCGTCGCACCGCGTAAACTCCGCGCAGCGCGCAGTGCCACGCCTCTTTTCCGGCTGTCCGCTTCAAGCTGTTCGCTGCTCACGCTTCATCATTTTCCCGCGCAGTTGTCGGATAACACCGACACTCATGTCGGATCGAAAATCTTGCAATCCGCGGCGGGATTTGTTGCAGTTGCGTCGCTTGGCCGCCGTACATAATGCAATGTGCTAACGTTCGGCCGGCACAGGTTTCTGTATCCACATGAAGGGGACTTCTATGAAGAGCGCGATCGTTAAAGTTGCGGCGGCAGCCGCTGTTGTCATGCTTGTCGGCTGCACGGACCTCAAGCCGCTGCAGGCGCAGGTCGATGACCTGAAGGCGCAGGTCGGCCGGCTCTCGTCGGACGTCGCTGCTGCCAAGAGCTCGGCGGACGCGGCCTCTTCGGCTGCCCAGTCGGCTTCCTCGACGGCGAGCGGCGCGCAGAGCACCGCGAACCAGGCGCTTGCCGCTGCGCAGGCCAGCCAGTCGTGCTGTGACGCGACGAACGAGAAGATCGACCGCATGTTCAAGCGTTCGATCTCGAAGTAATCCTTACTTCGCTCGACCCCAAAACGCCGCGCCCTGCGCGGCGTTTTCTTTTGTGCCGGCACGAGAGGCCCGCACCATGAGCCGCACCGTGCTCCGCGCCCTCCTCCTCGCCGCATTCGCCCCGCTCGCCGCCGCGAGCGCGGCCACGCCCGAACTGCCCGCGATGCCCGCGATCGGGCCCGACGCGCGCGTCCTCATCGTCTCGCCGCACCCCGATGACGAGTCACTGTGCTGCGGCGGCCTCATCGCGACCGCGCGCCGCGCCGGGGCTGCGGTGTCGATCGTGTGGATCACGAGCGGTGGCGGCTTTCGGCTCGATGCGATGGTCGTGCAGAAAAAGGCGCGCCCCAAGCGCTCCGACATGCGCGCACTCGCACGACGCCGCATCGGCGAGGCCGAGAGCGCGGCGCGTGAACTGGGCGTCGGGCCCGACGCCCGCTATTTCCTCGGCTACCCCGATCGCGGTCTCCTGCGGTTGCTGCTCGACCACTACGAATCCCCGTATCGCTCGAAATACACCGGCGCGAACGCCGTGCCGTGGGAAGTCGCAGTCAGCCCTGGATCGCCCTACGACGGCGCGAGCCTCGAGCGCGATTTCGCCTCGGTGCTCGATCGCGTGCGCCCCACGCTCGTGCTGGCGCCAAGCCCTTACGATGCCCACCCGGACCATCGCGCGAGCGGCATCCTGGCGCTTCGCGTGCTCGGCACCCGCGGTGAACTTGCGAACGCGCGCTTCTGGATCGTGCACGGCGGGCGCGGCTGGCCGCGGCCGCGAGGCCTGTACCCCGACCTGCCCCAGACACCGCCGCCGCGCGGCGCCTCGCTGCCCTGGGAAATGTTCACTGTCGATACGGACGCGCGCGAGGTGAAGCGCCTTGCGCTTCGGATGCACGAAACCCAGCTCAAGGTCATGGGCCGAAAGATGATGAGCTTCGTGCGGGCAACGGAACTCTACTCGCCGCTCCCGGTGGCCGCGGACGACGCGCGTTGCATCGAGGCGCTTCCATGCCCTCCTGACGGGCTGCCCGAAGACGAGCCGGCGCTTTAGATCGCTCGCCGCGGCGGGCCCGGGCCGGAAAGCAGCTTCGGTTGCCAACGGTCGCCTTCGCGGACGAACGCCGATTCGCCCTCGCGCCGGATCAATACCGCAGCAGCGCCGACCCCCAGGTGAAGCCGCCACCGAATGCCTCGAGCAACAGCATTTCGCCGCGCTTGATGCGACCGCTGCGCACGCCCGCGTCGAGCGCGAGCGGCACCGAAGCCGCCGAAGTATTGCCGTGCCGGTCCACGGTCACGATCACCCGCTCCATCGGCATGTCGAGCTTGCGCGCGGTCGCCTGGATGATGCGGATGTTCGCCTGGTGCGGCACGAGCCAGTCGATCGCGGACTTGTCGAGCGAATTCGCGGCGAGCGTCTCGTCGACGATGCGCCCGAGCGTATTGACCGCGACCTTGAACGTCTCGTTGCCGGACATCCGGATGTGCATCGACGGATCGCCGAGCCGCCCGCCGCCGCGCGACACGCCGCCCGGGCAGTACAGCAGGTCCTTGTAGGTGCTGTCGGCGTGCAGATGCGTCGAAATGATGCCGGTATCGGGGTCGGGTTTCAGCACCACCGCGCCCGCGCCGTCCCCGAACAGGATCGAGGTGCCGCGGTCGCTCCAGTCGCAGATGCGTGACAGTGTTTCGGCGCCGATGACCAGCGCGCACTTCGCGTCGCCAAGCCGGATGAACTTGTCCGCGATCGACAGCGCGTAGATGAAGCCCGTGCACGCGGCCTCGAGGCCCATCGCCGCGCAACCACGCAGGCCGAGCCGGTCCTGCAACAGCACGCCGCAGTTCGGAAAGACCATGTCGGGAGTCGTCGTGCCGAATGCGATCAGGTCGATCTCGGTCGGTTCGATGCCCGCCGCCTCGATTGCGCGGCGAGCCGCCTGTTCGGCCAGGTCGACCGTGGTTTCGCCATCGGCCGCGATATGGCGCTCGACGATTCCCGTGCGCTCGCGGATCCACTCGTCGGTGGTATCCATCATCTTCGACAGATCGAAGTTCGTGACCACTTTGTCGGGCAGGAAGCTGCCCGTGCCGGCTATGCGCGAATACATCAGGACCCCTGTCTTTCCGCCCCGAGCGCCCGCGCCACGCAGCCGGGAACATCACTGACCGCGGCGGTGAGCGCCGTTTCGATCGCCCGCGCGAACGCGGTGCGATCCGCGCGCCCGTGGCTTTTTACCACGACTCCCCGCAATCCCACCATGCAGGCGCCGTTGTAACGGCGCGGATCGAGCGTGGCGCCGACGCGCTTCAGGACCGGGCGCGCAACCAGCGCCGCGACCCGGGTACCGATCGAGCGCGTGAACTCCGCGCGCAGCGTGTCCGTGATCAGGCGCGCGAGGCCCTCCATCGACTTCAGCGCGACGTTGCCGGTGAAGCCGTCCGTGACGACGACGTCGACTTCGCCGGAGAAAATGTCGTCGCCCTCGATGAACCCGAGGTAGCGCACGCCGCTCGCCGCGATCAGCGCATGCGCGGCCTGCACGGTCTCGTGGCCCTTGATGTCTTCCTCGCCGATGTTGAGGAGCCCGACGCGCGGTTCGGCCACGCCGAAGACATCGCGCGCGACGATCGAGCCCATCAGCGCGAACTGCCGCAGTTGCTCAGCCGTCGCCGAGACGTTGGCGCCGAGATCGAGCATGTAGGCATGGCCATGCGCCGCCGGCAGCGCGGACATGATGGGTGCCCGCTCGACCTGCGGCACCGTTTTCAGCACGAAATGCGCGATCGCGGTCAGCGCGCCGGTATTGCCGGCGCTGACGCAGCCGCTCGCCGCGCCCTCTTTCACGCGATCGACCGCGATGCGCATCGAGGACGCCTTGCGACGGCGGATCGCCGAGCGCGGCAGTTCGTCCATCGGCACGATGTCGAGCGCGGTCACGATCCGCGCGCGCGCGCGGACAGGCGACTCGGCCTTCGCGAGCAACGGCTCGATGATCGCGGGATTGCCGACCAGTTCGAGGTGCAGGTCGGGATTTCGGGCGAGCGCGAGCAGCGCACCCGGCACGCATTCGGATGCGCCGAGGTCGCCGCTCATCACGTCGATTGCGAGCGTGCGCAAGCGATGCCGCCCGGCCTCGAGTCAGCGCGGCGCCCGGCAGGCGGCGCCGACGCTCATTCTTCGCCTTCGTTTCCGGCGGGCTTTTCGATCACACGCTTGCCGCGGTAGAAACCGTCCGGCGTGATGCGATGGCGCATATGGGTCTCGCCCGACTGCGGGTCGATCGACAGCGCAGGCTTCGCGAGCTTGTCGTGCACCCGGCGCATGCCGCGTGTCGACGGCGTCCTACGGCTCTTCTGAACAGGCATTGGCTCTACTCCTCATCGGGCCGCGGGCCGCGCTGCAGCAGCGCCGCGAGTCCCGCGAACGGTTTCTGTGTCTCTTCACCGGTCTCGCCGCCGGCAATCGCGCGGCAGTTCCCGCTGTCCGCATGCATCGCCACGATCGGCAGCGACAGCAACAATTCTTCCTCGACGAGATCACCGACCGTGATCCGACCGTCGGGCGCGAGCACGGTCTCGAACTCCGGCGCGACGCGATCCGCCGTGTCGACATCGGCGACGATCGCGATGTGCGCGCGGCTCGCGACGGGCCACGCCATCGGCGCGAGGCAGCGCTGGCAGGTCAGCGGCACGCTCGCATCGACTTCGAGGTCGACCACCGCGAGCCCGCGCTCGCGCGCGAACGAAGCCCGCCCCTGTGCATTGCCCGCGCCGCCCGCGAGTTGCGGAGCGAGTCGCTGCAGAGCGGCGAGCGGAATCGAAAAATCGATATCCGTCCGACGATCCGCCAGTTGCCCGGCATCGTAAGGGCGTGACCAGCGGTCCGGCATGGGGCGCGTATAATAGGTAGCGCGCCCCGCCGAGTCAAAGAAATCCTCATCTAAGTCGTTGTTTCACCGGCCGCTAATCCTTGCCTCGACCTCCCCGTACCGGCGCGAGCTGCTGGCGCGCCTCGGACTGTCCTTTACGGTCGAATCGCCCGGCGTGGACGAGGCCGTGATCCCCGGCGAGGCGCCGGCCGCACGCGCGGCCCGCCTCGCGATGGACAAGGCGCGCGCGATCGCGAAGCGCCACCGGGACGCGCTCGTGATCGGCTCGGACCAGGTGGCCGAGCTCGATGGCGCCATCCTCGACAAGCCGGGCAACGCGGAACGCTGCCGCGTGCAACTCGCGGCGCTCGCCGGGCACACGGCCATGTTCCACACGGGGTGCGCCGTCCTCGGGCCCGAAGCCGGCATCGAGCTCGCGCACACCGACACGACGCGCGTCATCGCGCGCCCGCTCACTGCCGCCGAGATCGACCGTTACATCGAACGCGAGCGGCCGTTCGACTGCGCGGGCGGGTTCAAGGTCGAAGCGCTCGGCATCACGCTCTTTACGCGGATCGAGTCGCAGGACCCCACCGCGCTCATCGGCCTGCCGCTCATCTGGCTCGCTTCGGCCTTGCGCCGCGCGGGCCTCGCCGCCCCCTGACGGGCGCCGCCGCGAGTCGATCGATCACCGCCGCGAGGTCCGCCGGCAGCGGCGCGTTGACGCTGAATTCCGTGCCGCTCTGCGGCCAGGTGAAGCTCACGCTCGAGGCGTGCAGGAACATGCGCCGCAGCCCGAATTGCGCGAACTCCTCGTTGGCCGCCTCGTCGCCATATTTTTCGTCGCCCGCGACCGGGTGCCCTGCATAGGCGGCGTGCACCCGGATCTGGTGCGTGCGCCCCGTGCGGATCGACACCTCGAGGAGACTCGCGCGCGATCCGAAGAACTGCACGGGCCGGAAGTCACTGATCGCGCCTTTCCCCGAGGCATGCGCCTTCACCGTGCGCTCGCCGCCGACGCGCAGGTCGGTACGCAGCGGCATGTCGATGCGCTTCTTGCCGAGATCCCATTTGCCGACGACGAGCGCGAGATAGCGCTTTTCGAACGCATGCTCGCGCAGCAGCGCATGCAGCGTGCGCAGCGCCGAGGCCTTGCGCGCAACGAGCAGGCATCCGCTCGTGTCGCGATCGAGACGGTGCACGAGTTCGAGCTTGTCGTCCGGGTACGCCGCGCGCAGCGCCTCGATCACGCCGAACGAGACGCCGCTGCCGCCGTGCACGGCGAGGCCGGCGGGCTTGTTGACGACCAGCAGCGACTCATCGCGCTGAAGGACCGCGGCGCGCACTTCCTCGAGCAGCCTCGGTGGAACGCGGCGCGGCGGCATTCCCTCGCCGGCCTTGGGCGCAGGCGGCGCCTCGCGGACCGGCGGAACGCGCACGATATCGCCCGCCTGCAGCCGCAGCGACCCGGGGGCGCGCTTGCCGTTCACGCGCACCTCGCCTTTCCTGATCAGGCGGAAAACATGGCTCAGCGGAACCTGGGGCAGCGTCTTCGCGAGATACCTGTCGAGGCGCAGGCCGGCCCCCTCGTCGGTCACTTCAACCTGGCGCACGGGGCTTCGCGCGGGGGTGATCGGGGGGGTCGAATCGTCAGTCATCGCGTAAGATATTGTTTTTCAAACGGTCCATTTGCTACTATACAAAGGTCCGTGGCGCCGGGGGTCGCAAAATGACAGCCGATCCGAACGCGCCGCATGTTAGTTGGTCCCCGCTTGCGGGGCCATCGCACTCTCAAGGCCGACCCGAGCGCGATTCGCGCAGCTCAGGCGGACCAAAGGTTTTCGGCGCACCGCCTACGCCAAGAACGGGCGGTCGATAACACGTGCAGCCACACCTGCCTCGCGAAATCCCCGCGTCCGATTCATCTTGCTCCGCCCGCCGGTCGGCCCCCGCATCCATAGAAGGGGCAAATGAAAAGAATGCTGGTCAACGCGACTCAACAGGAAGAGTTGCGCGTCGCACTCGTTGATGGTCAGAAACTCTACGACCTCTCGATCGAGTTACCGTCCAAAGAACAGAAAAAGGCGAACGTCTACAAGGGTCGCATCTCGCGCGTCGAGCAATCGCTCGAGGCGTGCTTCGTCGACTACGGTTCCGAGCGCCACGGCTTCCTGCCGCTGAAGGAAGTCTCGAAGGACTACTTCAGGAAAGCGCCCGAGGGCGGGCGCATGAACATCCGCGAACTCCTGACCGAAGGCCAGGAAGTCGTGGTGCAGGTCGAGAAGGAGGAACGCGGCAACAAGGGCGCCGCGCTCACCACCTTCGTCAGCCTCGCGGGCCGCTTCCTCGTGCTGATGCCGAACAACCCGCGCGCCGGCGGCGTCTCGCGCCGCATCGAGGGCGAGGACCGCGACCAGATGCGCCAGGCCATGGACGCGCTCAAGGTCCCCGACGGCATGGGCGCCATCGTGCGCACGGCCGGGGTCGGCCGCACGGTCGAGGAACTGCAGTGGGACCTCGACAACCTCGTGCAGCAATGGACCCAGATCTCGTCGGCGATCGAGGGCCGCCCGGCCCCGTTCCTCGTCTACCGCGAGAGCGATCCGGTGTCGCGCGCACTGCGCGACTACCTGGGTGACGACATCGGCGAGTGCCTGGTCGACGAACCGGCGGCGTTCACGACCGCGCAGGAATACATGCAGCGCTCGATGCCGGCCGACGCGCAGCGCAAGCTGAAGCTCTACTCCGACGACATCCCGCTCTTCACGCGCTTCCAGATCGAAAGCCAGATCGAGTCCGCGTATGCACACAAGGTGCAGCTGCCGTCCGGCGGCAGCCTCGTGATCGACTACACCGAGGCACTCGTCTCGATCGACATCAACTCCGCGCGCGCCACGCGCGGCAGCGACATCGAGACGACCGCGCTCAACACCAATCTCGAGGCGGCGGACGAGATCGCGCGCCAGCTGCGCATCCGCGACCTGGGTGGCCTCATCGTGATCGACTTCATCGACATGGAGTCGCAGAAGAACCAGCGCGAAGTCGAGCAGCGGCTGCGCGATGCGGTGCGCATGGACCGTGCACGCATCCAGATCGGCCACCTGTCACGCTTCGGGCTCCTCGAGATGTCGCGGCAGCGGCTGCGGCCCTCGCTCGACGAGTCGAGCCATATCGCCTGCCCGCGCTGCGCCGGCATCGGCAGCATCAGGAGCGTCGAGTCGATGACGCTCGCGATCCTGCGGCTGATCGGCGAGGAGATGCGCAAGGACCGCACCGCGCGCGTGATCGCCGAGGTGCCGGTCGATGTCGCGACCTACCTGATCAACGAGAAGCGCGACTGGCTGCGCACGCTCGAGGACAAGAGCGACGTCGAGCTCGTGCTCGTGCCGAACAACAATATCGAAACGCCCGAGTATTCGATCCGTCGCCTGCGCCAGGACGAAGTGGAGCAGCCGGAGTTCCGCCGCGCCTCCTACAAGATGCCGACGCCGCCCGCGGTGCCCGATCCGACCATCGGCCAGGTGAAGCCGCAGGAAGCCGCCGCTGTGCCGACCTTCCAGCCGGCGACTGCGGCACCGGTGGTCATGGCGCCGCCGCCCGCACCCGCGCAACCGGAATCGGTCGAGCGGGAGCCGCCGGCTCGCGGCCTCTGGGGCCGCATCCGGCAGTGGCTCAGCGGTGATGGACAGATCGAGAGGAAGCGCGATGCGGACGAGCGTGACACGCGTCGCGCCCCGTCGCGCGATCAGCACCGCGACCGGGATCGCGATCGCGGACGTGACCGCCATCGTCGCGGTGAACGCGGCGGTGACCGATCCCGCCACGGACATGGCGATCGCGATGACGGACAGCGTGCGCGCGGCGGTGAAGGCGGTGGCACGCGCCGGGACGGACGCGACCGGCCGCGGGGCCAGCGCGACGGCCAGCGCGATGGCCAGCGCGATGGCCAACGAGACGGTCAGCGCGATCCACAGCGTGACGCCCAACGTGAGGCCCAGCGCCAGCGCGACCGCGAGGCACAGCGCGAGCGACAGGCGCAGCGCGAGCGCACCGCGCCGGCCAACGAATCGGGGGCCAGTGCTCCGGAAGGGTCATCCGGCCCGGAGCGTGAAGCCGGCTCCATGAATCCCGCCGCCGAGGACCAGGGCGAGCGCCGCTCGCGTCGTCGCGGCCGACGTGGTCGCCGTGGCGGCCGCGACCGCGGTGAACGCGATGCGACGGGTGCCACGAATGGCGTGAGCGCGGAGGCCGGCAGCGACAACGGCGCGCCGCCGTCGTCATCGCCGTCGCCCTCGCCCGCAGGTGGCGGCGAGCGCACCCGGGAGTTCGATTTCTCCCCGGAATCACAACGCGCCCCGGCGACTCCCGCGGCGCCGGCGGCACCTGCGGTTCCGCCCCCGCCCGCGGCCGCTTCCGCGGATGAGTCGAAGCCCTATGTCGTGTGGTCGTCGCGCCCGACGAGTTACTCGTCGTCCGGCGATTCACCCGCCGCCGGGCCGGGCCGCGACGACTGACGGCGCGCTCGCCAGCGCCGCGAGCAGCCCGCGCGCACCGCGCTCGACGAGATCGACGACGAGATCGAAGTCGGGCGCGGTGCCGTAGTACGGATCCGGCACATCGAGGCGCCCGGCATCGGGCGCAAATTCCAGCAGCAGCCTGATGCGGCCTTGCGCTTCGCGCGGCGCGAGCGCATCGAGATCAGCGAGGTTGCTTGCGTCCATCGCCAGCAACAGGTCGAAACGCGCGAAATCCTGCGGCCCGATCCGGCGGGCGCGATGCGCGGACAAGTCATAGCCGTGGCGCCGGGCGGCGGCGAGCGAGCGATGGTCGGGTGGCTCGCCGACATGGTAGCCCGCGGTGCCCGCCGAATCGGCGGTCACCACGAGCTCCGGCGCCTCGCGCAGCGCCAGCGCGCGAAAGACTCCTTCCGCGGTCGGTGAGCGACAGATGTTTCCGAGGCAGACGAAAAGGATGTCCACTGCCGATCGAGTATAACGGCCCCGCGAATCGTCAGTGCCCGAGCGCCTGGCGCATGGCCGCGATTTCGCCGGCCGACTCTTCGATCACGCGTTCGAGGCGCTCGCGATCGAGTTCGAGTCGCGTGACGGCCTGCACGCCCTGCAGGTTGAGCTCGAGCGTATCGGGCCATTCCTGGAAGGACGCGAGCAGGTCGCCGACCAGCAGCACGTCGGTGAGGTCGGCCGGCCCTTCGTGCTCGCGATGCACCTGGTCGTGCTCGTGCACGGCGCCCACGATCTCGTCCGCCATCTCCCAGTTCTCGAGGATCGCCTTGGCGACATTCGTGTGCCATTCCTCGACGATCCGGCCATAGGCCACCGAGTCGGCAAACAGCACCGGAAAATGCCGCGCGCGCGTCAGGATGTAGAGGCGGCCGATGCCGTGCAGCAGGCCTGCGAGCAGCGCCGTGTCGGGATTCACCTGTGCGAACTTCTTCGCGATCACATGCGAAGTCGCGGCGACGAGCGTGCTGCGCTTCCACAGCTGCCGCAGCGGCTTCTCGAGGCCCCGCAGTTCGTTGGCGCGCGAAAGCTGCGCCATCGCGAACGACACGGCGGCGCTGCGCACCACGTTGAAACCGAGGCGCGTGACGGCCGTGCGCAGGTCGTCGATCCGGCGGCCGGTGGCATTCATCGCCGCCGAGTTCGACATCTTGACGACCCATGCCGCGAGCGCCGGTTCCGAACCGATCAGCCGCACGATCGTCTCCGGACGCACGTCGTTGTCGGCGAGCGCGCGTTGCACGCGGATCGCGACATCGGGGAAGCTCGGCAGTTCTATCCTGCCGCCCGACAGTTCTTTCGCCAGCTCCTGCACGAATTCAAAGGCCCCACCCTTCCCTGGGGTGCCGGTCGTTGCGCTTCGCGCTGCCGTCTTCAATGGCGTCTCCTTGTTCAATCTGTGGTCAACAGCCGAGCACGCCGCGCAGCGCGGCGATCTCGGCTTCGGATTCCTCGATGATCATCCGGTAACCCTCGGCCGAGAGGCCGAGGCGCATGCACGCCGGGCTCGCGGCGATCGCGGCGCAAAGGTCGGGTTGCGCACGCTCGAGCACGGCGCCGGCACGCAGCACTTCGCGCAATCCCGGGACTCCGACGGGCTCGCATTCCGCGCGCAGCAGCGCACCGATCGCATCGAGTATCGCTTCCGATACCCGCCAGCTTCCGAGCAGCGCCTGCGCAATGCCCGCTTCCCATTCGCGTTCGATCGCGGCGTACGCGGCGCTATCGGCGAGCAGCCGCGGATGGCCGGCTGCGCGTGTCAGGATGTAGAGGGCGCCCACGCCGTGCAGCAGCCCGGCGAGGAGTGCCGTGTCCGCGTTGATGCGCGCGACGCGCCGTGCGAGCACGAAGCACAGTGTCGATACCGTGACGCTGCGCACCCACAGCGCGTGCAACTGCGGTTCGATCGCCCGCAGCGCGGGTGCGGCCTGCAGCTGCTTCACCGCGAACGAAATCGTGAGCGTACGGACGAAGTCCAGGCCGACGCGCGCGATGGCCGTCCGCAGGTCGAGCACCGGCTTGCCGCTCGGATTGAAGATCACCGAGTTTGCGCATTGGACGATGCGGCCCGCGAGCACCGGCTCGGCGCCCACTGCGCGCACCACGCGCACCGGCGTGACGTCCTCGTCGGCCAGCATGCGCTGAACATGCATGGCCACCTTCGGAAAACCCGGCAGCTGCACGCGATTCTCGGCCAGTTCGCGCGCCAGTGCATGCGCGAATGACAGTGCGACCGCGTCGTGCGATCCCCGCTCGCGCGCCACTATTCCCTGTGCGTTCAACATAACCATCCACTCTTTCCCCGGTCGCGGTGTTCCAGCCGGTTATCGACCGGCTGCGTGCTGCCCTGAAGCCCCGCAGGCATGCCGCAGTTCACGAAGCCGCAAGCCGATCGCGCCGAGCGGCAGCACCTGCGCGGCCGCGCCCAGGGCGATGGCCTCGCCCGGCATGCCCCACACGACGCTGGTCGCCTCGTCCTGCGCGATCGTCATGCCGCCCGCTTCGCGCATGGCGCAAAGCCCTTGGGCGCCGTCCCTGCCCATGCCGGTCAGCAGCACGCCGATGGCATCGCGGCCCGCGGCCGCGGCCACCGACTCGAACAGCACGTCGACCGACGGCTTGTGCCGATTGACGGCCGGACCCTCTCTCAGCCGGCACAGGTAGCGGCGGCCTTCGCGCACCAGCGCGAGATGCCGCCCGCCCGGTGCGACGAAGGCGTGACCCGGGAGCAGTGGTTGTCCGTCTACGGCTTCCCGCACGCGCAGCTCGCAGCCCGCGTCGAGGCGGCGCGCGAACGCCGCGCTGAAGGCGCCGGGAAGATGCTGCGCGATCACGATCCCCGGCGAATCGGCGGGCAGCGTGGCAAGGACGCGCTTGATCGCTTCGGTGCCGCCGGTCGATGCACCGATCGCGATCACGCGGGACACGACGTGCGGCCAGGTCGCGGTGGATGCCGAAGCGCCGCCGCGCGCGGCGGCCGATGTGGCCGTGTCCTGCGCCCCGGCGCGGATCCGGGCCCTCGCCGCCATGCGGATGCTCTCCGCCAGACTTGCGGCGTAGTCGTCGAAAGCCGCTGCGGTATCGAAGCGCGGCTTCGAAAGGCAGTCGACCGCGCCGATCTCGAGCGCCTCGAGCGTGGTGTCCGCTCCATGCGTCGTCAGCGACGACACCATGACCACCGGCATCGGCCGCAACCTCATGAGATTGCGCAGGAACGTGAGGCCGTCCATGGCCGGCATCTCGACGTCGAGCGTGAGCACGTCGGGATCGAGCTGCTTGATCATCTGCCGCGCCTGCAGCGCATCGCGCGCGGTGCCGACGACCGCGATGCCCGGCTGCGCCGCGAGCGCCGCGCACAGCACGTCCCGCACGAGCGGCGAATCGTCGACGATCAGCACCCGGACCGGCATCAGCGACGCCGATAGATCGTCCGGCCGACGAGCGCGTAGTCGTCCGAGATGCCGTGGAGGCTCTCGGAATGACCGACGAACAGCAGGTCACCGGCGCGCTGCAGCCGCGCGAAGCGTGCGTACATCCGCTGCTGCGCCTGCCGATCGAAGTAGATCGCGACATTGCGGCAGAAGATCGCATCGAGGGGGCCGCGCATCGGCAGCTCGCCGATCAGGTTGAGCTGACGCAAGGTCACGAGCGCGGCGAGCGCGGGCCGCAGCCGGTAGCGCACTCCCTCACCGTCCGCGACGCGCACGAAATGGCGTTCGCGATCGGCGAACGGCACGCGCGCGACCTGCGCCGGCGTGTAGGTTGCCGCGCGCGCGTGGTCGAGCACAGACTCATCGATATCGGTCGCGAGGATCCTGATGTCGCACCGCTGCCATTGCGGTACGGCCTTCGCGACGGCCATCGCGATCGAATACGGCTCCTCGCCGCTCGCGCAACCGGCCGACCAGATCCGCAGGCGCCCGCGTGCGCCGGCGGCGGCCCAGGGCCGCAGCAACTGGTCCCGCAGGTGGTCGAAGTGATGCGCTTCGCGTCCAAAGGCCGTCAGCTTGGTCGTGATCACACTGCGCAGCGCTTCGCGTTCACGGCCGTCATCCCGTTCGAGCAGCGCGCGATACGCGCGGAAGCTGTCGAGACCGAGCGCGCGCAGGCGCCGCGTCACGCGGCCGTAGACGAGCTCGCGCTTCGAGTCGGCGAGGCGGATCCCCGTGTCCTCGAGCACCCTGGCCCTGAGTCCGTCGAAATCGGCATCCGTGTAGGCGAACTCGCGCCGGGTGCTCAGAACTCGCTCCAGTCGGCGACGGCACCAGCCGTACGTGCACCCCACGGACGACCAGCGCGTCGCCGCTCGCTTCGCGGCGCAGGCCCGGCCGCCGCGGGAACCGCGGCGTTCGCGGGCGCTTCGCGTGGCGGCACGCCCGGTGCCCGGGTTCGATAGCCGTTCATCGTCGCGCCGAGCGCGCGCGCCTGGTCGGCCATCGATTCGCTCGCCGCCGCGGCCTGCTCGACCAGTGCGGCGTTCTGCTGCGTCAGCTCATCGAGCTGCACGACCGCCTTGTTCACCTGCTCGATGCCGGCCGACTGCTCGCGGCTCGCCGCCGCGATCTCGGCGACGATGGCGCTCGCCTTCTTCACGGCGGCGACGATTTCCTCGAGCGTATGCCCGGACTGCATCACGAGCGTGGAGCCCTCCTCGACCCGGCGCACGCTGTCCTGGATGAGCCCCTTGATCTCGCGCGCGGCGGCCGCGCTGCGCTGCGCGAGGTTGCGCACTTCGCTGGCGACCACCGCGAAGCCGCGCCCCTGCTCGCCCGCGCGGGCCGCTTCGACCGCGGCGTTGAGCGCGAGCAGGTTCGTCTGGAAGGCGATGTCATCGATCACCCCGATGATGTCGGCGATCCGCCGTGACGCCTCGTTGATGCCGCCCATCGCCTCGACGGCGCGCTGCACCACGATGCCGCCGCGATCCGCCTGGTCACGCGCCGCGATGGCGAACTGGTTCGCCTGCTCGGCGTTGTCGGCGCTCTGGCGCACGGTCGTGGTCATCTGCGCGATTGCGGACGCGGTCTCCTCGAGGCTCGAGGCCTGCTCCTCGGTGCGCTGGCTCAGGTGCGCGTTGCCCTGCGAGATCTCCTCGGCGCCGGACAGCACTTCGTTCGCGGCGTCGCGGATGCGCACGACGACCCGCTCCATGTTGTCGAGCAATGCGTTCATGCCCGCCGACAGCGTGCCGAAGAATCCGGTCTTGCCGGCGAGGTCGATGCGCCCGTCGAGATTCCCCTCGACCGCGCCGGCGACGAGGGCGTTCACCTCGCGCTCGATCGCGATCGCCTCGGTACGATCGCGCCACTCCACCGCGACGCCCACACGGGTTCCGTGCGCATCGATGACCGGCGTGGCGGTGAGCCTGAAGGTGAGCGCGCCGATGGCCACTTCGGAGGCCTGCGCCAGTTCCGCACCGTGCAGGTTGACGGGACTGCCGACCAGTTGCCCCGGGTCGAAGCCCGGCACCGCCTTGCGAAACTCCGGCGCGCTGCGCTGGAACAGGGCCTGCGCGGCCTCGTTCGCGTAGACGATCCGGTCGTCGGCGTCGCCGACGACCACGGCCTGCGCCACCTTGTCGAGCGACTGGCGGATGCGCAGGTTCTCGTTGGCCTGCAGGCGGTCGGCTTCGATCCGCGCGCGCAATGTGGCCTGCATCGCGCCGAGCGCCCGCAGCACCTCACCCAGTTCGTCGTGGCTCGTCGGGCCGACCGCATCGTCGTAATGGCCGGCCGCGATCCGTTCGAAGAGGCGGGTCGCGCGGGCGAGCGGATGGGTGACCGCGCGCGTGATGACCCACGCGAGCGCCGCGGCGAGCGCCAGGCCGAGCAACGAAAAGGCGAGCATCCACCGCAGCTCGCGCGTGGCTCTCGCCGAGCGCGCCGCCACTTCGTCGCGCATCACGTCATAGGCGGCGCCCGCGAGCGCGACGAACGCATCGAGCGCGGGAGCCGCCGCGGCGAACACGCTGGTGCCGGGTTCGGCGAGGGTTTTCGCATCGAGCAAGCGGGCGTCGACGAAGCTGCCGAACGCCGCGAACTCCCGCCGCGCATTCTCGAAGGCCGGCCGGACCGAACTGCCCACGCGATCGACACCGCTGCCCGCCTGCGCGAGCCGACGGTCGACCTCCTGCAGGACCGCCGCCACGTCGGCGCGGCTCGCCTCGATCACCACCCGGTCCGCCTCGGCGAGGTAGCCCTTGAGGGCGCTGGTGGCAGCCTGGACCTGCGCACGACCCGCGATGTCGAGCGCCGACGGCACGGCCTGCGTGACCACTTCGATCAGGCTGTTGGTGGCCGAAACGGGATCCACCGCGAGGCCCGAGTTGACCACGACGAGATCGGTCAGGTGGGCGACCCGGGCGATCAGTTCATTGTGACGGCGATAGCCGCTTTCGGCCGTCGACGCGGGCAGGGCCTCGCGCAGTGCGACCCAATCACCCCGCAGCGCCTGCCAGTCGCCGGTCGTCCCGAGGCCGGCGCCGTACGTCGCATCGATCCGGTCGAGAGCCGCCACCGCGCCGTCGGCCGCGGCCCGCGCCGCGGCGACACCGGCCTGCTGGCTCTCATCGCCATCGGCGGCCATGCTCGCCGCCCCGCGCTCGCGCACCAGCGCCACCAGCAGCTGGCCGAGTGCCTGCGTGTACTCGGCGCCGGACAACTCGCTGCGCGCCAGTTGCGCGGCGACGTTGGCCGCGCGCAGCTGCACGACGACGAGGATCGCGAGCGGCGCCAGCATCGCCGCCACCAGCACCGCGAGCTTCTGCCATACCCGGAGCCGACCGAGAATTGCCATCGTTGTCACTCCATCAACCGTGCCGTGCCTTGTACACGTGCACCTCGCCATTGAACCGGTCCGCGATCGCCTTCAGCTGTTCGATGGCCGCGTTGTGCAGCCGCTCCCGCTCGAGGCTCGAGATGCGATCGCGCTTCATTTCGAACTCGAGGCACTTGACGTAGGCACTGACGTCGCCGTCGTAGCGTTTCAAGGTCGTCATCGCCGCGAGCATTTCGGCCTTCGTCGCGGAGCTGCCGTCCGGCACTTTGCTCGGTGCCATCGGCGCATTGCAGGCCGCGAACGCATCGTTGCTGCCGAGGGACGCCAATGCCATGCACAGCGCCACTGCGCAAAGTCTCGTCATGTTTCCCGTTCCTCCAGCTGGAACCCTGTGGGTGCGAGCAGCATCACCGTGCGCTCGCCGTGCGTGACGAGGCCGAGCAGCGAATCGTGGTCGCGCGCGCCGAAGCGCGGCACAGCGCGCACCGCATCGGGCGCGAGCTCGACCACGTCCGCGACGCTGTCGACCACGAGGCCGAGCTCACGCCGTTCGCGCGCAGCCTCGAGCGACAGCACGATGATCACGGCCCCCGCGGTCTTCGCCTGGCCGACGCCGAAGCGCACCCGCATGTCGATCACCGGGACGATCGTGCCGCGCAGGTTGAGCACGCCGGCGTGATCCGGTGGTGCATTCGGAATGCGCGTCACCGGTGACCAGCCGCGGATCTCGTGCACGCACAGGATGTCGATCCCGTAGGTTTCACCACCGATGCAGAAAGTGAGGATCTGTGCGGGCGCCGCGCTCATGCGAGAGCCCCGCGCCGCGCGCGCCCCGCCATGCGCACGAGTGCCGGCACGTCGAGGATCAGCGCGACGTTGCCGTCGGCCGTGATGGTCGCCCCCGAGACACCGTCGACCGCCCGGTAGTTGGCCTCCATCGACTTGACGACGGCCTGCAACTGGCCCTCGACCTGGTCGACGAACAGGCCGGCGCGCCGGCCGTCGCCCTCGACCACCATGATGAGGCCGCCGTGCAGGGCCTCGTTGGCCGACTCCACGCCGAACAGCTCGTGCAGGCGCAGTACCGGCAGGAAATCGCCGCGAAACGTGATCACGTCGCTGCCGCTGCCTGCGATCCGGGTTGCGCCTCCCGGCTGCAGCCGCAACGATTCGATGATCGACGTGACCGGCACCACATAGCGCTCGGCGCCGACCGCGACGGTCTGGCCTTCGACGATCGCCAGCGTGAACGGCAGCGTGAGCGTGAAGCGGGCCCCTTCGCCCGCGCGGGACTCGACCTCGATCGAACCACCGAGTGCCTTGACGTTGCGGCGCACGACATCCATGCCGACGCCGCGCCCGGAGACCTCGGTCGCCTCTTCGGCCGTCGAGAAGCCCGGCGAGAAAATGAGCTCGCTGATCGCGGTATCGTCGGGCTCTGCTTCGCCGGCGATGAGACCGCGACTGCGCGCGCGCTCGATGATGCGCCGCCGGTCGAGGCCACCGCCGTCGTCCCGCACCTCGACGACGATGCAGCCGCCGCGCTGGCTCGCATCGAGCCGGATCGTGCCGGCCGGGCTCTTGCCCCGCGCGATGCGCACGTCGGGCGGTTCGATGCCGTGGTCGATGCTGTTGCGCACGAGGTGCACGAGCGGGTCGCCGATCTTCTCGAGCACGGTCTTGTCGAGTTCCGTGTGCTCGCCGCCGAGGCGCAATTCGATCTGCTTGCCGCAGCGCTGCGCGAGATCGCGCACGAGGCGCGGGAAGCGGCTGAACACGGCGCTGATCGGCAGCATGCGCACGCGCATCACGCTCTCCTGCAGGTCGCGCACATTGCGCTCGAGCTGCAGCAGGCCGCGCTGCAGCCGCTCGTCGGCGCCGGCGACGCCGCGCGCGAACTGCGCCAGCATCGTCTGCGTGATCACGAGTTCACCCACCGCGTTCAGCAAATCATCGAGCTTGCCGACATCGACGCGGATCGAGCCCGCGTCGGGCGCGTCGCCGCCGGCGGCGTTGGCGGCATTGGCCGGTGGCTCCTTCGGCGCAGGATCGGGCGCGACGGTTGCCGGCCCATTGCGCGGTTCCTTCCCCCGGGATCGGGCGACCTGCAGCTCGAGATCGAACTGCAGGTCGGCCACGCGCTGCGCATCGATGGAACCGCCCGCGCGGGTCGCTTCGAGCATGCCACGCAGCAGGTCGACCGAGCCGAGCAGCAGGTCGGTGAGCGGAGCATCGACGGCGAGACGCCCGGCGCGCAGCGCATCGAGCACCGATTCGAGCGTATGGGTGAACGAGACGATGGCGTCGAAGCCGAACATGCCTGCGCCGCCCTTCAGCGAATGCGCGACGCGGAACACCGTATGGATGGCCTCGGGCCCGGTGGCGCCCGCCTCGAAGCGCAGCAACGTCGCCTCCATCGTCGCGAGCGACTCCAGGCTCTCGTCGAAGAAGCTGTCGTGGAAGCGGCTGAGATCGACGCTCACGGCGCCCCTCCCCCCGCGTCAATGGCAATCGGATCGTTCACGCAGGGCTATCGGCGCCGTCCCGGCACGCCTTGAGCGACGCAGGTCGCACTTTGCTAACCCGCCGCGGTGGCCCGCGCGCCTGAGTTGCGGCCCGCCGGGCCATGCAGGCGCACGGCGAGCTCGGCCTCGTGGCGGCTCATCCCGCAGTGGGCCATCAGCTCCTCGCGCTTCGCGCCGCTTCTGGCGAGGCGCAGCGCGATGTCGTAACTGCGTGCGACGGGTGGTGCCGGCGGCGGTGCAGGCGCCGCCGACCCGGCACCGGGCCGCTCCCGCAGCGCGGCGACCGACGCGGCCAGCGTCGCCTGCGATTCCGCGAGGCCGTGCAGCGCGCCGACGCACAGGTCCAGCTGTTCGAAGAGGCGTTGCAGGTCGCGTTGCATGCTGGTGCGCACCCGCCTGGCGAGCCAGGCTCCCGTGGCGACCAGCGCGACGAGGAGCACGCCAGCCCCCGCGAGCACTGCGATCAGATCAACCGGGCCTTCCATCTTCCACCCTCCCGTGACGCAGTTCACATCGGCCGTCAGGGCGCCGACGCTTCCGCGTGGATGGCGGAGACGATGCAGGAAGCATGCCCGCAGCGCCGGCGCTCACCGGGCCGCGAGGGTCGGTTCGGAAGGCGTGCCCGTCACGATGAGCAGCACCCGCCGGTTGGCGTTGCGGCCCGCCGGCGTCGTGTTGTCCGCGATCGGACGGAATTCACCGTAGCCGAGCACCGCGAGCCGCCGCGGGTCGATGCCGCGCTCGCTCATCAGCAGCACGACGGTCGCCGCGCGCGCCGCCGACAACTCCCAGTTCGAGCGATACTCGCGCGTGCGGATCGGCACGTTGTCGGTGTGGCCCTCGACGCGGATCGAGTTCGGAAAGGGTGCCAGCGCATCGCTCAGGCGTTCGATGATCCGCCGCGCACTCGGCGCCAGCGTCGTGGCGGCGCTCGGGAACAGGATGTCGGTCCGGATCTCGACTTCGACCCGATCCGCATAGCGGCGCACCCGTACCTGCTCGCGGTCGACGAGGTCCTGCATCGCGGTCTCGACCTCGCGCGCGACATGTTCGAGCATTCGTGCCTGCTCTTCCGATGCCAGGTCGGGCAGCGGCAGGTCGACGCCGCCCGCGCTGCGCGGTCCATTGCGATGCGGCTTGTCCTCGGCGATCGGCACGGCTTCGAGCAACTGGCGCGGCTGGCCTTCGAGGGTGGCGTTCTGCACCAGCGTCATGCGCACGTCGGCGCCGGAGCCGACCTGCTTCTCGCCGACCTGGATCGGTTCCTGGGTGCGCGGCGTGCCGCGAAAGGCGGCGACCAGCGAGTCGGACAGGATGCGGTACTTGCCCTCGTTGACCGAGGAGATCGCATACATCACGACGAAGAACGCGAGCAGCAGCGTGATCAGGTCACCGTAGGGAATCGCCCACGCCTCGTGATTGACGTGATCCTCGTGTTTTTTCCTGCGACGTGACATGGCGGTGGCCCCGGGGTCAGCCGTGCAGGAAGCTCTGCAGGCGCGACTCGATTGCGCGCGGGTTCTCGCCCTGGGCGATGCCGATCAGCCCCTCGATGATCATCTCGCGCACCTGCGACTGCGCCGCGATCGCGCTTTTCAGCTTCGATGCCATCGGCAGGAACACGAGGTTCGCGAGCCCGATGCCGTAGATCGTCGCGGTGAACGCCGCCGCGATGCCGTGGCCGAGCTTGCTCGGATCGGCGAGGTTCTGCATCACCGCCATCAGCCCGAGCACGGCCCCGATGATCCCGAGGGTCGGCGCGTAGATGCCCATGCCCTCGAACACCTTCGCACCGGCCGTATCGGTGTGCTCGCGCGCGCTCAGCTCGACTTCCATGATGCCGCGCAGCGTATCGGGTTCGCTGCCGTCGACGACCAGCTGCAGCCCCTTCTTCAGGAATGGATCCGACTCGCGCGTGATCAGCGGCTCGAGGCCGAGCAGGCCCTGCTTGCGCGCGATGTTGCTCCACTCGACGATCTTGCGGATGAGCGAGCCGGAATCGATCTGCGGCGGGCGAAACACCCAGCCGGCGATGCGCAGCGCATGGCGCATCACGGGCAGCGAGGTCTGGATGAAAATCGCCGCGATCGTGCCGACCACGACGATCATGAACGCCGCGCTCGAGGCGAGCGCCTTGATGCCCGCGCCCTTCAGCACGGCGCCGACCAGGATCGCGACCGTTGCGAGGAAGAATCCGGAAACCGACAGGACGTCCATGATAGTGAGTCGACCCGCTCTCAGCGCGGCGCCGCGCACGGCTCCAGGATCTTGTCGAGTTTCTTCTTCAGCGTTTCGGCGCTGAATGGCTTGATCACGTAGCCGCTGACGCCCGCTTCCGCCGCCGCCACGATCTGGTCGCGCTTGGCCTCGGCGGTCACCATCAGCACCGGGAGGTCTTTCAGGTTCTCGTCGGCGCGGATCGCGAGCAGCAGGTCGAGGCCGGCCATTCCCGGCATGTTCCAGTCGGTGATGACGAAGTCGTAGCTGCCCTTCTGCAGCATCGGCAACGCGCTCGCGCCGTCGTCGGCTTCGGCGACGTTCGGGTAGCCGAGGTCGTGCAGCAGGTTCTTGATGATCCTGCGCATCGTCGAGTAGTCATCGACGACGAGGAACCTGAGACTCTTGCTCATCCCGCCCTCATCCGGCGTCCGTGTCCCGCCAGCCGGCGAGGCGCGCGCGCAGTCGCACGAGAGCCTGGCCATGCAACTGGCACACGCGCGATTCGGTGACGCCGAGCACGGCGCCGATCTCCTTCAGGTTGAGTTCATCGTTGTAGTACAGCGACATCACCAGCTTCTCCCGCTCCGGCAGCCCGTCGATGGCCGCGGCGAGCGCACGCCTGAAATCCCCGTCCGCGGTGTCGCGAAACGGATCGCTGTCCGCGTCCGCCGCGCTGCCCACCGTGCCTTCGTCGAGGCTCGCGATCCGGCAGCACGCCGCGTTCTGCACGATCGAGTGGTATTCCTCCATCGGCATCTGCATGTGCGCCGCGATCTCCGCATCGCGCGCCTCGCGCCCGACTTCGCTTTCGACCGCGCGCACCGCCTCGGCGACCTCGCGCGCCCGCCGATGCACCGAGCGCGGCGCCCAGTCGAGCCGGCGCAGCGCATCGAGCATCGCTCCCCGTATGCGGATTCCCGCATACGTCTCGAAACTCGCGCCGCGATCGGCAACGAAGTTGCCGGCGGCCTCCAGCAGGCCGAGCATCCCGGCCTGGATCAGGTCGTCCACCTCGACCGACGGCGGCAGGCGGCCGACGAGGTGATACGCGATGCGCTTCACCAGCTCCGCATGCCGCGCGACCAGCGCGTCGGCTTCGCGGGGGTTGGCCGCCACATAGGCTCGCGCGCCCATCACTGCACGACTTCGAGCCGGCGCTCGCGTCGACCGACGAGCCGCTCGACGAAGAACTCGACGTTGCCGCGCGGTCCGGCCGGTACAGGCCACTTATCGACCGCACCCGCCAGTTTCTTGAATGCCACCGCCGCGGGTCCCCCCGGCGAGATCTCGAGAACCGTGCGCTGTTCACGGTTGGCGCGCGGCAACCACGGGTCCTCCGGGATCGCGCCGGCGAACTCGAGCGTCACGTCGAGGAAGCGCGAGGTCACGCGCTCGAAGCTGCGGAACAGCGATTCACCCCTGTCCGCACGCCGGATGCGATTAACCAGCACGCGAAATGCGCGCACGCCATGATCGCGGCTCAGGACCTTGACGAGCGCGTAGGCATCGGTCAGCGATGCCGGCTCGTCGCACAGCACGATGAGCACCTGCTGGGCGGCCTGCGAGAACTGCAGCACGCCGTGGGCGATGCCGGCGGCGGTGTCGACGATCAGCACGTCGAGGTCGGTCGCGAGCGCGCTGAAGCCCTGCACGATGCCGAGATGCTGCGCGGCGCCGAGCGTGGCGAGGGCGGCGACACCCGAGGCGCCCGGCACGACGCGGAATCCCTGCGGTGCGGCCAGCACGATCTCATCGAGCGTGCGCTCGCCCGACAGCACGTGCGCCATCGTGTAGCGGGGCGTCAGGCCGAGGAATACGTCGACATTGGCGAGGCCGAGATCGCCATCGAGCAGCATCACGCGCTGCCCCGCGGACGCGAGCGCCGCGGCGAGCGAGACGGCGATGCTGGTCTTGCCGATGCCGCCCTTGCCGCCGGTGACGGCGATGACCTTGACCGGTCGCGGACCGGAGCCCGCGCCGCCCGGCAGCACGCGCAGGCCGCGGATCTCAGGCGAGCGCATGCGCGAGCCCTCCGAAGCGCCGCTGCAGCAGGTCTTCATCGGCGCTCGCGCGCGATCTCTCGGCGAGCGTCACGGCGCGCACCACGAGCTGGTGCGCGCGGGCAGGCACGAGATCCTCGGGAATACGCTGCCCCTCGCTCACCCGCGTGACCGGCAATCGCGCGTGGATGAGCGCCGAGAGCACGCCGCCGAGGCTCGCCGCCTCATCGAGCTTGGTCAGCAGGCAACATGAAAGCGGCACGGCCGCGAAGCGTGCGAGCGTCTCTTCGGCCGCACCGGCCTGGGCGCTCGCCGACAGCACCAGCGCCATTTCGAGCGCGGGATGCGCGCCCGCGATCGCCTCGAGTTTTGCGCCGAGCCGCAGGTCGCGCTGGCTGACGCCGGCGGTGTCGATCAGCACGAGCGGCGTGTCGGCGAGGCTCGCGAGCAGGCGCTCGAGCTCGCGCCGATGTTCGACCGCGTGCGCGGGCACGCCGAGCAGGCGGCCGAGGTTGTGGATCTGTTCCTGCGCGCCGAAGCGCACGCCATCGGTCGATACGAGCACGATGCCCTGCGGGCCGCGCTCGAGCACCCAGCGCGCGGCGAGCTTGGCGATCGCGGTCGACTTGCCGACGCCCGTCGGGCCGACGAACGCGACGCGACCGCCCTCCGAGAGCCATCGGTCTTCGGCGACCGGTATCTTCTGCGCGAGTACCGCGCGCGCGCGATGCTGGGCGCGCTGCAGGTCGAGCCGCGCCGGCAGGTCCGCGATGATCGAGGCCGCGATGTCGTTCGCGAGCCCCATCTGCGTGAGCCCGGTGAGCACTTCGGCCTGCACCGGCGCGCGTCGCGTGAGGTCGTTCCACGCGAGCGTCGCGAGCTGGTTCTCGAGCAGGCGGCGAAGGCTGCGCAGCTCGGTCCGCATGTCGTCGACCTCGGTGGCGGCCTCGCTTGGCGAGCCGCGCGCCGCGAGGCCCGCGAGCGCCGCCGCTGCATCCGCCTCCGCCCCCGTCGTGAGATCGATCGCCTGGTCCGGGCTATCCGGTCGGGACGGTGCGAAGTCGGCCGGCTGCAGGTCGAAGTCCATCGCTGCGACGACTTCCACCCCGCCTTCGACCTTGCGCGTCGACAGGATGACGGCGTCGGGCCCCTGGGCGTCGCGGATCTGGCGCAGGCATTCAGCCATGTCCTTCGCGACGTAGCGTCTCATGTTCATGTTGCTGGTCTCCGTTTCACGCTCAGCGGCCCACCGCCGTCACGAGCCGCACCCTGCGGTTGTCCGGGATCTCGTTCCAGGCGAGCACGTGCAGGCCGGGAACTCCCGCGCGCAGGAAGCGCGCCAAAGTCGGTCGCAGCGTCGGCGGCACGAGCAGGACGGCGGGTTCACCCGCCACCTCCTGGCGCCGCGCGGCATCCGCGATCTGCTTCTGCAGGCGTTCCGCGAGGCCCGGCTCGAGTCCGGGCGTCACGGCACCGCCACCTGCCCCCGAACCTTGCAAGAGCTGTTCCAGTTCGGGTTCGAGTGTCATCACCGGCAACTCCTCGGCGAGCCCGGCGATGTCCTGCACGATCTGGCGGCCGAGTGCGATGCGAACCTGCGCCTGCAGCGCCGCCGGATCCTGCGTGCGCAGCGCATGCTCGGCGAGCGCTTCGACGATCGCGCGCGTGTTGCGGATCGGGATGCGCTCGGCGAGCAGGCCCTGCAACACGCGGACGAGCACGCTGAGCGGCAGCGCCTTCGGCACGAGATCCTCGACGAGCTTCGGCGCCGACTTGCCGAGGGTCGTGAGCAGCTGCTGCACTTCCTCGTGGCCGAGGAGTTCGTGCGCGTGCTGGCCGATGACGTGCGACAGGTGCGTGGCGATCACGGTGCCCGCATCGACGACCGTGTAGCCGAGCGTCTGCGCATGCTCGCGCGTGGCCGGCTCGATCCACACGGCCTCCATTCCGAACGCCGGATCGCGCGTCGCAATGCCGTTCACGGCGCCGAACACGCGGCCCGGGTTGATCGCGAGTTCGCGATCCGGATGCACGACGCCCTCGCCCACCGTGACGCCCGCGAGATTGATCCGGTAGGAGTTGGGCGCCAGCTCGAGATTGTCGCGGATGTGCACGGGTTGCACGAGGAAGCCGAGCTCCTGCGAGAGTTTCCTTCGCACGCCGCGGATGCGCGCGAGCAGATCGCCCGCCTGCGCGCGGTCGAGCAACGACACGAGCCGGTAGCCCACCTCGAGCGAGATGGCCTCGACCGGCCGCACGTCGTCCCAGGTCACGTCCTGCGCCTCCGCCGGCGCAGGCGCCACGACGGGCGCGGCGACCGGCGCCGCCTGCGCCGCGAGCTCGCGCCTGCGGCGCCACCAGGCGGCCCCCCCGCATGCCGCGGCCATCAGCAGGAAGGCGGCATTCGGCATGCCGGGCACGATGCCCATCACCGCGAGGAGTCCCGCGGCGGTCCACAGCGCACGCGGCTTGCCGAAGAGCTGGCGCGCCACCTCGCCCCCCATGTCCTGCTCGCCCGACATGCGCGTGACGATCAGCGCCACCGCGGTCGAGAGCAGCAGCGCGGGCAGCTGCGCGACGAGGCCGTCACCGATCGTGAGCAGCGCGTAGGTCCGGGCGGCGTCGCCGGCGGCCATGTCGTGCATCATCGTGCCGATCGCGAGTCCGCCGACCATGTTGATGATCACGATCAGGATGCCGGCCGTCGCGTCGCCGCGCACGAATTTGCTCGCGCCGTCCATCGAGCCGTAGAAATCCGCTTCGGCGCGGACTTCCGCGCGGCGCCGGCGCGCTTCATCCTGCGTGATCAGACCCGCATTGAGGTCCGCATCGATCGCCATCTGCTTGCCGGGCATCGCATCGAGCGTGAAGCGCGCACTCACCTCCGAGATGCGGCCCGCGCCCTTGGTGACCACGACGAAATTGACGATCGTCAGGATCACGAACACCACCACGCCGACGACATAGTTGCCGCCGATCACGAACTCGCCGAAGGATTCGATCACGTGCCCGGCCGCGCCCGTGCCCTGGTGGCCGTGCATCAGCACGACGCGGGTCGAGGCGACGTTCAGCGCGAGGCGCAGCAGCGTCGCGAGCAGCAGCACGGTCGGGAACACGCCGAACTCGAGCGGCCGCGCCACGTAGAACACGGCCATCACGATCACGATCGACAGCGCGATGTTGAAAGTGAACAGCGCATCGAGCGCCAGCGGCGGCAGCGGCACGATCACCATCGCGAGCACCGCGAGGAGACCGATCGGCACGCCGAGCCCCGAACGCAGCAGCGTATTGAATGACGGCAACGCGGAGGCGGGCGGTGTGGCCATCGTCATTGACCCATTGCCGGTGGGGGCGGTAGCGCCACGCCGGCATCGCGGGCGACGCGCAACTGGAACACGTAGGTGAGCACCTGCGCGACCGCGGCGTAGAGTGCCGCGGGAATCTCGCCGCCGATCGCGACGCTGCGATGCAGGGCGCGCGCCAGCGGCGGTGCCTCGACGATCGGCACGCCGTTCTCGCCGGCGACCTCGCGGATGCGCGCGGCGATGAGGTCGGTGCCCTTCGCGACGACGATCGGCGCACGCATGCGGGAATCCTCGTAGCGCAGCGCCACCGCATAGTGCGTCGGGTTGGTCACGACCACCGATGCGGTCGGCACATCCTGCAGCATGCGACCCTGTGCGAGCGTCTGCTGGATCCGGCGGATGCGGCCCTTCACCTCCGGCGATCCGTCCGATTCGCGGTACTCCCGCTTCACCTCGTCGCGTGTCATGCGCAGTTCACGCGCATGGCGCCACATCTGGTAGGGCACATCGACGCCCGCGATCAGGACGAGTGCCGCGGCGAGGCCGATCAGCGCCGTGCCGACGAGGCCGAAGGCCGTGCCGATGGCCGCTTCGGGTGCCTGCGCGCCGAGCCCGCGAAGCTGCGGTGCGCTGCGCCACAGGGACCAGACCGCGACAGCCGCGACCAGCCCGAACTTCGCGAACGCCTTCCACAGCTCCACGAGGCCGCGGACCGAGAACATGCGCTGCACGCCCTTGAGCGGATTCAGGCGCCCGAACTGCGGCATGAGCGCCTTCGAGGTGAAGTTCCAGCCGCCGAGCGCGAGCGGCGCGAGCAGCACGGCGAGCAGCACGATGCCGAGGATGGGCAGGCAGGCGATACCGACTTCGAGCAGCGCACGCGACAACGCGGGAACGAGGCGCGCCTCGTCGAGCGCTTCGACCGGCGAGAGTTCCAGTCCATGGCGCAGGGCGGCGAGCACCGCGGCACCGAGCCGTCCGCCGAGCAGGGTCAACGCGATCGCCGCGGCCACGAGCACGACGCAGGTCGAGAGCTCCTGCGAACGCAGCACCTGGCCCTCTCGACGCGCCTCCTCGGCGCGCTTCGGTGTCGCGGCTTCGGTCCGTTCCTGCTGGTCGTGCTCCGACATGGATGGCCTTCAGCGGGCAAAGCCGCCGAGTACGGAGAACGCTTCCGCGAGCAGCGAGATGAAGCCCGACTGCATCGCCGGCAGCCCGAGCAGCACCACCACGAGGCCGAAGGCGAGCGTCACCGGGAAGCCGACCGCGAACAGGTTGAGCGTCGGCGCCGCGCGGCTCATCACGCCGAAGGCGAGGTTCGCGATCAGCATCGCCGTCATGCCCGGCAGCGCGACCATCAGCGAACCCGAGATCACGCGCCCCGTCCAGATCGCGAGCGTCCACAGCTCCGAAGTGCCGAAGCCACCGGCGCCGGGCGGCAGTGTCCGCAGGCTCCCGGCCAGCAGTTCGATCAGCGCGAGATGCCCATCGAGCGCGAGGAAAGTCAGCACCACGATCAGCGTGTAGAGCTGGCCCAGCACCGGCGTGCTGACGCCCCGCACCGGGTCCATGTTGAATGCGAACGACAGGCCGCTCGTGTTTGCGAGCAGCTGGCCGCCGAGCCCGACCGCGTCGAACACGACCTGCAGCGCAAAGCCGATGGTGACCCCGATCAGCAGCTGCTCGGCGATGATCGCGACCGCCGCCGCCGACAGCAGGTCGACGGCAGGCACCGGCGCAAGCGGCGCCACGGCCACGGCGATCGCGAGCGCGAGCACGAGACGGATGCGTGCCGGCACGAACACCGCGCCGAACACCGGCGCCACCATCAGGCAGGCACCGATGCGCACGAAGGGCAGCAGGTATTGCGCGATCAGCGCACCGAGTTGTGTGGTCGTCAGCGTGATCATGCCGGCGCCTCAGCGCAGCATCCCGGGAATGCTCTCGAAGAGCTCCCGCGTGTAACCGACGATCAGCTTCAGCATCCAGGGGCCCGCGATCATCAGCGTGACCGCCATCGCGAGCAGCTTCGGGATGAACGACAGCGTCATTTCGTTGATCTGCGTCGCCGCCTGGAACACGCCGACCAGCAGGCCCACCGCGAGCGCGACCAGCAGCATCGGCGCGGCGAGCAGCAGCGTGACCTCGAGCGCGTGGCGGCCGATGGCGAGCACTTCGTCGGGCGTCATGGATTGAAGCTCGCGGCGAGCGTGCCGATCACGAGCGACCAGCCGTCGACCAGCACGAACAGCATCAGCTTGAACGGCAGCGAGATGAGCACCGGCGAGAGCATCATCATGCCCATCGACATCAGGATGCTCGCGACGACCAGATCGATGATCACGAACGGGATGAAGATGAGAAAGCCGATCATGAAGGCGCTTTTCAGCTCGCTCGTGATGAAGGACGGCACGAGGACCGAGAACGGCACGGCCTCCGGGCCCGCATACCCCTGGCCGCCGGAGATGCGCACGAAGGTCGCGATATCGCTCTCGCGCGTCTGGCCGAGCATGAATTTGCGCAGCGGATCGCCCGCCTTCTCGAGCGCCGTTCCCATTTCGATGGTCCCGGCCATGTAGGGCCCGAGCGCCTCGCTGTTGATGCGATCGAATACCGGCGCCATCACGAACAGCGTCAGGAACAGCGACAGCCCGACGATCACCTGGTTCGGCGGCGCCTGGCCGGCGCCGAGCGCCTGGCGCAGGATCGCGAGCACGATCACGATGCGCGTGAAGGACGTCATCATCAGCAGGATCGCCGGCAGGAAGGTGATCGCGGTCATCAGCGCGAGCACCTGCAGCGACAGCGACCAGGTCTGGCCCCCGCCCGGCGTGTTCTCGATCGTGACGGCCGGCAGACCCGCGGCGGCCGAGGCCAGCGAGGGGAGCAGGCATGCCATCAGCAGCCCTGCCAATCCCGCCAGTGCGCGCCGCTTCATCGGGCGAGCCCGAGGCTGCGGCGCAGCAGCGTGCGGAAGTCGGTGGCGGCTGCGCCCGATGGCACAGCGGCGGTGTCGGTGCCCGCGCTCGCGAACGCATCGGGCGGCACTTCGTGCAGCAGGCTCACCTGCCCGGCCGCCACGCCGACCAGGAGTCGCGCACCGCCACAGGCGAGCAGCACCACGCGTTCCTTCTGGCCGACAGCGATCTCGTCGACGATCGCGAGCACCCGGGCGCCACCGCGCGGCAATCCGCGCAGGCGCTTCATGGCCCAGGCGCAGGCGAAGATCACGAGCAGCACGATGCCGAGCGCGAGCAGCACTTCGCCCGCACCGCCCGCCGCGGACGCGGCCGCATGGCCGGCGGCCTGTGGCGCGGCGAACGGTGCCGGCACCGACGCCGGCGCGGCATCGAGCAGGGGCTGGCTCATTTGAGCTTGCGGATCCGTTCGGCCGGACTGATCACGTCAGTGAGCCGGATGCCGAATTTCTCGTTGACGACGACGACCTCGCCATGGGCGATCAGCGTGCCGTTGACGAACACGTCGAGCGCCTCGCCCGCCGCGCGCTCCAGCTCGACGACCGATCCCTGGTTCAGCTGCAGCAGGTTGCGGATCGGAATCCGGGTCCGGCCGACTTCCATCGAGAGCGTCACGGGTACGTCGAGGATCACGTCGAGGTTGACCTCGCGTGAGCCGGCGGCGTCCTCGTTGAGGGTGGCGAATTCGGCCGCCGGTGCGGCGGCTTCCGTGGCAGTGGCGTTCATGGTGGCCCTTCACTGACCTCTGGCAAGGGTGTCATGGGGAGGAGTCGCGTTCGGGCGGGCGCGACGCACCCGCTCTTCGACCTTGACGGCCTGCTGGCCGCGCGAGACGCCGAAGCCGCCGCGAAAGAGCGGCACGTCCTCGACGAGCACGGTGGCCCGGCCGTTGAAATCGCACGGCACGATGTCGCCGGGCTTGAGATTCAGCAGTTGCGCGAGCGACAGCTGCGCGCGGCCGAGCACCGTATCGAGCTGCACCTCGGCGTCCTCGATTTCCTCGCGCAGCGCCTGCGGCCAGCGCTCGTCGATCTCGGCACGATCGCTCTGCACGCCGGAGTCGAGCACGTCGCGCAGCGGTTCGATCATCGAGTACGGCAGCGTCACGTGCAGCTCGCCTCCGCCGCCGTCGAGATCGACGTGGAACGAGGTGATCACGACCACCTCGGTGGCGCTCACGATGTTCGCGAAGCGCGGGTTCACTTCCGAGGAGAGGAATTCGATCTCGATCGGCGCGATGTGCGACCAGGCTTCGCGCAGGTCCGCGAAAATGCTCGTGAGCAGCATGTGGATCACCCGCGACTCGGTCGCGGTGAAGTCGCGTCCTTCGATCTTCGCCTGCCGGCCGTTGCCGCCGAAGAAGCTGTCGACGATCGCGAACACGAGCGACGGCCCGAGCACGACGAGGCCGGTGCCGCGCAGCGGCGTGACGCGCACGAGATTCAGGCTGCTCGGCAGGTGCAGCGTCTGCACGTACTCGCCGAACTTGCGCATCTGCACCGGACCCACCGACACGTCGAGCGAGCGGCGCAGCAGGTTGTAGAGGCTCGCGCGAAAGAGCCGCGCGAAGCGCTCGTTCAGCATCTCGAGCGTCGGCATGCGGCCGCGCACGATGCGCATTTCGCTGCCGAAGTCATACGGTCGCACCTCGCCCGGAGGCGGCGGCGAATCGGTGCCGACGGCGCCGCTGTCGACACCATGCAGCAGCGCGTCGACTTCGTCCTGGTTCAGCAGTTGCTGGCCGGTCATGTGGGCGCGCCCTACTGCATCACGAAGCTGGTGAAGTAGATCGCCTCGAGGGCGTCCGGCTTGCCGCCTTCGCGCGCGGCGGCGGCGCGCACCGTCGCGAGTGCGCGCTCGCGCAGTGTCTCCTTGCCCGCGGAAGTGGCGATCACCGCGTACTGCTGGTTCGACAGCAGCATCAGGAGGTCATTGCGCACGACCGGATCGTGCTGCTTCAGGAAATCGATGGCTTGCGGGTCGCGGCTCATGATCTCGACCGTGACCTGCAGGAAGCGCACGAGCTGCTCGGCTTCGAAGTTCACCACGAACGGAGGGTCGAGCTTGTAGTACAGCGCCGGTTGCGGCTTTGCCGCCGCGGGTGCCTCATCGTGTGTGCGGCCCTTGACGAACCAGAAGCCGCCGACGCCGCCCGCGGCCAGGACGAGGCACAGCACGATCCACAGGAGCTTCTTCGACTTCGCGGGGGGCGCGGCGGGAGTTTCGGCCTGGGCTTCGGACATCTCGTTCACTTCCTCGATCGATCGCAGGCGATCGAGTGAAAGCGTGCAAGGCCGATGCCAGAGGGCCCCTCGCGCACGTAACACCCTGAATTGCCGGGCGTTGCGCCGGATGCTTCGATGTGAACCGGCGCACACGCGGTGTGCGCGACGGAAGATTGACGGTGAGTCGTCCCGTCAGGCGTAGAGGTCGAGCAAGCCGACGCGGGCGCGCACGGATGCGCTCGTGTCATCCGGTTCCAGGTCTATGCGGGCGAGGCCGCGCAGCGCGTGGTGGGCAGCCTTCGCGTCCGCCTCGCGCGGGTCACGTCCCGACACGTCCGCGTGCGTGAGCTGCAGGCCCTGCGTCGCAAGGAGTTCGCGCAGCTTCGGCAGCGCCTGCTCGAGCGCAGCGCGTGTATCGGCGTGGCTCGCGCCGAACGACACGGTCGCCTCATCCCCGCGGACGGCGATCCGGACCTCGAGGGGGCCGAGATGCGCCGGCGACAGGCGAAGCGATGCGGCCTGGATATCATCCTTTGCGAGCCAGACGAGACGTGCGGCGAGTTCATCGGACCAGCCCGGCGTCCCCACCTGCGACGCCAGCGGCGCCGCATGGCGCGCGGCCGCCTGCGCCTCGTGCGCCGCACCCGCCGGGCGCAGCGCACTGGTGACATCGACCGCAGGCGCAGGCGTCGGCAATGGATGATCCTCGAGCGACGGTGCGGGCTCCTTCGTGGGTGCGGCCGTGGCGGCCTCGCCCGCGACATCGAGAGGCCGAGGCAGCGGCAGCGAAGCCCGGCACTCTGCTTCGATCGCCTGCAGCGCGTCCTCGATCGCGCCCGATACAGGTGGCGGCGACTCAGGTGTCGTGGCGACCACCGGGCACACGAGCGCCATGGGCCAGATCGGCGCCATCACATCGGCGGACAGCGCCGCGGCATCGGCGGGCGCCGCCTGCCCGCCCTCCTCATCCTGGCCTCGTTTGATGCCGGCCGCGATTTCGAGGAGTTCGTCGAACGCGCCTGCCATCGCGGCGGCATCGACGATGTCGTCGGTCGGCGGAGCGTCCGCGGGCGACGCGGCAGCCGGCATGGCCGGCGCCGTGGCAATCGTTGGCATCATGCTGGTATCCCGTTTCATCTGCCGGTGCGCGGGCGCCGCTGCTGGCGGGCGCGCTCGTCCGTTTCACGCTGTTCGCGCTGCTCGAGCGAAGCGCGCTCTTCCGCCCGCCAGCGCTCGAGCACATGATCGATCGACTTCGCGCGCTGCGCGGCGCCGCGCCATTCATCCTGTGCGCGATCACGCGCAAGCCGCACGTCCGCGACGATGGCGGCCTGCGCCTCGATCGCCTGCGAGAGGCGCGCGAGGAAGGTCTGGTAGTCGCGCAGTCCGGTCGCGCTGATGCCGCCCGCGATGCGCCGGCCGAAGCCGCCCGCATACTCCGAGCGATAGGTTTCGAGATCGGCGAGGCGACGTTCCGCATCGGCCACGAGCCGCTCGCACTTCGCGAGCGACGCCGCGCGTTCGCGCTCGTCGTGGCCGACCGCGCGCACCACCGGCTGCATACGCTTGACGCGTGTCACTTGCCCTCCTCGCCGCCGATCACGTCGCCGAGCGCCGCGATGCTCGCCTCGAAGCCCGCCCGCTCGCGCATCGATTGCTGCAGGAACTTCTGGACCCGGGGCCAGCGGGCGAGCGCGGCATCGACCCGGGAATCGCTGCCAGTCCGATAGGCCCCGATCGCGATCAGGTCACGGTGCTGCATGTAAGTCGACAGCGCCTGGCGCAGTTGCCGCGCGGCTTCGAAATGCCCGGCCGACACGATTTCGTGCATCGCCCGGCTGACCGAGGCCTCGATGTCGATCGCGGGGTAATGGCCCGCCTCGGCGAGCCGCCGCGACAGCACGAAGTGGCCGTCGAGGATCGCGCGCGCGGCGTCGGCGATCGGGTCGTTCTGGTCGTCGCCCTCGGTGAGCACCGTGTAGAAGGCCGTGATGGACCCACCGCCAGCCGCGCCGTTGCCGGCGCGCTCCACGAGTTGCGGCAGGCGCGCGAATGCCGAGGGCGGATAGCCCTTGGTGGCCGGCGCCTCGCCGATCGCGAGCCCGATCTCGCGTTGCGCCTGGGCGAAGCGCGTCAATGAATCCATCAGCAGAAGAACGCTCTTGCCCTGGTCGCGAAAGTGTTCGGCAATCGCCGTCGCGAGCCAGGCACCGTGCAGGCGCATCAGCGGCGACTGGTCCGCGGGGGTCGCCACGACCACCGCGCGCCTTCGACCTTCGGGGCCGAGGATGCGGTCGATGAATTCCTGCACCTCGCGCCCGCGCTCGCCGATCAGGCCGACGACGATGACGTCCGCCGCCGTGTAGCGCGCCATCATGCCGAGGAGCACGCTCTTGCCGACGCCGCTGCCGGCGAAAAGTCCGATGCGCTGGCCGCGGCCGACCGTCAGCAGCGCATTGATCGCCCGCACACCGACGTCGAGCGGCTCGGAGATGGGCTGCCTCGCCAGTGGATTGATCGGCCCGCCGCCCATCAGTCGCACCGGCGCCTCGCACTCGAGCGGGCCGAGCGCATCGAGCGGCCGGCCGGCGGCATCGATCACGCGGCCGAGCATGGCGTCCCCGACCTTCACAGTCTGCATGCCGCGGGCCGGAACCACGCGCGCGTGCGGCGCAAAACCGTGCACATCGGTCGTCGGCATCAGGTAGAGGCGCTCGCCGGAGAATCCGACGACTTCCGCCTCGATGCGCTTGCCGCTGCCCGCGATCACTTCGCAGCGATCGCCGACCGCGGCTTCGCAGCCGGCCGCCTCGAGCGTGAGGCCCACGACCCGCGTGAGCATCCCCTCGACCGGCGGCGGCGGCAGGTGATCGGCACGGTGGACGTGACGCGCGAGCGCACGCCGCCAGTTCGCTTCCCGGCCCGCGTGTGTGTTCATGTCGCGTCCCGCGCCGATGGCTCCCGTTCATCGCCGAGCACGTGCGCGATCGCGGCCTGGATGCGGCCCTCGAGACTCGCATCGATGCGCGTATGCCGGGCGGTGACGCGGCAGCCGCCGCGCGCCAGCACGGGATCCTCGACGATCTCCCAGGCCCTGCCACTGGCGGGCGCTGCGAGCGCGGCGTTCACGAGCCGCGCATCTTCCGGGTGCAGGTGCACGCGCACTTCCTGCGCCGCCGCCGGCAGCATCGCGACCGTATCCCGCAGGATGCCGATCACCTGGGAGGGCTCGATCCGCAGCTCCCGCCGCACGAGATGCCGCCCGACGGTCATCGCGAGCGTGGCGAGCTGTCGCACGGTTTCCTCGTCGAGTTCCCCGACCGGCCGCCCGAGCGAATCGAGCAGCGCGCTCACCTGCGCCAGCTTCGCATCGAGCTCGCCGCGCAGACGCTGCGCATCCGCCGCGGCGGCCGCAAGGCCGTCGCGCAGCCCGTTCGCATGGCCTTCCTCCCACGCCGCACGGCCGATCTCGTCGAGATCGGCGGCGGTCGGGCGATCCTGGAACCGCGACACGAGCCGCCCCTGGACGGCAGGTGGCGCCCAGCGGGCGGCCTCAGACATAGGCTTCGCCGCCCTTGCCGCCGAGCGCGATGGTGCCGGCGTCGGAGAGGCGCTTCGCGACCGCGAGGATCTCCTTCTGCGCGGTCTCGACTTCACTGATGCGCACCGGCCCCTTGGCCTCGAGATCGTCGCGCAGCATTTCGGCCGCACGCTGCGACATGTTCGCGAATATCTTGTCCTTCAGCTCCGGGTCGGCCGCCTTGAGCGCGAGCAGCAACTGGTCGCCCGGCACCTGGCGCAAGAGCTCCTGCATGCCGCGATCGTCCACCTGCCGCAGGTCGGCGAACGTGAAGATGAGATCCTGGATCTTCGCGCCGAGGATGTCGTCGATCTGGTTGATGCGGCCCATGATCGCAGCCTCGTCGGTCGAATCGAGGTTGTTGATGATGTTGGCCGCCACCTTGGGGCCACCGAAGGTCGAAGCCTTGCTGGTCGTGCCCGCAAACTGCTTTTCCATCATCTCGTCGAGTTCGTTGAGCGCGGTCGGCTGCACGCCGTCGAGCGTCGCGATGCGCATCAGGATGTCGGCGCGCGCCATCTCGGGCAGCTGCGCGAGCACCGCGGCGCCCTGGTCCGGGTCGAGATATGCGAGCACGATCGCGACGATCTGCGGGTGTTCGTTGCGCATCATTTCCGCGACGGCGCGCGGATCCATCCACTTCATCGCCTCGAGGCCGCGGCTCGAGCGCCCGCCGAGGATGCGCTCGATGACGCTCGCCGCCCGGTCCTCGCCGAGCGCCGTCGTCAGGACCTTGCGCAGGTAGTCATCGACGCCGACGCCGAGCGAGGTGTGATTCTCGACCGTGGTCGAGAACTCCTGCAGCACCGCGGACACTTCCTCGCGCGAGACACCGTCGAGCGCCGCCATCGCCGTGCCGACCCGCTGCACGTCGCGCGCGCTCATGTGCTTCAGGATCTCGGCGGCCTCCTGCTCACCGAGCGTGAGCAGCAGGATGGCTGCCTGGTCGGTGCCGCTGCGCCGTGCCGTCGCCTTGTCATTCATCTTTGCCAACCCATGTCTTGACCACGCGCGCAACCCGCTTCGGGTCCTGGGCCACGAGCGATCGGGCCTGCGCGACCTGTTGTTCGTAGGCGATCGCCGTGGCCTGAGGCACTGCGCGCGACGCCTCTTCCATGAGTGCACCGCCATCAGGGCGCGCGGCGGCCGGCAGGATGCCGGTCGCCGGCGGCAGTCGCACGCCGGAGGCGAGCAATCCGCGGATCAGCGGGCGGACGACGGCGAGCAGCAGCACGATCACGATGCCGGCGCCGGCGAGGATCTTCGCCAGTTCCCGCACCCACGGCGCCTGCCACAGCGGAATCTTCTCCTCTTCGATCGGCTCGGCATGCTCGGCAATGAACGAGGCGTTCACGACGTTCACGCTGTCGCCACGCCCGGCGTCGAAGCCGACGGCATCCTTGACGAGCGTCGTGATGCGCGCCAGCTGGTCGGCCGCGAGCGGTGCGCCCTTCACGTCGTCGACGAGCACGGCGACCGTCAGGCGCCGCAGGCGGCCCGCCGGCTGGCGCGTGTAGGCGAGCGTTCGGTCGATCTCGAAATTGCGTGTGCTCTGGCGCGAGGTGTTTTCCGGAGCGGCCGCCGGCGGCATCGCACCGTTGCCGGCGCCTGCCGCCGCGAGGCTCGCGGGAGCCCCGGCCGGCCGCGCCACGCCCCCGTCCGGTGGTTGATTCGACAGTGAACCGGGCACGCCCTGTGGACCGCCGCCTTGGCGGGCCGTCTCTTCCGAGAGCTGCTCGCTGCGCACGACCTGGCTTTCCGGACGGTACTGCTCGCGCGCCTCCTCGGTCACCGACATGTCCACCTGCGCCACCACCTGTGCGCGCACGCGGCCCTCGCCGATGAGCGGCGCGAGCAGCGCCTCGATGCGCTGGGTGTAGTCGGTCTCGAGACGGCGGGCGAACTCGAACTGCTTCTCCTGCAGCGCCGCGTCGCCCGTCTGCTCGCGCGCCGACAGCAGCCGGCCCGACTGGTCGACGACCGTCACGTCGCCGGCCTCGAGCTCCGGGATGCTCGAGGCGACGAGATTGACGATCGCGGTGACCTGCTCCGACTCGAGCCGGCGACCGGGCTTCAGTTGCACGAACACCGAGGCCGTCGCGGGGCGGCGCTCCCGCACGAACACCGACTGGCGCGGGCTCGCGATATGGACGCGCGCACCGGCGATCGACTGCAGGCTCGAGATCGTGCGCGCGAGCTCGGTTTCGAGCGCGTGCTGGTAGCGGGCGCCTTCCATGAACTGGCTGACACCGAAGCCGGAGTCGCGCGCGATCGCGGCGAATCCGCCGTCACTTTGCGGCATGCCCTGCGCGGCGAGCGACAGGCGCGCATCGTTCAGGCGGCTCGTCTCGACACTGACGCTGCCCGCGGCCGCGTCCGCACGATGCTCGATGCCCGCCGCCTCGAGCGAACGCGTGACCGCGACGAGATCGTCGGAGTCGAGATTCGTGTACAGCAGGCTCATCGAGGGCCCCTGCGACCACAGCACGATGCTCACGCCGGCGGCCACCGCCGCGGCGACGCCGAGCAGCAGCAGCAGCGGACGCACCCCCGCGCCGAGACGCCCCGTAACCTGCGATGCGATGTCCGCGCTCATTCAATCATCCTCAGATCGGCATGTTCATGATTTCCTGGTACACATTGACCAGGCGGTTGCGCACTTCCGTCGCGGCGCGAAACGACACGCTCGCCTTCTGCAACTCGAGCATCACCTGCGACAGTTCGACGCCGGGCACACCGCGCTCGAACTGCGTCGCGACTTCCGCGGCGCGCTGCTGGGCCGCATTGACCTGCCCGACTCCCTGCCTGAGGAACGACGCGAAACCGGGCGCTTCCTTCGTGGCCGACGGCCCCGCGGGTGCGTGCGGCTTCGGCGCCTGCGAGGACAGCGCGCGGATCTGTGCGAGCACCTGGTCGATCGCGAGCCGGCTCATGGGCAGGCCGCCAGGTCGACGCCCGATGCACGCAGGCGTGCGAGCTTGTGGCGCAGCGTGCGGGGGCTGATGCCGAGCTTCCCGGCGGCGTCGCGCCGGCTGCCGCCTTCCCGCAGCGCCTCGAGGATCAGCTCACGCTCGGCGCTCGCGAGCGCGGTCGACAGCTGCGGCGGCGCGGCCCCGCACCCGGGCGCCTCGGCGCCGAAATGCAGGTGCCCGGGCTCGATGACGGCGCCGTCGAGGAGCACGAGCGCGCGCTGCATCACGTTGTCGAGTTCGCGGACATTGCCGGGCCAGCCGTATGTGAGCAGGCGATGCGCCGCGGCGGCCGACACGGCGGGCACGCGCCCGCCCGGCGCGCAATGCGCCGCGAGCCGCTGCATCGCGAGCGGCAGGATGTCGTCGCGCCGCTCGCGCAGCGGCGCGAGCAGCAGCGGAAACACGTTCAGGCGGTAGTAGAGATCCTCGCGAAAGCGGGCCGCATGCACTTCGATCTGCAGGCGGCGGTTGGTCGTTGCGAGCACGCGCACATCGAGCGCAATCGGTGCGCGCGCCCCGAGCCGCTCCACCTCGCGCTCCTGCAGCACGCGCAGCAGCTTCGCCTGCAGGCCGAGCGGCATCTCGGACACCTCATCGAGCAGCAGCGTGCCGCCCTGCGCCTGTTCGAACTTGCCCGGGGTGGCCGCATGCGCTCCCGTGTAGGCACCACGTTCGTAGCCGAACAGCATCGCTTCGAGCATGTTCTCCGGGATCGCCGCGCAGTTGATCGCGACGAACGGCGCCGCCGCGCGCGGCGAGTGCCGATGAAGATAGCGTGCAAGGACTTCCTTGCCGGTGCCGGATTCGCCCGCGATCAGTACCGCGCAGTCGCTCGCCGCCACGCGGCGCGCGAGTTCGAGCAGCGCACGCGAGGCGTCGGCACAGGCGACGGGTTCGGGGTGTACGCAGTGGTTGTCCTGTCCCATGCCCGGGAAGGGAGCAAGAAGCGTGCCCGTGCGGATCAGCGGGTTTTCGTGACCGCGCTCACAGAGCGGCACACGATGGCGCATCGAGCGTCAAGGAACCGGCACGCTCACCCGCCTCGCCGAGCTTGCGCAGCTTCTCGACGAGCGTCGTGCGTCGCAGCCCGAGAAGACGCGCGGCGTGCGCCACCGTACCGCTCGAGCGCTCGAGCGCCTGCTCGATCAACCGGCGCTCGATTTCATCGAGGTGGCTGCGCAGGTCGATGCCCGCGGGCGGCAGTTCGGCGACGCCCGCTTCGAGCGTTCCGGCTTCGAGCAGCCGCAGGACTTCGAGGTCCGGGATCGGCGGACTATCCGGTTCATCCTGCGCCGCGGGTTTCGGTTCAGCCACCCAGTCCGCCGGCCGATAGCGCGCCGGCAGGTCGTCGATGCCGAGGGTGCGGCCGCCCGCGAGGATCGTCAGCCGCTCGATGAGGTTGCCGAGCTCGCGCACGTTGCCGGGCCACGCGTAGTCGGTCAGTGCCGCAAGCGCCTGGGGCGCGAAGGCAATGCGCTCACGCCCCTCGCTGACGTTGCGCGCGATCATCTCGTCGACGATCGCCGGCAGGTCGGCCTTGCGCTCGCGCAGCGGCGGCATGTCGATCGGAAAGACGTTCAGGCGATAGAAGAGGTCCTGGCGGAATGTGCCGCGTTCGATCGCGGCCTCGAGATCCCGATGGGTCGCGGCGACGATGCGCACATTGCAGCGGATCGGCTGGTGGTTGCCGACCCGCTCGAACACCCGCTCCTGCAGCACGCGCAGCAGCTTGACCTGCATCGGCAGGCTCATGTCGCCGATTTCGTCGAGGAACAGCGTGCCGCCCTCGGCGATCTCGAACCGGCCGCGCCGCGTCGCGATCGCGCCGGTGAACGAGCCGCGCTCGTGGCCGAACAGTTCGCTCTCGAGCAGCTCGGCCGGGATGGCGCCGCAGTTGACCGCGACGAACGGCCGGTTGCGGCGGGGACTCAGGTCGTGGATGGCGCGGGCGACGACTTCCTTGCCGGTGCCGGACTCGCCGAGGATGAGGACACTCGAATCATGTGCGGCAACGCGACCGACCAGCCGGTTGACTTCGCTGATCGCCGCGGAACAGCCCGTGGGCAGCTGCGTCCCGCCGCTGCGTGCGCTCTCCGAATCACCCTGACCGGACACGTCCCTGTGAATCCCGGCGCGTTCTGCGCTCGACATTCACACAACCTCTTCGCGTTGTTGGCGCGCATTATTGTCGTGTCGGGCGCGCGCAGGGCGTGACGCAGGTCCGCGGTGCAACAACACGCGCGGCACTGCGTCGCAATTCCGCGAAACTCAGGCGGGGCGACTGCGCCCCTTGGCCACCTGCCGGCGATGGCGGCGGAACGCGAGCTTCTCGATGATGTCGGCGACCGGTTCGCCGACCGCATCGAAGTCGACCTTGACATGCCGTCCCGCCTCGACGGCGGCGACCCGGCCGGGCATGCGCAGCGGCTGCAGCAGCGATTCGCGCAGATGGATCTCGAGCACGCCGTGGCTGCCGGCCACGGGCGTCGCGCCCCGGGCCTGCCACCTGGCGCCGCGGGCGTTGAAGCGGATCGGCAGCAGCTCCGGCACGGGCTGTTCGCGCGCCAGGATCCGCCCGACGAGATCGAGCAGCAGGTTGACCTTGAATTCGATGCGCTGCAGGTCGGCGGAATGCGGCGAATCCTCGTCCGGCTTCTCCACCTGCGCGCTGTCCTCCATCGCCGCGAACGTCTGCAGCACGCGCAGGTTCTGGTCGATCAGCGCGGCGGCCCGCTCGACATCGAGCTCGGCCTCGAGCGGCGTCCAGCGGATCGGCAACACGTCGGCGTAGGCGAGCTCCGCATCGAGGACGATGGTATCCGATGCCGGGTCCATGCCGGTCACCGCGCCCGCCGCTCCAGCGGCAGCGCGACCCATGCGGCCCGCACTTCGCCGAGCAGGCGTGTCACGTCATCCAGCAATTCCACCCGGTTCTCCGCATTGGCGCGCACCAGCTGGCGCGCCATGAAATCATACAGGCCGTCGAGGTTGCGGGCGATCTCCCCGCCCGCCTCCGTGTCGAGGCTCGCCCGCAGTTCCTGCACGATCTCGAGCGCGCGCTGGATCAGCGCGCACTTCTCCGCGATGCGCCGGTGCTGCATGTTGCCGCGTGCCGCCGCGATGCGCTCCAGCGCGCCGTCGATCAGCATCAGGATCAGCCCGTGCGGATCCGCGACCGCGACCCCGCCATGCGAGGCGACGCTGCGATAGGCAGCCAGGCGGCTCGAATTCGTGTAGCCCGTCATGCTGACCTTAACGGCCCCGCAGGCGGCGACTTGAGGCCGTTCAGCCGCCGCCGACGCCCTTGCCGAGCTGCTGCGTCAGGTAGCTCGCGGTCGACTGCATCTGCGTCAGCAGCGAGTCGAGCGCGATGAATTGCCGGCGATAGCGGGCTTCGACCACGGCCATGCGCAGGTCGAGCGTTTCCGTCGCGGCCTTCGTGTCCTTGAGTCCGCGCTGCAGGACCGCATCGCGCGTGGCGAAGCTGCCGCCGGCGTCGAGCGCATCGTCGATCGCCGCATCGATCGAGGAGGCGATGCCGCCCTCGCCTGCGAAGAGCCGTGCGACTCCGCCGAGGTCGGCTGCGAGCGCGGCGCCCAGTTTGCTCTCGTCGATCTCGAGCGTGCCGTCGTTCTGCGTCGTGATGCCGAGATCGACCAGCATCCGGTAGCCGGCGGGAAGGTCCGGCACGGACTGCGTCAGGAGTCCCCGCAGGCGCGACTCGATGCCGCGCAGCACGGCATCGCCGAGCAGCGGCCCCGCGACACCCGTCGCGGCGTCGTAGCTGCGCAGGCCCGCGAGTTTCGATGACAGCGTATTCCATTCGGTGACGAACTTGCGGATGCGCTCGAGGGTCGCATTCGTGTCGACCGTGACATCGAGCGTGGTCGGGGCGCCGGGCGATTCCGCTTTCAGCTGCAGCGTCACGCCGTCGATCGCGCCGTCGATCGCGTTGGTCGCCGAGGTCACGTCGAATCCGGCGATCCGCACGAGCGCATCCGCGGCGGGCCGCAGCGTCGTCCAGGTCGAGGCCGCCGGTGGCGCGTGCGCCAGCACCGCGAGGCCACCGTCGCCACCCGCCTGCGAAACCGTGATTTCATTGGCCGCCCCGGTACGCGCCGAGGTGAGCACGAGCCGCGCCCCATCGTCCGCCGTGATCAGCGCGGCCTGGATGCCGGTGTTGCCGGCGGCCGCATTGATGGCGTCGCGGATACCCGCGAGCGTTGCGTGTTCGGCGTCGATCGCGACATCGAAGCTCTCGCCGGCGAGCGACAGGGTCAGTGTGCCGGTGCCGACCGTCGTCGTCGACCCGCCGGCGAAGGCCTGCGAGGCGAGCTGCTCGGCCTTCGCGATGCGCACGACCTCGACCGTGTAGCTCCCGGCCACCGCTGTGGCGCCGGCGCTCGCCGTAAAGAGGGCATCATTGCCGACTTTCGCCTGGCGCGGCTGCATGGTCGCGGCATTGCTGACCGGGTCGAGCGCCGTACGGAACGCCGACAGTGCGCCCTTGAGCGTCGCCATCGCGCTAACCTGGGCATTCAGCGTGCTCTCGCGGCGCGCGATCCGCTGCGCGGCGGGCGCGCGCTCGGCCGCCACCAGCTGGTTCACCAGCGAGTTGACATCGAGGCCGGAACCGAGGCCCGAGGCGGCAATGGCCATGACTACTCCCCGGTCTCGTTCGCCGCGGGCGGCATTTGCCGCACGATGCGCCCGGTGGTCAGGTCGCGCACGGCCGCCACGATCGCGCCGGTCGCCGGATCCCGATGCAACTCGAGACGGCGGCTGACACCGCGCATGAACGAGTTGAGCGGCGCGACGGCCTTGCGCACGCGCGTGACGATCGTTCCACCCTCATCCATCGCTTGCGCATCGAACTTCATCGCGGCTCACTCGTGTTCGGGAAACGGATGCGGGAGACGGGACCGCCATCGGCCCCGCCTCCCGTGGTTGGCACGCGTTCGCGCCTGCTTCAACGCAGCAGCGAGAGCACGTTCTGCGGCACGGCGTTGGCCTGGGCGAGGATCGCCGTACCGGCCTGCTGCAGGATCTGCGCGCGGGTCAGGGCCGCCGTCTCCGACGCGAAGTCCGCATCGAGGATGCGGCTGCGCGACGCGGACAGGTTCTCGACCGTCGCCTGGATGTTCGCCACCGTGTACTCGAGACGGTTCTGCTGGGCACCCAGGTTGGCGCGCTGTTCGCTGACGAAGTTGAGCGCACCCTCGACCGAGTCGAGCAGCGCACGCGCGTTCACGACCGTCTGCGCGCTGTCGAAGTCGGAGAGCGCGGTGTTGATCGCGGACAGGCCGCTCGTGGCGTTGATCCGCACGTCGACGAACGACAGCGAGATGCGGTTGTCGGCCGAGCTGCTCGCACCGACCTGCACCACGGCCGACGACGCCGCACCGGTGACGACCGTCAGGGTATCGAGGTCGGTACCGACATCGGTACCTGCCTTGTCGGCCGCCGCGGAGACCGTGATCGACACGCCGAGGGAACTGAAATCGAGCGTGTAGCTCGAGCCGGCCGCAATGGTCACGCCCGAAATGTCGAGCGCCTGCGCATTGCCGTTGCCGTCATCGAGCGTCACGACACCCGCGGCATTCGCCAGCGTGTAGGTCGTGCTGGCCGACGCGCCGGCGACGCTGATGCCCGTGATCGCGGCATCGGCCGTGGTCGCGAGGTTCGTGCCGACCTGCGCGGTCGAAGCGGCATCGAGCGCCACCGCGAACGAGCCGTTCAGCAGCTTCTGGCCGTTGAACTCGGTGCGGCCCGCGATCGCGTTGATTTCGTCCTTCAGCTGCTGCATTTCGTTGTTGAGGAAGCTGCGCTCTGTGGCGCCGACCGTATCGCTCGCGGCCTGCGTCGACAGCTCCTTCATGCGCTGCATCATGCTCTGGATCTGGTCCATCGCGCCTTCGCCGGTCTGGATCATCGAAATGCCGTCGTTGGCATTGCGCACGGCCTGGTTCAGGCTGCGGATCTGCGCCGACATGCGCTGCGAAATCGCGAGGCCCGCGGCGTCGTCCTTCGCGCTGTTGATGCGCAGGCCCGACGACAGGCGCTGCAGGGCGACGGCGAGCGAGCCGCTGGACGTCGTGAGGTTGCGCTGGGCATTCAGCGACATCACGTTCGTGTTGATTACCTGGGGCATCGAAAGTCTCCTTGGCTAACTGGAATCCTGGTGAGCCGACGGCCTTGGCGGTCGCTCTACGGGCCCTGTATCGGTGCCTTGTCGTTCAACTTGAGTGCGCCCGCGCGCGGATCACCGGACTGTGAACCACTTCACGTCAGAGATAATCGAACAGCGACAGCTGCGAATAGCGCACATAGGACTGCTGCGCGGCCTGCAGCGCCGTGTACTGGCGTGTCATCCGGCTGACGGCCTCCGCGTAATCCACGTCGCGCAGCTTGCCGACCTCGGTGTCGAGCTCGACTTCGAGGTCGGCGCGCGTAGCGGCCGCGGCGTCGAGCACGGCGAGCCGCGCGCCGACATCCGCGCGCACATCGAGGAAATGATCGCCCGCGGTCTCGAACTGGCGGATGGCGGCGGCCGCGGCCGCGTTCCACTGCATGCGTGCCGCGGGTGCATCGGTCGGGCTGCGCAGCGCCGCCACCGCATTCCCGAGCGTCGTGAAGATGTCCTCGGTGCCGGCGGCACGGACATCGAAGGCGTCACCCGCGACCGGCTGGCCGGACAGCACGATGCGCGCACCATTGAACTCGATCGCCCCGCTCCCGTCGTACGCGCCGCCCGCGATGAGCGTGGACGCGGCGTCGCGCACTTCCCAGGCAGCGCCGGAAGTGAAGACGATGCGGTAATCGCCCGGCACCCACGCGGCGGCATCGACCACCGAATCCGACGAAAGTGTTGCGCTGCCGGTGTTGGCGGGATCGGCGCCGACGACGAAAGTACCGTTACCCTCCGCGATCCGGCCGAACACGGCGCGGCCCGGGTGGCTATCCGCCACCGTCTGCGAAGGCCCCACCTGCTGCAGGCGCACGCCGTCGTCGCCCTGGTAGATGACCGAGGAGCCGCTGCGCACGAACGGTTGCGACAACGTGCTGAAGCCGGCGAAGAGGTACTCGCCGCCGGCATCGCGCCGGTTCGCGATTCCCTCGAGTTCGGCGATGCGCGCCTCGACTTCCGAGGCGATCATCGCGCGCCCGCGATCGTCGACGGCGGCACTGTTGGCCTCGACCAAGAGCTCGCGGACTCGGTCGAGCACGTTGCCCGCGTCCGCGAGCGCCTGTTCCTCGAACTGCAGCCGGCTCTTCGCGATGTCGGCATTGCGGCCGAACTGCGCCGAATCGGCTCGTGTCTTCTCGAGGTCGAGGATGCGCACGGCCGCGACCGGATCGTCGGCCGGCGTGTTGACGCGCCGCCCGAGCGCGACCTGTTGCTGGATCTTCGCGAGCGTCGCCTGTTGCGTCATGATCGCATCGACCATGCGCTCGTGTGCGCCGATGAAGGACACCCGCATGGCTACCTCCTCGTCGCCGCGAGCAGCGATTCGAACACGCTGGACGCCGTCGAGATGAGTTGCGCGGCCGCCATGTACGCCTGTTGCATGCGCAGCATGTTGGCGGCCTCCTCGTCGAGATTGACGCCCGAGACCGAGTCCACCGCCGCCTTGTCCTGCGTGCGGATGACATCCTGGGCGTCGCGATTGACCTGCGCTTGCTGCGTCTCGACGCCCACCCGCGCGACGAGATTGCCGATCGCGCCGTGGACGGAAGTGGAGCCCCCGCCCAGCACCGGCGCATCGAGGCGCGCGAGCAGTGAGCGCATGTTGCCGTTGTCGCCGACGCCCGAGACATTTGCCGCGACATCGAAGCGATCGCCCACCTGCGGCGAACCGGATATCTGCACCCGCCAGCCGTTCAGGTCGATGTCGGCGCCGCTCGTGTAGGGGTAGCTGCCGGCGCCGTTGACGGAGTAGGTACCCGGCGACGTGAACTCGATGGCGACGGCGCTTCGCAGCTGCGGGTTCGTCGAATCGAGCACGAATGGCGCGCTGATGGCGGCATCGCCGCGATTGGCGGCCGCGGCGGTCGTCGTGACCGGCCGTGCCGCGGCGATCGCCGCCGGATCCGGGATGGTCACTCGCAGGCCATCGACCGCGGCGCGAGTCGGCTGCAGCTGGAAGCGATCGCCGATCGCGGCCGCGCCTCCCACCACGATCGACAGGCCCTCGGCACGATACGGATCGGGCGCGGTGCCGCTGCCGGCCAGGGGCTTCGCGGCACCGCTCGCGGCATCCCGCAGCGCCCAGCCGCCCGCGGTGAATTCGAGGAAGTAGTTGCCGCCCGTGAGCGCGGTTGTGTCGGCGCGCGTGACCGTGACCGTGGCGCCGCCTGTATTGGCGGTGGCCGGCAGCACGAGCGCATCGCCCGCCGCGAACAGGTCGCCGCCGAGCGCGCCGCGCAGGTCGACGCCCTTGTGATGTTCGGCATTCAGCAGGTCCGTCGTGGCAACGGCGATGCGGCCGAGTTCATCCCTCACCGGATCGAGCATCTCGCGGCGAAAATCGAGCAGCCCGCCGAGCGTGCCGCCCGTGACCTGCGAGGTGATGTCGGTCGCACCGCTCGGCGTGCGCAGCGCCACACCGCGTCGTGCGCCATCGAAAGGATCGGTCGCCGTCACGAGCTGCGAGGCGACGCTGCCGACGACCAGCGGCTGGCCGGTGCCGACGAACACGTTCACGACGCCATTGCCCTGGGCCACGGCGTTCACGTCGACATGCGTCGACAATTCATCGATCAGCTTGTCGCGCTGGTCGAGGAGATCGTTCGGCGGCTGGCCCATGCGGCCCCACGCCTCGTCGATCTCGGCGTTCAGCCGCGCGATGCCCGCGCCGAGCGTGTTGATCGCGCGTGTCCCGGTTTCGATGCGCGCATTGGTGTCGGCGTCCAGGGCGCGCAGGCGCGAATCGTAGCCCTGCAGGCGCTGCACGAACACGTTCGCCTGCGACAGCAGGCTCTGGCGTGCCGGCGTGGAAGTGGGTGAATTCGCGACGCCCTGGAACGCCTGGGCAAGGTTCTGCAGGGTGGCCGACAGCCCGGTGGCGGAATCGCCCAGCAGATTGTCGACTCGTTCCGCCGAGGACGCGAAGGTGTCGAGCCTCGCGTGGCTGCTCTCGCTGCCTCGCAACTGCGCGATGAGGAAATCGTCATACACGCGCCGCACGGACACGACGTTCACGCCCGTGCCGACGTAGCCGTTGCCACAGGCCTGCGCCTGGCGCGTCGCGAGCTCGACACGCTGGCGGCTGTAGCCGTCGGTGGCCGCATTGGCGATGTTCTGGCTCGTCACGTCGAGCGCGCGCTGGAAGGCGCGCAGGCCCGAGACGGCTGTCGACAGGAGATCGGCCATGGTCTATGTCTCCGCCCGATCGAACCGCTGCATCGGCGCGAGCGGCGAATCCTTGAGCGCACCCGGGGCCCGCAGCTGCGCGACCTGCTGTGCGACCGCCGCGAGCTTGTTGCCATATTCCGGGTCGGTCGCGTAGCCGGCTGCCTGCAGTGCGGCGCCGAACGCATGCACATCGTTGCCGAGGCCCCGGGCCTGCGCGTAGCGCGGCGAACCGGCGAGCAGGCGCGTGTAGTCGCGCACGCTGTCCGCGGCCGAGCCATACGCGCGGAAGCGCGCCGCGCGCACGCTGCCCACCCCGTTCGAGAATTCCTGCGTCGGCGCCTCCACGGAATCGCCCCGCCAGCCGCCGCCCGCCTTGATGCCGAAAAGGTTGAAGCTGCTCGCGCCGGCCGCGTCACGCGGCAGGTGCCGCCCCCAGCCCGTCTCGAGTGCGGCCTGTGCGACGATCGCGTGCGGGTCGACACCGAGCGTCTGGCCGGCCGCCTGCGCATGCGGCCAGACCTGGTCGATGAACGCGCGCTGCGCCTCGGCGCCCGACGTGGCCGTCACCTGGCCCGCTGCCGGCGCCGCCGCCGCGCGTGAGCGGGTCAACTGCTCGACCAGCATGTCCGCGAGCCCGAGGCCCGTGCCCTTCGACAGCTCGACCGCGAGCTGATCGTCGTACAGGTCGCGATAGAAGCCCTCGCCGTCGCTGCCCGTGAGCGCATCCCCGAAGCTCGCCTCGCGCATGCTCTTCAGCAGCATCCGGGTGAAGAGGCTCTCGAACTGCCGCGCCGCTTCGCGCAGCGCCCCGGGGGACTGCGTGCGCGCCTCCCGCCTGAGCGACGCGAGTGCGGCCGGATCGTTGACGTTGGTGAGCGCGGCGGAGGTCATTTCAGATCACGATCAGTTCGGCGCGCAATGCGCCCGCCACCTGCAGTGCCTCGAGGATCGCGACGAGATCGCCCGGCGCGGCCCCGACCTGGTTGACCGCCTTGACGATCTCGTTCAGGTCGACGCCGTTGCCGAACACGAACATCCGCGCCTCGGGCTGATTGACTTCGACTTCGCTGCGCGGCACGGCCACGGTCTCGCCACGCCCGAACGGATTCGGCTGGCTCACGTCGACGCGCTCGGTGATCGTCACCGAGATCGAGCCGTGCGCCACGGCGGCCGGGCGCACCTGCACCCGATTGCCGATCACGACCGTGCCGGTGCGCGAGTTCACGATCACCTTGGCCGGCGCTTCGCCCGGCTGCACTTCGATCTCCTCGAGCGTCGCGAGGTAGGCCGTGCGCTGTCCCGCCTCGAGCGGCGCGGCGACGCGCACCGACACCGCATCGAGCGCCTCGGCGGTGCCGGCGCCGAGCAGTCCGTTGATGCTCTCGGCCAGATGCGCCGAGGTCGTGAAGTCCGGGGTATGCAGGTTCAGCATCAGGTACGGCTGGCCCGCGAACGCGGTGGTGACTTCGCGCTCGACGGTCGCGCCGTTCGGGATGCGCCCGCCGCTCGGGACATTCACCGCGATGCGCGAGCCGTCCTTGCCGGCGGCGCCGAAGCCGCTCACCACGAGGCTGCCCTGCGCGATCGCGTAGGTCTCGCCGTCGATGCCGCGCAGCGGCGTCATGATCAGGCTGCCGCCACGCAGGCTCCCCGCATTGCCGATCGAGGACACCGTGACATCGATGGTCTGGCCCGGCTTCGCGAACGGCGGCAGCTCGGCATGCACGGTCACCGCCGCGACGTTCTTCAGCTGCGGATTGGCATTCGCCGGGATCGTGACCCCGAATTTCGCGAGCATGTTCTTGATGCTCTGGATCGTGAACGGCGCCTGGCTCGTCTGGTCGCCGGTGCCGTCGAGGCCGACGACGAGGCCGTAACCGATCAACTGGTTCGTGCGCACGCCCGCCACCGACGCGAGATCCTTGATGCGCTCGGCGTAGCCCGCCGGCGCGGCAAGGCACGCGATGAGCGCCGCGAGCACGAGTGCGGCAGACGATCGGCGGGACGATGTCATGGCGGCTCCCATCAGAACGGCATCAGCGGCGAGTTGAAGAAGCGCGCGAACCAGCTCTGCGTGTTCGCGTCCGCGAGCGCGCCCCGGCCGCCGTAGCCGATGCGCGCGTCGGCGACCTTCCACGAGGCGATCGAATTGTCGGGTTCGATGTCGATCGGGCGCACGACACCCTCGATGCGCACGAATTCGCTGCCCTGGTTCAGCGTCAGCCATTTCTGGCCGCGGATCACGAGATTGCCGTTCGGCAGGCGCTGCACGACGGTGGCCGTGATGTTGCCGCTCAGGCGATTGCTCTGCTCGCTGCTGCCGGCGCCGTCGAACTTGTTGTCGTTCTCGACGCCCATCGTCAGCACGTCGGTGCCGTTCACGGTCACGGGGCGCCCGGCGATGGTCGGCCCCGGCAGCGAGACCGACGTCGACTTCTGCGTCGAGGTGCTCGCCTTCTTCACGGCGTTCGTGTTCTCGGCGAGGCGCACGATGACGATGTCGCCGACGCGCGCGGCGACCGGGTTCTCGAACAGCGCCACGTCACGGTGCGCCTGGTAGATGGCACCGGTGGCACTGTGCGTGACCGCCGTGTCGACGGGATACGGGTCGGGGCCGGGCACGATGTCGCGCCGGCCGGCGCAGCCGGCGACGAGCGCGCACGCGGTGACGAGAATGAGGCGGTTCATGGCGCTCACAGCTGGTTCGTGATGTATTCGAGCATCTGGTCGGTGGTCGAAATCGCCTTCGAGTTCATCTCGTAGGCGCGCTGCGTCTCGATCATCGTGACGAGCTCCTCGACCACGTTGACATTCGATCCCTCGAGCGAGCCCTGCACGAGCGTGCCGAGGCCGTTGAGGCCCGGCGTGCCGGTCTGCGCCGGGCCGCTCGCCGCCGACTCGAGCAGCAGGTTCTCGCCGCGGGGTTGCAGGCCCGCGGGATTGATGAAATCGACGAGCTGCAGCGAGCCGACCTGGACAGGCGCGGCCTGGCCGGGCAACTGCACGCTGACGACCCCATCCGTGCCGATCGACACGGATTGCGCACCGTCCGGGATCGTGATGCCGGGCTGCACGCGATAGCCGCTCGAGGTCACGAGCTCGCCCTGCGAATTGGTCTGCAGGCTGCCGTCGCGCGTATAGCCCATCGTGCCGTCCGGCAGTTCGATCTGCAGGAAGCCGCGGCCGCTGATCGCGACATCGAGCGCGTTGCCGGTGTTCGTGAGGCCACCCTGCGTGTACATCTTCTCGGTCGCGACCACGCGCACGCCGGTACCGAGCGACAGGCCCGAGGGCGCCTCGGTGTCCTGCGAGGTGGCGGCGCCGACCTGGCGCACGTTCTGGTAGAGCAGGTCCTCGAACACGGCGCGGCCCTTCTTGAAGCCGGTCGTGCCGACGTTGGCGAGATTGTTCGAAGTCACGGCCATGCGCGTCTGCTGCGCATCGAGTCCGGTCTTGGCGGCCCACAGGGCGGTATTCATGTCGGTTCCTCAGTCAGTTCCGTGGATCAGCGCGCGCGCAGCAGCTGCGCGGACGCCGCACCGTTTTCCTCGGCTGCGCGGATCGTCTTGACCTGCAGGTCGAAGCGCCGCGACAGCTCGATCATGTTGACCATCGCATCGGCCGCATTGACATTGCTCGTCTCGAGCGTGCCGGAGGCGATCTGCACGCCGGCATCGGCCGGCGCCTCCGTGCCGTCATCGGTTCGAAAGAGCCCGTCGCGGCCGCGCACGAGCGTGTCGGGCGGCGGGTTCACGAGCTTGATGCGCCCGACCCGCGCAGTGGTTTCGGGTCCCTGGCCGAGCGGCACGATCGAGACCGAACCGTCGCCGCCGATCAGCAGCGATGCGTGCGGCGGTATGACGAGCGGCCCGCTGTCGCCTTGCACGACGCGACCCGCGCCGTTGGTCACGAGGCCGTCGACGCCGATGTGCAGGTCGCCCGCGCGGGTATAGGCTTCGCGCCCCTGCGCATCCTGCACGGCGATCCAGCCGTCGCCGCGCACCGCGACGTCGAGGTCGCGGCCGGTCTCCCGCAGCGCGCCGCTCGTGGCATCCCAGCCCGGCGAGGACGCGGTCGCGTAGACACGGGACTGGTAACCCGGGCCTTCCACCGCGCGCGCCTGGAAGGCGGCGAGATCGGCGCGAAAGCCGGTGGTGCTGGCGTTCGCGAGGTTGTGGTTGTTCGCCGCCTGCGCCTTCAGCGTTTCGCGGGCGCCCGACATCGCGACATAGAGAAAGCGGTCCATGGCCTATCAGCGGATGTTGATCACGGTCTGCGTGATCTGGTCGGCGGTCGAGATCATCTGCGCGTTCGCCTGGAAGTTGCGCTGTGCGGTGATCATGTTGACGAGCTGCGCCGTCAGGTCGACGTTCGAGGCCTCGAGCGCGCCGGACTGCACGAGCCCGAAGCCGGAGTTGCCCGCCTGCCCGCGCTGCGCGGGCCCCGACGTGAACGTCTCCGACCAGGTCGTGTCGCCGAGCTGCTGCAGCCCCTGAGTGTTCGCGAAATTCGTCATCGCGACCTGCCCCAATGCGAGCGAGCGGCCGTTGGTGTAGCGCGCGCTGACGACACCGGTGCCGTCGACATCGATGCCGGTCAGGCGCCCGGTCGTGAAGCCGTCCTGGCTCACCGAGTTCACCGTGAACTGGCTGCCGTACTGCGTCGCGCCGGCGACATCGACGGTCAGCGTGATCGGTGCCGCGCCGGTCGCCGGCGTGTAGGCCGGAAAGGCGAGCGACCCGCCCGCGGGCGTCACGAGCGCGCCGGAGTTCGAGAAGGCGAGCGGCTGCGGCCCGCCGACGGCGGTGCCGTCCACGTACAGGTGCGCATCCCACTGGTTGGGCGTCGCCGTGCGCACGAAGTAATAGCTCGCGGTATGCGCGGCGCCCAGCGAATCGTAGATCGTGATCGAGGTGGCGTTGTTGTAGCTCGTCGCATCGGTCGGGTCGAAGGTCGCGGCCGTGGGCGGCGAGGCATTCGCCGGCAGGTTGAACAGCAGGTCGACCGCGCCGGTCGCGCGCGGCGCGCTGTCGCCGACGATCAGCTGCAGGTCGGCGAGGCCGCCGGTGTTGAAGCCGCCCGTCGACAGCGGCGGATACGCCTGCAAGCGCATCGCCGCGTTGTTGACCACGTAGCCGTTGTTGTCCACGTGGAAGGCGCCGGAGCGCGTGTAGGCGAGCGCGCCCTGGTCCGACAACGTGAAGAAGCCCTCGCCCGAAATCGCGAGATCGAGGTTGTTGTCGGTGAAATCGATGTTGCCTTGCGCGAACTGCTGCGTGACCGAGGCGACCTTCACGCCGTTGCCGATCGCGGTCTTGGCGACGCCGAACGACGACACGGCGAAGAGATCGGCGAACTCGGCGCGCGACGCCTTGAACCCGGTGGTCGATGCGTTCGCGATGTTGTTGGCGGTGACGTTGAGGTCCGCCATCGCGGCGTTCATTCCGGACAGGGCAAGATTGAAAGGCATGGGCAATGCTCCTTAGAAGATCTCGCGCACGGCGGCGAGATCGAGGGATCCGAGGGTGTTGGTGTTGAGCGTGAGGGTGCCGGCGGCACGGTCGATGCTGACGCTGTCGATGTAGCCGGCGGCATAGACCGGCAACGATTGCGCCTTGCCGCCGACCGTCGCGAGCGCTTCGACCGTGTATTCGCCCGGCGCGGCGACGCTGCCGGCATTGGTCTGGCCGTCCCAGGCGAAGCCGCCGGCGCCCGCCTTCGGCGACAGCTCGAGGGTGCGCACGAGCTGCCCCGCCGAGTCCTTGATCGAGAGCTGCACGCGCGACGCACCGGCGGGCACGTCGACGGCGCCGTTGGCGCTGCCGCCTTCCGGGAGCGTCAGGGTGTCGCTTTCGGCGAGCACGCCGCGCCCGACGAGTGCCGCGCCATCCATGACACGCGAGCCCGCCAGCGAATCCGCGAGCGTCGCGAGCGAATCATTCATTTCCTTGATGCCGGACACCTGGCTGAACTGCGCGAGCTGCGTGACGAACTCGGTCGGCTCGAGCGGCTTCAGCGGATCCTGGTTTTTCAGCTGGGTGAGCATCAGGCGCAGGAACTGGTCCTGTCCGAGGCTCGTCTTCGCCGCGCCCGCCGCGAGCTCCTGCGCCCGTGCCGTGGCCGCGGCCCCCGCGGCATTGCCGATCGCCGCGCTCACGACTGGCCGATCCGCAGCGTCGCGAGCAGCATGTCGCGCGCCGTGTTCATCACTTCGACGTTGTTCTGGTAGCTGCGCGAGGCCGAGATCATGTCGACCATCTGCTCGACGACATTGACGTTCGGCGCGAAGACATAGCCGTCGGCGTTGGCGAGCGGATTGCCGGGCTCATAGCGCGCCTCGGCGGGCGCGGTGCCCTCGACGATCGCGCGCACGCGCACGGCGGCACCGGCCTCTGCACCCGGTTTCAGCGCTTCGAAGACCGGGTGGCGGGCCTTGTAGGCCTCCGCGGCGCTGCCCGCGACGCTGTCCGCGTTGGCGAGATTGCTCGCGACCGTGTTGAGTCGCACGGACTGGGCGTTCATGCCGGAGCCCGCGATATCGAATGTCCTGAATGACGACATGGTTGCTCCCTGGCGCCCTTACTGGCCCGTGATGGCGGTCATCAGGCTGCGAAAGCGCGCGTTGAGAAAAGTGAGCGTGGCCTGGTAGCGGACCGCGTTCTCGGCGAAGGCCGCCTGCTCGAGCTGTGGATCGACGGTGTTGCCGTCGAGCGAGGGCGCGAGCGGCACCCGGTACTTGAGCGAGGCCTGCAGCGCACCGTCCGTCCCCTGGCCATCCTGGCGGCCGCTTCCCGCGGCAGCGAGCGCCGCCTTGAAGTCGATGTCGCGCGCACGAAAACCCGGCGTGTCGGCGTTCGCGAGATTCTCGGCGAGCAGTTCGGTGCGACGCGACGCGATCGCGAGCGCGTCGGGATGCACACCGAGATAAGCGTCAAGATTGAATCGCATGGCCGACACTCCGTCAGGGATCTGACTCTGCCCGGAGTGGAGCAAGCTGCGTGCCATGGCCGGCAAACAGCGCCATTGCGGGGTGGGTGCGGGCTTTGGGGTGCGCGGCGCGTGACCGCCTTCACGCGCCGGTGGCAAGGACTTGCCGCCGGCGGCAGCCGTGCGCCGCGGGTCGCCGCATCGTAGTCAACGGCCACGCGCGAAAAATCTTGAGTGCCCCGTTGGCACGCGAGGTGCAGCAATCCTGCGCATGAAGATGACTGCGCCGGAAGTCGCCCTTTTGATGCTCGCAGCGAGTCTCGCCGTGACCGCACCGGCCTGGCCCGCCGATGTGCAACCGCTCGATACGCTGCGCGCCGCCGCGGAAGCCGCCGTGCGCGCGGATCTGCCCGCATCACGCCACCGCGTCACGGTCACTGCCGACGCGCCGGATCCGCGCCTGCGCCTCGCGGCCTGCCCGAATGCGCTCGCGACCGAACGCGCGGCCGCGTCGCTCGGCGCACGCAATCTCGTCTACGTCGCCTGCAACGAGGCGTGGCGCGTGATCGTCCCGGTGCGCATCACGACGCGCCTGCCGGCGCTCGTGCTGAAGCGCCCCGCCGAGCGCGGGCGCGAGCTCACCGCGGCGGATGTCGAAGTCCGGGACCAGGAGGTCGCCGGGCTCGCGCATCTTTATATGAGTGAGCCGGGCGCACTCGCCGGTCGCACGCTGCTGCGCGCAGCGGCGGCCGGCACCCTGCTCACCGCGGCGATGTTCAGGCTCGAACCCGTCGTACGCCGCGGGCAGCAGGTCACGCTCCTCGCCTCGGCCGCGGGCATCGACATCCGGGCCACCGGGCGCGCACTCGAAAACGGCGCGCGGCACGAGCGGATCCGCGTCCAGAATCTCGGCTCGCTCAAGGTGGTCGAGGGCGTGGTCGATGAAGCCGGCGTGGTGCGGGTGACTCCATGAGCCAGCGCAAGCACCGGCCTAAAGTTTTCGCCTCTGCTGCCGTTACAGCCTGCGTAGCGGACGAGAGATGTCACCATGTCTAGTAAAATCAATGGATTGACGGGCGGTCCTGGCAAAGTAGGTGAAAACCAGCCGGTCGCGCGCTCACGCAGCGCAGCCACCGGCAGCGAGTCGGGGCCCGCCAGCGGCGCCGGCGTGCAGATCACCGAAGCGGCCCGCCAGCTTGCCGCGCTCGAGCAATATGTCAAAGACCTGCCGGTCGTCGACGAGGTGCGCGTCGCGGCGCTGCGCAGCGCGATCCAGCTTGGGCATTACAAGTTCGACCCGGAAGCGACCGCGACGAAGCTGATGTGCCTCGAGCGTGATCTCGCCTCGCTCGGCGTCGGCCGGAAATAGGCGCTTGGACGCGGCCGTCACGCGCGACCATCTCGCGCGCCTCTTCGCGGAGGAAGCCGCAGTGCTCGGGCGGCTCGAGACGCTGCTCGAGACCGAACATGCACTGCTCGCCAGCCGCGATGTCGATGGCCTCGACGCGGCGGGTCGCGAGCGCCAGGGCGGCATCGGCACGCTGCTGCGCGTGCAGTCGGAGCGCAATTCGTTCTGCCGCATGCTCGGATTCGAGGAAGGTGCGGTCGGCCTCGGCAAGCTGCTCGCCTGGTGCGACCCCGAGGGCCGGCTGCGCGTGCGCTGGGAAGACTGCGCCGCCCGCGCCGGCCGGTGCCGTACCTTGAACGACCGCAACGGCGTGCTCGCAAACGCGCAGCTGCGCCGCGTCTCGAATTTCCTCGGCGCGCTCACCGGTGCGCCGAAGCAGCCGGCCACGTATTCGCCTTCCGCGACCGCCGCATCGCTGCCGACCGGTCGCCTGCTCGCCGCGAAAGCGTAACTCCTCCGCGGTACCGGCACCCCCGGGGTGTATCCTGCCCTCGCGCCCGATTGGCGGGAGGGGCTCCATGACAAACCGACTCGCCGGCTTCGCAGCCACCAGCAGCACCCTCCTGTTCACTCTGGGATGCGACCCCGCAACCGGCGATCCGGAGCTGGTCAGGGTGGCGCTCGACACGCTCGCCGGTGAATGCACCCGCGTCGGCGGCACACCGCATATCGAGCGTGCCGTGCAACGCGCCGATCTCAACGCCGACGGCCACGGGGACTACGTCCTCTACGCCGGCTGGATCGAATGCGGGAATGCCGCGAGCATCTATGGAGACCGCACGAAGAGCGTCGCGGTGTTCTGCGGTGACGGCCGCGGCGGTGCCGCCGAGACTTTCGCCGACTCGGTCTACGATGCGCGCATCGAATCGGGAAGCTCCTCCGCTCCCCGACTGTGGATGACCGTCTCCGCGGAACTCTGCGGCCGGCCTCCCGCGCTCACCTTTGCGGCCGAATCGTTCTGCGATCGCGCGATCGACTGGAACGCGGCCACGGGCCGCTTCGACTACGCGCCGCTCGACACGATACGGATGATCGAATAGGCGCGGGCCGGCACGCCTACCCGCTCGCGGGAAGGTGACGCGCACCGAACCAGCCGTCCGCGGCGAACACGACGAGCCCGAGCCAGATGCAGGCGAAGCCGAGCAAGCGGTCGTACGTGAACGCCTCGCCGAGGAACAGCAGTCCGCAGAGCATCTGCAGCGTCGGCGCGAGGTACTGCAGCAGGCCGAGCACGGAATAAGGCAGGCGGCGCGCGCCGTACGCGAAGCCGAGGAGCGGCAGCGCGGTCAGCGCACCGCCGAATACCAGCAGCGCATCGCGCCATGCGCCGCCGTGGCCGAACGCACCGACGCCCCGCCATTCGCTGAAGCCGAGCCAGCCGAGCGCCGGCAACAGCAGGATCAGGCTTTCGATCGCGAGCCCGGGCATCGACTCCACCGCCACGAGTTTGCGGATGAGTCCGTAGAGGCAAAAGCTCGCTGCGAGCGTGAGCGCCACCCAGGGAGGTTCGCCGAATCGGGCCGTCAACCACATGACTCCGAGCGCGGCGCACCCGACCGCGATCCACTGCGGCCCGCTCAGGCGTTCGCGCAGCCACAGCACGCCGACCAGCACATTCGCGAGCGGGCCGATGAAGTAACCGAGGCTCGCATCGAGCACGCGGCCATGCGTGACGGCCCAGATGTAGATGCCCCAGTTGACGCTGATGAGCACGCTGCTCGCGACCAGCATCGGCAGCACGCGCGGTGCCGCGAGCGCACGACGCAACCAGCCGCTCTCGCCGCGCAGCGCGAGCCATCCGACCACGAATACCGCGCACCACACGACGCGATGCGCGACGATCTGCACGGCCGGCACGGCCTTCAACTGATACCAGTAGAGCGGAAAGAGGCCCCAGATGGCATAGGCCGAAATCGCGGCCGCATACCCGCGGCGATCGGCGGGCGGCGAGCGGCCCACGGCGATGCTCACAGGCGCCGCAGGTCGTCCGGCGTGTTCACGTCCGGACCCGGCGGCTGCACGGCATCCGCGACACGGATCTCCATGCCGTGCTCGAGCGCACGCAGCTGCTCGAGCTTTTCGAGCTGCTCGAGGCGTGTCGGCGGGAGCGACGCGAGGCGCAGCAGCGCACCGACGCGATAGGCGTAGAGGCCGACGTGCCGGCGCGCCTCGTGCGCGCCCGTGTCGCGATCGTGCGGGATCGGCGCGCGGCTGAAGTAGAGCGCCCTGCCCTCCCGGTCGGTCACCACCTTGACGACGTTCGGGTCGAGGTACTGCTCGCGTGTCGCGACCGCCGTGGCGAGCGTCGAAATCGCCGCGGCGGGATGCGCTTCGAGCACCGCGGCCACCTGGTCGATGAGCGCGGCCGGCATCCGCGGTTCATCGCCCTGCAGGTTGACGATGATGTCCTCGCCACGGAAATCGCGCGCGCGCGCGACCTCGGCGATGCGGTCGGTGCCGGAGGCGTGCGAGGCGGCCGTCATGCACACGTCGGCGCCGGCGGCACGCGCCGCGGCGGCAATGCGCTCGTCGTCCGTCGCGACGATCACGGCCGCGGCCCGCGAGGCACGCGCCCGCTCGTATACATGCGTGATCATCGGCCGTCCCTCGATCGATGCGAGCGGCTTGCCGGGGAAGCGCGAGGACTGCCAGCGGGCCGGGATGACGACGCGGAACATCGCCGCGTCAGCGATCGAGCAGCGGATCGTCGGCCGCGAGCAGCTTCGCTTCCTCGACCAGCATGACCGGTACGCCTTCGCGGATCGGATAGGCGAGCCGGTCGATGCGGCAGACGAGCAGCGCTTCGCTGCGCCTGTGGATCACGGGCCCCTTGCAGAGCGGGCAGGCGATGATGTCGAGGAGTCGGGTATCCACATTCCCTCCCGGCGATCCGGTATCTCAGGCGCGGTGCGCGAATGCCGCGATTTTCGCATCGACGAGCGCCAGCAGCGCGCGCGCGTCCTCGTCGCCGAAGCTCGCCGAGACCGGGACGTAGCCGAGCCGCGATGACGCGAATGCCGCGCATTTTACGGCATCTTTCTCCGTCATGAGGATCGGCAGGTCATCGTCGAAGGCGAGATCGGCCGCCGTGAATACGTGGTGATCGGGGAACGCGTGGGGCACGACGTCGAGACCCGCATCACGCAGCGTGCGGAAGAAGCGCCCGGGATGGCCGATGCCGGCCACCGCATGCACACGCTGCCCGGCGAGCGAAGCGAGCGGCAGCGGCGTGTCCCTGGGGCCCGCGAGCGGCAGGACGCCCGTCGCCGCGAGCCGCATATGGAACACGGGGCGACCCGCGAGACTGCGCTCGCCCGAGCCTTCGGTGAGGATCACGGCATCAACCTTACGCAGGCGCGCCGGTCCCTCGCGCAGCGGCCCGGCCGGCAACATCAGGCCGTTGCCATGGCCGCGCTCGCCGTCGATCAGCACGAGCTCGCAGTCGCGGGCGAGCGCCAGGTGTTGCAGGCCGTCGTCCGCGACGATCACGTCGACGTTCTGGGTGGCGAGGAGCCGGCCGGCGACGGCGCGCCGGCGACCGACCGCGACGGGTCGAGCGGTGCGGCGGTGGATCAGGAGCGGCTCGTCGCCGACCTCGGCCGCCGCCGATGCGCCCTCGACCAGCCGGGGCGCGTCACCGCCCCGCCCGTAACCACGCGACACGACGCCGGGGCGATGGCCGGCGGCTGCGAGCTGCGACACGAGCCACACGGTGAACGGTGTCTTGCCGGTGCCGCCGACCGTGAGATTGCCGACGACGATCACGGGCAGGGACAGCCGGGTCGACGACAGGAGCCCGATCCGGTAGGCCTGCCTGCGCAGCGCCACGGCGAGTGCGAAGAGCCACGACAGCGGCCGCAGCAACGCCGCACCGAAGGCACGCCCATACCAGACCGCATTGAGCCATCGCTCCATCCGCGGCGCGCTCAGGCGTTGAACTGCATGCGATGGAGCTGGGCGTACGCGCCGCCGCGCGCGAGCAGTTCGGCATGCGCGCCGCGTTCGACGATCGCGCCCTCGTCCATCACGATGATTTCGTCGGCCTGCTCCACCGTCGAAAGCCGATGCGCGATGACGAGTGTCGTGCGCCCCTGCTGCAGTCGCGCGAGCGCCGCCTGGATATGGCGCTCGGACTCCGTGTCGAGCGCTGAAGTGGCCTCATCGAGCACCAGCACGGGTGCGTCCTTCAGGATCGCGCGCGCGATCGAGATGCGCTGGCGCTGGCCGCCGGAGAGCAAGGCGCCGCGATCACCGACGTGCGTATCGAGGCCTTCCGGCAATTCGCGCGCGAAATCCATCACGTACGCGGCCTCCGCCGCCGCCTCGATCGCCCCGGGCGTGGCATCGGGACTGCCGAACGCGACGTTGGCGCGGATCGTGTCGGCGAACAGCACGATGTCCTGGCTCACGACCGCAATCTGGTCGCGCAGGTTCGCGAGCGCGTAGCGCCTGAGATCGACGCCGTCGAGCCGTACGCTGCCCGCCTCAGGGTCATAGAAGCGCGGCAGCAGCGCCACGAGTGTCGACTTGCCGCTGCCGGAGCGCCCCACGATCGCGAGCGTACGCCCGGCCGCGAGCGTGAGATCGATGCCGCGCAGCACCGGCCCCTTGTCGGCACGATAGGTGAAGGTCACGCCGCGATACTCGATATCGCCACGCGCGCGCGCGACGCGATGATCCGCGCCCTCGTCCTCGTTCGCCGCATCGAGCACCGCGAACACGCTCGCCCCGGCCGCGATGCCCTGCTGCAGCGGACCGAACACGTTGACGAGGCGCCGCAGCGGCGCCGTGACGAGCAGCAGCGCCGTCAGGAACGACATGAAATCATCCACGCGCATCGCGCTCGACTGCACCTGGCTGATCGCGACATAGAGCACGATCGCGAGCCCGATCGACGCGACGAACTGCACCACGGGATTGCTGACCGCGCGCGCGTTCACGAGGCGCATGTTGCTGTGGCGGTTGAGCTCGTTGGCGGCCTCGAATTCGCGCTGCTGCCGCTGCTGCGCATTGAAAACGCGCACGATGCGCTGCGCGTCGAGCGTCTCCTTCGAGACGCGCGTGACATCCGCCATCGAGTTCTGGATCCGCGTGCTGTAGCGGCGGAACGAGCTGTTGATGCGGCGGATCAGCCAGGAGATGGGCGGCGCGAGCACCAGCGCGAACGCCGCGAGCTGCCAGTTGAGCCAGAAAAGGTAGCCGAGCAGCACGATGATCGTCAGCGTATCGCGGATCAGCACCGTGACCGCGTTGGTGGTCGCCTCCGCGACCTGCTCGATGTTGAAGGTGAGCCGCGACAGCATGTCGGCGGTGGAGGTCGCATCGAACCACGCGACCGGCAGGCGCAGGTACTTCGCGAACAGCTCGCCGCGCAGCGCCTTGATGATGCGCCGCCCGACCGAGGCCGGGAAATAGGTCGACACGTAGTCGCCGGCGCCGCGCAGGAAGAACAGCGCGATCGCGCCGAGCGGCACGATCCAGATGACGCGCGGGTCGTGCTCGATGAACGCGCCGCCGAGGAAGATCTTGACGAGGTACGCGAGCAGCGCGTCGGTCGCGGCAAAGAGCGCCATCCCGAACACGCCGACCAGGAACGTGCCGAGGTAGGGCCTCGCGTAGCCGAGCAACCGGCGATAGACCTGCCCCGGATTCGTGACGACGGGCGAGGCAGCGGGCGTGCTCACGGGCCGGCGGCGTTCGCGTCGTTGACGGTGGCGATGTTGATCTCGGTGAAGCCGAGCTTGCCGAGCACATCCATCGCGGTCACGACCGATTGATGCGTGGCGCGGCCGTCCGCCCGCAGCGTCACGGGCACGCCGCGCTCGTCACCGGCGACCTTCAGCACCGCGGCGCGCAACGTGTCGGCGCTCGCATTGACGAGATCGCGTTCATTGACGCGATAGCCGCCGCCCTGGGTCACGGTGACGACGAGCGGCTCCGTCGCGGGCCGCTCCACCGGCACATCGCGCGCCTCGGGCAGGCGCACGTGCAGGCGCCCCTCCTGCACGAAGGTCGACGACAGCATGAAGAACACGATCAGCAGCAGCACCACGTCGATCAGCGAGGTGAGGTTGAGCTCCGGCTCGTCCGTGCGGCGCGGCTTGAGGTTCATGCGGCGTCCGACTGGTGCCGGCCGGCCGCCGCGTCGACGGCGTCGGCGAGCCGCAGCGCGTCCTTCTCCATCTGGATCACGATGCGATCGACTTTGCCGCGCAGCAGCCGAAAGCCGATCAGCGAGGGGATCGCGACCGTGAGGCCGGCCGCGGTCGTGATCAGCGCCTCGGCGATGCCGCCCGAGAGCATCCGCGGATCACCCATGCCGCCGGCCTGGATGGCATTGAACGCCTTGATGATGCCGGTCACGGTGCCGAGGAGGCCGAGCAGCGGGCTCACACCCGCGATCATGTTGAGCGAATTGAGGAAGCGTTCGAGTTCGTGCACGACGTGCCGCCCGGTGTCCTGCAGGCGCTCCATCATGATCTCGCGCGGCCGGTGGCGGTTGGCGAGGCCCGCCGCGAGCACGCGGCCGAGCGGCGAATTCTGCTCGAGCGCGGCGATCACCTTGTCATTGACCTGGTTGCCCTCGATCAGCGCCCAGACTTTCTTCGTGAGGTCCGGCGGGATGACGCGCTTGTCCTGCAGTGTCCAGAAACGCTCGAGGATGATCGCGGCGGCACCGATGGAACAGAGGATGATGGGCCACATCAGCGGCCCGCCCGCACGCACGATTTCCCACATCCGCCCGATCCTCGAGGCTGACAGACCGTGCGCATCATACCGGAGCGCGCCACGGCCATGGGTAACCCTCGCGCTGCGCCCGTCGCGCGATCGTCCGGCCGTCACGGTCGATCGAGACGTGGATGGCGCCCCGCCGCGCCGTGTCCCGATGCGCATGCCGGCCGAACACGAACTCGCGCGCCCCGATCGTCACTTGCATGTCGCAATCCGCCGTCAGTTCGAATACCGCGGGAGCGCTCGTCCAGCGCGCCCGCCGGGCGCAGGTCCGGGCGTTCGCCGGGCCGCCGCTCCATGGGCGCGGCACGAGGATCTCGCCGACTCCGAGCGCCGCAACGAGTTCGGCTGCGCCGCTCGCATGGTCACCCCGCAGGTGGGGCATGACCAGGCGATCGACATGCGCGACGCCCGCCGCGCGCAGCCATGGAATGACGACCCGCGCCATGCGCCGCCCGCGCGTGCCGAAACTGTCCCCGGTGCCGTACACGACGACGGACTGCGCCGTGCGCACCACCGCCGCCTCGCCACGGCCGACATCGAACGCCACGATCTCGACCTGCGACGTCGTGAGCGGCGCCCTCCCGTACGCGAGCGGCACGAGCGCTGCGAGCGCGGTGACACGCAATGCCGGCGACCACGGCAGGATCGCGATGCCGACGGCCGGCACGATGACGAACCACACCCAGCCGGGAGGCGCGAGCGTGACGAGCGCGTACGGCCACGAGGCCGCGGCTTCCAGCGCAGGCCAGGACTGCGCGTGCACCCATGCGGCGGCGCTGAATCCGGCGTGCGCCAGCGCGGGCCACACACCGAGCGCGACGGTCGAAGCGAGCGCGAGCGGCACGAGTGCCAGCGTGAACACCGGGATCGCGACGACATTGACGACGAAGCCCGCGAGCGAAATGCCCGAGAACGCCGCGAGCGTGATCGGCACGAGCGCCACCGACACGGCGAACTGGATGCGCGCGGCCTCGTGCCAGCGGTTTGCGCGGCCGATGCGGGCGCCGGCGGCGAGCAGAATGGCGCCGACCGCGCCGAACGACAGCCAGAAGCCGGGGGCGAGCGGCGCGAACGGATCGAGGACGACGACGACCACGATCGCGATGCCGAACGCGTGCAGCAGGCCGCTCGCGCGCGCCGCCTGGCGCGCGAGCAGCCAGGCGGCGAGCATCACGAGGGTGCGCTGTGTCGGGACCGAGAACCCGGCGAGCAACGCGTAGCCGAAGGCCGCACCGAGGCCGAGCGCCGCCGCAAAGGCATCACGCGACACGCGCTCGCGCAGCGCCCCGGTGACCCGCCAGGCTCGCCGCGCGAGCGCGATCGCGAGCACCGCGAACAGCGTCACGTGCATGCCGGAAATCGCCACGAGGTGCGTCGTGCCCGTCGCATTGAAGATGCGCCACTGCTCGCTCGTGAGGTCGCCCGTGACTCCGACCGCGAGCGCGGCGAGGAGCGCGGCCGCATCGCGATCCGGCACGATGGCCGCGATCCGGCCGGCAATGCCGGCACGCAGCCGATCGAGCGGCGCGGCGCCGGTGGCGATCCGTCCGTTCAGGCGACTCTTCGGCAGCACCGTGCCGAGGGCGTCGATCGCTTCGCGAAACCACACGCGCTCCATGTCGGGCCCGGCCGGATTCGACGCCGCGCGCGGCGCGCGCAGTCGGACGATGAGGCGCCACGCCTCTCCGACCCGCGGCGCACTCGACGGCGAAGACCAGAGAAGGCGCGCCGTGAGGCGTGCGCCGCCCATGCGCGGATCGAGCGCCAGGGCGGCATCGAACGTGGTACCGAACTCGCCCGCGACCGGAATCGTCAGCACGCGCGCAGTGGCGAGGACGCGCTCGCCGTCGCGCGCCGCGGGCCAGCGCGCAGCGCTCGCCGCGGCGACGTGCAACGCAGTGGATGCGCAGCCGATGATCAACGCCGTGCCGAGCGCGGTGGTTCGCCGCCACCCGCCCCGCCAGGCGAGCGCGGCACCGATGGCGATCGCGAGCAGCGCGAGCGCCGCGGACGATCCGTAGGGCGGCGGCAAGGCGAGTGCGCCGAGACAGCCGCCGAGGAAGGCCAGCGTGACGGCGGGTGTCATGGGTCACGACCGCGTCGGGCCAGGTGGGCGCATCGCGACCACCCTGCTACAGTGCCGGCGCCCCATGCCGCGCCATCTCATCCGCAAGTGGACGCCGTCGCCGGAGCAGATCCGCAGCCACTGGTACCTGCGGCCGTTCGGCACGCGCATCGCCGATCCCGCGCTCTGGTCGCTGACCCGCCGCGGTGTCACGGCGGCGTTCGGCGCGGGGCTCGCGATCTGCTTCATCCCGCTGCCGGTGCACCTGGTGCTGGCCGCGATCGTCGCGATCGTCGCGCGCATCAATGCGCCCGTGCTGGTCGCGACGGTGCTGCTGGTGAATCCGCTGACCTTCGTGCCGATCTACTACTTCGCCTACCGGGTGGGCGCCGCCCTCCTCGGCCACGTGCCGCAGCCGTTCCGTTTCGAGCTTTCGTGGGCATGGCTGCAATTCGGTCTCGGCCCGATCTGGAAACCGTTCCTCGTCGGCTGCCTGGTCTGCTCGGCCGTGGCGGGCATCCTCGGCTGGGCGTTGCTCGAAGGGTTCTGGCGTCATCACGTCCGCAAGAGATACCGCGCGCGAGCGACGGGGACTACCCGATAAACTCGCGCATACGTGTACAAAGAGCACGGCCTCGTCCACACTGCCGGAACATGCGTCTGACGATCTGCCTCAGCGTCCTCCTCCTGGCGTTTACCGGGATGGTCGGCCCGTCGGGTGCGCAGGAGTCCGGGGGCGGCACATCGAGCGGGCCCGCCGCGGGCGATCCGGAACCCGAGCGCGATGCGGGTGCCGGCGTTCCGGTGCGCTTTCGCGGGGCGATCCTGTTCAGCCTGGATCGGCCGATCGGCACGCGCTCGATCGAGGACCGCGCCGCGACCATCGAGCGGCGGCTGTCCCGTGTCGCCGAGGGCGATCCCGCGCTGCTCGACACGCTGCGCGTGGTGGAGCGCGAAGACCTTTCGGAAATCTATATCGGCGAAGTGCTGATCAAGTCCGTCACGACTGCCGACAGCGACGGCAGCGGCCGCACGCGCCAGCAGATGGCGGCTGACCAGGCGCTTGCGATCGGCGAGGCACTGCGCCAGGAATTCCGGGATCGCAGCGCGCAGGCGCTGGTGCGCGCGGCGCTGCTGGCGCTGCTCGCGACCCTGGTACTGGTCATCGTGCTCGCCGCTGTCCACCGGGTTTACCGCCGGCTGCATCGGGCCGTTGCCGCGAAGGCGACCACCCGGGCGGCGCGCGGCGACGGCAGTCCGATCGGCTGGTTCGAATCCGCGACGATCATCCGCATGGCGGGCAGCAGCCTCGCCGTGTTCGCCTGGCTCATCGGGCTGATTGCGGTTTTCATCTATCTCGAGCAGATCCTGGCGCTCTTTCCGTGGACCCGCGGCCTTGCCGACAAGATGGTTGCGACCTCGCGTTCGGCGGTCGCCACGGTTGCGGGCGGGCTGGTCGGCTACCTGCCGAAGCTGCTGAACATCGCGATCATCCTGGTGGTGGCGAGATTCGTGTTGCGCCTGCTGCGCGTGGCCTTCGACCGGATCGCCGATGGCCGGCTCGCGCTGGCGGGCTTTTATCCCGAGTGGTCGAAGACCACCTACTCGCTGGCGCGGTTTTTCGTGATCGCAATCGCCGCGACGATGGTCTTCCCGTACCTGCCGGGCGCGGGGTCGGAGGGGTTTCGCGGCATCTCGGTGTTCGTCGGCCTGCTGGTGTCGCTGGGCGCGGCATCGGCGGTCGCGAATGTGATTGCAGGCGTCGTGCTCACCTACATGCGTCCGTTCCGGATCGGCGATCGCGTCAGGATCGCGGACGCGCTCGGCGATGTCGTGAGCGCCAATCTGCTCCTGGTGCGTGTGCGCACGAGCCACAATGTCGACATCGCGATCCCGAACTCCCTCGTGCTGGGCAACCACATCATCAACTTCTCGACCAATGCGAGCTCGCACGGGCTGGTGCTGCACACGTCGGTCACCATCGGTTACGACGTGCCGTGGCGGAAAGTCCATGAACTGCTGGTCGCGGCGGCACGGCGCACGCCCGCCATCCTTGCCGATCCGGCGCCCTTCGTGCTGCAGACGGCGCTCGGTGACTACGCGGTCGCCTACGAGCTGAACGCCTGCACCGGTACGGCACACGGCATGGCGGAAACCCACTCGCGCCTGCACGAAGCCATCCAGGATGTGTTCAACGAAGCCGGGGTCGAGATCCTCTCGCCGGCCTACTCGGCGCTGCGGGACGGCAATCGCAGCACCGTTCCGCAGGATCACCTGCCGCGCAACTACCTGGCGCCGTCGTTCAATCTGTTCGGCAGATGGGTGCGTGGTGATCGCAATGCCTGAAGCTGCCCGCCCATGTTCGCCGCGGCTGGCGGGTTTGCTCGCGGCCGGCGCGTTGCTCTGCGCCTGCACCGGGCCGGCACCGCCTGCGACGCCACGTCCCGAGATCTCGCAATTGCTCGTGCTGCCGGGATCCCTGCACCTCGGGGCCGGTGAAGCCGCGAATCTCGCGGCGCAGGCGAACGATTCCACCGGTGCTCCGATCGGTGGCGCGCAGTTCACCTTCGCGGCGGACGATGCGCGCACGTTGCGCGTTTCGCAGACGGGCCGGGTGATCGCGCTCGGGCCGGTGACGCCCGCGACCTTTGTGACGGTGTCGAGCGAGCGCCTGACGCGACGCGTGCCGGTCTCGGTACGGCCGGGACGGGCCACTCGACTCGAAGCCCCGGGAAGCGACGATCGACGCGTGACGGCCGGCGAATTCCCCGGGACACTCGAGCTGCACGCCGTCGATGCCTGGGGAAACGATGTGCCGGCGACGCGGATCGAAGTGGTGGTTCCGCGCAGGGAGGCGACCGTGCTCACCGGGGAAACGGACGAGGCGGGACGGGCCGCCATCGACTTGCCCGCCTTCGAGCGGGCCGGGCGCCGGGAGCTGATCGCGCGCCTCGCCGACGACGCGTCCGTGCAGCTGCGCCTTCCCTGGGTGGTCGAACCCGGCGCGGCCGAGGCACTCAGCGTCCTGGCGGAAATCGAGGGCAGCCATGTTCGCGTCCTTGCGACGCTGAAGGACGCCTATTCGAATGCGGTTCCCGATGCGACCGTGCGACTGCGCATCAAGGGCGTGCGCGCGGGAAAATGGGTCGACGGTCGCACCGACGCCCAGGGGAGCGCACGGTTCGTTTTCGATCTTCCTTCCGGGGTGTCGCGTGCGCCGCCCGTCATCCTGGCCGAAGCGTCGCGCGGCGCGGGTGTGCCGTTGACGGCGTCCGTAACGGCGACTGCTTCGGCCAAAGAAGACCGCTGAGGGCCGACCGGACAGCCGCGGGACCCTTCAGGCCGGCAACAGTCTGCCGTTCTCGAGTCGCAGCACGCGGTCCATGCGCGCGGCGAGCCGCGGGTCATGGGTCACGACGACGAGGCTCGTGCCGCGTTCGCGATTGAGTTCGAGCATCAGCTGGAACACCTGCTCGGCGTTCGCGCCGTCGAGATTGCCGGTCGGCTCGTCGGCGAGCACGAGGCCGGGCTCCGTGACGAGCGCACGCGCCACCGCGGCGCGCTGGCGCTCGCCACCCGACAGCTGGTGCGGCCGATGCGAAAGCCGGGCGCCGAGCCCCACGCGCTCGAGCAGCGCGGTCGCCCGCCGGCGGGCCGATGCGACCGGCTCACGCCGCACCAGCAGCGGCATCGCGACGTTCTCGAGCGCGGAGAACTCCGGCAGCAGGTGATGGAACTGGTAGACGAAACCGATCGTGCGATTGCGCAACTCGCCGCGCTCGCGCTCGCTGACCGCGTGGATGTCCCGGCCGCCGACCCGCACGCCGCCCGCGGTCGGCCGGTCGAGGCCGCCGATCACCTGCAGCAGCGTCGTCTTGCCCGAACCCGACGCGCCGACGATCGCGAAGCGCTCTCCCGCCCGCACCGTGAGTTCGAGGTCCTGCAGGACGACGAGCACCACCGGTCCCTGCCGGAACTCGCGCCGCAGCGCGTGCGCTTCGAGCACGATTCCGTCCGCTGCCTCATTCATGTCGCAGGGCCTGCGCGGGGGTGGTGCGCGCCGCGCGCCACGCCGGATAGAGCGTCGCGAACGCGCAGAGCACGAACGCGACCACGCACACCTGCGCGACATCGCGCCATTCGACGAAAGCCGGTAGATCGCTCATGTAATACACCCGCGCATCGAGGAATTGTGTGCCGAGGAGGCGCTCGAGCGCGTGCACCAGCGACTCGACGTGGCGCGCGAGCAGGATGCCGAGGCCGGCGCCGAGGGCCGTGCCCGCGAGCCCGATCAGCACGCCCTGGATCGCGAATGCGCCGAGCACGTTGCGCGGGCCCGCGCCGAGCGTGCGCAGGATCGCGATGTCCGGCTGCTTTTCCTTGACGATCATCACGAGCGTCGCGACGATGTTGAACGCCGCGACCGCGACGATCATCAGCAGGATCACGAACATCAGCGACTTCGTGATTTCGATCGAGCGGAAGAAATTGGCGTGATTGCGCGTCCAGTCGCTCACGTAGAAACCCCCGCCGAGCGCGAGCGCGATTTCGCGCACGATGCGCGGCGCCGCGAAGGGATCGTCCATCTCGAGCCGCAGGCCCGTGACGCCATCCCCGGTGCGGAACAGGCGCGCGCCGTCGGCGAGGTTCACGAGCGCGAGGCTGCGGTCGAACTCGTACATCCCGGAGCTGAATATGCCGCTGACCGTGAAACGGCGCATCCGCGGCATGACACCGGTCGGCGTCGCCGCGCCCTCCGGCGCGATCAGCACGACGCTCTCGCCCACCGCGGCGCCGAGTTCGCGCGCGAGCGCATCGCCCAGCACGACGTGCCAGCTGCCCGGGGTCAGCGACGCGAGCTGCCCCTGCACCATGCGCCGGCCGAGGCTGTCCGCCTCGCCCTCTTCCGCCGGCTCGATGCCCCGCACCTGTGTCCCGGTGATCTCGCTGTCGTGCGCCAGCATCGCCTGCGACTCGACGTACGGCACCGCCGCGCGAACGCCGGGAGTCGCGAGCGCGACCTTGCGGGCGCCGCGCCAGTCCTCGAGCGTGCCCTCGAGCCCCATCAGGGTCGCGTGCGCCGTGACCGCGAGGATGCGCGTGCGCAGTTCGCGCTCGAAACCGTTCATCACCGACAGCACGACGATCAGCACCGCGACGCCGAGCATGAGGCCGAGCACCGAGATCAGCGCGACGATCGACACGAACCCGCGACGGTGTGTCGATGACAGGTACCGCGTGCCGATCCACCATTCGTAAAAGCGCGTCATCGCCTACTCGTAGCGCAGCGCTTCGGCGGGCGCGACCCGCGCCGCGCGCAGCGCCGGGTAAACCGTTGCGAGCGCCGTCAGCACGAGCGCCGCGGCGCCGATCCATGTGACATGCTGCCATTCGAGCACCGACGGAATGCGCGTGATGTAGTAGACGTCGGAATCCATGATCTGGAAGCCGAACGCGCGCTCGAGGAAGGCGACGATCGGCGTCACGTTGCGCGCGATGGCGACGCCGAGCACGACACCGGCGAGGACGCCGAACCAGCCGATCACGAGGCCCTGGACGGCGAACACGCCCATCACGCGCACCGGAGCGGCGCCGAACGTGCGCAGGATCGCGATGTCCGTGCGCTTGTCGGTCACGACCATCACGAGCATCGCGACGATGTTGAATGCCGCCACCGCGACGATCAGCATCAGGATGAGGGACATCATCGTTTTCTCGATGCGGATCGCACGGAAATAATTCGCGTGGTCTTCGGTCCAGTCGCGCACCACCGTGCCCGCCGGCAGTGCGGCGCGCAGCGCCGCGGCGCGCTCGGGCGAGGCGAGCGCATCGTCGAAGCGCACGTGGACGGCACCCTTGCGGCTTCCCGGCGGCAACACCGCCCGCACGTCGCCGAGCGAGGCGAGCACCAGCACGCCGTCGTGGTCCTGCAGGCCGACCTCGAACAGCCCCGCGACCTGGAATTGCCGCAGTCGCGGTTCCGGGGCGCCGCCCGGTCCGATCGATGGCACGAGCACCGTCACGGGGTCGCCCGGTGCGACGCCGAGGCGCTGCGCGACGATCGAGCCCAGGATCACGCGGTTGCTGCCCGGCGTGAGCGCGGCGAGCGAACCGGATTTCATCGCGCGCGCAATATCGGTCACGGTACCCGCGACACCCGGATCGATGCCGCGCAGCACGACCGGCAGCATCTCCGGCGTGCGCAGCGCGAGCGCCTGCACTTCGATGTAGGGCGCCGCACCGACGACACCGGGAACGCGCTGGGCATCGGCGGCGAGGGCGAAAAGATTCTCGTCCCACCCGGGCGGCGGGGTGATCCGCGCATGCGCCGATAGCGACAACAGCCGATCGCGCAACTCGCCCTCGAAGCCGTTCATCACCGACAGGATCACGATCAGCGCCGCGACGCCCACACACACGCCCGCCACCGACACCCAGGTGATGAAGGAAACGAAAAACTTGTGGCTGCGGGCCCGCACATAGCGCAGGCCCACATAGAGCGGCAGCGGATGGAACATTCTGCGGCGCATTATGACGCAGTTCACACAACCGGCAGGCGATCGGGCGCGGGCCGGGCGCCCCGGCCCGCCGGTGCTATAGTCAAACGGCTTGCTTTGCGGAGGTGTCCCATGTCCTCACGTGCCGCGTCCTGGCTCCTCGCCGGACTCGCCCTGTCCGGCATTGCCGCGGCGGAAACCATCGTCGTCGACGGCCAGGTGGCCGTGCGCGCGACCAACGTCGAACACCCTTCCCGCGGCGCGACGATGGCGTCCGTCGAGCAGCGCTTCGGCGCCCCGGCCTCGAAGCACGCCGCGGTGGGCCAGCCGCCCATCACGCGCTGGGACTACGCGCAGTTCTCGGTGTTCTTCGAGAACGATCGCGTGATCCACGCGGTCGTGACCGGCGGCTGACCACCCCCTTTCCGGGGCGCGCCCCGGGCAGGTAAGCTGCCGCGCTCCGCGGCGGCATGCCGCTGCCCGCGGGCACGATGAGCACGCTCGAACCGCCACTTCCCGATTCCGCCCACCCCGAGGTCCGCTGGCACCAGCTGTACGGCAGCGCGCCGTCGCTGGCGATCGCGGATGCGGCGGCGCGCGCCGGGCGGCTGTTGCTCGTCATCTGCGCGAGCACGCGCGAGGTCGAGCGGCGTGCGGCCGAGATTGCCTTCTTCAGCGACGGCGCGATGCCGGTGCTCACGTTCGCCGACTGGGAAGTGCTGCCCTACGACCGCTTCTCGCCGCATCCCGACATCACCTCCGAGCGGCTCGCGACACTGGCGGGCCTGCCCGGCCTGCGGCGCGGCGTGCTGCTCGTCGCCGCCGACACGCTGCTCGGGCGCCTGCCGCCCGCCGCCTACATCCACGGGCGCAGCTTCCAGCTCGCGCGTGGGGAGCGCCTCGCGCTCGAGCCGCTGCGCACCCGCCTCGTCGAATCCGGCTACGCCGCGGTGAGCCAGGTGACCGCACCGGGCGAGTTCGCGATGCGCGGCTCGCTGCTCGATGTATTCCCGATGGGCGCGCCGCAGCCGCTGCGCATCGACCTTTTCGACGACGAGATCGAGGCGATCCGCCGCTTCGACCCGGATACGCAACGCTCGCTCGATGCGCTCGATTCGGTGCGCTTGCTGCCTGCGCGCGAAACGCCGCTCGATCCGGATGCCATACGCGCGTTCCGGCGCCGCTACCGCACGCGCTTCGAGGGTGATCCGACGCGCTCGCCGATCTATCGTGACGTGAGCGAGGGCCGCGCGTCGCCCGGCATCGAGTTCTGGCTGCCGCTGTTCCACGACTCGACCGCCCTGCTCGCCGACTTCCTGCCGCCCGACACCGTGCGAGTCGGGTACACCGGCCTCACCGACGACCTCGCGCGCGCCTGGGCCGAGATCGAAGCGCGCCATGAGGCGCAGCGCCACGACATCGAGCGGCCGCTGCTCGCACCGGCCGAGCTGTACGCGCCACCGGACGAAATCCTCGCGCGCCTGCACACGCTGCCCGGCATCACGGTCGACACCTTCAAGGCCGACCCGCTGCAGGGCGCGCAGGTACCGGACGCCGCGGCCCATGATTTTCCGTCCGCCGCACCACGCCCGCTGCGCCTCGATGTGCACGCCGACGAACCGCTCGCGCCGCTCGATGCCTTCCTCGCCGGCTATGACGGCCGCGTGCTGATCGCCGCCGATTCCGCCGGCCGCCGCGAGGTGCTGCTCGAGATGCTGCGCGGGCATCCGGCGCCGATCACGACCGTCGAAGGCTGGGGCGCTTTCGCGGCGGGCGATGCCCGCTTCGCGCTCACCGTGGCCCCCGATATCGACGGACTCACGCTCACGAATCCCCCGCTCACCGTGCTCGCCGAATCGCAGCTCTTCGGCGCCCGCGCGCGCCAGGAACGCCGGCGCCGGCGCAGCGCGAGCGATCCGCAGGCGATCCTGCGCGAGCTGCGCGACCTCACCCCCGGCGCTCCGGTCGTGCACGAGGAGTACGGCGTCGGCCGCTATGTCGGCCTCAGCGTGATGGAGGTCGCGGGCCAGCCGGGCGAATTCCTCGTGCTCGAATATCAGGGTGGCGACCGGCTCTACGTCCCGGTGCACGCGCTGCATCTCGTGAGCCGCTACACGGGGGCGGCGCCCGAGGGCGCACCGCTGCACAAGCTCGGCACCGACCAGTGGGCGAAGGCCAGGAAGAAGGCCGCGGAGAAGGTGCGCGACGTCGCCGCGGAACTCCTCGATCTCTACGCGCGCCGCGCGGCGAAGCGTGGCATCGGCCTTGCGCGGCACGACCTCGAGTACCGGCGTTTCGCGAATGCCTTCCCGTTCGAGGAAACACCGGAGCAGGCCGACGCGATCGCGAAGGTGATCGAGGATCTCGGCGGCGAGCGGCCGATGGACCGGATCGTGTGCGGCGATGTCGGCTTCGGCAAGACCGAGGTCGCAATGCGTGCCGCGTTCGTCGCGGTGCAGGCCGGCAAGCAGGTGGTGGTGCTCGTGCCGACGACCTTGCTCGCCGAGCAGCATGTCGCGAACTTCCGTGACCGTTTCGCCGACTGGCCGGTGCGCATCGAGTCGCTGTCACGGTTTCGCAATTCGAAGGAATCCAGGGCGGTGATCGAGGGTCTCGCCGCGGGCACCGTCGACATCGTGATCGCGACCCACCGGCTGCTGCACGCCGACATCCGCGTCAAGGACCTCGGGCTCATCGTGATCGACGAGGAGCATCGTTTCGGCGTGCGCGACAAGGAGCGCCTGAAGGCGCTGCGTTCGGAGGTGCACGTGCTGACGCTGACGGCGACCCCGATCCCGCGCACGCTCAACATGGCGCTCGGCGGCCTGCGCGACCTGTCGCTGATCACGACGGCGCCGGCCGAGCGCCTCGCGATCAAGACCTTCGTGACGCAGTGGCAGGACACGGGCCTGCGCGAGGCGATCCTGCGCGAACTGCGCCGCGGGGGCCAGGTCTATTTCGTGCACAACGAAGTCCGCGACATCGACAAGATCGCCGCGAACATCGCGCAACTCGTGCCCGAGGCCGACGTGCGGGTGGGCCACGGCCAGATGCGCGAGCGCGAACTCGAGCAGTTGATGGTCGACTTCTACCACCGGCGCTTCAACGTGCTCGTCTGCACGACGATCATCGAAAGCGGCATCGACGTGCCGACCGCGAACACGATCATCATCAACCGCGCCGATCGGCTCGGGCTCGCGCAATTGCACCAGCTGCGCGGCCGGGTCGGGCGCTCGCACCATCGTGCCTACGCCTGGCTCCTCATCCCGCCGCGCAAGGCGCTGTCGCAGGATGCGCTGAAGCGACTCGAAGCGATCGAGTCGATGGAAGAACTCGGCGCCGGCTTCGTGCTCGCGACGCACGACCTCGAGATCCGCGGCGCCGGCGAACTGCTCGGCGAATCGCAGAGCGGCGAGTTGAGCGAAGTCGGCCTCACGCTCTACCTCGACATGCTGGAGCACGCGGTGCGCGCGCTGCGCGCCGGGCGCGAACCGGTACTCGACCAGCCGCTTGCTGCCCCGACCGAAGTCGAGCTGCGCCTGCCGGCGCTCCTGCCCGAGAGTTACGTCAGCGACGTGCACGTGCGGCTCGGGCTCTACAAGCGCATCGCGGCGGCACCCGACGAGGCCGCGCTCGATGAACTCACCGCGGAACTCGTCGATCGCTTCGGGCCGCTGCCCGAGCCCGCGCTCGCGCTGCTGCGCGTGACGCGGCTGCGGCTTGCGGCACGCGCGCTCGGCGTGCGCAAGCTCGATCTCGGGGCACAGGGCGGCTACGTGCTGTTCGAGCGCGAGAACTCCGTCGATCCGCGCGCCGTCATCCGCCTCGTGCAGGACCGGTCGAACGAATACCGGCTCGACGGCCCGTTGAAGCTGCGCGTGTCCCGGGACCTCGACCTCGAGGACGAGCGGTTCGAGTTCGCGGGCCGGCTCCTCGCGCGGCTGCGGGCCGCCTAGGCGCGCGCCGCCCATCGCGCAGCAGCCGGGCCCGGATTCCGGTGTACCATTTCCCGCGGGCTCTCTCACTCGAGCGGAAGGCGAACGATGACTGACCGCCGGTTTACCACGCGCACGAAGGCACTGATCCTTGCGGCCGCGCTCTGCGCCTTTGCCCAGTCCGCGACGCCACAGGCAACGGCCAGCGCCTACAACATCGAGATCGTCGTCTTTCGTGCGGGCGGCAGTTCGGCCGAAGCCGAGGGCGGCGCCGGTGACCGCGCGCCTGGCGGCGGCGACAGCGGTGACACGGCGGGCGGTGGTGGCGTCGCACGGCTCATCGGGCCGCTGCCCGCGTCGAGCTTCACGCTCGGCGGTGTGGTCGCGCGACTGCGCAACGCGGGTGGTTACCTCCCGATCGCCCACGCCGGCTGGTCGCAGACACCGAGCCCCTGGGGCTCGCGCAGCGGCTTTGCGCTCTCGCGTGTCGGCGTCGTCGCCGACGGACTCTCGGGAACGGCCTGGCTCGAGCGCGGGGAATACCTGCACCTCGGCTTCTCGATGACACTCGGCCGCGCGAAGATCAACGAGATCCGGCGTGTGCGACTCGGCGAGAAGAACTATTTCGACAACCCCGACTTCGGCGTCATCGCCGTCGTCACGGCGGCGCGCTGAAGGGTCCCGGCCGCTGCGCCTGCCGCCGTTCATTGCGATCACTGCGCTCGCCGCGCTCGTCGCATGCACGACCCCGCGCAATCAGGCCGGGTAGTCGCCTTTCGCCGCGATCGCGACGCGATTGCGGCCCTGCGCCTTCGCCTGCCGCAGCGCCGCCTCGGCCGCGTTCACCAGGTACGTGACGGGCTGGTCACGCATCGGCAGGCAGCCCGCGACGCCGACACTGACCGTCACGAACTTCGCCTGCGCGCGCGGATGATGCACCTGCTGGTCCCGGACCCGCTGCGCGAGCGCACGGGAATACCCGGCGAGCTTGTCGTCGCTCGCCCCGTGCGCCAGCACCGCGATGCCGCCGCCGTCCCAGCGCCCGAGCAGGTCACTGCCGCGCCGGAATGACGCCGCGATCAGGCTCGCCGTGCGCCGGATGCAGGCATCGCCACCCGCGCGACCGTAGGTGTCGTTGTACGCACCCAGATTGTCGATATCGAAGATCGCGAGCCCGAGCTGGCGCATCTCGCGCTGCGCGAGCGCCCAGTCGCGCTTCAGCAGCTCCTCGAAGTATGGCCGCGTCGAGAGCGAGGTCAGGCGATCCTCGCGCATCCAGCTCGGCAGTCCCGCGAGCGCGTGCGTCGTGTTTCGCGGCCGGTCGCTCGCATCCCGGTGATAGCCGATGAAGTGCGTGACGCGCCCCGCGCCATCGCGCACCGGCTGCAGGTGGATATCGACCCAGAAGACGCCGCCGTTCTTGCGATAATTGCGCAGCAGCACCTGGCACGAATCACCGCGCTCGATCGCCTGCTGCAATCGGTAGCGCGCGTCCTGTTCGCGGTCGTTGCCCTGCAGGTGGCGCAGGTTCCTGCCGAGCAGGTCCGCCGCGGCGTGGCCCGTCAGGTATTCGAACGCGGCATTCACGTAGACGACCGGCTGGTCGCCTTCCGCTTCGCAGATCACGATGCCCTCGGGCGCCGCATCGAGCACGCTGCGCAGGAAATCCGCCGACCAGTCCTTCATGCCTGCCCCGACGAAAGTTCGAGCGCGGGTGCCAGGGCGACGTGCGCGAGCGCCGCCTGGCCCTGTCGCCACGCGTCGGAGGCGAGCAGCTCGGAATGCGACGGGCCGTGCCGGCCACGCAGCCGTGCGAGCCGCAGGTGCATCGCGGGATCGGGCTCGATGTGCAGGCGCGTGAGCAGCGTCTCGACCGCAGGTCTGTCGTTGCAGACCGTGAGCACGTCGCAGCCCGCCGCATGCGCCGCACGCGATCGCGCGACCGCATCCCCGTACACGGCGGCGCCCTGCATCGACAGGTCATCGCTGAACACGACACCCTGGAAGCCGAGTTCTTCGCGCAGCACGCCGCGTATCCAGCGCGCCGAGAGACTCGCGGGATCGGCATCGACGGCCGGAAACGCCACGTGCGCCACCATCACGCCCGGCAATCCGTTCGCGATCAGCCGCCGGTAGGGCGTGAGGTCTTCCTCCATGTCGGCGAGCGTGCGGCGATCGACCGGCAGCGCCAGATGCGAATCGGCGGTGACGGCGCCGTGCCCCGGGAAATGCTTGGCGGTCGCGGCCATGCCGGCATCGCGCATCCCGTGCATGTACGCCACCGCCAGCTCGGCGACGGCGGACGCCCGTCGATGGAAAGCGCGGTCACCGATCACCTCGCTCACGCCGAAGTCGAGATCGACGCAGGGCGCGAACGACAGGTCAACACCGCAGGCGCGCAGCTCCGCGGCCATCAGCCAGCCGAGGTCACGCGCGAGCTGCAGCCCGCGGCGCGCATCGAGGTCGTACTCCTGCCCGATCCGGCGCGCGGGCGGCAGGCGCGAGTAGCCTGGCCTGAATCGCTGCACGCGCCCGCCCTCCTGGTCGACGGCGATGACGAGCGACGGGTGGCGCAGCGCGTGGATTTCGGCGGTGAGGCGCGCGAGCTGGTCCGGATCGACGTAGTTGCGCGTGAAAAGGATCACGCTGCCGACGAGCGGGTGCACGAGGAGTTCCCGTTCCTGCGCTGTCAGCTCCGGGCCTTGCAGATCGACCATCAACGGGCCGAGTGTCATGGCCGGCAAGTATCGTGGATCGGCTCGAGGACCGCCATCGATTCGACGTGGGTCGTGTGCGGAAACATGTCGAGCACGCCGGCGGCCACAAGCGCGTAACCGTGATCGTGCACCAGCACGCCGAGGTCGCGGGCGAGCGTCCCGGGGTGGCACGACACATAGACGATGCGTCGGGGTGCGAGGCGCGCGAGCGCACCGAGCACCTCGCGCGCGCCCGCCCGCGGGGGATCGAGCAGCACGTGCGAATAGCCGCCCTCCCACCATCGCTGTCGATCGAGGTCCGCGGCCGCGAGGTCGCCGACATGGAACGTGGCGTTGCCAATGAAATTGCGCGCGGCGTTGTCCCGCGCACGCGCGATCAGCCCGGCATCGCCTTCGATCCCGACCACCTCGCCCGCGCGACGCGCGAGTGCGAGCGTGAAATTGCCGAGCCCGCAGTACAGATCGAGCACGCGATCACCCGGCCCGGCATCGAGCCAGCGCACCGCGCGCGACACGAGCGCACGATTCACGGCGGCGTTCACCTGGATGAAGTCGACCGGCTCGAACGCGAGGCGCAGGTCGAACTCCGGCAGCGAATAGTCGAGCGCCGCCGGCACGCCGTCGAGCGGCGCCACCGTCGCGAGGCCGCCGGGCTGCAGGTACATCGTGACGGCATGTGTCGCGCCGAACGCGCGGATCGCCCCGAGGTCCGCCGGCGTCGGCGTGGCGAGCACGCGCAGGATCACCGCGCTGCCGCGCTCACCCGCACTGACCTCGACCTGCGGCACGCGCTCGCGGATCGACAGCGAGGTGAGCAGTTCCGAAAGCGGCGTGATGAGCGCATCGAATGGCGGGGCGAGGATGCGGCAGCTGGCCATTTCCGCGACAAAGGGCGCGGAACGCTCACGGAATCCGACCAGCGAGCGGCCCTTCTTCGTGACGTAGCGCGCACTCAGGCGGGCGCGACGCCGGTAGTTCCAGGCGGGGCCTTCGAGCGGCTCGAGCCAGGTGGCGGGCGTGACGCGCCCGATGCGCTCGAGGCTCGACTCGAGCTCCGTGCGCTTCGCGGCGAGCTGCGCGGACGGTGCGAGGTGCTGCAGCGCGCAGCCGCCGCACACGCCGAAATGCGGACACGGCGGCACGACGCGCCCGGGCGCGGCCGCCAGCACTTCGACGAGTTCGGCTTCATCGTGCTGGCGATGGCGCCGCGTGCGCCTGAAAAGTATCGTCTCGCCCGGCAGCGTGCCCGGCACGAAGGCGGCCTTGCCCGCCTTCACGAGCCCGGCGCCGTCGTGGTTGAGCGCGACTACGACGCCGGATTCGGGTTCGACCATGCCGCGAGGAACTCGGCGTGATGCGGCTCGTCCGACGCCGCGAGCAGCGCGCGCACGCGCCCGACCTCCGCGGCATGCTGTTCGCGCGACAGATGGCCGCGCAGCAGCTCGAAGCGCAGGTAAACGAGATAGGTGTTGAGGACATCGGTTTCGCAGTAGCGCCGGATCGCGACGATGCCGCCCTCGAGCCACGTATCCCACACCCTGGCGCCCGAGAAGCCGAGCTTGCCCGGCAATCCGAGCAACTGCGCCATGTCCTCGAGCGATGCGCGCGCCCGCGGCTGCATCCCGGACAGCACATCCATCAGGTCGAGGTGGCGCCAGTGGTAGCGGCTGAGGTAATTGTTGTAGCGAAATGCCGTGTTGGCATCGCCGGTCTCCCAGTACGTCGGCGCCTGGATGCCGGCCGCGAGCGCGCGGTAATGCAGCACCGGCAGGTCGAAGCCGCCACCGTTCCACGAGACGAGATCCGGTGTATAGCGCTCGATGCCCTCGAAGAAGCGCCCGACGATGTCGGCCTCGTCCGCTTGCGGGTCGCCGAGGCTCCATACGCGCAGGCTGTCACGCGAGCGCAGCACGCAGGAGATCGCGACGACCCGGTGCTGCTCGTGCGGCAGGAAATCGCTGCCGGTCTGCTGGCGGCGGCGCGTGAACATCGCTTTCGCGACGTCGCCGTCCGGCAGGCCCTCGAGGCCGAGCGCGCGCCGCCCGAGCGCGACGTCCGGCACCGTTTCGATGTCGAACACGAGCACATTCATCGGCTCGCCTCCCCGCCGGGCGCACCTGCGCGCTCGAGCACCGCGACCGCGACGATGAGGCCCGCCTCGTCGGTCAGCGTGACATGGCCGTCGCCGACCCCGAGGCCGCGCCGGACAGCCTCGCCGCGCGGCGAATACACGACTTCCGGGCGGCCCCAGGCGTTCTGCACGACACCGACGTCGCGAATCCACACGCCGTGCGCGAAGCCCGTGCCGAGCGCCTTGACGATCGCTTCCTTGGCCGCGAAGCGCATCGCGAGGAAGCGCCCCTTGCGCTGCGTCAGCGCGAACTGCGCGCGTTCGGCCGGCATCAGCAGCCGCTCGATGAAATGCTCTCCGTGGCGCGCATAGACCCTGTCCACGCGCGCCGCCTCGAGCACGTCGATGCCGATGCCGAAGATCATCGCCGCGCGGCGGCGAGCAGCGCGCGCATGTCGCGCACGGCCGCGCCGAGACCGTCGAACACCGCGCGCGCGATGATCGCGTGGCCGATGTTGAGTTCGACGATCTCCGCGATCGCCGCCACCGGCTGCACATTGTGATAGTTGAGGCCGTGGCCGGCATGCACTTCGAGCCCGAGGCTCGCGGCGAGGCGCGCCCCGCTCTTCAGTTTCTCGAGTTCGAGCGGCACGCGGCTGCCGCTCGCCTCGGCATAGGCCCCGGTGTGCAGTTCGATCACCGGCGCACCCGTCGCCGCGGCCGCCTCGATCTGGCGCGGATCGGCGCCGATGAAGAGCGCGACGCGCACGCCGGCGGCGCCGAGCAGCCGGCAGCCCTCCGCGATGCGCTGCACCTGTCCCGCGACATCGAGGCCGCCCTCCGTGGTCACCTCCTCGCGCCGCTCGGGCACGAAGCAGCAGTCGGCGGGCGCCACCTCGCGCGCGATCGCGAGCATCTCGTCGGTCACCGCGAGCTCGAGGTTCATCCGCGTCTGCAGCAGCTCCCGCAGCGTGCGCACGTCGCGATCCTGGATGTGGCGCCGATCCTCGCGCAGGTGCAGCGTGATGTTGTCGGCACCCGCCTGCTCGGCGAGCAATGCCGCGTGGACGGGATCGGGATAGCGCGCACGCCGCGCCTGGCGCAGCGTCGCCACGTGATCGATATTCACGCCGAGTGCCATCGACATCGCGCTCATCCTGACTCCTTGCCCGCCATCGCACGCGCCACCGCGCGCGTCGTGAGTTCCCGCCCCTCGAGACAATAATCGAGCGCCGCGCGCAATACGCGCCGCGCATCGTCGAGTTCCTGGCGACCCTGCAGCCGATCCTCGGCGAGGTGGATCAGCGACCGTCCCGCGACCGCGCCGGGCGCATCCGCCACCGCGCGTGCGACCCCCTGCCCCGCCCGGTAGACATAGCGGCCGTCCGGATCGATCGAGCGCCCCGAGTCCATCTCCACGGCGAGATCGACCCCATAGCCGAGTTCGTCGAGCAGGCGGCGCTCGAACGCGCGCAGCGGCGCCGGCGGCGCCTCGCCGCCGGCGAGCCGCGCCAGCGTGACGGCGTAGGCATCGAAGAGCTCCGGATGCGGATCGTCGCGGGTGGTGAGACGCAGCAGCAGCTCATTCAGGTAAAACCCGGACATCATCGCGGCGGCCGGCAGGCCCGGCACGCGATCATCGTCCGCCGCCGCGCCACGCTCGACGCCCGTCAGCGTCGCGGCCTCGCCGTGTCCCCGCCACGATACGAGCAGGCGCACGAACGGCTGCAGCAGCGAGGCGCTGCGGGACTTCGGTCCGCGGGCACCCTGCGCGAAGACCGTGAGGCGCCCGTGCTCGCGGCTGAAGAGCTCGATGATGCGGCTCGTGTCGCGGTACGGCCGGTGATGCAGCACATAGGCGAGCGCCTGGTCGGCCTTGCGCAGCGTGCGGGTCATTCGAGGCCCAGCGCTTTCAGCGCCTGCGCGTTGTCGGCCCAGTCCTCGCGCACCTTGACCCACAGTTCGAGGTGCAGCCGGCGGCCGAGCAGTCGATTGAGTTCCATGCGCGCCGCGCGCCCGATGCGTTTCAGCCGCTCGCCGCCCTCGCCGATCACGATCGGCTTTTGCCCCTCGCGATCCACCCAGATCACCGCCGATACCTCGAGCCGGCCTTCGGCCTCGACCATGCGCTCGATCGCGACCGCGATGCCGTACGGCACTTCCTGGTTCAGCTCGAGCGTCAGCTTCTCGCGGATCGACTCGGCGATCCGGAACGCGGTATCCCGGTCGGTGAGCTGTTCGGGGGGGAAGAGCGGCGGCGAGACCGGCAGCTGGCCGACGATCTGCTGCACCAGCCGGTCGAGATTGTCGGCTGAGCGCGCGGAACACGGCACGACGTCCGCGAACGCGTGGCGCGCCGCCAGTTCCGCGACCCATGGCAACACCTTCTCGTGCGGATGGATCCGGTCCATCTTGTTGACGACCGCGATGCAGGGCCGGCCGCTCGCCGCCGCGCGATCGAGCGCGAGCTGGTCCTCGGGGGTCCAGCGGCCCGCCTCGACGACCAGCAGCACGACATCGGCATCGGCGAGCGCCGACGCCGCAGTGCGGTTCATCGCGCGATTGAGCGCGCGGCGCGCGCCGTGGTGCAGGCCCGGCGTGTCCACGAACGCGATCTGTGCCTGTGGCAGGTTGAGAAGGCCCAGGATGCGATGGCGCGTCGTCTGCGGCCGCGGCGTCACGATCGAGAGCTTCTCGCCGACGAGCGCATTCAGCAGCGTCGACTTGCCGACATTCGGGCGGCCCGCGAGCGCCGCGAAACCGGCGCGAAATTCCCCGCTGCCGGTGCTCACGATGGCCCGCCGCCCGCCGCCAGCCGCTCGAGCAGCCGTTCGGCGGCCTGCTGCTCCGCGCGCCGCCGGCTCGAGCCGCATCCCTCGCCGGCGACGGCCGCGTCCGCCGTCTCGCAGCGCACGTGGAACACCTGCTCGTGCGGCTCACCCGTGACGCGATCGAGCGTGTAGCGCGGCAGCGGCAGGCCGCGCGCCTGCAGGTGTTCCTGCAGGCGCGTTTTCGCGTCCTTGAGCGCTTCCGGGTGCGGCAGCGCGCGGATGAGGTCGTCGAACAGCGGCACGATGAGCGCGCGCGTCGTCTCGAGGCCGGCATCGAGCCACAGTGCGCCGGTGAGCGCCTCGAGCGCGTCGGCGAGGATCGACTCGCGCCGGAAGCCGCCGGTCTTCAGTTCGCCCGAGCCGAGCCGCAGCGCCTCGCCGATCCCGAGCCCGGCGGCGATGCCTGCGAGCGGCTGCTGGCTCACGACCCGGGCACGCAGCCGCGACAAGTCCCCCTCCGGAGCCGACGGAAACTCCCTGTACAGGCGGTCGGCGATCAGGAAATTGAGCACGGCATCGCCCAGGAATTCGAGGCGCTCGTTGTTGTCGCCCGCGGCGCTGCGATGGGTCAACGCGGCAGCAAAGAGCTCCGGCGAGCGCGGCGCATACGCGAGGCGCTCGCGCACCCAGCCGAGGGGCCAGTTGTCCTGCATCGTCAGTCGATCGTCGCGACCTTGTCGAACTTCAGCAGGATCGACGCGTTCGCGAACAGCGGCGCGATGTCCTCGTAGTTGGCGCGCATGATCCACGCTTCGCCTTCCTTGTGGATATCGATGTCCTTCACGCTCGGGAAATCGATGCTGTCGATGTCGAACTGCTTCTCGAGGGACACCCGGATCGAGCGCGCCGAGAGCGTTTCGTCGCTCGCGAGCTGTGTCGCCGTGCGCTCGAGCGCCTGCGAGACCTTCATGTAGTTCAGCAATACCGGCGTCAGCCGGATCGCCGCATAACCGACCAGTGCGATCGGCACCAGTATGAAGAGCCAGCCGATGAACGTAATACCCGCCTGACGTGCACGCATCGTCTCTCCCCCGCGCTGTCAATCGATCCGCGCGCCCACGCGACTCCATTTGGGTCCGCCCGCGCGGTGCGGATCCCAATTGAACCAGATTCGGGTCGCCCTGCCGACCAGATTCTCCTCCGGCACGAAACCCCAGTAACGACCGTCGGCGCTGTTGTCGCGATTATCGCCGATCATCAGGTACTTGCCGGGCGGCACGTCGATGTCCGGGACGTCGCCGTGGTCGGCGAGGCCGGCCAGTGGCTGCGCGTCGCATATGTAGTTGCGCTGCATGCGGCGGTCACAGGACGGCAGGGGCGGCACCGAGAAATCCCCCGGCGTATTGCAGTACAGGGTGCGGTGCCGGTGCTGGCCGAGGGTCTCCTCGGCGAGCTGCATGTCGATGTAACAGCCGTCGCTGTAGCGCCCGATCGGCTCGAACGGCACCGGCACCCCGTTCACGACCACCCGGTCGGCCTCGATGCGCACGCGATCGCCGGGCAATCCGACGAGGCGCTTGATGTAGTTGATCCGCGGATCGGGCGGGTAGCGGAACACGACCACGTCGCCGCGCTGCGGTTCGCCGATGTCGACGACCTTCGTGTTGACGACCGGCAGGCGCAGCCCGTAGGCGTACTTGTTGACGATGATGAAGTCGCCGTCCTCGAGCGTCGGCATCATCGAATCCGACGGGATCCGGAACG
>JABAQN010000025.1 GCA_019187495.1 Steroidobacteraceae bacterium
TGCCACAGCGCACGGGCGCTCTGGCCCGCGCGCTCGAGCGCCGCGCCATAGTTCAGCCGCGCCACATGGAAGTCCGGCACGAGTTGCAACGTCGTGTCGTACCAGGCGAGCGAGGCGATCACGTTGCCCGCCATTTCATGCGCGCGCGCGAGATGGTAGCGGGCGATCGCGTCGGCGGAATCGAGCGTCGTCGCGCGGGTGAGCCTCGTGATGGCGCGCGCGGCATCGCCGCGGCGCAGCGCCGCCACGGCGACGATCTTGAGTGCCTCGACATCGTCGGGATCGGTTTCGAGGCGCAGCAGGCAGGCGCGCTCGGCTTCGAGCACCTGGCCGCCCCGGAAGAGCCGCAACGCTTCGGCGCGCGCCTCGTCGCGTCGCAGGCTCACGCGCGGCCCCCCGTGCTAGCGTGTACGGCGCCATGGACCTCGCCGACCTGCGCCACTATGTCCGCGTGTACGACGGCAGCCTCGAGCCCGCGCTGTGCGCGCGCATGCTCGATTCGTTCGCGAAACTCGAGCGCTTCCAGCAGGTGAACGGCGCAGCGGTGCGTCGCGGCCTCGAGGATTCCGCCTGGACCGAACTGAACGTGACGCGGCTCGCGGATGCGGCCTTCCTCGGGTCGTTTCGCCGCACGATCGATGCGGCGCTTGCGCGCTACAACGCCGACGTCGGCCTCGCGATCGATGTGCCGAACACCGGCGTGACCTCCGACCTCGTGATCAAGCAGTACCAACCCGGCGGCGAGCGGTTCCAGCTGCACTTCGATGCGGTCCACCATGTCGCGAACCGCTATCTCGTGCTCCTCTGGTACCTGAACGATGTGGCGGAAGGCGGCGAAACGCGCTTCCCGCAACTCGGGCTCGCGATCCCGCCGCGCGCGGGCCGCCTGCTGATGTTCCCGCCCTACTGGATGTTCCAGCACGAGGGGGCGGCGCCCCGCTCGGGCGTGAAATACATCATCTCCACCTATCTGCTCTTCACCGATCATCCGGCGTCGTAGCTCCAGCGTTCGAGGTACGGTGCGAGCGTCGGCAGGATGGGCGCGAACCGCGTCGCGTATGCGCGCCAGCGCCCCACGGCCCGCGTGTTCACGGGTTCCACCACCTGTGAATAGCTCGGCGTGCTGATGAAGGGCTTGCCGCGCGCGTGTTCGCCGGGCGCGAGCAATGCGTCGTGCCAGGGAAGGTCGAGGAACGCGGCGATGCGGCGCACTTCCCGCGCGAAATCACCCACGAGCGTCTCGTAGCGCACTTCGCACACCTTCGCGGCGAGCGCCGCCTGCTCGCGGTACCAGAAGTCGAACGCACGCCGGTAGCCCGTGGCAAGCGTCGGCAGGTCAGCGCAGAGCAGCGCGAACTCGGGCGCCGTGAACTGCTGCATGTAACAGGAGAGCAGCACGTCGCAGGGATGGCGCACCGCGAGCAGGATGCGTGCGTGCGGAAAGAGCCGGCGGATCGCGGGCAGGCGCAGCAGATTGAGCGGGTTCTTGTCGACCAGCCGCTCGCCGGCGGCGAGCGTGACCTTCTGTCGCGCGCGATCGAAGTAGCGGGCACGGATCGCATCGAGTGTGCCCGCGGGGATTTCCGCGAGCGCCTCCGGGTATCGCCCGCCCGCAGCGGCGGCGAGTTCCTCGAGCGCGCGCTGCAGGAACGGCTGCTCGTCCATCGAACGCAGCAGCGGGTGCGCATCGAGCACCTGCTCGAGCAGTGTCGTGCCCGAGCGCGGAAACGCGACGATGAAAACCGGGCTCGCATCGGGATCCGGCGCATCCTCCTCGCGCCAGCGCGCCACATCGCCGGGATCGCTGCCGTGCGCGGTGATTGCGAACGATGGCGCCCCGCGCGCGGCGACCGCCGGCGCGGCGAGCCTCACCTGTGCCACCTGTGAGCGATGCGCCTCCGCGAGCCTTGCCCAGGCCGCCTCGTGGCGGCCGACCGCATCGAGTGAGCGCGCCAGCGGGAAGAGTTCGAGGTGGCGGCGGTGCGGTGGCGAGTCCCTTGCCAACGACTGTTTGAAGTGCGCGATCGCCTCGGCGTGGCGGCCGCGCCGCTGCGCGAGCCGACCCTCGGCCGCGGCCAGGGCGGCCGCATGCCGGGGTGCGCGGGCAGCCGGGGACCGCGCCCTGCGCGCCAGGACGCGCTCGGCTTCGGTGAGGCGATTCGCGCGTTCGAGCATGTGCACGAGCATGAAGTCCGCTTCGGGGCCGCGATCCGGCACTTCGCGCAGCATGTCGATCGCAATACCGGCCTCGGTGGCCGCCCCCGCCCCCTGCAGGCGCTGGCCGATGCCGGCGATCGCGGCGGCGGAGAGCCCCGGCAACTGCTGCCAGCCGGCGAGCGCGGCGACGCCCTCGTCCGTGCGCCCCGATTCGAAGCAGGCGTTTGCGTACTGCAGGCGCATGTCGGCGTCCTCGGGTGCCATCGCCATTCCCTGCGCGAGGACGGCGCACGCGGATTCGTAGTCGAGGCGATCGAGATGCGTGAGTCCCACGTTGAAGCAGAAGTCGGCCGTCGCTCCGCCGAGCGCATGCGCGCGCGCGTACGCGCGCAGCGCATCGTCGTATCGGGCGAGACCACGCAGCGCCGTGCCGAGATTGAGCCAGTGGCTCGCCTCGAGAGGCTGCATCCCGGTCAGCGCCCTGAAGGCGCGTTCCGCCGCGTCGTAGCGACCTTCCGCATGCGCCGTGGCGCCCCGCATCGAGAGCGCCACGGCGCGGCCCGCGTCAGGCCTCGTCAAAACTTCTGCGTCACACCGAGATACCACTGTCGCCCCAGCAGGTCATACGTCGATACATCGGTATTCGCGTTCACCACGTTGTTGTTGTAGAAGAGCGGCGGCTGCTTGTCCGTCAGGTTCTGCACGCCGAGCTGGATGCGGGTGTTTGTCTTCAGCGTATAGCCGAGTGTCAGGTCGAGGTATGTCACCGACGGGATGTCGAGCCGCTGATCGGGAATCAGGCCATCCGCGTCCCTGATCACGAGGCTGTCGAAGTACCGAGTGGTCAGGAGGCCATCGAAGCCGGCCATCGACCAGCCGACGCCGAGCACGCCACGCCACTTCGCGTAGTTGCCGTACTGCGGGTCATAGGTGCCGGCCACCTCGATCGCAGCGGCGCCGGGCGCCGGCACGCTGTTGAAGCTGTTGATGTGCGTCGCCTCGAGCTGGAAGTTCCACGAGCCGAGCCTCGTGTCGCGCAGCTGATAGCGGATGCCGACGTCGATGCCGTCCGTCTCGAGCGAGCCGAGGTTGACATTCGGCAGCTGGAACACCAGGAACTCACCCGCATTCGGCCCCGACGCATAGCGGTACATCAGGCCGCAGAAATCCGGATTCCCGGTCTGCACGCACTGGTCCGCCGCGAAGTTCGGATCGAGCGCCGTGATGATGTCGTCGATCTTGTACTTCCAGTAATCGACGTTGAGCGACAGGCCGCGCACGATGCTCGAGTCGTAGACGAATCCCGCCGTGAGCACGTCGCCCGTCTCGGGCTTCAGTGTCGGCGTGCCGATCAGGAGCCCCGTGATCTGGCTGTTCGGCTGCGAGAAGCCGGTATCGGGCGCGACGCCGACGCACGCGAGCGCGAGATTGGGGTTCGCGGCGAGCTGTGCGGAAGTGAGGCCCGTGCACGGGTCCTGCAGCTGGACGGCCGACTGCGTGGGCGCGAGCGACAGGTCATTGATCGTCGGCGCGCGGAACACCTCGGCGTAGGATGCCCGCAGCATCAGGTCCCGCATCGGCCGGTATTCGAGCTTGGCCTCGAAGGTCGTGTCGTCGCCGATCGTGTCCAGGCTGTAATCGGAGTAGCGCACGCCCGCCGTGAGGTTGAGCGCCTGCACACCCGGCTTGTCCGCGAGCAGCGGCACGAAGAACTCCCCGTACAGTTCGCGCACGTCGTACTTCGCCGACGAGTTCCCGGTGCAGGTTTCCTGCGCGAGGAGGCAGGACAGGTAGAGCGGCGCCACGCCGCGCGTCAGCGAATCGGTCTCGAACACGCCCTGCTGCGAGCGGTACTCGGCGCCAAACGCGGCCTTGACGGCTCCCGCCGGCAACTCGAACAGGTCGCCGTTCAGGCCCGCGCTGAACTGCGAGCTCCTGAACGTATAGTCGGTGCGGTAGTTGGTCGAGATGTCCCGCAGCGCGGCGATCTGCGCGGGATCCTGCACGTTGAAGATGTCGATCGGGGTGCAGCCCGCGATCACCGCGCCCGGCGTGCCGCAATGCGCGCCGCTGCCGTCGATGAATGAAGGCCCGAGCGCCTGCGCGAGCTTGTCCTTCAGGAGATAGCCGTCGATGTTCGTACCCTGCCCCATGCGGCCGAGACCGGCATTGGCCTCCCACTCCCAGGAGTTGCCGAAGGAGCCGCGGAATCCGGCATTCGCGAACACCTGGTCGGTCGTCACTTCGCTCCTGCGATTGCCGAGCGACTCGAGGCGGGTGCGCAGGTTCGGATTGGTGCCGTCGATGCCGCCGAAATCGTTGCCGAACGGGTTGTACACGCTGTTGGCCGACACGATGGTGTCATCCGCCACCGCATCGAACGGCAGCGAGGCGAGCGCAAAGCCGGATCGCGTCTGGTTGTACACGACCTGGCCGTACATCTCGATGTCGTCGGTCAGCTGGTAGTTGATGTCCGTGAACAGGCTGCCGCGCTCCTGCGGCGTCATCAGCAGGTTGAACGGCTGGTAGTTGTAGAGGTCGGCCGACGTGAAGCAGCGGTAGTCGGCCTGGCTGCCGCCGCCGGCGGCCGGCAGGCGCGTCACGCTGCCGCAGCCGTACTGCGCCTGCAGCGCCGGCGTCAGGTTGATGCGGCCGTTCGGGGTGCGGCTCGAGCCGCCTGCGGTCACCACGCCGCCGTAGAGATAGAGTGCATCCTTCGAGAAGGCGCGATCACCGGCCGAGACCTTCTGCTGCTTGTTGTAGTTGGCGCCGAACACGATGCCGACGCGATCGCTCTGCGACCCGAGCGTCGCGCTCGCGGCCTGGCGCTCGCCATCGGACTTGCCCGTCTGCCCGTATTGCACGCCGATTTCGGCGCCGTCGAAGTTGCGCCGCGTGATGAAATTCACGACGCCGGCAATCGCGTCCGATCCATAGATCGCGCCGGCACCCTCCTTCAACACCTCGACGCGCTCGATCATGTTCATCGGCAGCATGTTGATGTCGACGGCCGACGTCTGCGTGTTGCCATAGACGCCGACGCGGCGTCCGTCGACCAGCACGAGCGTGCGCTGCGCACCGAGGCCGCGCAGCTCGACGTTCGATTCGCCCGTGCCGCCACCGTTGTTCACGGTCGGGTTGGTTGCAGCACCCGCGACGGTCGGCAGGCGCGCGAGCACATCGCCCATGGTCGTGAGACCGGTCTTCGCGATCTCGTCGGCGGAGATCGACAGCACGGGGCTCGCGGTCTCGGAATCGACGCGGCGGATGCGGGAACCCGTCACGACGACCGTGTCGATCTCCTTGCCCTGGTCCGCGTTCGCCTGCTCCTGCGCGTGTGCATTGCCAGGGAGCGCGGCCGTTGCAGCTGCCGTGACACCCGCCACCAGCGCGAGGCGCACGGCCTCGCGCACCACCGGATTCATGTCTGTGGTCATGGAACTCGTTCCTCCCGAAATGGGTTCGCTGTGCCTGCGACGGACGCTAGCGCGCGGCAGATGTCACGGGAATGGGAGTTGCGACGAAGTCCCCGGCGGCGCGACGAAGCGAACGTTGCCGGGGCGCCACGCACGCATGGCCGATGTCGCGAGGTCCGCTCGTGTCCTCTCGCTGCGCATGGCCTGCGATCCGTACCCGCCGCGGGGCGCGAAATGCGACAAGTTGCCCTATCGACGCGGCATGTCGCCCGGGCCGCGCGGCAAGGCGTTTTCCACGAGGTGCGGGTGGGTGCGACGCGTGCCTTGACAAATCTCAATACGCCAGGCGCGCATTGAGCCTAGATTCGGGAGCACTTGGCCGCCGGCGTGTGGCATCGGATACAGGGGCATTCCGTTGCACAGGAACGACAACGATTCGCTTCGAATCGGCACGACAGAAGTCCGGTTGTCACGCGCGGCAGACATCAGAATTCAATCAGGGAGCAGTCTCATGTCGAATTGCAGGCAGAGGTACGCAATCCGCCGGGCGATCGTCGCTGCGGGCGCCGCGCTGGCCACTTTCGCGATCGCGCCTTCGGTCGCGCAAGACCAGTCCGGTGAGGTCGAAACCGTGATCGTGACGGGATCACGCATCCTCAGTTCCAGTCTCGAGTCACCGTCACCGGTGCAGACGATCACTTCGGAGGACATCCAGACATCCGGTGTTGTCAACATCCAGGACCTGCTGGTGAGGAGCCCGGTCGCCGGCACGCCGCTCAGCCGCACCAACTCGAACTTCCTCACCTCCAGCGTCGGCGTCGCGACCATCGACCTGCGCAACCTCGGTACCGCCCGGACCCTGGTGCTGGTGGACGGGCGGCGATTCGTCGCCGGCATTCCCGGCGAATCGGCGGTCGACCTCAACACGATCCCGGCGTCCTTCATCGAGCGCGTCGACGTTCTGACCGGCGGCGCCTCGTCGATCTACGGCTCGGACGCGATCGCGGGCGTCGTCAACATCATCTACAAGAAGAACTTCGAGGGCTTCTCCTTCGATGCGCAGTACGGCGAGAGCGCCAAGGGCGACGGCGACGAGACCCAACTCGGCGCGACGTTTGGCGTTTCCAGCGCCGACGGACGCGGCAACATCATGGGTTACATCGGCTACACCGACCAGGGCGCCGTCTACTCGCGTGATCGCAGCCGGTCGGCGGTCGACCAGATCTCGACTGCGCTGCTCACCGGCGACCCGGCGGACATGTTCACGCCACTGCGGCCGTTCTACTCAAGCTACGCGCCACAGGGCCGGTTCTTTACGGCGAACGGGCCGGCCTCCGGGATCACCTTCGATGCGAACGGCAATGTGATTCCCTGGTCCACCAACGGCAATGCGTCACTTGCGGCGACAGGTTTCAACCGTTCTGCATTCCGCACCATCGCGGTTCCGATCGAGCGTTACCTGTTCGCGAGCCGCGGCAGCTACGAGTTTGCCGATGGGCATCGCACGTTCTTCGAAGGCACGTATGCGTCGTCTCAGGCCGTCAGCGTGCTCGAGCCCTATCCGCTCGGTGCCGAAGACATCTATCCCGCGACCGGCGGGCAGGTGCCGGCCGAGTTCCTTGTAAACGGGGTGCTGCGACGCAACCCGATCGTCCCGGATGCCGTGTTCAATTCGGCGGCGGACGAGGACGGCGATGGCCTGCGCGACTTCTATTTCACGCGTCGCATGGCGGAAGCCGGCAATCGCGGCAACGTCGCGGACCGCGACACGTTCCGCGTGGTCGGCGGGCTCGAAGGCGAACTCTTCGGCGGCGGGTGGCATTATGAGGCGTTCTACGCCTACGGCCAGACGAAGGAAGCCCAGACTTCGAGCGGCCAGGTGAACGTGCTCAACTTCCGCAACGCGCTCGAGGCGGTGCCCGACGTCGGTGACATCGACGGGGACGGCAACACGACCGAGGCAATCTGCCGTGATGCGAATGCGCGCGACCAGGGCTGCGTGCCGATCAGCGTGTTCGGGTTCAACTCGATCTCGCCGGCGGCGTTCGACTACATCAAGGCGCCCGGCATGCTCGCGACCTTCACGACCCAGAAGGTGGCGGGCGTCAACGTCTCAGGAAGCCTCTTCGATCTTCCCGCGGGACCCCTGGGGCTCGCTGTCGGCGCCGAGTACCGCGACGAGTACTCGCGCAGCGAGTTCGATCCGCTGCAGCAGGCCGGCCTCAACGCCGGCAATGCAATTCCACGCACCGAAGGCGCCTTCGACGTGACGGAAGGCTATCTCGAGATCCGCGCGCCGCTGCTCGCGGACAGGCCGATGGCCGACAAGCTCGACCTGAACGGCGCCGTGCGCTTCGCCGACTATTCGACCGTCGGCAGCGTCGTCAGCTGGAACGGCGGCCTCGAGTGGGCGCCCATCCCGTCGCTGCGCTTTCGCGCGATCCGCGCGCTCGCGACCCGGGCGCCGAACATCAACGAGCTGTTCTCACCACCGAGCCAGGACTTTCCGACCGGCCTGCAGGACCCTTGTGTCGGCGTCACGGCGACGTCCACGGGGACCTTTGATGCCGCCTGCCGGGCGGCACCCGGCGTGAATGCGAACATCGCCGCGAACGGCGCATTCACGCTCAACCAGTCCGACATCCAGGGCATCAGCGGCTTCAACCGCGGCAATCCCGACCTGTCGGAAGAGGAAGGCGACTCGTGGACGATCGGGCTCGTGATCAAGCCCTCGGGCATCCCGGTGCTCGAGGACTTCGGCTTCACGATCGACTACTACCGCATCGACATCAAGGATGCGATCGTGTTCACGCCGCGCCAGTTCATCCTCGACCAGTGCTACCGCGGCAATGCAGCGTTCTGCCAATTCATCACCCGCCGTCCCGCTGCGGTGGGTGCGAACAGCGCCGGTTCACTGGAATTCATCGATTCGGGTCCGACGAACAGCGGCGGCGAGTTCGCCGAAGGCATCGACCTGACGGTGAGCTACGCCCGGGACATCGGCCCAGGCGCATTCCGCGGCCGTCTCGCCTACACCCATGTGCTCGACCAGTACCGCATCCCGCTGCCGGGCGCCGACAAGGACTACATCGTCGGCGAAGCGGAGGACGGCCTGGTCGCACCCGAGGATCGCGCCGTGCTGAACCTCGGCTACAACGTGGGCAAGTTCGGCGCCTCGCTGACGACCACATACACCGGCAAGGTATCGCTCGACGACCAGTTCCTCGCGCAGTTCGGACTGCCGCGCGGCGCGGTGGGGGTCAGCGCCAAGACCTACGTCGATGCGCAGGTCACGTACTCGCCGACGGAGAACTACCAGATCTTCATCGGCGGCAACAACCTGTTCGACGAACAGCCGGCACCGCTGATCTCGGGCCTGCCGGGCGATGACACCGGCACCGAGACGAACGGCGGCACCTACGACCCGATCGGCCGTCGCTGGTACGCCGGCGTGCGCGTGAAGCTCTGAAAGCAAGCATGGTGCCGGGCTTTCGGTTGTTCGGTTATTGCGCGCCAACGGCGCAATAACCGAACAACCGAAAGCCCGGCACCATGTCGACCGTGCGGCAACTGCTTCCCTGGATGGTTCTCGCAGCTGCCACAGCCGGGGCCGCGGAACATCCGTGCGCGGCCATTCCCGCGCCGGCGGAACGGCTCGCCTGCTTCGACCGGGCCTTTCCGCCACGTGCCGCCCCGGCGACGGAGCCGATCGCAGCCACCCGGGATTTCGGCTTCACGTCCGAAGAGGTTCGCGCTCGCTCGGCCAAGTCAACGAGCACCGAAGCGCCTCGTGCACTCGCGGCAGTGGTGCGCAGCCTGCGCCGCACGTCGACCGGGAAATTCATCGCGACGATGGAGAACGGCCAGGTCTGGGCGCAAACCGAAATCGACTCGAAGGCGCGGCTCGCCGCCGGAAGCAAGGTGAAGCTGGAGCGCGGCGCGTTCGGCTCATATCTCCTCGTCACCCCGGACGGCATCGGCACGAAGGTGCGACGCGTCGAATAGCGCGCGCTGCGCGCCGTCAGCTGCGCAGGTGTATCTCGGCGAGACGGAAATCGATGGAAAAGGTATCCATCGCGCCGAGCACATCCATGCCGATGATCAGCGCGGGCTCGGTGGTGAGGTCCCACACATCGAAGATGTGGAAATCGCCGAATGCGACGACCACGTGCCGGAACACGGTACCGTCCATCGCGATGTCGGGCACCGCCGCGATATCGCCGATCATCGTGGCTTCGGTCGTGCCGTAGACGGTGGCGTGCTCGCGCGCATCCGCGCGCAATGCGTCCTGCAGCGCGCGGTTGCCGAGGGTCCGCGCGCCGCCCGTGTCGATGATCGCGAGTGCCCGCACCCGCCCGATGCGCACGTGCGCGCCGAGCAGCCCGCCCTCGACCCGGTCCGCGCGGATGCGCAGCTCGTCGGTGCGCGAGTAGCGCGAGCGCGAGATCGTGACGATGTCGCGCTTGAAATCGACGACGAGCCGCTTGTCGCGCAGCCCCGCGACGCCAAGGATGCCGTCCGCACCGCCGACGAGATGCGGCGACAGCACCGGCACCTGCTGGCCGTCGAGCACGAGGTCGCCCGCCCGCATCCGTTCGATCTCAACCGCCGGCACCGTCGCGCTGCCGGTCACCCCGTTCATCACGATCGTCGGCGCATTCGCATAGTCGAGCCCGAGTTGCTCTGCCACCGTGGTGGTGATCGTCGTCCGGTTGGCCCCCGTATCGACCATCATCCGGAAGGGTCCCTGCCCGTTGATCATCACCGGCGCGAGGATCCGGCCGATGCGATCGAGTGTGGTCGGCGTCGCGAAAACAGGTTCCGCGCCGGCGACGGGAACGGGTCCGGTGGACGCGGGAATGAGGGGGGCGGCGAGCGTTCCCGCGAGCGCTACAGCCAGGGCGGCATGGCGCTTCATGGGAACCAGTATGAGCGCCCGAACGACGGGCGGCAATTCCGCTCGTCGCGGCGCACACCCGGTTCGTCGCGCTATTTGATTCGCTTCACCTTGGCCGACCGGCCATAGGGACTCGTCATGGAATACGAGCCGAGCGCACCGGGCTTCACGGTCACCTGATCACCGACCTTGAGCCGAAAAGTCTCCCCGATCGGCAGCTGTTGCCAGACCTGGCCGTTGTCGAGCGTGACGACGAGTTCGCCGCCGGGGCGCGTCGTGAGCGTCGTGACCTTTCCCTCGAGCTTCTCGAGCCGGGATTCCCCGGGTGTCGCCTTGCGCTCCTGCGCCTGCGCGAGTTCGCCGCGCGCACCGAACTTCTGCTCCGGGGTCGGCGGCGGCGGGAGCGCGCCGAGTCGCGCGACTTCCGCGTCGAAACAGGCGAGGCGGCGCGCATCGTCGCGCTCCGCCGCGCATTGCTTCAGGGCCGCCGGCAAAGCATCGGTATTGGCCGCCGATGCCGGTTGGGCGGAACAGAGGCAGGCTGCGGCCAATGCGCACCACAGTTTGGCGTGCATGTCAGATCTCCCACTGCGGCTGCGTGCCGCCATACGCGTCGATCGACTCGAACAGGTTGACGATCAACGAGCGCTCCTCGTCGGTGATCTCCGGCCGCCAGATGTCGAACAGCAGGATCACCCGCGTTTCGGCGCTGCGATTCCACGCCTCGTGCTCGATCGTGTCGTCGAAGGCCCAGGCCGCGCCCTTGCGCCAGTCGCGCACATCGTTGCCGACGCGGAAGGTGCAACCCTCCGGCACGATCAGCGGCAGGTGGCAGATGAGGCGCGTATTGACGAAACCGTGGTGCGGCGGAATGTGCGTCCCCGGCCGCAGCAGCGAAAACAGGACCGAAGGCGAGCGCTTCGGCACGGCGGCGAGCGGGGCATTCCTGAGCGCGCGCATCGTCGCCGGGCAACGCGCCGCATTCTCGGGGACGACTTCGCCGTTCTTCCACAGGAAGAACGCGCTCCAGGCCGGATCGTTCAGCAGGCTCAGTTCATCCTTGCGCGGCCGGTTCGCGCTGCCCGTGACATACGGCTTGAACGCGCTGTCGTCGCGCAGCACGTCGATCAGCTCGGCACGGATCGCATCGGTCGCGGCTTCGACTTCGTCGAGCCAGGGGAAGCGCTCGCGCGCGTAGAACTGGATCTGCGGCAGCTCCGGGAAATAGAAGAATCGCGGTTGCTGCAGGTAGATCTGCTTCTCGCCGAGCGCGATGTCGACGGACCGTGAAAAACGGGCGCTCGAACGAGCGGGGTCGTAGCCGGCCGCGGCGAGCCGCGAGCGCAACCACTCCTTGTAACGGGCGGCGTACTGCGCACAGATCTCGTTTGCCCGGCGCAGTTCCTGCACGAGATCGGCGGGCAGTTCGGCCGCCGGCGGCGCGGTGCGCACGGCGCGCTGGTAGAACGCCGAGGCCGAGCGCGTATCGCCCTTGGCCGCGAAGTGATCGCCCTTCAGAAGCAGTGCGCGCAGATTGCGCGGTTCGCCGGCGAGCAGCCGGTCGACCGCGGCGAGCATGCCGGTCTCATCGCCGAGCGAGCGGCTCGCGTGCGCCACGCCGAGCAGCACCGGCGCATCGGCGCGCCCGCCTTCGAGGGCCTGCAGATACAGATCGCGCGCCGCGCGTGCATTGCCCGCAAGGAGAGCCGCGTGGGCCGCCTGCACATTCGCGTCATGATTCGGGGTGTCCGCCATGGCGGCTATTGTTGCCGACCCGATGGGCGGCGTCCAAGCTTTGCCGCCTGCGGACGAGTCGCTATAGTGCCGCCGCATGAGCACTTCCGCCGAGACCGCGGCAGCCAACCAGGCCGCCCTGCGCGCAATGGCCGCGGGCGATTTTGCCGGCGCGGAAGCCGCGCTGCTGCAGAGCCTCGCCGGCAATCGCGCCAACCTCTCCGCGTGGCTCAACCTGGCGGCCGTACGACGCCGGCGCGAGAACATCGACGGCGCCTTCGAGGCGCTGCGCGAGGTGCTCGCGATCGACGGGCGCGACTTTCGGGCACTGCTGATGAGCGCTTCGATGCTCGAGCAACTCGGGCAGGCGAAGCAGGCGGCCACCGCGTACGGCGTCGCGCTCGCGAACGTGCCGCCGGACTCGATGCTCGACCCGCCGACACGGGCCGCGGTGGCGCACGGTCGCGAGGTGCAGGCGAAGCACGCGCAGGATCTCGGCGATTACATTCGCTCCGCATCGGCCGACGTGCGCAGCCAGTGCACGCCCGCCGAACGCCGGCGACTCGAGCACTTCATCGGGATCACGTTGCGGGTGACACCGCGTTACCCACAGCTGCCGCTCGAGTATTACTTCCCGGGCCTGCCGCCGATCGAGTTCTACGAGCGCGAGGAGTTTCCGTGGCTCGCGGACCTCGAGGCTGCGACCCCGGTGATTCAGCGGGAACTGCACGCCATCCTCGCGGAGGATGCGGCGGGGTTCGCGCCGTATATCCACTACGACGAACACCTGCCGCTCGACCAGTGGCGTGAGCTCAACAATTCACCGCGGTGGACGGCGTTTCACTTCTACGAGCACGGGCGGCGGATCGAGGAGCGCTGCCGCCGGGCACCGCGTACGATCGCGGCGGTCGAGGCGCTGCCGCAGGCGCAGGTACCGCTGCGTTCACCGACGGCAATTTTTTCGGTGCTGAAGCCGAAGACCCGGATCCCGCCGCACACGGGCGTTGCGAACTTCCGGCTGCTGATCCACCTGCCGCTGATCCTGCCGCCGGGCTGCGGCTTTCGGGTCGGCAGCGAGACCCGCGAGTGGCGCATCGGCGAGGCGTGGGTATTCGACGATACGATCGAACATGAGGCCTGGAACGACAGCGGCGAGACACGCGTGATCCTGATCTGCGACATCTGGAACCCGCGCCTGTCGGAGGACGAACGTCGGGCGATCGCGGCCGTGATCGCCGCGACCGACGCCTACAATGGCACCGTGCCGCCGGCGCACGTGTAAGGACCCTCGATGTTCCTCAAAATCAGGAATCTTCTGTCGGACGCGGACATCGCGCGCCTGCGTTCGCTCGCCGAAGAGCTCAACTTCGTCGACGGCCGCGTGTCGAATCCCGCCAACCAGGCCAAGCGCAACCTGCAGGCGGATGCCGGCGACCCGAAGTACGCCGAGTCGGTGCAGATCGTGAGCAGCGCTTTCGCCCGCTCGCGCGAGTTCGGCGACTTCGCGATGCCGAAGCGCGTCGCGCCACCGCTCCTGTGCCGCTACGAGCCCGGCATGAAATACGGCGCACATGCCGATTCCGCGATCATCCAGGTGGGCGCGACGCGCATTCGCTCGGACCTTTCCTGCACGGTGTTCATCGCCGATCCCGCGAGCTACGACGGCGGCGAGCTGTCGATCGTCGCCGGCAACCAGGTGATCAGCTTCAAGGGAGAGCCGGGCGAGGCGATCGTGTATCCCTCGACCACACTGCACGAAGTCGTGCCGGTGCGGGCCGGGCAGCGCCTCGTTTCGATCACTTTCATCGAGAGCCTGGTCGCCGACCAGCACCAGCGCACGCAGATCTACGAATTGAACGAGGTCGCCGCGCTCGAGGGCAATACGATGAAGTGGGAGAACCGCATGCGCCTCGATGTCGTGCGGCAGAACCTGATGCGGATGTGGGCGTCGACCTGACTGGTGACCGAAGCGGCGAACTGGGTATGCCGAAAGTGCTCAGGCCCATCGTGCTCGCGACGCTCGTCTGCGGCACGCTCGATATCGCATTCGCGACGCTGCTGACCGTACTGCGTGGTCGCCCGGTGGCCGGGATGCTGCGCTTCGTCGCATCGGGACCGGTGCCACCCGCCGTCGACTGGGGCGTCGCGGGCGCCGCGCTGGGCCTCGCCGTGCATTACCTGCTGATGGCGATCATGGCGGCGGTCTTGATGCTCTTCGTTGCCCGCCGCGCCGGTGCGAACCGGAGCGTGCTCGTCCTCGGTGTCGGCTACGGGCTCGTGACCTGGGTCGTGATGAATTTCATTGTCGTGCCACTGCGATTCGATACTCCCTTTCCGCCCGACCCGGTTTTCAGCGCCACCCAGCTCTTTGCGCATGTCGTGCTGGTCGGATTACCGATGGCGCTCATCGCGAGGCGCCAGCGTTTCGAGTAGGCGCAGGCCCTTCAGGATCTCGCCGCGATTTCGCTGCCGTGAGTCGTGCAACACGGCGGCGCGCAGCGCCGGATCGTAAGGGTGCTCCGGCGCCTTCGAATATCGCGTGAGAACCGGGCTTTGCATGACGCGCGTCGGGAATGCCGGCTCCGGCCGCAGTCCGAACTGCGCCAGCACCTCGTGCAGTTGTCCGGGTACGTCGGCCAGGAATGCCTCGAAATCGACAGCGAGCACCCTGCCGGGAAATCGGCTGAGCACCTCGTGTTGCGTGCTCGTTTCCGCGAGCCAGCCGATCGCGGCGAGCTCGCCGGGCGACAGGGTGTCGAAGGTCGGGAGCGGTGAATACCGCTGCATGGCGAGGCGGCGCAGGCGTTCGGGCGCGTGGCCACGCAGATCGATCGGCGAGTTCTCGCCGGCGAGCATCGTCGCGAGATACGGTTCGGGCGCGAGATTGAGATAGATGGCCCGTGCATCCGGCGCGGCATCGAGCAACGCGGGCGCCAGGCGCGCCGAGCTGCTCGTCGCCTTGACGATCACGGCCTGCGTACCTTCAAAGCCGCGGCGCCATGCATCGAGGAGACGGGCGAGGAGCGCCGCGAACTGATCCGCGGACAGGGGCGGTGGCGCCATCGTCCTGGCCTGCGCGACAGTCAGCGCATCGTGCGCCTCCGCCAGCGTCCGCAGCGGCAAGGGCTCACGCAGCGAGAGCACGCCACGGTGCTCATCGAGCAGGCGGCTCACGAGCGTCGAGCCCACATGGCCCGTGTGGAAGATGAAATGGAGCGGCCAGCGTGGCCCGGGCCCGGCAGGGGCCGCGACGAAGTCCTGCAGTGGCAACCAACCGCCCTTCGTGGCCGGCGTCAGGATGCGGTCGTCGAGGAAACTGGCGGCCCGGAACGCAGGCTCGTCCATCTCGATCCGCAGCACGCGACTGCGCGTCAGGTCCAGCTTGAAGGGGTACAGCATGGAAGCATGGTGCCGGGTTTCCGGTTGTTCGGTTATTGGCGGGCTCCGCCCCAATAACCGAACAACCGGAAACCCGGCACCAGGGCGAAAAAAAGCGGCGGTCCCTTGCGGAACCGCCGCCAGTTTCTCATACGTTCAGTTCGTTATCGGTCAGGCCACCTTCAGAAAGTGATCTTGCCGCGAATGAACATGTACCGGCCAAGGGCATCGTACAGCTGCGGGTACGTGTTGCCGTTGCCGGTGGTACCGACGGACGAGCTGATCGGCGGATCCTTGTCGAGGATGTTGTTGATGCCGATGAGCACCGACGCCTTGTCCGTAATCGCCCAGTTACCCGCGAGGTCGATGTAGCTCTGCGCACCGAGCACGCGATCGATACGCGCCGAGGTGGACGGCACGCCGAACTGCGAAACCTCCGCGAAGTACCGCCACGTGAGCGACACATCGAGCGGCCACGGCGTCTGCCAGCCGAGGCGGGCATGGTGACGCCACCGCGGGCTCGGGACACCGGCGGTGCCCGAGGCGCACGACGACGAGAACTTGCCGGCGCAATCGTACGGCACGGTACCCGGTGAGCCCGGATCAGTGACCAGCTCCTCGAGGTAAGTGCCGGTCATGCTGAAGTTCAGGCTGCCCGCCGGGCCGATCTCGAGCCCCGCGTAGTTCATGTTGACGTCGATACCGGTCGTCTTGAGCGAACCGATGTTCGTGTTGAGATCGACCACATGGCCGTCGCCGACCCACAACGTGCCGTTGGCCGGATTGCGAACGATGCGGGCACAGGCCACCGGATCGTCGTTGTTGTAGCACGCGTCCCACGTGACGCTGGTACCGATCGTCGAGATCGTGTTCTCGATCTTGATGTCGAACCAGTCGACCGACATCGAGAACTTCGGCAGGAAACGCGGCTGCAGGATGAACCCGAATGTCGTCGTGTCCGACTTCTCCGGCGTCAGCGCCGGATTGCCGCCCTGCAGGAAATTGTACTGGCCAGCCGGGCTATCGAGGGTCGTCGTGTGGTACGCCGCCGCCGGCATGCCGGTCGCCACGCACTTGGCGAGCGTCGCGTTCGGGTTCGGATCCTGCACGCCGCACGGATCACCGTCGGCGTCGAACAGGTTGAAGCCCTGTGCGGTAAAGAGCTCGACCACGTTGGCCGCGCGCACGGCACGCTGGAAACTGCCACGGAGACGCACGTCGTGGACCGGTGCCCATTCGAGGCCCATCTTGTACGTGTCGGTCGTGATCTCGCCGTAGTCCGAGTAACGGTATGCGCCGTCGACGGACAGCTGGTCGAAGCCCGGCTTGTCCTGCACCAGCGGCACGTGGATTTCGCCGAAGAGGTCGACCACCTTCGTCGAACCCGAGATGCCGATCGTGGCGCCGCCCGAGCCCGACAACAGGGCCTGCGACTGCATCGCGTCGACCGTGTTGACCAGCGAATCGCGGCGATACTCCGCGCCCGCCGCCACCTTGATCGACTCCGCGGCCGTCGGGACCGTCCAGCCGAGATCTCCTGTCACCTGGCCGACATAGACCTCCTGGTCGATGGTGCCGGTCTGGATGCCGGGCGCCTGCAGGTAGTTCAGCGCCGCCGGCGTGATGCCGTTCGGGTCGAACACGTTGTACGGCACGCAGTCCGGATCCGAACCGTCGACGACGGAACGGCAGGTCGGCACGCCACCGTCAAGCACGACATCGAGCGCCCGCGCGATGCGGGGGATCAGGAAATAATTGAGCGTCGTCTGGTTGGCAGACGTGCTCGAGTACTGCGCGGATACGTCGTACTGCCACATCGGGCTGATGTCGCCGCGCACGCCCACGAGGCCGCGGAACATCGCGTTGCGGAACGACTGTTCGCGCCCGCCGCCTTCCACGTTGCGGCGACCGATGTAGAGAGTCGTCGACGTGTCGGCGGTGATCATTGCCGGCGTACAGCCAATCGCAGTCGCCTGCTGGTTCGACAGGAACGGGTTGCCGCAATTGATCGTCGAACTGTCGAAGAAAATACCGCCCGGGGCAATCTGCGCAACCGAACGGTAGTTCGTGTACATCAACTGCGTGTACACGTCGGCGTGGTCGTTCAACTCGTAGTGACCCATCGCACCGAGGTTGTAACGGCGGGCGGGGCGCAGGTAATGATTGACCGGCCCGAAGTTGTACTGGTCGAGCGCGTTGCTGAAATTGCGAAAAATGTTCCCGCCCGGGGTCGACTGCGTCGTGTAAACGAATGTCGAAAAATCCGTGAACTGGCCGGGATACGAGGTACCCGAGCCGCCGCACGAGAACGACACGGTCGGATTGGCGCCCAGCGAGCAGGCCGAATAGTCACGGTCACGTTCCAACACCTGGTCCTGATCGTCGACACCGCCGTAGGCCATGATGTTGCCGCGGCCATCCGCCGAGCTCAGGCCGATCAGGAAATTGACGGACTTGCCGTAACCGTCGGTCACGTTGTTCGGCGGCAGCTTGAACTGCGACGGGTTGGTCGCAGCGCGTCCCGCAATGACGTCGCGCAGCTTCACGAGGCCCGGGCCGCCGAAGTCGTTGTTGTGCTGGTAGAAGCCGTATTGGGCGTCGATCTGTACGCCCTCGAAATCCTTCTTGGTGATGAAGTTCACGACACCGGCGACGGCGTCCGAACCGTACACGGCCGATGCACCGCCGGTCAGCACGTCGACCCGCTCGATGATCGCGGCGGGAATCGTGTTGATGTCCGGCGCCGAATTGCTCACCGTGCCGTAAGGCAGGCGGCGACCGTCGATCAGCACCAGGGTGCGGGGCGAACCGAGGCCGCGCAGGTTGATCGTGGCGGCGCCGCTCGCGCCGTTCGCGACGTTCGCGTTCTGCGCGGCAAATGCCTGCGGCAGCTGGTTGACGAGGTCTTCGACGCGGGTCACGCCCTGGGTCGCGATGTCCTGGCTCGTGACCTGGGTGACGGGGGTCGTGCCCTCGAGGTTGGCGGAACGGATGCGCGAACCGGTGACGACGACGGTTTCAACCGACGCCGCGGCCTGGTCCTGATCTTGCGCGATCGCTGGAATCGACGCGCCGGCGGCAGTGACGGCGCCCAACACGAGCGCGCGACGGACTGCTTGCCGAACGAGGCTGTTCATCTCCATTAGCTGGATCCTCCCGGGAACGGCAGAACCGTTCCAAATGTGAGCTTTGTTTCTAATCAAACATCATTGCGGAGCGATCGCATGTCCCCTGCGGCGCTCGACCCTTCCCCGCGTTGCGTCGATTATTAGGCCAGCCGAACGACAGATACAAGCTTTGTGGCGCAATCGCCACGAAATTGTCGATACGCCGAAGCGACTCAGCTGCCGGAATGCTTCGCTTCAACAGCCAAAAACGACCACTCTGTGGTGTTCCACCGCGATAAAGCGAGTTTCGTTGCGATTCAGCAACCACATCCGACGCAACGCCCCCCGCGCAGCGTTGCGCAGGCACGGCGCGTTCGAATTGCCTATGCTTGCGCCCCCATGAACACATCCCGATTCGATATCGCCTTGAAGCTGGGTCTCGATGCGAAGTATGATAAGCGGTTTTCAGACGCGGAAATCCACTTTCGCGAGGCGCTCGGCATCGCGCCGAACGACCCTGAGGCGACCAGCCTCCTTGGCCTGACACTGTCCACGACCAGCCGCGCACGGGAGGGCATTTCGCTGCTCGAGCGAGCGGTCCAGCTCGATCCGCAGCGCGCAACGCTGCGCCTGAATCTCGCCGAGGGGCTCGAGGCGAGTGGCGACCTCGCACGGGCGATGGGCGTGCTGCACGCGGTGCTGGAAAGCGATCCCGCAAGTCTCGACGCGTGGGTCCGGGCCGGGGATATCGCCGAACGACAGGGCGACCTGCCCGGCGCGATCGAAGCATGGAACCGCGCGCACGACGCCCACCCGGGCGCGACGATCCCGATCGCGCGGCTCGCACGCACGGAGCTCGGCCGGGGCAAGACGGCCGAGGCGATGCTGATCCTCGATACGCTCCTGAAGCAGTACCCGGGGGATGCCGAGATCCTCGATCTGTGGTGCCAGGGCCTGACCGCCCTGCAGCAGTGGGCGCCGCTCGAGCAGACCGCCTCGAAGTGGTGCGGCGTCGAACGCAGCAATCCAAAGGCCTGGCGGCACCTCGCCTGCGCGCAATTCGAACTCGGGCGCCCGCTCGATGCGGCGAACAGCTGGCAAAACGCCATGGCGTTGTCCCCCCCCACCGCGCACGCCTTCGCCGCGCTCGCGGGTTGCTATCTGCACGCGCTCGATCACGAACGTGCGGGCGAAGCACTGCGTCGCGCCGCGGCGATCGACCCGGAATTGCCGGAGGTACTGTCGAAGGTCGCGCTGCTGCACCTCTACCACGGTCGCTTCAGCGAGGCCGTGGACGCGGCAAGGCGCTGCCTCGCGCGTGCGCCGGGGGAGCCGACCGCGCTCAAGGTGCTGGCGCGGATCCTTCGCGAGGAAGTGACGGACGCGGAGTTCGCGAACATCGCGACAGCCGCCCAGCGCGAGGACCTGCCGCTCGACGACCGGATCGCGGCCGCCTTTGCGGCCGCCCAGGTACTCGATGCGCGCGACGACTTCGACGAGGCATTCGCCGCGTGCGAGTACGCGCAGGCGCTCGCCCTCGAGCGCGATCGTCTCGAGGGGCGCCGATATGACCGCGCGCATGCAGAGGCACGTGTGTCCCGCCTGATCGCGCTGTCCCCCGCCGGATTCGACGCCGCGAAATCGCTCGTCGACGCGGCTGCGCGGCCCATCTTCATCGTCGGGCTGCCGCGCTCCGGCACGACGCTCATCGAAGCCGTGCTCGGCGCGCACTCGAAGGTGTTCGCGTGCGGCGAGCGCCCCGCGATGCGCCAGATCCTGCACGCGTATCTCGAACTCGATCGCGCCGGCGCGGTGCCGGACGAGGCGACGCTCGCGAAGTGGCGCGAGGAGTACTTTCGAACTTTGCCCGCCACCGGCGACGCGGCCTGCGTGACAGACAAGCATCCGCGCAACCTCGAGGCGGTCGGGCTCATTGCGCAGCTCTTCCCCGATGCGCGTGTCCTCATCGTACGGCGCAATCCCGTCGAGACCGGGCTGTCGATCTTCCGCCAGGAGTTCAGCAAGTATTGGGATTTCGCGCATCGCCTCGCGGACATCGGCCATTTCTACGGCGGCTGCGCACGGCTGGCCGCGCACTGGCAGGAGCGCCACCCGGCGCTCGTGACGACAATCCAGTACGAGGATTTCGTCGCCGATTTCGAACGCTCGGCGCGCGCACTCGTCGCATCGTGCGGGCTCGAGTGGGAGCCGGCGTGCCTCGACTACGCGCGCTCGCCGCGCGCGATCGCGACCTTCAGCGGCGTCGAGGTGCGCGGCCCGATCGCCGACATGCGCCGCGCGGACCGCTACCGCGACTATCTCGCGCCGCTCGTCGCGGCGCTCGAAGATGCCGGAGTCGACCTCGAGTCGGGCGCGCTGCGCCGCTGAGGCGACCGCGAGCCGGCGCCGCCCCGCGCCTCAGGGCGGCACGTCGAAGCTCGCCGGATCGAGGCCGGCAGCGTGTCGCCTCCACATCGCCTCGAACGCCGCTTCGAGGTGCGCCCGAAAGCGATCGGTATCGAACAGCGGGCTTCGCCGCACGCGCTCGCCAACCCGGCGTCGCAATTGCGTCCGGTACGCGGCATCCCGGCCGACGGCAACGGCGAGCGCGACGTACTCGTCGTGCGAGGCGACGACGAGTTCCGGAAGGCCCGCGGCGGTGAGCAGGCTCGCCCCGACACGCGAAGCGAATGTCCGGCCGGGGTGCGTGACGAACGGCACGCCGGCCCGGAGCGCATCGCTTGCGGTGGTGTGCGCGCCGCAGGGCGCCGTGTCGAGCAGCAGGTCCGCGCATGCGAACCGCGCAAGATGCGCTGCGTGATCCGCGTGTGGCGCGAACACGAGGCGCGCCGCGTCGACGCCGCGCGCACTCGCGGCGGATCGCAGGTTGCGCGCGACGATCGGGCCTGCATCGAGCAGCCACAGGATGCTGCCCGGCACCTCCCGCAGGATGGACATCCAGGTTTCAAACACGGGGGCCGACAGTTTGACTGGCTGGCAAAAGCCCGCGTAGACGATGCCTTGCGGCGGCAAACCGATGGCTGCGCGTGACGGCGGTTCCGGCGGCGCGGATGCGAGCCGGTCGTTCACCTGGTAGCTGTGGGGCAGGCGCGCGATGGCGCAATCGTAGAGCGCATCTTCCCCGTGCGGCAGCACGACACTGTCGGCGATGAAGTAATCGAGACCCGGCATGCCGGGCGGGCCGGGATAGCCGAGGAAATGCACATTGAGCGGCGCCGGCCGTTGGGCAGGCACGCCGGGCCGGTTCCAGTCGGTGTTGCCGCTCAGGTCGACCAGGATGTCGACCGCATCGTCCGCAATCGCGCGCGCCGCGCCGCGATCATCGAGGCGCGATATGTCGGCAAAGGCATCGACGCCCTGGCTGATCCGCCGTCGCATCGCCGAGCCGTCGTCCGGACTCGTGCTGTAGGCGCGGATCTCGAAGCGCGCCCGATCGTGCGATTCGAGGAGGCCCGCGAGCAGGTGTGCGGTGGGATGGTCACGAAAGTCCCCGCCGAGATAGCCGATGCGCAAGCGATCCTGCGATCTCTCCCCGGCGGGCCGCGCGGGCGGCGCACTGAGTACGGCAAACCGCCGGCGTGCGCACAGCGCCTGCACTTGCGGGTCGTTGCTCACCATCAGCGACAGGAACGGCTTGAAACTGCTGCCGTGATGCAGCACGCGATCGATCATCAGGTCTTCGAGGGCCGCGAGGCCCTCCCACGCGCAGAGGTCGCGGCGCGTCGAGATCGCCATGCCGAGCACGTAATCGAGCGTTGCCCCGTCCCGGACGGCCGCGCCGGCCGCGCGGGCGGGCACCGCGCGCAAGAGCGCGAGGAGCCGCTCGAAGCGCTCGAGCGCGCTCTCCAGCTGGCCGCTCTTGTGGAGGATCGATGCCGAGTTCTGCAACGCGAGTGGGTGCGCCGGATCGTGCGCGAGCACGCGATCGTGATCCGCGATCGCCTCCGCGAGGCGACCGGCGCGTCGCAACAGGTCGGCACGCGCAAGCCGCGCGCCGACCTCGTCGGGCGTCGATTGCAGCACCTGGTCGAAGGCGTCGAGGGCCTCGCGATCCCGCCCGAGATCGTAGAGCGCCATGGCGCGATTGCCGAGCGCGGCGGGATGTGCCGGCGCCAGCTCGAGAGTGCGATCGAACGCGGCGAGTGCCGCCGAAGTCTGGCCGAGCGCAGCGAGGATCGCGCCATGGGCGTTCACCGTTTCCGGGTCCTGCGGCGCGAGCCCGACGGCACGCTGGCTTGCCGCAAGGGCCAGCTCGAACTCCCCGCGTGCGTGGTGGGAACGCGCGAGCTGCAGCCAGCTTTTTTCGGACGGCTCATTCATTTCAGGTCAGCCACGGTCCTGCTTCCGGGGCGCCTATCGTAACGACAATCCGGGCACTCCACGTCCCGGATGCGGGTCGCGAGCGCCGGCAGTGGCTGCATCGAGCGGCTAGAATGCCCGGATGCCCCGTCCCACCACCACCCTCACCGAGGGGCCGATCGCCCGCACCCTGATCGTCTTCGCGCTGCCGATGCTCGCCGGCAACGTGCTGCAGTCGCTGAACGGCTCGGTGAATGCGATCTGGGTCGGCAACTTCCTCGGCGAGGCGGCGCTCACCGCCACCTCGAACTCGAACACCGTGATGTTCCTGCTGATCGGCTCGATCTTCGGCGTATCGATGGCGGCGACGATCCTGATCGCGCAGCATTTCGGGGCGAAGCGGCTCGAGGAGGCGCGGCGGGTCGTCGGTTCGAGCGCTTCGTTCTTCGCGCTGGTCGCGGTCGTGATCGCGGTGCTCGGCGTGATCTTCTCGGACTTCATCCTGCGCGCGATGCGCACGCCGCCCGATGCGCTGCCGCTCGCGCACGATTACCTGCGGATCATCTTCGTCGCGATCCCGTTCATCTTCATGTATGCGTTCGTGATGGCGGTGCTGCGCGGCTCGGGCGATTCGCGCACGCCGTTCATGTTCCTGCTGTTGTCGGTCGGCCTCGACATCGCACTGAACCCTCTCCTGATCTTCGGCGTCGGGCCGCTGCCGCGGCTCGGCATCGCGGGCTCGGCGCTCGCGACCCTGATCGCGAACATCACGAGTCTCGTCGCGCTGCTCGCTTATCTCTACCACAAGCGCAATCCGCTCGCGCTCCATCGCGGGGAGCTGCATCTGCTGCGCATCGACGGCGCGATCGTCGCGACGCTCATCCGCAAGGGCGTGCCGATGGGGCTGCAGATGGTGGTCGTGTCGGTCAGCGCGCTGCTGATGCTCGGGCTCATCAACCAGTTCGGCTCGCACACGACCGCGGCATTCGCCGCCTGCATGCAGGTGTGGAGCTACGTGCAGATGCCCGCGTTCGCGATGGGCGCGGCGGTCTCGTCGATGGCGGCGCAGAATGTCGGCGCGGGGCGCTGGGACCGCGTGTCGCGCATCGCGCGGGCGGGAGTTGCGTTCCAGACGTTCGTGACGGCCGTGTCGGTCGTCGTGATCACGGCCTTCGCGCAGCCGCTGCTCGGCATTTTCCTGCCGGCCGGCAGCCCGGCGCTCGCGACGGCGGTGCACCTGAACCTGATCGCGACCTGGTCGTTCATCCTGTTCGGTGTCACGATGGTGCTGTTCGGCGTCGTGCGCTCGACGGGCGCGGTTGTCGTGCCGCTCCTCATCCTGGTCGTGACGCTGTGGGGCCTGCGCTTCCCGGCGGCCGCGTCGCTGATGGGGCGCTTCGGCGAGGATGCGATCTGGTGGAGCTTCCCGGCGTCGTCACTGTTCTCGATGCTGCTCGCGATCGCGTACTACAAGCTGGGCGGCTGGCGGCATGCGCGGATGAGGTAAGAGGTGGTGCCGGGCTTTCGGTTGTTCGGTTATTGCGCCCTCCCGGCGCAATAACCGAACAACCGAAAGCCCGGCACCATTCTCACTCCTTCCCCATCCCCGCGATCACGCCCCGCGGAGCAGCGTCGAACGCGAACGGAATCGTGTAGCCATCGTCCACTTTCGCGAACGGCACGCCGTTCACGGATGCCGTGGAGCCCGCGCACAACTCGAGCGCCGGGAGCTTCGGGAACTTCACGTCGGCGGCGGGGATTTCCACCTTCACTTCCCTGATGCCGAGACCGAGCGCCCCGGCGAGGCGCATCACGAACTCGGCGAGTTCCTTGCGGAAGTCCAGGGCGAGCGACGGATCGCGGCGCTGGTAGTAGACGCTGAGGTAGCGCGCGATCGGCGAGGCGCGCGCAATCTCGCGATTGACGAGCTCCTGCTCGTTCACGAGGTTGAGCCACGGCGAGGTCGACAGGTAATCGAGGAAATCCGTCGGGATCGTCGGCTCGTCGGCCCGGATCGCACCGGTCTTCACCGTGAGGACATCGCCGCTTCGCGTGATGGCGACGTCATCGAGCCCGAGCTCGTACGACAGCTTCCCCGGCCAGGCGACAAAGATCTCCGGGTTGACGCCTACGACCTCGGGGCACGAGCGGTACCAGATCGCGATCTGCCGCTCGTGCTCGATGATGGCATGCGTCTTCACCTGGGTGACGATCACCTGGATGGGATCGCCCGCCGGCACCGGCTTCCACCAGCCCCGCGCGAGCAGGATGCCGAGGGCGAGCGCGAGCAGCGCGACGAGGAAGCTGCGCATGCGTCATTCCTTCAGGTACTTCGTGAGCCAGGCCCGCACCTCGCCGTAGAAGTACCGGCTGTTTTCGCCGGAGAGAATCCAGTGATTCTCTTCGGGGAACACGAGCAGGCGACTCGGCACCCGCTGGCGCTTGAGCGCGCTCCAGTACTCGAGCGCGTTGTTGATCGGCACGCGGAAATCCCTCTCACCGACCGTGACGAGCACCGGTGTCGCGAACTTCGCCGCGAACGCCATCGGATTCTGCGCCTGCCACGCGGCCGGATCGACCCAGGGCGGGCCACCGAGGTTGACCTCGCGCGCATAGATCACGTCGCTCGTTCCCCATTGCGACTCGAGATCGACGAGCCCCGCGTGGCTGACGAGGCAGCGATAGCGCGTCGTGCTCGCCTGCATCCAGTTGGCGAGATGCCCGCCGTAGCTCGCGCCGCCGGCGCACTGGCGGCTCGCATCGATGAAGCTGAAGCGGCGGATCGCCTCGTCGGCCGCGTCGTTGATGTCGTCGGCCGGGCCGCGCAGCGGATCGCCCTGGATGGCCTGCGAAAACGCCTCGCCGTAGCCGGTCGAGCCCCGGTAGTCCGTCATCAGCACGACGAAGCCCGGCGCGGCGAGCAGATGCGGATTCCAGCGGATCCCGAAGCTGTCCTGCCACATGCCGTGCGGCCCGCCATGCATCAGCACGAAGAGCGGATATTTCTTCGCCGGATCGAAGCCCGGTGGCAGCGCGAGGAAGCTGTGAATCGTATCGCCGCGTCGGCTCCTGAACGAAAACTCCCGCAGCGGCTGCCAGTCGATCGCCGCCGCGCGCGCATCGTTGAAGGCGGTCAGCTGCACGTGACGGCGTGCGTCCGGTTCGAGGCGCGCGATCTCGGACGGATGCACGGCGCTTTCCCAGACGGCCGCGATGACGGGCGCCTTTGCGCGCGCCGCCATCGACAGCCCCGAGTAGCTGCCGCTGCCGAGCGCGTAGGCGAGCCGCGGCGCAGCCCGATCCGCGGGTGTGCTGAAAAGCTGCACGCGCCCCCCGTCTTCGGCGAGGAACCAGACCGTGCGGCCATCCGCCGACACCGCGAACTCATCCACGGGCCGATCGAGCGGCGCGGTCAACACCTTCGGCGCACCGGCCGCCGGCCAGTCGAGCACGGCGATCTGGTCGATGTTGTAGACCTTCGGCGTGCGTCGCTCGTATTTCATGAACAGCCGGTGCCCGTCCGCGGAAAAGCGCGGCCGGCCGTGGCTGTCGGGGCCCGTGGTGATCCGCACGGGTTCGCCTCCCGCGGCCGGGACGCGATAGAGCTGCAGGTCGACGAAGGCGTACGCGGCCTGGTCCTCGTTCGTCGTGGCGACGAACACGAGTTCGCGGCCATCACGCGTCCACACCGCATCGAGCGCATCGTCGCCGTTAGTCCGCCGGCCCGCGTAGCCGGACGACTTCGCAAGCTGCGTCCCCGCGAGCAGATCACGCGCCGCGCCCTGCGGCGCACCCGCGACATCGAGCGCCTGGACGAACAGGTGCGGCTTTTTCGGCTCGCGCCAATGGTCCCAGTTGCGGATCGGGAAGCCGTCGTAGGCATGTACCTTGTATTTGTGGTCGGCGGCCGCCGGGTCGTCCGGGACGTCGCTCACGTAGGCGAGCCGCCGGCCATCCGGCGACAGGATCGGTGCACGCGCCCCGTGCGCCGCGCTCGTCAGGCGACGGGCCTCACCGCCCGAGGCGAGATCGAGCGCGTAGACCTGCGCCGCCTCGTCGCCCTCGCGCTTCGCCACAAACACGATGCGTGTCCCGTCCTCGCTCCAGGCGACGTCCGCCTCGCCACTGCGACTTCCGGTCAGGCGGCGCGCGGGCCCGCGACCGTCGGCGGCCACGATCCAGAGGTCGGTGACCTTGTCCTTGTCCTCGTACGCCGGCTCGACGACCGTGAACACGATGGAGCGCCCATCCGGGCTGACTTGCGGCGCCGATACCCGCTTCGCGAGCCAGACATCCTCGTGCGTGATCGGTCGCAACTGCTCGGCCTGGAGAGCGGTTACCGCAAGGAGGCCCATTGCCACCATCAGAGACTTTTTCATCTTCCCTCCTTCGTTTCGGATGCAGCCGGCAGCCAGACTGTAGCGCGCGCCCCGCCCCCTTCGCGATTCGCGAGGGCCAGATGCCCGCCGTGCGCCTCGACAATCTCGCGACAGATCGTGAGCCCGAGCCCCGTGCCGCTCGCCTTGGTCGAATAAAACGGCAGCAGCGCCGACGCAAGCGCATCGTCGGGCAGGCCCCCGCCACGATCCCCGATCTCGAGCAGCACGCCGCCGCGATGCGCCCGGACACTCATCTCCACCGCGTCGGGTGGCGAACCCGACTCCCGCGCGTTCTTCAGGAGATTGATCGCGACCTGCTCGAGCTGCGCGGCGTCGACCAGCAACGGCATGCGAGGCTCATCGCCGCGCAGCATGAAGGGGGAAACCGCCTGCAGGCGCGCAATGAACGCCGGCCAGTCGAGCGGCGCGGGTCGCGGCTTCGGCAGCTTCGCAAAACGGGCGTAGCCGTCGATGAAGCCCGCGAGATGCGCGGCGCGATCCTCGATGGTCGTGAACACGCGATCGAGGCGCTCGTCCCCCGCCTGCGCGAGCAGCAGCCGGCCCGAATGGGCGAGCGACGAAATCGGTGCGAGCGAATTGTTGAGCTCGTGCGCGATCACGCGGATCACCTTCTTCCAGATTTCCACTTCCTGCGCGGCGAGTTCGCGCGTGAGCCGCTTCAGCAGCAGCAGCCGGTGGGGCTGGGCATTCAGCAGGAATTGCCGCTGCGAAAGGTGGAAGACCTGCGGCTCGGACTCGACTTCGACGGTGAAGAGCCGATCGTCCGCGCCCGTAAGCGCCTCGCGCAGTGGCGCGGGCGCACGCTCCAGGACCACCTCGATCGACAGGCCCTCGAGCCTGCGCCCTGCGCCGAACAACTCGCGCGCCGCAACATTGCTGTAGATCACGCTGCCCGCGGCGTTCGTGAGGATGAGCGCGAGCGGCGTCGTCTGGATCACCGTGTCGAGCAGCAGTTCGCGCTGGTAGAGATCGACGCGTTCGCGCCGCAGCAGCCCGCCGAGCGAGTTGTAGGCCTCGACGAGTTCACCGAGCTCGTCGTCCGAGGTGCGCGTGATCGACACGCTGAAGTCGCGATCGCGCAGGCTCGCGATCCCGTCGCGGAGCGCGACCGCCGTGTCCCGCCAGCGGCCGATGGCCGCGCGCGCGAGCCAGACGCCGGACAGGACCCCGGCGAGCACACCACAGAGGGCCGCGACCCACGGCGCGAGCCAGCGGCCCGCGATGACGGCGCCTGCGGCTGCGACGAGCGCGGCGGCGCCGACAGCCGGCAGCAGCCTGCCCTCGAGCGAGCGACGCGGGCGCATCAGGCCGTCGACTTGAGGCCGAGTTTCTCCATGCGGCGATAGAGTGCCTGACGCGAGAGCCCGAGGTCACGCGCGGCATGCGCGACGATACCCGCGCTGCGGGTGAGCGCCTGCTCGATCGTCTCGCGGTCGAACAGTGATTCATCGCCGCCCGCGCCCGCGGGCTGCGACGGCGCGGCGAGCCCCAGAGCCGTCGCCGAAATGACCGGTCCCCCGGCGAGCAGCGCTGCGCGCTGCATGGCATTGCGCAGCTCACGTACGTTGCCGGGCCAGTCGTGCCGCACGAGGGCACGCTCGGCATCGGGCGAGAGCGACAGGTCGGGATCGAGGAAGTGGCGGGCGAGCGGCAGGATGTCCTCGCGCCGCTCCGCGAGCGGCGGCAGTTCGAGTTCGATCACGTTCAGGCGGAAGTAGAGGTCCTCGCGAAAGCGGCCCTCGCGGATCGCCTGGCGCAGGTTGGTGTTGGTGGCCGCGACGAGCCTCACGCGCACGCGCCGCGTCTGGTTCGATCCGAGGCGCTCGAACTCGCCCGTCTGCAGCACGCGCAGCAGCTTCGACTGACCGCTCGCGCTGAGATTCCCGAGCTCGTCGAGCAGCAGCGTGCCCCCGTCGGCGGCCTCGAAGCGCCCCGGACGGGCGCGCGCACCGGTGAAGGCGCCGGTCTCGGTGCCGAAGAGTTCGGCTTCAATCAGATCGTTCGGCAACGCCCCGATGTTCACCTTGATATAAGGGCCACCGCGCACCGCGGAATTCGCCTGCACGATGTCGGATACCACTTCCTTGCCGGAGCCGTTCGGGCCCGTGATCAGCACGGGCACGTCGGCATGCGCGACCTGCGCCGCCATCGCGACGAGGGTGTGCATCCGCTCGCTCGCGTAGACGATGCCGCAGAGATCGTGGCACGCGGCAAGCTTCTCGCGAGCTGCCGCGCGCTCCTTGCGCAGCGCGAACACGTCCGCCTGCGCGCGCTGCAGGTCGAGGAGATTGCGCACCGAGGTCAGCAGGCGCGCGTCCTCCCAGGGCTTCGCGACGTAGTCGGCCGCGCCTTCCTTCACGAGTTCGACCGCCGTCTCGAGGTGCGTCCATGCGGTGAGGAGGATCACCGGCAGTTCCGCCCGCTGCGCCCGGATCGCGCGAAAGAGCTGTACACCCTCTTCGCCGCCCGTCGCCTCGCGCCGGAAGTTCATGTCCTGGATCACGAGGTGCACCGGCTCGCGCGCGAGAGTGGCGAGCCCTTCGGCCGGCGACGCCGCGGTGAGCGTGCGCACGCCATGGATCGAAAGCAGCACTTCGAATGCCGTGCGGACCGCTTCGCTGTCGTCGATCACCAGGACGGTGCGGTTCATCAGGCTGTCGCGCAGGGCGTTCGTGGTGGCTGACCTCATCGTTGGATGCCGGATCCCGCCCGGGGGTTGCAACGCCGTGGCCCTCAAACAGTGCGGGTCGCGACGGAGGGTGCGATCCGCGCGGCGCGCCGCGCGGGCTGCCACGCGGCAGCCTGGCCGAGCGCCCAGAGCGCAACGACGCCGCCGACGAGATAATACAGGTCGAGCCGCGGCAGCTCATAGGCGCGCGACAGCGAGTAGCCCACGCCAAGCGCGAGCGCGGCGCCGAGCAGGACACCGCCGGTCGTGATCAGCCAGTTCTCGACCATGAAGTAGCGGACCACATCCACCTTGCGCGCGCCGACCGCGCGGCGCGTGCCGATCTGGCGCGTGCGGACGTTCACGTTGAAAGTGGCGAGCGCGAAAATGCCGAGCGCGGTCACGCAGGCGAGCAGCGCGGTCACGGCGACCAGGAAGATCGCGATGTTGCGGTCCGACTGGTAGCTGCGATTGCGATAGTAGTCGAGCGGGCGCACATGCTGGACCACGCGGCGCGCATTCGAGGCGGATAAGTGTTCCTCCGCCAGTTTCGAGATCGCATTGCGCCGGCCCGCCTCTGTGCGTACGAGGTAGGTCGCATTCGGCCCGGACGGCTGGCGCGGCAGGAGCCCTACGTGATCGAGCTTGTCCCAGTCCACCCACGAACCCTGCATGTGCTCGATCACGCCGGTCACGGTCACCGGCCGGCCGAGTGCATCGTAGGCCACCTTGCCGATCGCATTGTCGGTGCCGAACAGCGATTTCGCGAGCGCGCGCGTCACGATCATGCTCGGCACCGGCTGGTTGAACGTCGGGTCCTCGGGCAGGATTTCCTCCTGCCGGAACTTCCGCCCCGCGGCGAGCTTGACGCCGAGCGCATCGACGCCCGAGTCGTCGAGCAGGAAGTAGTTCATCGGCACCCCTTCACCCTTCGCTTCCGGTGTCTTGAAGAGCCGATTGGAAGAACCACTGCCGCTCAGCGGGATCTGGCTCACCACTGTCGCGGCGCGCACGCCCGGCTGGCTGCGCAGCCACCCGAGATCGTCGCGTACGGTCGCCATATGGTCGTAGCCGGCGCCGAAGCCGATGGTGTCGATGACGATGATGTTGCCGATGTCGACGCCCGTGGGACGACCGATCTTGTCGACGCGCTGCTTCACGATGTAGACGGCGTTGACGAGCACCGCGAGGGCGATAGCGACCTGCAGGGCGACCAGCACGGCACCGGTGCGGTTGCGCAGCAGCGCGGAGAGTATCGGACGGATGTCCTGCGTGATCATGGGCGCCTCACTGCGATTTCAGGTACACGGAAGGTGCAATGCGTCCGATACGCCACGCGGGATAGAGGCCGGCGGCGAGTGCGGCACCGACGGCGATGGCCACGGCGACGCCGAGGCTCCAGGCATTCACGTGCATCAGCCCCGTGAAGCCCTCGCGCGGCGACGCATACATGACGCGCAGCGCATGCAGCCCGAGGGCCGAGAGCGCCACGCCCAGCACGGCGCCGACGGCCGCGATCATCCCGGCCTCGGCCAGGTGCTGCAGGAACACCTGGCGGCGGCTCGCGCCGAGCGCGCGCCGCACGCCGGTGATCGCGGCACGGCCCAGGAACTTGGCGAGCAGCAGCCCCACGGTGTTGATCAGGCACACTGCGAGGAACGCGAAGGCGAGGGCGACGAGCATGCGGTTGTCGTCACGCACGACTTCATTGATGCGCAACCACTCGTCGATGGGCGTCAGCCGATTATTGTCGGGGCGCTGGAAGCGGCCGCTCCTGCGCTCACCGGCCACATAGCTGTCGAGCCAGGCCTGCATGCGCGTACGCGCCGCCGCATCCGGCAGCTCGACCCACACCTGGATCCAGATGCATTCCGAGGCGAGGAAGCCCGCGAATGAATCGATCGACTCGGGCTTCCAGCAGTTGGTGTTGCCTGCGCTTTCCAGTTCGAGCGAAGGCGCCCAGCCGATCGGCACATACATGGCCTCGGGGTCCTGGAACGCGCCGTTGTTCAGATCGTAGAAGGTCGGCGCCGGATGCCACTCGCCGAGCACGCCGACGATCCGGTACACGCGATCGTTCCAGCGGATCGTGCGCCCGACACTGTTTGCACCGCCGAAGAAGCGTTCGTTCGTCTCGCTGCTCAGCACCGCGACGGGTTCGGGGGCCGCGTCGGCGGCCGCTTTCCAGCCACCACCGTACCGGAACGGCACGTCGAAGAGATCGAAGAAGTCCGCCGACGTGACGCGCACGATCGAATTCTCGGGACGCACACCACCGCCGTCGCCATCGTTCGAGATCACGCCATAGCCCTTGAACATGCGCACGGCGTGCTGCGGGATGCCCGACGCCGTCACCGCTTCCGCGTCGCGCCAGGTCAACTGCGGAGGCGGCAGGTCCGGATGCTTGTCGTCTGCCGGCTGCTCCGGGTCCCAGCTGTCGAGCGTCACGGCATAGACGCGATCATTCTTCCACCACAGCGGATTCGAAGACATGCCGTGGTGGACGGTCAGCGTGACCACGCACACGGCGATGCCGAGCGCGACCGCGAGCACCATCAGCGAGGTGATGCCGGGGTTGCGGCGCAGGCTGTGCGCCGCGAGCTTGATGTAGTAGCCGAACATGGCGCGACTCCTCAGCCCGCGGCCGCCGCCGCGAAAGTCGCCGGCTGCGCATGCGGCTCGTACGGCCGGAAATCGGACACCTGTCCGTCGATCACCTGCACATTGCGCTGCGCGCGCCGCGCGAGCTCCGGATCGTGCGTCACGAGCACGATCGTCGTGCCCATCTCGTTGATCTGCTCGAGGAGGTCCATCACCTGGCGCGCCATCAGCGAATCGAGATTGCCGGTCGGCTCGTCGGCGAGCAGGAACTTGGGATCGCCCGCGATCGCCCGCGCGATCGCGACGCGCTGCTGCTGGCCGCCCGAGAGCTGCGAGGGCAGATGGTGCGCGCGCGAGGCGAGCCCCACGAGATCGAGCGCGCTCGTGATGCGCTCGCGCCGCTCGGCCGCCTTCATGCGCCGGTAGCGCAACGGCACGTCCACGTTGTCGAAGATGTCGAGGTCCGGGATCAGGTTGAAGCTCTGGAAGATGAAGCCGATCTTCTCGTTGCGCAGCCGCGAGCGCGCGTCGTCGGACAGGCCGTTGGTGTCGACGCCGTCGAGATGGTAGGTGCCGGTGTCGAATCCTTCGAGGAGCCCCGCGACGTTGAGGAACGTCGTCTTGCCCGAGCCCGAGGGACCGGTCACGGCAACGAACTCGCCCTCTGCGACTTCGAGCGAGAAGTCGCGCAGCGCGTGCGTCTCGATGAGGTCGGTGCGGAACACTTTGCTGATGTGGCGCATGGCGAGCATGTGTGGATCCCTCGGGTAGTCAGTCGACGATCTGGATTTCGGCGGCATCGCGGAAGTCGCCGGTATCGGAGACGATCACGCGGTCCTTCGCGGCGAGCCCGGACAGCGCCTCGATCCTGGAAATCGAGGCTGCGCCGAGCTGGACGGGGATGCGCACGGCGCGATCGCCCCGCACGACATAGACCGCACGGGTGGTCTCGTCGAGCGTCGGTCCCCGGTCGAACGCGAGCACGCCGTCGCGTTCGTCGAGCACGATGCGCACCGAGGCGCGCTGGTTCTGCCGCAGCGCCTTCGGCGGATCGCCCGCGAACTTGAGTCGCCCGGTGACCTGGCTCTGGCGCACTTCGGGGGAAATCGATGCGACGGTGCCGGGCCAGGCGCGGCCGTCGAGCGTGATCCCGGCGACCATGCCCGGCCGGATTTCGGTGGCATAGCTTTCCGCGACCTGGAACTCGACTTCGAACTCGCCGAGATCGACGACCGTCACGAGTGGCGCATTCTGCGCGACGTTGGCGCGCTCGGCCTGCGCGAGGTTGGCGACGCTGCCCGCGACCGGCGAGCGCACCGTGAGCTCCGCGACGCGGCGCTCGAGGTCCTTCACGACGAGTGCCTGCCGGTCGCGCTCGAGGCGGCGCGTACGCAGCTCGAGCTGCAGGCTGTCGCGCTCGAGGCTCGCCGTCGCCTTCGCATGGTCGAAATTGAGCCGCGCGGTGGCCACCTCGTCCTGCGCCTTGCGCAGGTCGCGCTCCGGGATCACGCGCGACTCCCAGGCTGATTGGGCGCGCGCAAGTTCACGTTCGGCGGCGCGGATCTGCACGTCCGCGAGATCCGCCTGCTGCTGGTTCAGGAGATTCTGGCGACGGATCTCGATTTCCTCGCGGGCGAGCGCCGCTTCCGCGCCCGCGAGCGTCGCACGCTCGCGCTCGAACTCGTTACGCAGCTCCGGACTGTCGAGGGTTGCGAGGACCGCGCCGCGCTCGACCGTATCGCCCGCGCGCACCGCGTACGAGATCGTGCCCGGCGCCGAGGCGAAGATCGTCGGGCTCACCGCGGCGATCACCGTGCCTTGCGCCGCGACATCGCGTACGAAATGGCCCCGAGTCACGGTCGCGATGCGCAGGCGTTCGAGCGGAACCGGGTGGCTCGAGCCGAGCCAGCCGTGCACGAGCCACGCGAGCGCGATCAGCGCGATCGCGCCGGCACCCACGGCGATCAGGAGCCGGCGCCGGCGCAGTGCCTGGCGCGGCGCCGGATCGCGCGCGACATCCTGCGCCGCGGTGCTGCGCATGACGCTGTCGATCGCGAGCGGGGCGGACTCGCCGGACGGCTTGCGAAGCGTGCTGATCTTCATGCGCTGTGGGTTGCACCAACCATGCCAGCGCATCGCCCATCGGCAACTGATTGATCAAGCACCACATTTTTCCGCATCCCGTTCCCGACGCCGCCGCGGATGTGTCCGGTGGCGGACACCGGACACGTCCGCGGACAGCGCTCGCGGCGGCGACACTCACAGCGTGAACTGTCCGGCGTAGAAGACGAAATCGTACGGCGACACGCCGAACGCCGTGACCAGCGTCGCGACGATGAATGCGAAAATCCGGATACCGATCGGGGTGGTGTTCATGTTGCCTCCTTGGGGGCCGAGTCCGTGATAATTCCGTGGGTGTACTTTCACTGCGCGGCCGTTCCGGAACAAACGGACTATCTGAAGCAGCATTAAGAAAGGTTGCCGATGGAAGCGGCGTACGACCGGTTGCCCCTGAACGCGTTGCGTGTCTTCGAGGCGGTGGCCACGCGACTCAATTTCGCGGATGCCGCCGAAGCACTGCACGTGACGCCGGCGGCGGTGAGCCAGCAGGTGAAGTCGCTCGAGGACTACCTGCAGACACCGCTCTTCCGGCGCCGCGGGCGCACCGTCGAATTGACGAGTGAAGGCGCCGATCTCCTGCCGCGCGTTCGTCGCGGGCTCGATGAGCTCGAGGCGGCGCTGCAGCAGTCGCGCAAACAGCGCGAATCCGGCGTGCTCAACGTCAGCATGCTGTCATCGTTCCTGCAGAAATGGCTCGCGCCCCGCCTCGGCGCACAGCGTGAGCACCTGCCCGACATCGAACTGCGCGTGCACACCTCGCGCGAGGCGATCGACTTCGCGCGCAGCGATTTCCACGCCGTCATCCGCCTCGGGACGGGGTCCTACCCCGGTCTCTATTCCGAGAAGCTGATGGACGACTGGCTCGTGCCCGTCGCGACACCCGCGTTGCTCCGCAAGTACGGCAAGGTACCGTGCACGAAGGACCTGAGTGCGTTCCCGCTGCTCTACAGTTCGGACGAGCCCTGGTCGGCCTTCGTCTCGGACGAGACCGCGAAATCGGCGAAGACGAAGCCCGCGATGCTCGACGATTCGGCTTCGGTGATTTCGGCCGCGCTCGAAGGACTCGGTTTCGCGGTGGCGCGCTGGTCGCTCGTGCAGCGCGATGTCGCCGCGCAGCGGCTCGCGATCGCCTGCGACGTCGCGCGGCAATTCCGCTATTCCTACTACTTCATCTGCCCCGAGTCGTACGCCTCGATGCCGAAGGTGGTGCGCTTTCGCGACTGGTTGCGCGCGGAAGCGGCGAAACATCCGCTGCCGCCGATGCTTGGCCGCGAGGCCTGAAGCGCGCCAGGCCGCCCGCAATGCGCGACGAGATGCGCAACCCCAGGTGCGCCGTGCCCATCCAACTGGACGAGACACGGGGATCCCCCGTACCGCAGAGGAGCAGGAGCCATGAAGAGCATTTTCATCGGCGCGGCCGCGATCGCCGCGCTCGCGGGAAGCGTCGCGCTGTTCGCGGGCACGCCCGACGGCAATGTCGCGCGGCGATCGGTCGCCGTGCACTACCAGGATCTCAACGTGAACTCCGACGTCGGTGCGCAGCGCCTGTACGCGCGACTGAAGTCGGCCGCCCGGCGGGCCTGCGGTGAGCCCCCGGACCGCGATCTCGCGGCGATCAGCGACTACAACCGCTGTCGCGCGGATGCGCTGTCGGCCGCGGTGGCCGATGTCGGCAGCCGCGCGCTCACCGCGCTGCACCGTTCGAGCGTTTCACGGCTCGAGCTGGCGCGGTTCGACAGCGTCGTGACCGCTCGTTGATCCGCTGATCGAGCCGGGCAGTGGTTTGGGTGAACCGCTGCCCGTCTCGATGAAGTGAACGTCAGTGAACGTCCCGTTGGCCTCGATATCCTGGTTGCAGGCCCGGATCGCGCCTGCATTGCGCTCGATCCACTCCACCCAACGACGCGGTTTCAAGCGCCGGTCCACCACGCCGCGAATTCATCGAAACCGATCGCGCCGTCGTCGTCGTGGTCGGCGCCCTGGAATGCGAGCTGGCATTCCTCTTTCGACAGGTCCTCGTCGAGCCCGGCGAGCAGTTCGCAGAATTCCGCGAACACGATCCGCCCGTCATCGTCGCCGTCGTATTCGTGGAAGCGCCCGCGCAGTTCCGCGATCGCTTCCGGTGTCATCGCGCCCATGCCCCCTCCCCGTGGACCCCATTAAAGCCCGGGCGCCGCGCTGCGTACAATACGCGCGTGAAAAACCTGTCCGGCAGGCCGGTCCCCGTGCGCGTGGGCCGGGAGACGAAGGGGCGCGGCGGCAAGGGCGTGACCGTGATCACGGGCCTGCGGCTCTCCGTCGCGGAGCTCGAGGCGATCGCGGGCGAACTGAAACGGCGTTGCGGTTGCGGCGGCACCGTCAAGGACGGCGTCATCGAGATCCAGGGTGACCATCGCGACGCGATCGTGGCGGCACTGCGCGCGCGGGGGTTCGATGCGAAGCGCGCGGGGGGATGAACGGGAAGCGGGCGGCGGGCAGCGGGCGGCAGGCAGCCAGAGCCGGGCGACCAGAGGCGGCCGCCCGGCATTTGGGTGCACCGGCGACCGATCAGAAGAGCACGCCGTCGTCGTCTTCGCCGAGCATCGCCCTGCGGACCATCGGGATCGGCGGCCCGCCGTATGACAGGAACTCGTCGTGGAACTGCTTCCACGCCGCGCGGCCGCCACGGGTCGCGGTCCAGTCGGCGCGCAGTTTCATGATCATCAGCTTGCCCATCGTGTAGTTGAGATAGGCCGGATCGTAGGTGCCGCGCGCCGCCTGCTGCCGTGCATTGCCCGGGTCCTGGAAGGCCTCGTCGCGGAACATGCGCTCGGACTGCTCGACCGTCATGCCACCGGTGTGCAGGCCGATCGCCGAGACGAAACGCACGTTGCGCAGCAACGCGTTGGACAGTTGCCCGACGTGCGCCTCCGCATCACCGCTGTCGAGCCCCATGTCCCACATCATCTCCTCGGCGTAGTGCGCCCAGCCCTCGGCGAACGCGTAACCGACGAACAGGCGCCCGATCATCGAATTCGATTCGTTCGCGTGCAGGAAGTTGAGGAAGTGGCCCGGCCACACTTCGTGCACCGAGGTGAACAGCAGGTCGTCCTTGCCCGGGATGTAGGCGAGCTGGTCGGCTTTGCTCCAGGCCGGATCGGGCGGTGCGATGTAGTAGATCGCCGGCAGTGGCTTCTCGAACGGCCCCGGGATCTCGATGTACGCCGAATTGGCGCGGTTGTACGGCGGCGCCTCGCGCACCAGCGCCTGTTCCTCGTTCGGCACCGAGACCACATTCTTGTCGATCACGAACTTGCGCAGTTCGACGAGTTGTCCGGTTGCCGCCGCAACGGGCCCGCCCTTCGGCTTGTCGGCGTTCAGCTTCGCGAAACAGGCCGGAATCGACTTGCCCGGCGCGAACTTCGCGCAGGCTTCCTTCACCGCGGCGAGATTGCGGTCGAGATCCGCCCGGCCGATCTTCGCGAGTTCGGCGAGCGGCGTCGTGACCTGCTCGGTCGCGGCGAGCATCTTCGAGAACTTCCCGGCGCCGAGCGCGAAGCCGTCGGTGGCCGTCGCGCGCTGCGCCTCGAAGTATTTCGCGAGCTCGCGCATCGAGTCCGCGGCCGCCTTGTTTGCGGCCTTGAAGTCGGCCTGCAGCGCCGCATCATCGACCGCCGCGAAGATCTTCGGTACGTCGTCCGCGAAGAAGCTCGCGTAGCCCGCGAAGCCCGAGATCGCACGCTCGACGAAAGTCTTCGGCAGCGGCAGCCGCAGGTTTTCCCTGATCAGCCCCGCTGCGGCGGGCACGGCCTTCGCGTAGGCGACGTACGCGCGCATGCGGTCGGCGAGCGGCGCGTAATCGCGTGTCAAGTAGACGGACGGGTTCAGGCCATCGAGGTAGTAAGTCGGATTCGTGAACGGTGTTTCGGCGGTCTCGAGCCAGAAGAGCTGGTTGTCGATGCGCGCGATCGTGTAGTTGCGCTCGAAGGCGAGCGCGGCCTCTAGGTGCTTCGCATCGACCTTCTCCGCTGCGTCGCGTGCCTCGTGCAACCGCTGGATGTTGGCGGCAATGCCCGCCTTGCTCCAGTCCGGCAATTTGCCGTCGAACTCGTGCCGGCCGCTGTCGACCGCGAACGGCGGATTGCTGCCCAGGCGGTCTTCGATGAATGCGTCGCGTACTTTCTCCCAGGCCGCCGCGGGCGTGACCGCCGGCGTCGTCGCGACCGGTGCGGCGCGCTTGCACGCGCCCGTGAGACCGGCCACCAATACCACGAGGGCGATGCCCCCAACACGCATGGATGTCATGGATGGGTACCTCCTGGTCTCGCATCGTACAGGAGCCCCGCCATTGACAATAATGGCGGGACGATTACGGTAGCCGCATGAGGCATCGTCTGGTCGTCGGCGCACTGGTGGCGATTGCCGCTGCGGTGGGGCTCGCGCTGCTGTTCTGGCCGAAGAAAATGGCGGAGACGCCGCCCCCGCCGCCCTCCGGCCCGACCCTCGCCGGCAATGCCGGCCCCGAGCATCCGCTGCCACCCGCCGAGGGGCCTGCGGCCCTGCCCCTGCCAGCGCTCGCGGACAGCGACGCGTTCGTCGTCGATGCGCTGGGCGGCATCCTCGGCGAAAAGGCGGCGCAGGATTACATTGCGACTCCCGGTGTCGTGCGCCGACTCGTCGTCACGGTCGACAACCTCGCGCGCGAGAAGGTGCCGATGCTCACGCGCGCGGTCGGCGCACTGCCCGGCACACTCATCGTCACCCGTGACGGCGAGCGCATTTTCATCGGCGAGGACAACTTCACGCGCTATGCGCCCTATGTCGAGGTGATCGCGCAACTCGACATCGAGCGGCTCGCGTCGCTCTACCAGCGCCTCTATCCGCTGTTGCAGCAGGCGTACGGCGATGTGGGCAAGCCGAACGCCTATTTCAACGACCGCGTCATCGCGGTGATCGATGACCTGCTCGCGACGCCTGATGTCACGGGCCCGATCGAACTCGAGCAGCCGAGCGTCTATTTTCGTTACAAGGACCGCTCGCTCGAAGCGCGTTCGGCCGGCCAGCGCCTGCTGCTGCGCATGGGCGCGGCGAATGCGGCCATCGTCAAGGACAAGCTCGAGGCCCTGCGCGCGCTGCTGGCGCGCAAGTCCCCGTAAGGCGGCTCTCAGTACAGCAACACGGCCTCGCGCCCGGCGCGCCAGAGCGCCTCGTCGGCCGCGGCGAGCGCATCGAGATCGGCCGCCGTGGCTGCCGCGTCGTCCACCCATTCGCGCAGCAGGCTCCCGCCGTTGATCAGGTCGATCGCGAGCCGGTCACGCTCGTACTCGTACGGGAAATCGCGCCACAGCGGATAATCCGGCGCAAGGCGCCGGATCGCCTTGAAAGCCGCCGCCACGAGGCGCCAGGGGCGAAACGCCTCGTGCACGTAGCTCGCCGCCTCGACATGGATCTGCAACCCCGCGCACAGCTTGCCGGCGTGCTTGTGGAAAGTCGGTTCGAACCAGCAGGGTCGCAGGCGGCAACCGGCGAGCCAGTCGGGCGCGATGCGGTGCATTTCGCGCAGCAGGGCCAGCGCATCGAGATCGGGCGCACCGAGCAGCTCGAGCGGGCGCGTGGTGCCGCGCCCTTCGGACAGCGTCGTCCCCTCGAGCATCACGGTGCCGGCGTAGCAACGCGCCATCGAAAGGTTCGGCGCATTGGGGCTCGGATTGACCCACTCGCGCTCGCCGAGCGGCCAGCCGTGGCCGGGCGCGACATGCGGCTGCCAGCCGAGCATCGTCACGACCTGGTAGTCGACGTCGAGCGCGAGCGTCGCGACGAACCAGTGCGCGAGCTCGCCCATCGTGAGGCCGTGGCGCATCGGCAGCGCGCCCGCGCCGACGAAGCTTTCCCAGCCCGTGCGCAGCAGCGTGCCTTCGATCGGCCGACCGACCGGATTCGGCCGGTCGAGGATCCACACCGTCTTGCCATGCGCCGCCGCGGCCTCGAGCACATAGCGCAGCGTCGTGATGAACGTATAGATGCGACAGCCGAGATCCTGCAGGTCGACGAGCAGTACGTCGAAGGCCGCGAGCATGGCGTCGGTCGGACGCCGCACGGTGCCGTAGAGGCTGTAGACGGGAATGCCGAGCTGCGGATCGACGTAGTCGGGCGATTCGACCATGTTGTCCTGCTTGTCGCCGCGCAGCCCGTGCTGCGGGCCGAACGCCGCGCTCAACGACAGGTCGGGCAGTGCGGCCAGCGCATCGAGCGAATGCGTGAGATCAGGCAGCACCGACGCGGGATGCGCCAGCAGCGCGACACGCCGGCCGCGCAGCGCGGCGCGCAGGTCGGCCTCGCCCGTGATGCGTTCAATACCGAATTTCATGCACGAAACTTCCGGCGTGGTGGAAATCGGGGCGTGCCGAGTCGGGATGCGCGAGTGCCCAGTACGAGAGCCGGCCATCGCGTTCCTCGATGACGGCGGACAGGGAGGCCGCGATCCTGTCGTGCGGTGCAGGGAGGAGCGCGGCCACGGGCACGGTCGCGACGAGTTCGAGCTGCGTCAAGGACACCGCCACATCTATCTGCGGCGGCTCGATGCCATCGAGGGCCCGCTGACCGGCGCGATAGTCCGTGAACGCATAGATCGCCCACTCCCGCGATGGGGCGACATTCACTTCCACGTAGGCGGCATCGCCGGCGCTGCGGACAAAAAACTCGAAGCACGTGTGTCGCCACAGGCCATCGGTGCGGCCGCCGGTGCCGCGCGGCACGCTCACTCTCGTGATGTCGCCCGTCACCCGATACTGCGCAGTGATGAGCGCGCCCTCCCCGCGTGTCCCGGCTTCGAGGCGCAGGCTCGCCTCGAGACGTTCCACCGGCAATCCGGTCGCGGTTCCGTGGGCGATCAGGGGGCGCACGCCCCATGATGCAACATTTCAGGGTAGCCGCGTGGGCCCTCGCGCGTGCACACTCGCGTGCGTGGCCGCCCCGCGCAAGAGTCCCGCACGCACCCCCGCCGCGAGAAAGCGCGCCCGGGGCAAGCTCACGCCCGCGCGTGAACGCCGCGGGCTCGCCGCCGCGGAAGTCGCGCTGCCGCTCGATGCGCCCGAAATCGCGTCGCTCGTCGCCGATGTCTCGAAGGCCGGCGGTACGGCGATCGGCGCCTACCGCGACCCGCTCGGCGGCCGGCCGCTGCTGCTCGCCTCGCTGCCACTCGCGGCTGTTCAACCGACCCCCTTCCAGCGCGATCTGTCGCCGACCCACACGCAGCGGCTCGCCCGGAAGATCGACGAGGCGGCCGCGTTCCTCGATCCGTTGATCGTGGTGCGCGGCGCACGCGGGGGACTGTGGACACCGAACGGCCGCCACCGGCTCGCCGCCGGCAAGGTGCTCGGCCTCAGGCAAATCACCGCGCTCGTCTCGCCCGACGAGTCGCTCGCCTTTCGCATCCTCGCGCTCAACACCGAGAAGGCGCACAACCTGAAGGACAAGAGCCTCGAGGTGATCCGCATGGCGCGCGCGCTCGCGAAGGCGGATGCGACGCGCCGCGAGTCGTCGTTCGCGGCGGAGTTCGAGGCGCCGGAACTGCTGACCCTCGGCATCATCTACGAGAAGAGTCCGCGATTCGGCGGCGGTGCCTACAGCCCGTTCCTGAAGAAGGTGGACCGCTTCGCCGAGCGACCGCTCGCAACGAGCCTGCGCGACCGGCAGGCCCATGCCGCGCGCCTCCAGGGCATCGAGGCGGACGTCAGGCGCATCGTGGCGGCGCTCACCGCACGCGGCCTGAGATCGCCCTACCTGCGCAACTACGTGATCGCGCGCATCAACCCGGTGCGTTTCCACAAGGCGAAGAAGGGCGACACGGTGCCTGCCATGCCAATCGCGCAGGCGCTCGTGCGCATGGCCGCCGCGGCCAGACGCTTCGATACGTCGAAAGTGTCGAACGCCGACCTCGCGTGGGTCGCCGCGGGCGCCGAAGCCGCGGATTGACCAATCGCACGGGTGGCCGCGGCGGCGGCCGGACGAGTTGCTAGACTGCGGAGGATGCGTCGCATCATCCGTGCCCTGATCGCACTCATCGTACTGGCCGGCGCAGGCTACGCCGGCTTTCGTGCACTGCAGCCACCACTGGTGGCGACCGCCACGCCGACCCGCGGCCCGGCGATTGAGGCGGTGTACGCCACCGGTGTCGTCGAGCCCGGCCTCGAGATCCGCATCGCGCCCCGTGTCGGCGGGCGCATCGTCGAGCTGGCCGTCGACGAGGGCGCGCGGGTGCGCAAGGGGCAGCTGCTCGCGCGGCTCGAGGCCGAGGATCTCGTCGCATCCGTCGCGGAACTCGCCGCACGCGCACAATATGCGCGGTCGCAGTACGAGCGCAGCGTGACACTGCGTGCCGGCGCGCTCATGTCGGCCGCTGCGCTCGAGCAGTCGCGCGCCGACCTCGAGGCCGCCGACGCGGCACTGAAGCGTGCACGCGAGCAGGTGGGCTACATGCGCCTCACCGCACCGAGCGACGGGGAGATCACGCGGCGCGACGGCGAAGTGGGCGAGTTCATCCCCGTGAACCAGGTGATTTTCTACATGGCAGGCCCCGCGCCGCTGCGCATCACCGCCGACGTGGACGAGGAAGATCTGCCGCGCGTGCAGCCGGGGCTGCCGGTGCTGATCCGTACCGATGCGTTCCCGGGTCGCGTGTTCGACGGCCGCGTCGGCGAGATTACGCCTCGCGGTGACTCGGTCGCGCGCAGCTTCCGGGTGCGCATCGCGCTCGCGGGCGACGCCCCGCTGCGCATCGGCATGACCACCGAGACGAACATCGTGCTCGAACAGCGCGACAATGCACTGCTCGTGCCTTCCTCCGCGGTGGTGGACGGCGCCGTGTGGACGATCGAAGCCGGACGCGCGGCACGCCTGCCGGTCGAAGTCGGCGTCGTCGGTGCGCAGAAAACCGAAATCCGTAGCGGGATTGCGGGTGACGAGCTCCTGATCGTCGCACCACCCGGCGACATTGGCCCCGGCGACCGCTTCCGGATCGCGGACTGACGCCGCCGTCGCGCCCGTGCAGCTGCACCTCGACATCGCCTGGAGCCACCTGCGTACGCGGCGCCGGCAGACCGTCGCCTCCCTGCTCGGCGTCGTGCTCGGCGTCGCGTTCTTCCTTGCGGTGTCGTCGCTGATGCGCGGCTCTGAGCTCGACTTCATCGCGCGCCTCGTCGACAGCACGCCGCATATCACGGTGTCGGATGAATTCCGCGACCCGACCGTGCAGCCGGCGTTGCTGCGCCATCCGGCGGGTGCCGTCAGCGTGCTGCACGTCAAGCCGCTCACCGAGCGGCGCGGCATTCGCCAGTACAAGCGGCGGCTCGAGCAGATCGACGCGATCCCCGGCCTGCGCGCCGCGCCGGTGCTCGCCGGCCAGGTGATCTTCAGCTTCGCAGGTCGCGACGAGGCGATTACCCTTTCGGGCATCGAACCGGCCCGCATGAGGGACGTCACCACGATCGAGAAGGACATCGTCGCGGGCTCGCTCGGGGCGATCGATGTGGATCCGAACGGGCTCATCATCGGCCGCTCGCTCGCGCGCAAACTCTCGCTCGCGATGGGCGACACCGTCTCGGTGGTCTCGCCGGTCGGCAACGTGCGGGTGATGAGGATCGTGGGCCTGTTCCACACCGGCCGTGCGGTCTATGACGAGACCCAGGGCTTCGCGCAGCTGGCGCGCGTGCAGGCGCTGCTGAACCGCCCGAATGTCGCGAACACGATCATCACCCGCCTCGAGGATCCCTACGCGGCGCGCGCGACGGCGGCGCACATCGAGCGCATGACCGGCTACAAATCGGTGTCCTGGCAGGAGGCGAGCGAAGACATCCTGTCGACGCTGATGGTACGCAACGTGATCATGTACACGGTGGTCGGGGCGATCCTGCTGGTCGCCTCGTTCGGCATCTACAACGTGATCTCGAGCGTGATCATGGAGAAGACGCGCGACATCGCGATCCTGAAATCGATGGGCTTTCGCGCCGGCGACATCGAACTCATTTTCCTGATCGAGGGGCTCGTGGTCGGCGCGGCCGGCAGCGTGCTCGGCTTCCTCGCCGGCAGCGGCCTCATGTGGGTGACCGGACAGGTGCGCCTGACCGTGCCGGGCGAATCGGACCCCGTCAACCTGCCCGTGTACTGGGGCTGGAGCCAGTTCGCGCTGGCGATGCTGTTCGCGATGCTGTCGGCGCTCGCCGCCACCTACCTGCCCGCGCGCCGCGGCGCGCGCCTCGCGCCGGTGGCGATCCTGCGTGGTGCGGCATGAGCGCCATACTCGTCGCGCGGGATCTCACCCGCACGCTGCCGGGGGAGGTGCCGGTGACGCTGGTACACGACGTTTCGCTCACCATCAATCGCGGCGAGTTCGTCGTCATCAAGGGCCCATCGGGCTCGGGCAAGTCTTCGCTGCTCTATCTGCTCGGGCTGCTCGACCAGCCCACCTCCGGAACGCTCACACTCGAGGGCGAGGACACCACCGGCTTCGACGAGGACCAGCTCGCCGCCACGCGCCTCGCGAAGCTCGGCTTCGTGTTCCAGTTCCACTTCCTGCTGGCGGAGTTTTCCGCTTTCGACAATGTGCGCCTGCCCATGCGCCGGCTCGACCGACTTGCGGACGACATCCAGCGCCGGCGGGCCATGGAGCTGCTGCACGACCTCGGGCTCGTCGGGCACGAGCACAAACGCCCCTCGCAGCTCTCCGGGGGACAGCGCCAGCGCGTCGCCATTGCGCGCGCACTGGCGAATGACCCGCCGATCATCCTCACCGACGAGCCGACCGGCGCGCTCGATTCGAAGTCGAGCAGCAACGTGAAGGACATTCTGAAGGAGCTGGTGCGTACCCGCGACCGAACCGTCATCGCCGTCACGCACGATGATCACTTCGCGGCCGGCGCCGACCGGCAGGTCGAGATCATCGACGGACGACTCGTATAGCGCAGCGATGACCGGTATCCCGCTGCTCGTCGCCTGCCTGGCCGCCGGCATCTTCGCCGCACGCATGCTCGCGCAGCCGGCGCGCCTGGCGCGCGGCATCAGCTGGTGGGTGCTGCGCATCGCGCTGCCCGCACTGGTGCTGAGTCTGCTGCCGCGGCTCACGTTCGAGCGCAGCCTCTGGTTCCTGGTCGCCGCGATGTGGCTCGTGTTCCTCGGCGGCTGGGCCGTGGCGGCAATTGCTGGCGCGCGCTGCGGCTGGCCGCGCGCGCGCATCGGCGCCGTCGCGCTGACCGCCGGACTCGGCAACACCGCGTTCACGGGCTACCCGCTGATCGGGGCGCTGCGTGGAACGCAGGCTCTGCCATACGCCGCGGTGGCCGATCAGCTCGGCTGCTTCATCGCCCTCGCAACCGGCGGCGTGCTCGTCGCCTCATGGTACGGCAGCGAGCGCGCGCACGCGGGCGCACTCATCCGGCGTATCTTGCTGTTCCCACCCTTCCTCGCCTGCATCGCCGGCTTCGTCGCCGGGCAACTCGGTGGCTGGCCGGCCTGGTTCGACCAGGTGTTGCGCATCCTCGGCGCGACGCTCTCGCCGCTGGCGCTGCTTGCGATCGGGCTGCAGCTGCACTGGCGGATCGATGCGACCCGGCTGCGCGCCGTGGGCATCGGCCTCGGCTGGAAGCTCCTCGCCGCGCCGCTGCTCGTTTGGATGTTCGGCATTGCGACAGGCGCCCGGGACCTGCCGCTCACGGTGGGCGTACTGCAGGCCGCCATGGGCCCGATGGTATCGGCAACGATCCTCGCCGAGGAACGCGGACTCGACGCGGCGGTCGGGCACGCCATGCTCGCGGCCGGCGTGCTCGCCTCGCTCGTCACGGTCCCCGTCATCGACGCGTTGCTCGGCGCGCCGCGCTGAGCCGCGCTCAGTCTCGGTAGTCGAGCGGCGGCGCGCGATCGCCGACCATCGGGCGATAGACGAAATCCGCACCGCGTGCCTGGTCGAACTCCGCGCGGGCACGCTTCACCAGCGCCGGATCGAGGTACAGGCGTGCGGCGGTCAGCGCGAGCACCTTCGACGCGTTGTGCATGCCCTTGATGCCGATGCCCATCCCGCCGGCCGCGGCGGCCTGCCAGCTGTGCGCGGAAGTGCCGGGCACCCAGGTCGCCGTGTTGAAGCCCGCCGTCGGCACCGTCCAGCTCACATCCCCCACATCGGTCGAGCCGTAATGCTGCTCCGGCGCGTAAGGCTGCACCACGCGTTCGCTGCCGAGCGGGCGGGACGGGTTCGTGAGCGTCGCGTAGATGTCCTCTGCAAAGGACTGCTCTGCCGCGTCGTACCGGACACCACCCACGCGCTCGAGGCTCGCCTGCATCACGTGGCCGAGCGTGTGGTTCGGCAGCAGTGGGTAGGCGCCATGGATCACCTCGACGTCCCAGGTCGTGCCGGTGCCGAGTGCGGCGCCTGCGGCGATCTTCATCAGCCGCTCCCACAGCGCCTGCACGACCTTCGGGTCCGGGTGGCGCACGTAATAGAACACCTCCGCGAAATCGGGCACGACATTCGGCGCCGCGCCGCCGCGCGTGATGACGTAGTGCATGCGCGCTTCCTGCGGCATGTGCTCGCGCATCATGTTCGCCATCATGTCCATCGCCTCGACCGCATCGAGCGCGGAGCGACCCTTCTCGGGCGCCGCGGCGGCGTGGCTCGACACGCCGTGGAAGCGGAACTTGCCGGACTTGTTGCTGTTCGAACCGTTCTGGCTCGCGTCGTTGCGATCCGCGGCGTGCCAGTGCAGCGCCACGTCGACGTCGTCGAAGAGCCCGCCGCGCACCATGTACACCTTGCCCGCGCCGCCTTCCTCCGCGGGAGTGCCGTAGAGCCGGATGGTGCCGGGCAGGCCGCGTGACGCGAGCCACTCCCTGATCGCGATCGCGGCACCCGTCGATCCGGCGCCGAACAGGTTGTGGCCACAGGCATGCGCCGCGTTCCTGCCCGCGATCGGGCTGCGCGCGGCGACGGCGGCCTGCGACAATCCGGGCAGGGCGTCGAACTCCGCGAGGATCGCGATCACGGGCTTGCCGGAGCCCGCCGTCGCGACGAAGCTCGTCGGCATGCCCGCGACCCCCGCCTCGACGGTGAAGCCGCCCGCGGCGAGTTCTTTCTGCAGGATGGCGGAACTCTGCTGCTCCTGATAGCCGAGTTCGGCGAGGCGCCAGATTGCGAGCGCCGCCTCGCTGTCCTGCTGCGCATGGGCATCGACGGCGTTCACCAGGAACTCGCGGTCACGGACGGCAAGCTCTGCGCCATGCAGTGGCAGCGCGGCGACAAAGGCGAGACTCACGAGGCCGAGGCGCATTAGAGTCATGGATTCCACTCCCGGAGGCCGATATCCCATGGTAACGCATCGAAGCGCGACGCCTGCCACCCTGCTCCTCCTGCTCCTCACCGGTGTCGTGGCCGGTCCGGCATCCGCGGCGGACGACGCGCTCGCGCACGCCAACCGCCTGCTTTCGAGCACCATCCTGATCGACGGCCACAACGACCTGCCCATCACGATCCGCGGTGCGACGAAGGGCGATGTCCGCTCGTACGACCTGCGCGGCCACGCCCCGGGGCAGACCGATATTCCGCGCCTGCGTGCCGGCCACGTCGGGGCGCAGTTCTGGTCGGTGTACATCCCTGGCGAGATGAAGGGCGGCGGCTTTGCGCGCATGCAGCTCGAGCAGATCGACATCGCGCGCCGGCTGATCGATACGTACCCCGACGTGTTCCGCTTCGCGGGCAGCGCCGCGGACATCCGCGCCGCACACGCCGCCGGCCGCATCGCCTCGCTCCTCGGCATCGAGGGCGGCCACGCGATCGAGGATTCGCTCGGCGCGCTGCGCGCCTATTACGACCTGGGCGTGCGCTACATGACGCTCACCCACAACTCCCACACCGACTGGGCCGATTCGGCGATGCCGGAAACACCGAAGTCGGGCGGCCTCTCGCCGTTCGGCGAACAGGTGGTGCGCGAGATGAACCGCCTCGGCATGCTCGTCGACCTTTCGCACACCGCGCCCGACACGATGCGCGATGCCATCGCGGTATCGAAAGCGCCGGTGATTTTCTCGCACGCCGCCGCGCGCGGCCTGGTCGACATCCCGCGCAACGTTCCCGACGACGTGATCCGCTCCCTGCCAGGAAACGGCGGCGTTCTGATGGTCACGTTCGTCGCGGGCTTCGTGTCGGCGGACGCCGCCAAGGTGCTGTTCCCCGCGATGAAGGAGTTCTATCGCAGCGCCGGTGGCGTGAAATCCGAAGAAGAGCGCCGCGCGCTCTACGAAGACTTCAAGAAGAAGCTCGTCCTGCCACGCGTGACCGTAAAGGATGTCGCCGACCATATCGACTACGTCGTGAAGCTCGCGGGGGTCGACCACGTCGGCATCGGCGGCGACTTCGACGGCAACGATCTGTGGCCCGAAGGACTTTCCGATGTCTCGATGTTCCCGAACCTGTTCGCCGAGCTGATCCGCCGCGGCTGGTCGGACCGCGACCTGAAGAAGCTCGCGGGCGAGAATGTCCTGCGCGCAATGGAGCGCGCCGAGAAGGTCGCGCGCGAGCTGCAGGCGACGACGGCGCCCGCTATTTCGCTCGGCGGAAAGTGAGGTTGTAGCGCAGCGCGCCGCTCACGGGGTGCAGGCCGTCGGCAAGCTTGCGCACCCCGTGGAAGCCGGCGCGCGCCCTGCCGCCCCAGACGATGACATCACCGTCCTCCACCAGCGTCGCGATCGGCCGCTCGCGTCGCGTGGCGCCGTGCCAGAGGAACACCGCGGGAAGGCCGATCGACACCGACACGATGGGGTGGCGCTTGTCGAGTTCATCCCAGTCGCGATGCGCGCCCATCCGCGCGCCGGGCGCGTAGCGGTTCACGAGGCACGCATCGGGCTCGAAGCCCGCAAATCCGCCGCGCTCCGCCAGCCCTTGCGCGAGGCGCATGAAGAGCGGCGGCATCGCCGGCCACGGCGCATCGGTCAGCGGATCACGCTCCGCATAGCGGTAGCCACGGGCATCGCTGTGCCAGCCCCAGGGTCCGCAGTTGGTCATCGCGACCGACATGGTGCCGCCGTTCGGCGTCGCAAGGTGCCGGAATGGCGCACGCGCCGCGATCGCCTCGATGGCGGCGACGAGCGGCGCCGTGGGCGCGGCGGCGCCCCTGAAGAGCGTGACTTCAGCGGCGATCGCAGTCGGACCCGTGGTCATGCGACACTCCAATGCCAGGCGCATGTCTCAGACCAATCGCATCATTCTCGCGCTCGTACTCGGCCTCGCGGCCGGCGCGACGATCGCGGCCCTGGGCCAGGCGGGCCTCGCCCGGGCTGTCGCGCTGCTGCAGCCCGTCGGAACACTGTGGGTCAACGCGCTGCGCATGACCGTGATCCCGCTCGTGTTCGCGGTCCTCGTGACCGGGGTCGCCAACGCCGCCGGCGCGGCGAGCGCGGGCCGGCTCGCGGCGCGCGCGATGGTGGCGTTCGGCATCCTGCTCCTCGTGTCGGTTGCGGCCACTGCGATCATCGTGCCTGCCCTCTTCGCGACCTTCCCGATTCCGCCGAGCGCGGCGGCGGCGTTGCGCGCCGGCGCGCTGAGCCAGCATGGCGCGCTGCCGTCCGTCACGCCGCTGTCCGAATGGCTGACAGGGATCATACCCGTCAATGCCGTCGAGGCCGCTGCCGAAGGAGCAGTGCTGCCGCTGATCGTGTTCGCGCTGTTCTTCGCCTTTGCGATCGCGCGCCTGCCCGCAGGCTCGCGCGACCGGCTGACGGGGTTTTTCGAGGCTTTCGCCGCCGCGATGATCACGATCGTGCAGTGGATCCTGCGCGTCGCGCCACTCGGCGTCTTTGCGCTCGCACTCGGCGTCGGCTTTCACGGCGGGCTCGGCGCCGCGGGCGCACTCCTCCACTACATCGTGCTGCTGTCGGTGATGTGCCTCCTCGCCACCGGCACGATGTATCCGCTCGCCGCCGCGAGCAAGGCGCTGACCTTGCGCGAGTTCGCGCGAGGCGCGGCGCCGGCGCAGGTCGTCGCCGCGAGCACGCAGTCGTCGCTCGCGACGCTGCCCGCGATGATCGAAGTGGCGCAACGCACGTTCGGCCTGCCCGCCGGGATCGTCGGCCTCGTGCTGCCGCTCGCGGTGTCGCTGTTTCGCATCAGCACGGCGATCGCGAATCTCTCCGCGGCGATTTTCGTCGCGGCACTCTACGAGGTCCCGCTGACACCAGCCGATCTCGCGGCCGGCGCACTCGTCTCGTTCGCGACCAGCATCGGCAGCGTCGGTGTCTCGAGCCAGGTGAGCTATTTTTTCGGCGTGATGCCGATCTGTCTCGCGATGGGCCTGCCGGTCGAAGTGCTCGCGCTGTTGCTCGCCGTCGAGGTCCTGCCCGATGTCTTTCGCACCATCTGCAACGTGACGGCCGATCTCGCCGTCACCGTGCTGCTCGGCCGTGAGCGACGCACGACCCCCCGTTGACCATGCGGCGCGGCGCCGCCGGTCGGCGGGCGTGATCGCCGCACTGCTCGTCTGCGTGGGTGCGCTGCTCGGCTTCGCCGAACTCGCCGGCGAAGTCATCGAGGGCGAAACACACGCCTTCGACGAGGCCGTGCTGCTCGCGCTGCGAGAGCCCGCCGATACCGCCGATCCCATCGGTCCGCGGTGGGTCGAAGCGGCGTTCCGCGATCTCACGGCACTCGGCGGCACCTCCGTGCTGACCGTCGTCACCCTCGTGACGCTCGGCTACCTGCTGCTCGCGCGCAAGGCCGCCACCGCCCTGCTCGTCTTCGTGGCGGTCGGTGGCGGCACGGTGCTCTCGAGCCTGCTCAAGAGCGCGTACCAACGACCGCGCCCGGATGTCGTCGCGCATCTCGTCGAGGTCAGCTCGCAGAGCTTTCCGAGCGGCCACGCGATGCTCTCGGCCGTCACATGGCTCACGCTCGGCACGCTGCTCGCAACGGTGCAGCCGACACGCCGCCTCAAGGCCTACGTGCTCGGCGTCGGCATCGCCATCGCATTCCTCGTCGGCGTGAGCCGCCTCTACCTCGGCGTGCACTGGCCCACGGATGTGCTCGCCGGCTGGTGCATCGGCACGGCGTGGGCGCTCGCCTGCTGGCTCGTCGCGGGACGGTTGAGGTAAGGCGTTGGTGCCGGGCTTTCGGTTGTTCGGTTATTCGCGCGCTGCGCGCGAATAACCGAACAACCGAAAGCCCGGCACCCGCCGCTCGGCTGACCACGGCTCGGACCCGAAACACCGCGGCGCCCGGATGCCCTTGGCGCACCCCTCGTGCGGGCGGAAGATGCGCGCTCGCGAGGCTCAACGACGGTGAATACCATGAAGCTGATCCCGACTGCGACCCTGGCCACTTCCGCGGCGTTCGCTGCATTGCTTTGCGCCGGCACAGCGTTGTCCGCCGCCCAGGCCGATGCACCGCGCGACCCGCGCGAACTGCCGTACTACATGATCCCGAACATTCCCGATGCGGCGGAGGCCTACTGGGCCCCGGACTCGCGCCACCTGATCGCACAGACGCGTGACAAGCGCGCCCTGCCGACGAAAAGCGGCGGGCTCGGCGCGCTGACCTGGATTTTCACCGCCGACGGCACCGAGATGTGGAACGTCAACGACCATGGACAGGACGGCTGCTCGTTCTTCTTCCCGGATGGCCAGCGCATCGTGTGGACCTCGACGCGCGACAACATGTCGATGCCGATCGGCAACTGGTCCGATTCCGACGACTACCCGCAGGGCGCCGAGTTGTATTCGTCCGACCTGCACGGCGGCCACCTGAAGCGGCTCACGAACAACAAGTGGTATGAGGCCGAAGTTTCGGTGTCGCCCGACGGCAAGTGGATCACGTTCGGCCGGCAGATCGACGGCAAGATGGACATCTGGGTGATGCGATCGGACGGCACCGGCGAGTTCCAGGTCACGCGCACCGACGACTGGCAGGAAGGCGCGCCGTTTTTCATGCCGGACAGCGAACACATCATTTTCCGCGCGTGGAAGCGCGCCGACTACAAGAAGGTGCGCCCGACGCCGATGACCGTGTTCACGATCAGGCGCGACGGCACCGACTGGCGGCGCCACACCTTCGACAATGGCATGAACTGGCATCCGGTGCCGGCACCCGACGGCCGCCACTACGTGTATGTGAAAGCGCTGACCGAGTCGAACTGGGAAATCTATCTCGGCGATCTCGCGGGCGGTGAGCCGCGGCGGCTCACCTACTTCGACAATCTCGACTTCCTGCCGCAGGTCTCGCCCGACGGCAAGAAGATGAACTGGGCCCGCGCGCGCGGGCCGGGCTTCATGCAGGGAATCCGCACCTACGTGATGGACGTGTCATCGCTGAACCTGGGCCGCGAGCACGCGGTGCCGTTCGACCCGAACTGGGGACAACCGATGACGGCGGGGCGGTAGCGGAAACCTGGTGCCGGGCTTTCGGTTGTTCGGTTATTCGGGCGCTTCGCCCGAATAACCGAACAACCGAAAGCCCGGCACCATTGTTGCCTTTAGAACTTGTAGGTCAGTTCGGCGCCGTAGGTGCGCGGATCGTTCAAGTGGGTGTTCAGCCCACGGATCAGGCCCGGAGCATCCAGATAGAACTGGAAGACCGAGTATTCCTCGTTGGAAAGGTTCTTGCCCCAGAGCGAAAAGGCCAACTCGCCGCCGTTGTCGCCAACGCGAACTTCACCGAGCGTCAGCCTGGCATTCACGATGAGATAAGAGTCGCTTTTTGGCGCGGGGGGATCAGCGGTAAAGAAGCTTCCCGAATAGTTGGCGTCGAGATGCGCCGACAGGACTCCGAAGCTGAACGGCTTGAACTCATAGTCGACGGAAGCGGTCGCCGCATTCTTGGGCGTGTAGGCGATCGTGGTCTGCTTGGACAAGCCCGTGAAGGGGCTGACGTCGGGCGGCACGTCCCAGTCTGTGTAGACATAGCTCGCGTTCAGCGTCAGCCCGGTCAGCGGCACCACGGTCAGGTCGGCCTCCACGCCTTTGATGGTCGCATCGGCATCCGTGTTGACGGTCTCGGTATTGGAGGGATTCGCGGGTGACGGAAAGTCCACTTGCCGGTCGCCAAAAGTAGTGCGATAGGCCGCAACATTGAAGCGCGCGCGCCGGTCGAAAAGGTCCGCCTTCAACCCCAGTTCCCAGGTCGCCACCTCTTCCTCCCCGAATGGGCGGAAGATCGTCGAGCGCGAATTGGCACCACCGGCGCGATAGGCAGTACCCCAGCGCACATAAGTGTTGACGGAGTCGGTCCAATCGAAGGCGATCGTCGCGGCGGGATCGGTGCGCTTGGACTAGAAGGTGAAGGCCAACGGAGTCGGCGCGCCGCGGAGCGCGGTCAGCCGGCCATCCTTCGTGTCGTGGGTCCATCGCAGGCCGCCGGTCAGGTGAAGTCGATCACCGAGAACCGGCGGTGTCCAGGTCGCCTGGCCGAACAGGGCGCGCGACTTGGCGTGCGCCACGCTCGCGCGGTCCGGGAACGGCCCGCCCAGCGGCGCCGGCAGGACGGTGTAGGCCGTGCCCGTCGCGTTGAACCGTGCCGTGACCGGTGCGTATGCGTTGTCCGCAGCGTCCTCGTCGAAGTAGAAGGCTCCGAGCACATAGTTCAGCCGCTCGGACGAACCGACGAGCTGCAACTCCTCGCTGAACTGATGCTGCCTGACATCGGCGAGACTGTATCGGCCGAAGAAGCCGTTCGGCCGAAATCCCAGGAAGCTGCCTGCGGCGTTGTCGAACTGGGATTGCGACATCTCCCGATAGGCGCTGATCGATCTGAGCGAGAGTCCCTCGAGCAGGTCCCACGTGATGTGCAGGTCATGCCCTTGAACATCGCCGACGCTCGGCTCGAGCGGCACACCGGCCCGGCCGCGGCTCACGCGTTCGGGCTCGAGCGAAAAGATCGGCGCGAGCGGCGGCGCACCGGGCAGCAGTTCGGGGACTTGCGTATAGCCGGAGGTCGACGCGTCGCGCGACTTGTCGAAACTGTATTGGGCGGAGAAATTGTCAGCGGGCTCCCAGAGCGCGGCGACGCGCACGCCATGCCGATCGATGTCGAACCAGTCGGATTGGCCCGCGAGCGGATTGTCGACCCAGCCGTTGCGCTCGTTCCAGACGCCGTCGATCTTGAGGCTGATTCCCGCGAACTCGGGGAGATTGACATGCCCCTTGACCGTGCGGCCATCGTAATTGCTCACGCCGGCGGCCAGATCGAGGCCCAGTGCACCGGTGGGCTTCTTCGTGATCATGTTCACCGCGCCGCCGACCGCGTTGCGGCCGAAGAGCGTGCCCTGCGGGCCGCGCAGCACTTCGAGTCGCTCGATGTCGAGGAGCTCGGTGCCGAGTCCCTGGACACGACCGAGATAGACGCCGTCGACATAGATGCCCACTGCCGGATCGCGGCTGATCTGCGTCGCGTCAATGGGCACGATGCCGCGCATGCCGATGGTGACTGCCGAGGAGCGCCCCGTGAAGGGTACGATATGCAGCGACGGCACCGCGCCCGAGACGAGATCGGTCAGGCTGGTGATGCCGCGATTCAGCAGCGCCCCGGCTCCGAGAACGGCGATGGAAATCGGAGTGTCCTGCAGGTTTTCCTCGCGCTTTTGCGCCGTGACGATCACCTCCTCGAGCCCCGTCACGGCGCCGGCACTGGCGGCCTTCGCCGCGGACGCCGCCGGCTGGCGGTCCACCGGCGGCTGCCCGCCTGCCTGCGAATCGGCGTTGACCGGTGGCGCCGCGGCGGGCACGACGGGAATTGCGCCTGCCTGATCCGCTGCGTCAGACGCGGCGTGCGCCTCGTCGCCCGGAAAGCCCTCCACCGCAGGCTTGCGCACGATGAGCGCGCCGGCCGAATCCTGCAGTACGACGAGCTGTGTGCCGGCGATGAGTCGGCGCGCCGCATCGGCAGGCGTCAGCCTTGCACTGACGGGCGTGGACTGCAGCCCGCGTACCGAATCCGGCGAAAACAGGACGTTGATGCCTGTCTCGTGGGCGAGTTCGGTCAATGCCGATGCCATCGGCATGGCCGGAATATCGATGATCACGGCCGGGGACTGCGCCTGGGCACCCACGGGGCCGGCACCGAGCAATGCCAGGGCAATCGACACGAAAAAGGTCAGCTTGCGGCTGTCGTTCTTGCGCTCATGAATCATGATCTTCCCCCCTCGTTATGGAAGAGACGATCGAAGCCCCGCTTTTCCTCAGCAGCATCGCAGGCAGGAGCGCGACGAGCTTGACTCGAGCCGCGATGCGCGCCTAGTTTCGCGCCCCACGCCCGATCCGCGGCAACTCGACGGCTCGGCACACGGGAGCAACATGCTGAAGAAGACAGTCCTCCGCGCCGGATGCGTCCTGGCGACTCTCCTCGTGGCGAACCAGGCGCTCGCCCTCAACATCCTGCTGACCAATGACGACGGGTTCGAGAGCGCGCAGATCCGCGCGCTGTACGCGAGCCTCGAAGCGCGCGGGCACAGCGTCGTCATCTCCGCCCCGGCACAAAACCACAGCGGCTCCGGTGGCGCAATGAATTTTCTCCAGCCCATCGGGCCGCTCACACGGCCCACTCGCGGCGGCACCGTACCCGCCGGCGAGCCGGGTGTCGGCCGTGATCGGTCCGATCCCGATATCCACTATGTGAATGGCACACCGGTCATGTCGCTCCTCTACGGGCTCGACGTGATCGCATCGAGGAAATGGGGCGCAGCGCCCGATCTCGTGATTTCCGGCCCCAACGAGGGCAACAATCAAGGCATGATCAATCCCGCCTCGGGCACGTTCAACAATGCGTTGTTCGCGATCAATCGCGGCATTCCGGCCATCGCGGTGAGCACCGGCGAGGTGGCGCAGAAGAACGGACTGCCCACCGACCCCGGGGCGACCGAGTTCAGGATCGCCTCGCTGGTCGTTGCCCTGATCGAGCGGATCGAACGGAACAACGAACGGGCGCACCGGAGGACATCGTTTCTGCCGCCGGGCACCGGCCTGAATGTGAATGTGCCGAAGTTCGATCCGGCACACGGCTGCACCCCGGAAAAGTACCACTTCACACGCGTCGGCACCGCCACCGCCTATCAGCCGGTTTTCTTCGAGAAGCTCTCGGAGAGTCCGGCGGCCGTCAGCTTCGGTGCCGCGTCTCCCTTGCCGGGTATCTCGTTCGTGCTGGCCGGTGGCAAGGCGCCGGCCGGCGTCCGGCTCGTCGAAGATGACGATCCGGACTCCGAGGCCAATGCGAACCAGGAGTGCTTCATTTCGATCAGCCCGATCCAGGGTGTGCCGGAAGCCTCGGCGGCGAATGCCAGGGCGGTGCGCGCACGGCTGCGGGGAATACCGACGAAATAGCCCTGTCGTGCGGCCATCTGCCGCGCAAGAGCGGCTGGTCAATCCCGCTTTGCGAGGTGGAGCACGATCTGCGACTGCATGAGATCGGCCCGCGCCGGAAGCAGCTCACACACCGAGCGGGCGAACGCCTCGGGATCGCCGGTACCGTAGACGCCACTGATATGCATGGCCGCGAGCGCCGCATCGGCAATCACCAGCGGGCGGCGCGTGTAGCGGTTCATTTCAGCCACGGCCTCGGCGAGCGACCGGTCGTCGAAGACTGCGCGCCCCGTCTGCCACGCCGTCACCTCGTTGAGGTTCGGCTGATCCTGCACGACCCGCCCCGACCCTTCGAACACGATTCGTTCGCCCGCCGAGAGCATGCGGGTGGCCGATTGCGGCGCATCGACCACCGGCTGGACTGCGACCCGACCCTCGATCAGGGCGACCGTGACTTCGTCATCGCGGCGAAACACATCGAAGGCGGTACCCACGGCAATCACCTGCCGGACGCCCGCCTGTACCCGAAAGGGCCGCAGTGGATCGGTCGCCACTTCGAAGTACGCCCGTCCCTCGATCAATTCGATCTGCCGTTGCTGCCGGGTGAAGGCGACGCGTATGCGCGTATGCGTATCCAGGGTCACGGAGGATCCATCGTCCAGGGCGATCCGCCGCTGTTCACCCACCCGGGTCCGGTAAGATTCGCCGCCCGCGAGCTGCCAGACACTCACGCCCGCGATCGAAGCCAGTGCCCCAGCGCCCCCGAGGACCAGCGCGCGCCGATTGACCGCGCGGAGAGGCCGATGATCACGCCCGGCGTGCCTGCCCAGGCTGCCGGTCGCCTCCCAAACCTCCGATACACGTTCGAAAGCCTGGGCGTGCCGGGCGTCGTGCGTGAGCCACGCGCGAAAGCCGGCCTCATCCGCGGGCCCGCGCTCCTCCGAACGCAGCCGGGCCAGCCAGGCCGCGGCTTCGGCCCTGATGCTGTCGGTACTCTCTTCGCGCGGCACGCCAGACACTTCACCAACCCTCTGTCCAACCGGCAAGGAACAATGCCGCCTTTGCGACGTGCTTCTCGACGGCGCTGACTGTGATACCGAATCGGGCGGCGATTTCCCGGTACTTCAGCCCATCGACCCGATGCATCAGGAAGACCTGCCGGGTCCGCGGGCTCAATGCTGCCAGACCCGCCTGCACCCTTTCCAGACGTTCTCGGGTCTCCAAAACCTCATCATGCAGCGGCTGGCCGTCCGCCAGGTCGATCATCCTGTAGACAGAATCCGGGATCTCGGCCCGCACCCGCTCGTGGCGCGCCTCGTCGACTGCGATATTGGCAGCCACCCGAACCAGAAAGGCAGCCGGATTCTCGACCGCATGCCGCGCGCGGTACTCCTCGAGACGCAGGAACGCCGAATGCAGCAAGTCCTCCGCACGCTGCGGATCGCGCGTGACCCTGGCTACGCGTCGCACCAGCGCTCGCCACCCGCCGCGATCGCGTGGCAGTCGTTCCTGGGACAAGGCCTGCTCCCCCCGGCGCACACTCGCTCCCTGCACCGAAGGCTAACATCCGATGCGGCAATCGGGCAGAGGGCGGGCGAGATTGCCAAGTCATCAGGTGTGCGCCAACATGGGTGCGGAACGTCGCCATGGACACCGCGAGTCGAGCCCGGAGCATCAGGCCCTGAGCAGAGCCCGAGTCAACCTGATCACGCGCCTGCTGTCGCTCGCGCTGCTTTGCGCCCAACTCGGTGCGCAGGCGCACGCTTATTCACATTTCGGCTCCGATCCGCACGGCGCGCCGGCAACCACCCAGCTTTGCAGCGCCTGCCTGTCGATCACGCCGCTGTGCGGCGCGGTCGGTCCGGCGCCGCTCGCACTGCCCGTCGATCTGCGCACGGCGCAGATCGTCGTGCCTGCCGAATCCGTCGCTCCGGCGGATCGTTTCCACCACCCCGCTTTCCGCTCCCGCGCTCCGCCCGCCGTCCTTCGCGCCGACTGATCACACGACCGCGCGTGCGCGGCCGTGAACGTTCGCTTCGCGAGGAGACGTTCCATGACTCCAGTTCGACCCATCGTGGCGCTGTGCGCGCTCGGGTTGGCTTCCATGCCTTCCTTCGCCGCCACCGCGGACGATGCCGCGGGCCTGCGCGCCGAACTCGACGCGCTCAAGGCCGATTACGCAACGCGCATCGGGGCGCTCGAGGCGCGCATCGCGCAGCTCGAGGCGGCGGCATCCAACGCGCGACAGCCGGCGCCCGCAGCTTCCGCACCGCCCGCCGATGCCACACGCAGCGCCGCGACGGCCTTCAACCCGGCGATTTCCCTGATCATCGGTGGCAGCTACACCGCCACATCACGCAATCCGGACGACTGGCGATTGGCTGGCTTCATGCCGGCGGGTGGCGAAACCGGCCCCGGCGATCGCAGTTTCAACCTCGGTGAATCGGAACTCACGCTGGCGGCGAACGTCGACCCGTATTTTTCGGCCACGATGACCGCGGCGATCTCCGGCGAGAACGAGATCGAGGTCGAGGAGGCCTTCTTTCGCACGCTCGCGCTGCCCGCGGGGTTCAGCGCGAAAGGCGGCCGCTTCTTCTCCGCCTTCGGCTACCTGAACGAGGTACACGCACACGCCTGGGACTTCGTCGATCAACCGCTCGTGTACCAGGCGTTCTTCGGCAACCAGATGGCGCAGGACGGGTTGCAGGTGAAGTGGCTCGCGCCGACCGATCTCTTTCTCGAGTTCGGCGCCGAAGCGGGCAACGGCGACGCATTCCCGGCGACGCATCGCCAGCGAAACGGCGTCAACGCCACCGCGCTCTTCGCGCACGTCGGCGGCGATCTCGGCGTCGCGACGAGCTGGCGGGCGGGTGCCGCGTGGCTCGATCAGCGCGCGACGGATCGTGCCTACGACGACATCGACGCCCTCGGCAATCCGGTCATCGATGCTTTCAGTGGTACCGCCCGCACCTGGATCTTCGACGCGGTGCTCAAGTGGACGCCGGGTGACGCCACGCGCCGGCAGCTGAAGCTGCAGGGCGAGTACATGCGTCGCAGCGAACGCGGCGCGCTCGCCTACGACGTGGACGCGCTCGATCTCGCGGGCGGCTATCGCAGCGAGCAATCCGGCTGGTACCTGCAGGGCGTCTATCAGTTCAATCCACGCTGGCGGGCCGGACTGCGCTACGACGCGCTCGATTCCGGCGCGTCCTTCATCGGGCTCGTCGACGACGGCACGTTGCCCGTCGGCGCCTTCCCGCGACTGCGCGTCGCGGATCCGGATCGCGTATCGCTGATGCTCGACTGGAACCCGAGCGAGTTCACGCGCCTGCGCGTGCAGGTGAGCCGGGACGAGGCGCGCGCCGACGGTGATCCGGACCGGCAACTGAAGCTGCAATACCTCCACGGCATCGGCGCGCACGGCGCGCACAAGTATTAGGAGCACCCGCATGACGGCACTCAACCGCAACGCAATCGCGTTCCTTGCCATCCTCTGCTGCGCCGCGCCCGCCCACGGGGCAATGCGCATCCTCGCGACCACGAGCGACTGGGGCGCCCTCGCCCGCGAACTCGGTGGCGACAAAGTCGATGTGTACGTGGCAACCACGGCGAAACAGGATGTCCATCGCGTCGAGGCGAAGCCGAGTCTCGTCGCGCGGGCGCGCACCGCCGACCTGCTCGTTGCGACCGGCGCGGAACTCGAGATCGGCTGGCTGCCGGTACTCGTGCGCGAATCCGGCAATCCGCGCATCCAGCCGGGCGCGACCGGCTACTTCGAGGCCGCGGCACAGCTGAAGCTGCTCGACGTGCCGGTGCACTTCGATCGCGCGATGGGGGATATCCATCCGCAGGGCAATCCGCACGTGCAACTCGATCCGCGCAATATCGCCATCGTGGCGAAGGCGCTCGCGGCACGCCTCGCGGTGATCGACGCGTCGAACGCGACGTACTACGCGCAGCGGGCGGCGGATTTCGAAACTCGCTGGCAACAGGCGATCGCACGCTGGACGGCACGGGCGGCGCCGCTCGAGGGCGTGCCCATCGTCGTGATGCACAAGGACCAGGCCTATCTCTGCCATTGGCTCGGGCTCGTGGAGGTGGCCGCGATCGAGCCGAAGCCGGGCGTGCCGCCGAGTGCCGGTTACCTCGGGGAGCTCGTCGTGAAACTCGGTGCGTCGCCGCCGAAAATGATACTGCGCAACGCCTACAACGATCCGAAGGCGTCCGAGTGGCTCGGCGGGCGCATTCATGTGCCGGTGGTGCTGCTGCCATTCTCGGTCGGCGGCACGCCGGGCGCGAAGGATCTCTTCGGGCTTTTCGATGACACGCTCGACCGTCTGCTGGCGGTGCCGCGATGAGTCTCTTCGACACCGATATCGCGATCCTGTGGCCCGCGCTGCTCGCGGGGCTGCTCGTCGCCGTCTCGCACGTGCCGCTCGGCCAGCAGGTGCTCGCGCGCGGCATCGTGTTCATCGATCTCGCCATCGCACAGGTTGCCGGACTCGGCGTGATCGCAGCGAACGGCTTCGGGCTCGAGCTGACCGGCTGGGGCTCACAGGCAGCCGCCGGCGCCGCAGCGCTCGCCGGCGCGCTGCTGCTCACCTGGACCGAGCGCAAGCGACCGGAAGTACAGGAGGCGCTGATCGGCATCCTCTTCGTGCTCGCGTCCACCGCGCAGATCCTGCTGCTCGCCAACGATCCGCACGGCGGCGACAACCTGAAGGACCTTCTCGCGGGCCAGATCCTCTGGGTGTCGAATGCCCAGCTGATCCGCACTGCCGTCGTGACCGCGATCTTCGCGGCCGTCTGGTTCCTCTGGCGCGAACGGATCGGCCGCGTCGGGTTCTACGTGCTGTTCGCACTCGTCGTGACGGCCTCGGTGCAGCTCGTCGGCGTCTACCTCGTGTTCACGACGCTGATCGTGCCGGCGGTCGCCACCTGTCGCCTCGCGGCCAAGCGCCGGCTCGTGTTCGGCTACGCCGTGGCGTTCGCCAGCTATCTGGCGGGGCTTGCGATCTCCGTCGTGACGGATCTGCCGTCGAGCGCGGTGATCGTGTGGACGATGGCGCTCTTCGCCCTGGGCACGCACCTGGTGCCGGGCTTTCGGTTGTTCGGTTATTCGCGCGAAGCGCCGGAATAACCGAACAACCGAAAGCCCGGCACCACGCCCAGCCGCGCGAGTGCCGGCCGTGCTATTTCGTCGACGGCGCGACGCAGTTCTGCGCTGGCCGCGGCCTGCTTGGTCGCCGCGTCGCCGCTGAAGGGTGTCGTGCTCGTGACCGGCGCTTTTGCATGCCGGGTCGCGGCCTGCGCCATGCGGTCGCGCGCCACCTCACTCACGGGCAACGAAAAGTGCGGCGCGACGTCGCCCCACGTTGCCCCAGGCAATTCGGCATATTCGACCAGGCGGCCCTTTCCCGGATCGAGGCGCACGACGGAATCACAGAATGCGGCATAGGTGCGAGCGACGAGTTCTTCGTTGCTTCGCGAGCGGTTCTGCGGGTCGACAATCGTTGCAAAGCGCCGCGACATCTCGTCCGTCCCGAGCAACCAGCCGGGCGGCCGCTGCAGCAGCGACACGCAGACCTCGACCGGATCCCGCAGGCACAGCACCCAGGGCGAATCCGGGAATGCCTCGGTGAGCAGGTCGCAATGGAGCGTATTCCAGCTCGTGAGCTTCAGGACGTAAGGCCGCGCCGCGTGCGCCGCGAATGCGGCGCCCAACGATCGCAGCGCCGCGACCATTCGTGCGTGCGGCCAGGGCTGCGGCGGGCGCAGGATTTCATTGACCGGCGGCGGCTCGGCGTAAACGGCGCAGCCGCCCTGCAATTTCAACAGTTGCGACACGAGCGTCGAGCCGCAGCGCGCGACATGGAAGATGATCCCGGCAGGACCCGACCCGGGCGGCGCGCGACCGAGATCCTGCATCTCGATCTGCACATACTCCTCCGGCGCCGCACTGCGGGCGAGCGTCTCCTTCATGAACGGGTCGTGCAGTTCCGGCACCGCGATGTCGCGCAGTTGAAGGTATAGCCCGGTCGGATGCAGCGCCGCGCGCGCCGGCAGCCAGTCCCCCTGCCCGTGATGCATGCGCCATGCTAACGTCTCGCGCCATGCAGTTGGCGGAATTCCTCACGCCGTTCGATGCGGATACGTTCCGCACCCGCTACTTCGGCAAGCTGCCGCTGCATATCCCGGCGGCGGGGCCAGCGCGCGCGGCGCTGCTGCCGTGGTCGCGGTTCAACGAAGTCCTCGCGCTGACGCCATACTGGAACGAGGACACACTCAAGGTTTATTTCAAGAGTCGCGCGGCGCTGCGCGAGAACTATTGCGATACGGCCGACCTGCGATCGGGCACACCGGCGCCCGTGAACCCCGCCAAGGTCAAGGCGCTGATGGGGCTCGGAGCGAGCCTCGTCGCGAACAGCCTGCATCGGGTGTGCGCGCCGGTCGATGCGGTCGTGCGCATGCTCGGTGAGGAATTCGCCGCGCGCAGCTTCGCGAACGTCTATTGCTCGTTCCGCGGAGTGCAGGCATTCCAGACGCATTTCGACCTGCACGACGTGTTCGCGGTCCAGGCGGAAGGCGAGAAGACGTGGCGCATTTACGAGGCGCGCGCGGATGCGCCGGTCGCGCCCGTGCCACCCGGTGACGAAGGCGAGAAATTCCTGATCGCGACACGCGGCAAGGTGCTGCAGGAAATCGTCATGCGGCCCGGCGATGTGCTCTACCTGCCGCGCGGCCAGTACCACGACGCGCTCACCGGAGCGCAGGCTTCGCTGCACATCACCTTCGGTGTGGGACCTGCGACCGGGCTTTCGCTGTTCAAGCTGCTCGAGAAGGCGCTGGCGGCGGAAAGCGGGTTCCGTGCCTATCTGCCCGATGCGCGCGACCCGGCGGCATTGCAGGCATGCCTCGAACGACTCGCAGCGCGAGTACGCGACGTCATGCAGTCGCCCGCCTTCGCGACCGACGTGCAGGTTCACCAGCGCGCGCTCGGCAGTGCCGCAGCCGACTACCGATTGCCCGCGCAATCTCCACCTGCGTGGTACTCGCTCGGCAAGGCCGCGCGGCTCGTGCGTCGCGACAGCGGCTTCGCGGTCGTGCACGACGGTGGCGAAATCGCGGTCGGGGCGAGTTACCCGACGATCGAGTGGCTCCTGGGCCAGCGCATGTTCGCGCTCGAGGATGCGATGGCGCGGCAACCCGGCGTCGACCCGAGGGAGTTGCGCCTCGATCTCGAGCGGCTGCTGCGGGCAGGGATACTCGTGGAAACGGAGATGAAATGAACTGGTGCCGGGCTTTCGGTTGTTCGGTTATTGCGGCGGATCGGCCGCAATAACCGAACAACCGAAAGCCCGGCACCAACGCTTCACTTCGGCTTGCGCAGCTTCAGCACGAACTGATCGGTCTTGCCGCGCAGCCCGGGCGCGAATACCTGCTGCGTGTGATCGTCCTGCGGGTGCGCCAGGAGGTCGCTCTCGGCCTCGACCGTGAAGCCAGCCGCCTTCGCGAGGTCGAGCGCCGCCTGCTTCGGCATGCGGTGCAGCTGCGCGTTGTTCGCGCCTTCCACGCCGACATGATCGATCACGCCGAACACACCGCCCGGCTTCAAGGTCGTGTACACGGCCTTCATGAACGCCTGCGCGGCCGCCGGATCACGGTTGTAGACATCGTGCAGGTTCATCGCCGTAATCGCGACATCGACGCTGCCCGGCGGCACGATGTCGGACGCCGGCAGGTCCGCATCGACCCGCACGGCATTCGGCAGGCGGCCGTTTGCGAACCGCGCCTCCACCTGTGGCAGCGTGCGCCCGCCCGGCTTCAGCAACGTCGGCGGATTCTGCGAGTAGACCTTTCCTTCGGGCCCCACCTCGGTTGCGAGCACTTCGGTCATGTATCCGCCGGCCGCGATGACATCCAGCGCGGTCATGCCGGGCTCGACGCCGAAGAACTTCATCAGCTCGACCGGCTTGCGGTCCGCGTCCCGATCACGGTCGGCCTGCGGGCGGCTCGCACTATCGAGCGCCTTGGCGAGATCCATCTCGGCGCCCTGCACACCTGACGCGAGCGCGAGCCCGATCGCCGCCAACGTCGCGCCCAGGATTCGTGTGTTCATGGTTGGTACCTCCTCACTGCGAAACGGAAGGTTACACCCCCGCGCAAGGTCGCTGTCACACCCACCCTGCCTTCCGTCTTGTTGTTCTGTCCCTTGGACTTGATCCTTGCCTTGGCGGAACCGCCCTCCGTACCGGCCACCTTGCGGCTGCGTCGTGCCGGATCGATGCCGAACAGTCCGGCGAGATGACGTCTCCGAGGACTCTGTCCGCGAGTGCCGCCACCGACTGTTGGTAGAGCACCGCGCGCTTTCGACCCGGCGAACAGCAGGCAGCCAGCTCGGTCGCGTCCGGCAGATCAGTGATGGCCGTCTTTGTCGAGTACGGCAAGCTCGGTGCCCTTCATCGGCGGCACCGCGGACGCCAGCACGTCGCTGCCACCTGGTCGCTCACGAATTCCAGCTCATCTCGAATTCCGACCCTGCATCGACCTCGATTGCAATCGCGGCCGTTCGATGAACGCCCGGATCGCCGCGATGAAGGCGTCGTGCGTATCTTCGAGCATCGCAGCATGATCGCCTTCTGCCAGCACCACCCATTGCTTGTCGGGATTGCCGAGCGAGACGAAGAGTCGCGCCTGGGCGGCGATCGGCGCCAGCGGATCGCGCTCGCCGTGGATCACCAGGGTTGGCGCGCCAACCCTGGCGCCGTCGAGCGCCGCGTATTCCTCGAGTTGCTTCCAGTCGGCGCGGACGGGATCGTGCGCCAGCGCCGCGCCGACAAACGCCTCGACCACCGTCTGCGACGTCACTTGCGGGGAGATGAAGTCGCTCAGCGCCCGCTCCCGCGTCGTGGCCTCGCGAGGAGGTGCAGCGGGTGTTGGCGGCGCGACTGCCGGCGCGCCGGGATCGCGCGGATAGCCGTACAGGATCAGGTCGGACAGCGCCTGCGGATGGCACTGCGCCGCAAGCTGGGCCACCATGGAGCCCATCGACCAGCCGAGCAGCGCTGGCTTCGGCAATCGCGGATGTCGCTGGTGAATCCAGTCGAGCACCTGCGCGACGTCATTCGCGGACTGGTTTGGCAGGCTCCAGCCATCGGCATTGCGCGGCGTCTCGCCGTAGCCGCGCAGATCGATGCCGTAGACCGCGTAGCGCGCGCCTTGCAGCGCACGCATGACCGATCGCCGCTCGCCCCGCGGCTGCAGGTCGAAGTCTGTCAGCGTGCTCCAGGTGCGGCCGTGCACCAGCAGGATGGCGTGTTCGGGACGCGCGGCCACGCGCGACCAGACAGCGACGGGATGACCTTCGACGGTGACGGTATGCCGTGCCGGCGCGGTGGCAGCGCTCGCGTCGAGGCTGCAGGAAACCAGGAGCGCGAAAATCAGCGTGAACGCATGCAAGGCGTGCTTCATCTTTCCGGCCCTTCCGCAACGACGCCGGCATCATAGCCGTCATTGCAGCCCGTCAATCAGGTCAGTGAGGCGTTGCGCCTGGATTCCCGCGATCCGCCGCGCATCGCGCACGGCATCGGGAATTCCGGGCGCAGTTCCCACCCATTCCGTGCGCCAGATTCGATGGTGGCCGTGCACCTCGAGGAATCGCTCCATCGCCTTCTTCAGATCATGGGCCACCCCAGGCGGCTCATCGGGATTGCGTTTGCAGGTGCCGAAACGAATGCGCCGTTGATCCTCGCAGATCGCGACCAGATCGATGTCCACGTCCGAAGAGTCGCCAGCACCGCAGCATGGTTCAGACAGGGGCGCAGCTGCGCAACGGCATGCCAGCAGGTCGGCCGCCTGGCTGTGCGCACTGCTTCGGAGCGGCGTGCGCGACTCGCGTCGCGTCAGGATCGATTGCCCAGGTTCCGGCAGCGATCCGCCCGAAACCCGCGTTGTGGGAGCGTAACAGTAGTTGTTGGTGCATCCCGCCGGGCACTCATAGCATCGCCGGGCCGGATCCCCCGGCTGGCCGCAGGGGAAGTGACGATGGCGAGTCCCGGGAGCGTTCGCGAATGGCATGACGAGACGGATGTGCTCGTCTGCGGCTTCGGCCTGGCGGGCGCCGCGGCGGCCATCGAAGCCCATGACAGCGATCCGGGCGCGGGCGTCCTCCTGCTCGAGAAAATGCCGGAATGCCACGCCGGCGGCAACACGCGCGTCTCCGGCCAGTCACTGCTCATCTCGAAGGACGTCGAGGCGCTGAAGTCCTATCAGCGTGCGATGAGCGCGACCAATCCGGTCCCCGAGGACATGCTCGACGTCTGGGCGCGGCGCATGGTCGAGCTCGAGCCCTACATCGAGGCTCGCGCGCGCGAGGCCGGTGCCCGGTACATTCATGGCGTAGGCTGGTCCGAACGGGCTGCCGTCCTCGAGTATCCCGAGTTCGGCGCGGCATCGGCGGTCGCGCATACCGCGACCATCCTGCCGGTACCGAGCGGCGTGTGGCTCGCATTCAAGGCGAACGTGGAGAAGCGCGAACGCATCCGCCGCAGCTTCGATACGGCGCTCGTCGACCTGGTCCAGGACCCGGACACGCTCGAGGTATTCGGCGCCGTCGTGTCGCGGAACGGGATCCGCCGGAACATCAAGGCACGCCGCGGCGTCGTGCTCTGCACGGGCGGCTTCGAGAACAACCTCGGCATGCAGCGGGACTACTTCGGCCTGTCGGAGGCGTACCCGCTCGGGAGTCCGGGCAATACCGGCGAGGGCATCAAGATCCTGCAGAAAGCCGGCGCGGACCTTTGGCACCTGCGCAACCAGGGCCAATCCGGCGGAATCTGGCCCGGGTTCCGCTTCCCGGGCCATCCGACCGCGTTCCTGCGGCAGTTGTTCTGGCAAAGTTTCAGCTGGGTGGACGTCGGTGCGGACAGCCGCCGCTTCATCGACGAAACCCACGAATGGCAGATCACGCACTACAAGCAGAAGGTGCAGGGCCAGTGGATCGACACCCCGCACCACCGCGTCATGCCGATGCACATGATCTTCGACGAGACCACCCGCCGGCACAATTGTCTCGTGACAAAGGTGATGACCTGGAACACGGTGGTCGAGAAGTACGACTGGAGCGACGACAACGCGACCGAGATCGCGAGCGGCTGGATTGCCCGCGCCGATACCATCGAGGAACTCGCGCGCAGGATCGGGCGCGACCCGGCGGCACTCGCGGCCACGGTGAAGCGCTACAACGACGCCTGCGCCAGGAAGATGGACGACGAATTCGGTCGTGCACCGGCCACGCTGCAGCCGATCGCCGCGCCGCCGTTCCACGCCATCGAGATCGTGCCGGCGATCGTGTGCACCGGGGGCGGCGCCCGCCGCAACATCGAGTCCGAAGTGCTCGATCACTCGCTCCGCCCGATCCCGCGGCTCTACGAGGCAGGCGAGCTCGGCTCGATGTTCTCGAATCCCTACCAGAACGGCTCCTACCTGACGGAAGCGATGATCTCGGGCCGCGCCGCGGGCCGCAACGCCGCCGGGCTGCCGGACTGGAGCCGCGAGCCGCGGCGAGCGATCTGAGCGGCAGGGCGTCAAATGCGTGTCGTGACACCCGCCATGAAGCTTGATGTACGCATCGATGAGGCCGCCGTCGACCAGGACCAGCTGAAGCTGTCCGGCGTGGCCGGAATCCTCCCCTGCGAAGTCACGCTGCAGCCCTCGGAACTGCGGCGGCTCCTGTTGCGCGCGCTGCGCCCGCGGACGCTCTTGCTGCTATTGCGCCACGATCGCGCCTGAACCCTCGCGCAGGCGCGATTCACCCGTCCGTCTCGCGCGCCGCCGCATACAGGGCGCTGATGACGGCCAGCATCGCCGGGGCCTGCAGATTGCCGCGCCGGTACATGAGCACGACGGGGCGGCGCCACGCGGCATGTGTCACGGCCAGGCGGCGCAGCCGCCCGATGCGCAGGTCGTCTTCCACGAGACCGTATGGCAACACGCCGAGATGGCGCCCGGCGCGCAGCAGGCCGAGCGCGAACTCCAGCGAGCTGGTCTCGATCGCCGCTTGCGGGCGCGCCAGTCCCGCTTCGTCGAAAAGCGCAGCCCAGGCGGCTTCCACCTCGCCGAGCCGGCGTCCGATGATCCACTGCGATTGCGCCAGATCGCCCGCCGAGACGTCGTGCCTGTCCGCGAGAGGATGCCCGGCCCCGCAGACGACCAGATATTCCTCGTCCACGAGCGTCTCGCGGGCGAGGTTGCCGGGATCCAGGCTGTCGGTTTCGATGCACACCGCGAGATCGATGCGACCCTGCTGCAGTTGCGCAACGAGCTCCGCGTGCACGCCCGCATGCACGTCGATGCGGATGCGCGGACGCGCCTTCTGCAGCGCGAGCACCGCCCGGGCCACGAGCCCGCCGGCCGGAGTGGGTCCGGTGCCGAGCCGGACCGCGCCCGCATCCTCCTCGAGCAACTGCGTGAGCCTCGTGCGCAGGGATCGCGTTTCGCCCTCGATGGCCCTGCCGTGCTCGAGCACGAGCTCGCCGAACGCGGTCGGCGAGGCGCGCTGTGAATCGCGATCGAGCAGGCGCACGCCGAGTTCGTCCTCGAGCGCCTGCATCGCCTTGCTGAGCGCCTGCTGCGTGCGCCCGAGTTCGGCCGCCGCGCGCGAGAAACTCCCATGCTCGACAATCGCCATGAAATAACGGAGCTGGCGCAGTTCCATCAACGGCCGTCCACGCGGAAGGCAACCATTACGGGGACGGCGCGGACCCCGCCCGCCCGCGAACCCTTCACAGGTACGGCGGCGTACAAGCCGACACCACCGTCGCCCGGATGCTGCCGATGTTGCGGAAACGGTGCGGTTGACGGCTGTCGAACAGGAATGCGTCTCCCGCCTTGAGCACGCGCACCTGCTCGCCGACCGTCAGCTCGATCTCGCCCTTCAGCACCACGCCGCCCTCGTGGGACTCGTGCTCGAGCATGCTCTCGCCCGTGTCGGCGCCCGGCTCGTACACTTCGTGGAGGATCTGCAGGTTGTGCGCGCGCGCATCGCCCACCTGTCGCAGGATCAGCTTGCCGGCAGTTTCAGCCCCTTTCTCGTGCGACAGGCGGGAAGTGAGATCGACCAGTTCGGCGGGGCTGAAGAACACCTGGCTCGCCGGGCGCGCCACGCCCTCCGGCTCGAAGAACTCCGCCATGGTCATCGGGATGCCGCCCAGGATCCTGCGCAAAGAGGCCACCGACGGGCTGCTGTGGTTGCGCTCGACCATCGAGATCAGGCCGTGCGGCACCCCCGCCCGTTCCGACAGCTGGCGCTGGCTGAGTCCTCTTTCCTTGCGTATTCCGGCGAGCCGGGCCCCGACGTCGAAATCGGGAACGGGGCTGGAGCCTGGTCTCGCCCTGGCGGCGCGTCTTCTCATGTTGCCTTCCGACAGTTGCTCAGGATTTTGAGCGGTGGTAGGTTCTGCACAGTATCCTGTGCACCCCGTTCAGCATCCTATCCATCGGCCAGACAGTAAATGAGCAATTTCCCGGCCCTGCAAGCCCGGCACGCGGCGGCCGTGCCGCCCGGCGTCGCCACCAGGAACGTCTACATCGCGCGTGCCCTGAATGCGGAGTTCTGGGACGTGGAAGGCCGCCGCTACATCGACTTCGCGGCCGGCATCGCGGTGCTCAATACCGGCCATCGGCACCCGCAGGTCATCGATGCGGTGCGCGCGCAGCTCGACGCGTTCACGCATTCCTGCTTCCACGTCGCGCCGTACGAGTCGTACGTCGCGCTGGCGGAGCGCCTCAGCGCCCTCGCCCCGGGGAACTTCGCGAAGAAGACCTTCTTCGTCACCACGGGGGCCGAGGCCGTGGAGAACGCGATCAAGGTGGCGCGCTACTACACGAAGCGCCCCGCCATCGTCGCCTTCAGCGGCGGCTTTCACGGGCGCACGAACCTCGGCATGGCGCTCACTGGCAAGGTCATGCCCTACAAGCGCGGGTTCGGGCCGTTCCCCGCCGGGATCTATCACGCCCCTTACCCGGTGGCCTACCGCGGCATCACCACGGAGCACGCGCTCGAGGGCGTGCAGCGGCTGCTGCGCGCGGACGTCGATGCCCAGTCGGTCGCGGCGTTCATCGTCGAGCCGGTGCAGGGTGAGGGCGGATTCAACGTCGCGCCGCCCGAGTTCCTTCAGGCGCTGCGCAGGCTCGCCGACGAACACGGCGCCTTGCTCATTGCCGACGAGGTCCAGACCGGGATGGCGCGCACGGGGCGCATGTTCGCGATCGAGCACGCGGGCGTCGTGCCGGATCTGATCACGATGGCGAAGGGGCTCGGTGGGGGTTTCCCGCTCGCGGGCGTCACCGGCCGGGCCGACGTGCTGGACGTCGTGCATCCGGGCGGGCTCGGCGGCACGTACGCCGGCAGTCCGATCGGCATCGCGGCAGCGCATGCGGTGCTCGACGTGATTGCCGCGGAGAACCTGTGTGCTCGCGCGCAGGAGATCGGCCGGCACATGCGCACGCGCCTGGGAGAGGCGGCCGCCTCGCTGCCTCGCATCGGCGACGTGCGCGGGCTCGGCGCGATGGTTGCGCTGGAGCTGGTGAGGGACGCCACCACGCGCGAACCCGATGCGCCGGCGACGGCCCAGGTGCTGCAGGAGGCCCTGCAACGGGGGCTGATGCTGCTGTCCTGCGGGGAGTCCGCCAGCGTGATCCGGCTGCTCTCGCCGCTCACGATCACGCCGGCATTGCTCGATGAAGGGCTCGACATCCTGATCGAATCGCTGCGCACCGTGCTCGCGAAGGAGCGATGAACGGCAGGATCCGACGACCTTGCGCGGCAACGGGAATCGAACCCAGGCATCGCAACGACAGGGGGTCCAGATGAAAGCGAAGTGCCCGGTACTGGCGACGCTGTGCGCCTTCGGAGGTCTCGCGCTCGCCCAGACGATTGCGCGCGCGGACACGATGTTCAGCGACAACTTCCAGGACGGCAGCTACGCCGACTGGACGCTGAGCGGCAACGGCCGCGACGCGCCCAACTACTACCTCGGCAACTATTCGATGCGGCTCGACGGCCTGCGGCAGGGCGCGATCGCGCTCTCCTCCCGGGGCTACACGAACGTGTCGCTGTCCGCGGACCTCGCGGCCCTGTACCTGACCTACGGTGAGTACTGCTACGCCGAATACTCCACCGACGGCGGCGGCACCTGGAACATCCTTCACTGGATCACCGATGGCGGCGACGACGGCTATTTCGACCACGCCACCGCCTCGAGCGGCCTCGACGACAACCCGAACCTGCGGCTGCGCTTTCGCGCATACACCTGGTACTACCACTACTGCTATGGAGACAACGTCAGCCTCACCGGGACCCCGATCAGCGGCGGCGCGGGCCCGGAGATCGACGTCAACGGTTCGGGGGCCTTCGGCACGGTCACCATCGGGGGCGAGGCGACGAACACGCTGACGATCACGAACAGCGGCGATGCGAGCCTCGACATCGGCGGCCTGACCGGCCTCGCCGCGCCTTTCAGTCTCGTGAATGACAACTGCTCGAGCCAATCCATCGCGCCCGCGGCATCGTGCACGGTCGGCATCCGCTTCGCGCCGACCACCGCGGGCTCGTTCAGTGACGCGCTGAACATCGCCTCGAATGACAGCGACGAACCGAACTACGCGGTCGCCGCCAGCGGAAGTGGAAGCGCCTCGGGAACGTACGATCCCCTGCCGGGCGACGGCAACGTCAGCCGGTCCGCACTCACCTACAGCTTCCTGACCGCCGGCGGCACGCTCGACCTGATGGACTTCAGCCACTATGCCCTGCCGGCGAACGCCGCGAACCCGGCCAACTCCTTCGAGGGCCGGTTGACACTCAATGGCGAGGCGGCGAACGGCAGCGCGGTCGAGGTCGGGGGGAACAACAATCTGCCGTACTACCCCGAGGCGGCACACCTGCCGGAGTTCGACTTCGAATTCGTGCAGCACGGCACGCACTTCATTCCGGTCACGCGCGGCAAGTACGAGGGCACGCACCCGTCGTGGGCCTACGTGCTGGAACCGGGCCGGGTATGGAACGAGAACGGCGACAACGGCTACTCGCGTGTCGCCTTCCCGTTCTCCCTGCAGGAACGCAACAACGACTGCATCTGGAACGGCGTGATGACCTTCCTGTTCAGGGATGACGGATCGGTCTCCGATGTCGCATACCAGATCGCGAGCGAAACCTGCCTGTACCTGAAAGTGAACTTCTGGGGACGGCTGGACGCGACCTACACGCCGGCAGCCGTCACGGGCGCCGCGAGGATCCGGTCGGACTACGAGGCGGAGGTGGCCCGCCGCATGCCGGTCAAGCCCATGGATGCCCTCGCGACCGACTACCCCGACGCCGGGGTCGTCACGGCAAACATCGGCAGCGACATCACCGCCGAGCACATGACCGTCTACGGTGTCGCGTACAACGGTGTGCACTACGTCGGCGACTGCCAGACACGCCATGGCAAGTACCCGTTCTGCGAAGTCATGGACCTGCCGTCCTACTCGACGGCAAAGTCCGTCTTCGGCGCCTACGGGCTGATGCGGCTCGAACAGAAGTACTCCGGCACCCAGCGCACGCTCGGCATCGACGACTACGTGAGCGAATGCACGGGCTGGCAGTGGGATGCGCCCACGTTCGAGAACGCGCTGGACATGGCCACCGGCAACTACAGTTCGTCGAGTTCGCACGTGGACGAGTCGTCGCAGGCGATGCTCGACGGCTTCTTCCTCGCGACGACGCACTCGCAGAAGGTCAGCCACGCCTGCAGCTACCCTTACATGGCCACGCCCGGGACGACTTTCGTCTATCACACCTCGGACACGTATCTCCTCGGGCGCGCGATGAGCATGTACTACAAGTCGCAGGCCGGCGGCGGCGCGGACTTCTTCGACGACGTGGTCGTGGGCGAGATCTACAAGCCCCTCGGCCTGAGCCCGACCACGTACACGACCCTGCGCACGCAGGACTCGGCCGCGCAGGCGCACACCGGGTTCGGCCTGATCTTCGTGAGGGATGACGTCGTGAAGCTCGCCGAGTTCTTGAACGACGCACAGGGAACGATCCAGGGCCAGCAGGTCCTCGACAGCGGCATGGTCGCCGCAACCCTGGAGCTCGGCAGCGGCGGGCTGCAGGCCGGCGGCACCTACGACCGCTACAACAACGGCTTCTGGTACTTCGACCTGGACCAGGCCACGCATTCCTACGGTTGCGGCGGGGCGAAGTGGGTGCCGTACATGGCGGGTTACGGCGGGATCAGCGTCGTGCTGCTACCGAACGGCATGGTGTTCTACCACTTCAGCGACAACGACCAGATCGCGTGGGGCAAGAGCGCGATCGAGCTGGACAAGATCGCGCCGATGTGTCCGTAGCGGAGATCGGGCGCCGCCCTATGCCGGATGGCGCCAGCGTCGCTCGCCGCAATGGGTCGAATGCGTCATGGCCATGTGCCCGGGAAGGACCTTGAAATGGATGGTGGCCAGGGTCGGAATCGAACCAACGACACGCGGATTTTCAGTCGGGTTTCGACGCTGGACTATTCGGGTCAGGTCAAGTCAGGTCCAAAGTAATCAAGTAATTGGGCGGAAGCAAGGGGTAACGACCGGAAGCCGGCGGAAGGTCTAAATGCCGTTTGGTGGTCCAACACTGGTCCAAATGCGGCCCTGCGACACCTCAGAATCCGCGCACCAGAGCGGTGGGGGTGAAGCGGATGTGCCGGGATACGAGTATTTGGCAAGCGTTTGTCGCGAGGAAGGCGTGGAGCGGGCTGTCGGTGTGGGCCTCCTGCACGCGTGAAGGGCGAGAGTGGAGTGTGTTGCACCGCTGAAGCACGCCGCTGTCGTGGAAGCCGGCGGCGGCGCGGTCGCTGCCGACGGCGGTGTCCGTCGAGCTCGAGCGGTAAGCGCACGAAGCGCCGCGGCTCGAATGTCACGCGTCGCCCAACCCCCCTGTTTGGATGGCTGACGCTTCAATGAGGCCGCAGCGAATTCGCCGCGGAATCGACCCGGCGCCGATTCTCTACTTCGGTCCGACGAAGTCGCTTCAATGAGGCCGCAGCGAATTCGCCGCGGAATCGATGAATTCCGCGCGGCGATCGTCGCCGCTTACGAGGCTTCAATGAGGCCGCAGCGAATTCGCCGCGGAATCCGCAGCTATGCTGAGGTCTACAACGACCGCTGGGCCGCTTCAATGAGGCCGCAGCGAATTCGCCGCGGAATCGCCATGCGTGGATGATGCTGACGGCCGGCGCGCTGGCTTCAATGAGGCCGCAGCGAATTCGCCGCGGAATCTCGCAGCTCGTGGCCTTTCGCGCGACGCCGGGGGAGCTTCAATGAGGCCGCAGCGAATTCGCCGCGGAATCCGGGCTCGCGGGTAGCCGAACGTCTCGCGCCAGTGGGCGCTTCAATGAGGCCGCAGCGAATTCGCCGCGGAATCGCGACGTCCTCGAGCTCGACAGCTATCTCGTCCTAGCTTCAATGAGGCCGCAGCGAATTCGCCGCGGAATCCCACGTCATCGAAGGCACCCCGGCCGCGGACACGCGCTTCAATGAGGCCGCAGCGAATTCGCCGCGGAATCATGCAAGCGGTATCGGACATATTCGCAATCTGGCCGTGCTTCAATGAGGCCGCAGCGAATTCGCCGCGGAATCCCGGCCGGAGGCGGTGCGGGACAACTGGCTTGGCCGGCTTCAATGAGGCCGCAGCGAATTCGCCGCGGAATCAGGTACTTGTCCACAATGGCCCGGCCCGCCCCGTAGGCTTCAATGAGGCCGCAGCGAATTCGCCGCGGAATCAGATTGCGGGAGAGAAGCCATGACCCTCGACCTCACGCTTCAATGAGGCCGCAGCGAATTCGCCGCGGAATCCCTACGAGGGCCAAGCGCGCTGGTCTGACATGGTGGCTTCAATGAGGCCGCAGCGAATTCGCCGCGGAATCAACCTCTCGAAATCGTCCGCGTATCGCGCCGTGATGCTTCAATGAGGCCGCAGCGAATTCGCCGCGGAATCTCTTCGGCCGACTGGTCGCTGATCGGCAATGCGGGTGCTTCAATGAGGCCGCAGCGAATTCGCCGCGGAATCCGGCTCGAGCTTTGCGAGAATTTCCATCACGTGAACGCGCTTCAATGAGGCCGCAGCGAATTCGCCGCGGAATCCCGACGCGCCGACGGTCACTACCACTAAGGCGCTTGGGCTTCAATGAGGCCGCAGCGAATTCGCCGCGGAATCGGCCTGACGCAAGCCGGGAACGCGATGAAATTCTGGCGCTTCAATGAGGCCGCAGCGAATTCGCCGCGGAATCATAGCCCCCGCCGCCCCGAGAAAAGCGGGGATAAGAGGCTTCAATGAGGCCGCAGCGAATTCGCCGCGGAATCGGCCTGACGCAAGCCGGGAACGCGATGAAATTCTGGCGCTTCAATGAGGCCGCAGCGAATTCGCCGCGGAATCATAGCCCCCGCCGCCCCGAGAAAAGCGGGGATAAGAGGCTTCAATGAGGCCGCAGCGAATTCGCCGCGGAATCGCCGAGATCGCGCGGCGGCATGTCCTGCACCCGGCCGCTTCAATGAGGCCGCAGCGAATTCGCCGCGGAATCCCTCACGGCAAGCGCCGAGATCAGCGCGCCCCAGATGCTTCAATGAGGCCGCAGCGAATTCGCCGCGGAATCCTCGGCGTTACCAAAGACACCTACCAGCGATGGGAGCTTCAATGAGGCCGCAGCGAATTCGCCGCGGAATCGGCTCTGGCGGGCGGCATGAACGCCGCGCTGTCCTAGCTTCAATGAGGCCGCAGCGAATTCGCCGCGGAATCAAGTCGGCCGCGTGCAGTACTGGCTGTCCGCGTGGATGCTTCAATGAGGCCGCAGCGAATTCGCCGCGGAATCACCTGTCGCTGCCGGCCACAACGGATGCCCGGCAGGCGCTTCAATGAGGCCGCAGCGAATTCGCCGCGGAATCCACAGCCGCAGCCGGCCTGGTCGGCTGGAACAACCCGCTTCAATGAGGCCGCAGCGAATTCGCCGCGGAATCAGCGCGGCCACGGCCGCGAGCACGAGGCACGGCCCGCGCTTCAATGAGGCCGCAGCGAATTCGCCGCGGAATCGCCAGTCCTTTGCTAGTCTCGCGCGCCTCTTTCGAGCTTCAATGAGGCCGCAGCGAATTCGCCGCGGAATCCCGTGAATGACGCCATCACCAACCGCGACCCGGCTTACCTGCTTCAATGAGGCCGCAGCGAATTCGCCGCGGAATCCGAAATCGAACGCCTGCGCGGCATCATCTTCGCGCAGCTTCAATGAGGCCGCAGCGAATTCGCCGCGGAATCGCCACGCGACTGCCGGACGATTTCACGCTGACCCCCGCTTCAATGAGGCCGCAGCGAATTCGCCGCGGAATCAGCTCACCGATTCGCAGATCGCGGCGATTTCCGCAGCGCTTCAATGAGGCCGCAGCGAATTCGCCGCGGAATCGCGCAGCGTAAATGACGCGCTTCCCCGACTGGCCGGCTTCAATGAGGCCGCAGCGAATTCGCCGCGGAATCCCGTTGGCGCACCGTTTCCGGTACCGTTTTCCCGTTAGCTTCAATGAGGCCGCAGCGAATTCGCCGCGGAATCCGTTCCACGACCGGAAATACGGCGACCGCGACGGTGGCTTCAATGAGGCCGCAGCGAATTCGCCGCGGAATCACCGTGCGGCCGGCGTGCCGCTCGACGGCGTCATCTCGCTTCAATGAGGCCGCAGCGAATTCGCCGCGGAATCCATTTGACGACGCGCGCCATAAGGCGCTCGTCAAATGGCTTCAATGAGGCCGCAGCGAATTCGCCGCGGAATCGCGCATCGTGCCGATGTAACTCGTCGACCGGAACACGCTTCAATGAGGCCGCAGCGAATTCGCCGCGGAATCCCTCGTAATGCTCTGCCTCAAAGCAAACCCGACCTTGCTTCAATGAGGCCGCAGCGAATTCGCCGCGGAATCAAGCTCCGCTACTACGCCGTAGGCGAGTACGGCGACGCTTCAATGAGGCCGCAGCGAATTCGCCGCGGAATCCGTCGGCCTGCAACCGCTTGTGCCGCCACGTGTTTGCGGACCGACCGCGAGAGGTGATGGTGAACCGTACCCAAGAGACTACACGCAAACCAATGTGTGGTGTCCTGCGAAGGATAAAACGTCCATCTTTTCAAAGAGCTGCCGGACTGCGAGCGCTGCCCGGGGTTTCCGCCATCACTGAAGCGCTCGCGCGCGGGCGGCGGATCAGACGATGACGGGTTCTCGGGCAACGGGCTCGAATTCCTTGCCCAAGCTTACCACTCTGAGGGTCACTTGTTCAGCCGGCCCGACGTCGACGAACAGTACGTGATCCTCGCCGTGGTGGATCATGCCGTCGAGCAGGGAGACGAGTTCGGCGTGACGTTGCCGGTTCATGCGGCACTGGAAGACGGACAACTGCAGCCATTCGCCGTAGCCGTTCATGACGTTGAACACGCGACGCCAGCGCTTCTGGTCGGCGATGCCATAGGTGACTACGTAGAGATGCTCATCCTTCATGTCAACGTGTCGTGAAGTTCGGGTACTCGGGAATCTCGCCAAGCAGGTGGCGACTCAGGAGACGCGCCTGCAACTCCAGCAATCGACGGTAGCTGAGCTTGTAGCCGAACAGCGGGTGAGTGACTTCCTGACCCATGCGCCGTTCGAACGTGGCGATGAACCGCTTGCGGCCGTCGTCCGTGAGCGCAACGCTGCCTGCCACGCTGATGAAATCCGACGGACGAACTTCGCCGTTGTTGATGGCCTGGATGACGCTCGAATCGGCGATCAGCGGTCGGAAGGGCTCCATCATGTCGAGCGCCAGCGCCGGCCGGCCGTATCGAGGCTGATGATAGAAGCCGCGATAGGCATCGAAGCCGACTGCGGTCAGCGCCACGGTCCATGTTCGCACCAACAGCGAGTACCCGTACGACAAGAGTGCGTTCACCGGATCGGTCGGCGGGCGGCGATTACGTTTCTCGAAGTCGAACTGCAGCGAGTCATCGTCGCCGCGGCTGATCATCTGCGAGAAGCTGCCAAAGTAGCGGGCCGCGGCCTGGCCCTCCGTCCCCAGGAGCTCGCCGAGATTCTGTGCGCGTTGCACGCCGCGCAAATCCTGTTGAAAGCCTTCGATGATGCTCTCGGGGGCCGAGCCCGATTTCCAGTTCCGGCGCAGCAGGGTCTTCTGATTCTGGATTTTGGCGGCCACCAGGCCCTTCGCGATGCGCAGACACGCTTGTGCGTCGAAGCTCGCGCGGTACTGGGCCGTGCGGATCTCCACGTTCTTGTGGCCGGTTCCCACGGAGTGGCCCATGAACCAGCCCCCGAACGAATGCCATGAAACCGGAATCTCGCGGTTCATGAGTTCATGCAGCGTGGGCGTGGTGACGTACACCTGCCCGAGAATTGCCAGCTGCGACACATCCACGAGCCGCACCGTCTGCGTGAGCTTGCCGTCGACGGAGATCTCCAGCGTCTCGCCTTTCTTCGCCACCTTGGCGCCGCGCGCCTGGACATAGAGCGGCAATGCGGTATCGAGCGCTGTGGCCAGCGGTCGCGGCGACACATCCTGCGCATGCAGCGAACGCACTTCGTCGGGAAGGCAGATCCCCACCAGCGAACAGCGCGGGCACTTGGGACTGTCCTCCAGCGGTGGTGGAATCTGACCGCCCGCGGCCAGGAGCCGCAGCCCGTCGATGGCGTTGCGGGTGAGCGCCCGCAACTCGTCGTCGAATACCACCTTCACGCGCTCACGGCTCGCGGCGAAGTACAGCACGCCTTCTTCGCAAACGTAGCCGTGCTCTTCGAGGATCAGGCCCTGGACGCACAGTTGCACGCGCTCGGGATCATGGGCGCCGCGTTGCGTATGCGGGCGCTTGCCGCGCTTGTAGTCCACCGGCGTGACTCGATTGCCTTCGGCCTCGACCAGATCCATCTTCGCGATCAGCCCGAGCCGATTCGATGACAGCGTGATCGAGCGTGCGTGGAATCGTTCGTCGGACTCCTCTGTCGCCGCCGGCAGATCGCCGCCGGGTTTGTCGACGCGCCGGTGCGCATGACGCCCCTCGACCGTGTCGGCCGACTCGGCCCACTCGCCCTGCACCCATTCGAGATACGCGAGGCGCGGGCAGTACTGGTACTCGTTGACCATCCGGGCCGGCAGCAACGGCAGGTCCCCAGGGAGGTTGGGGGAAGGCAGCGGCAACTCCCGTTGGTCGAGCACTACTCTAGCGTGCGATAGGGGTCGTCTTCTGGGACAACAGACGCTCCGGTGCCGGCGTCCTCCGCAATGGGTTGGTCAGGGCGACGGTCGTTCATTTTCAACCCACCGGCCTGAACAATCCCAGCCCGTAGTGACAGGCGAACCCCAGCGCGAGCGGACCGGCGACAGGCTCCGGAAACGTCAGGCACCGAAAGCTTCCCAGACGATCAGGCTGGCTGAGACCACGGCGGCTGCGGAACCGCCGGAAATGAATGGGGCGAAGCCTGCGTCCCCTGCCGGCGTTCACTTCCCCGACGGCCTCGATGGCAACAGGCTCGGGAAGGCCACGCTCGCGGCATTCGCGACGGATCTGATCGTCGACGCCGAAGCGCTTCTTGGCGTGCCAGGGATGCAGATAAGGTGTGGTGGATAACCAGGTCTTGCTGGCTCGGGTGAGTTCGCTCACCACCTCGACCGAGCCACTGCCTTCGAGAATCAGGCGCCACTCGGCGCTGCCGCGCTCCCACAGCTTTCGCACGCCGACCACGGCGCGTTGCTCATCGTCGTTCATTCCATCAGGGACATACACAAGCACGCGATCGAGCTCGCCGTCGCCATTACTGTCCCAAGGCAAGTAGAAAGCATGGCGGTGCCGGTTACCTTCGGGTAGATCATGCCCGGAAAGAATCGACGGAATATTGTCTTTGCCGAAGATGCGCCTGCATTGCCCCATGGCGGCAATGCGCATGAGTTCGCCGATGCGCAGGCTGTCTTCCACACGCGGCATCGGCTTGCCGCTCAAGACGAAATTGATGGTCGTAACGACGGGTGCCCGCGCTCGACGAACGGTAGGCTTCGGTCGCAGGGCATCGAGCGGTCGCACGTAGCTCACCTTTCTTGCGGCGGGTGGCTGGCTCCAGCCGAGCTTGCGCAGATCACTGGTATCGACACTGAGCGCGTCGAGCAGGGACTCCGGCAGGGTTCCACCGAGCTTCTTCTGTGCCTTCTCGTCGGCGAGGAAGCGGCGCCGAACTGCCCGATATTCACTCGAAGACAGGGGCGCGTAGAGTGTCACGATCTCACCCTTGATCTCGCCGGTATCCGTATCGATCGCGCTGTCTCCCGGTGCGCAATTCGCGGCTGGAGCCGCGTCGATGCGCCGGGCCTCGACCCAGGACTCGGCGCGACCGAGATAGCCGATGACGGCAAGTAGGTCATCCACCAGTGAGAGCTGGTCGTCCGGCAAGTCGATAGTCGGCCACGCGACGCAAAGCGAGGCAGCGCGGTCGATGGCGGTGAAGGCGTCGAAGATCAGCGATGTCTTGCCCGCCCCGAACTGCGGCATGTAGTGCCGCACATGACTGTGGCTGGCAGCGGGTAACGTGTACCGAGGAAGCTCGACCGCCAGCGTCTCGATCAATGCCCTGAAGGTGGCCTCGCTGTACCTTCCAGTTTGCTTGAGTTTGTGATGCCAAGTGGCGATCAGCGCGCGCAGGATGCGCCACGGTTCCGGCGGCCAGGCGACGGCGCCCTCATTGACATGGCGATCCCATGGCGTGGCGTGGTAGCGCCCGGCGGGAAAGGTGATGGCGACCGCGAGCATGAATCACTCCCCATCGTCGTCGTTTGCATCGTCGTCGACGGAGTCCTGGTCTCCCTTGACCTTCCGCTTACGCCTCGACTTTTCACCGGTATAACTTACCAACGTCGTCTGGAACTTCGCCTCATCTTTGGCGGCCTCGATCAGATCGGGCAAGGACTGCTCCAGTACATCGAGCGCAGGCATCTGAAAGCCACTTGGCCGTTGTACGGCGAGCGCTGCACATTCCAGATCGCAGGCCGTACGCAGGCGCAAACCTGTTTCAAGGAAGGCGCGAATCTTGTAAAGCGCCAGCGCGACCAGCAGGTCGAATACCGACTGCTTGAAGCCGTAGCCTCGCAGTTGGGCAAGGTCGAGATTGAAGTAGGCGGCAATGTCTGCAGAAACGAACTCGTCGCGAGAAAAAGGCACGTTTCCGAAGCCCCTGGAAGTGTCGCCGGAAGGATTGACGGAGTCGTTTTTTACGCCACCGCTTGCCGCAACCCTGACTCCTGTGGCCTCAATGAACCCGGAGAGCGCGCGCGGCAATCGCAGACGACCACCAGCCAACTCCTTCTTGGCAAGGAACACGCCATGCAGCAGCGCATTGACATCGAGCGAGAGCAGCACTCGCGCCAGCTTGCGCAAGTCGACCAAGCCCTCCTCCATGTCGGCAAGTTCCGATTTCAACTTGTTGAATACGGTCTTGTCGGTGCCCTCCAGAATGTATGGTGAATTGACGCGATGAGCTTCCAGCACCGAATTGGTCAGCGGCTCGCCGGCCTTGTCCTTGACCTTGACGACCGACAGGCCCTTGAGTGGCTCTACCCAGTCGTCGTTCACCCTGTCCCAGCACACCGCCTCCATGCGGTTGGCCATGCTCTGCGCCGATTCGACGAGCAGCGTCGGCTCGCCATCCGGGCCTTCGTATTGGGCGGCGCCGATCTCGGGGAAGCCGGTGGGCTGGAAGCGCGTGCCCTGCAGCGGCTTCAACGTGGCGCGCAACAGCAGGCGCGGAGCCTGGGCGAGGGCGGACAGTTCGAGGCTCATCGTTCTTCTCCTTTGCGGCAGTCAGATCGACTGGGTTTCAGGTTGTCTCAGCACCGCGCGAGCCAGTGCAGCGGTGGCGCCGAAGCGCAGCGGGATCAGCAGGCCGGCGGCGGCACGCTCGGGATCGACCCCGCCGAGCGTCGGCAACGCCCCGGACGCAAACAGCGGCGACAGGCCGGTAGCCCGCAGACGTCTCCACGCGGTGGTCACCGCGCGATTGCCATGATTGCCCGCGATGAGCTGCGCCAGCATCCCTTCTGGCGCCGGCGAGCGCTCACCCGGGGCCAGCAAGTCCAGGGAGCACAACGTGCGATCGGGAGTCAATGCGAGCTTCATCACTGCGAAGGCAGCGGGCACCGCAAATTCTCCCGCGCTGCGGTCGATGTCGTCGGGGATCTCGCAAAGCGCGAGACCGGGCAGCAGAGCGGTGATGCGTGCATCCATACCATCACCGCGCAGGAACGCAGCAACGTCATCGAGCGTTGCTCCCGCCGCGCTCTCCAGCGGCTTGTCGGAGAGCGCGAGCCGCCCGGCCAGCCAGAGACGGCGCGCGAGCAGTCGAGGCAGCGCATCGACGAGGCGGCCCTGGAAGCCGTCGCAGATGCGGACCTTTTCACCGGCTTCCGCGGAAAGCCACTGGTCCCAACGACGATGGACCGGAAATAGCTGTGCGCGCAACGGCAGTGGATCGTCGTCTACGCCACGCAGCCCGGCCAGCGCTTTGGCGATGCGAAACGCCGGCGAGTTGTCATCTGCGGCGATGACCCAGCGTTCGGACATGCGTGGCAACGGGCGTGCAGCCTCCCGCGCCTGGCTACTTGCCGAGAGCGCCGACTGGATTTCGCCGAGCAGAATCAGTAGCGCCTGCGCCTCGGCCTTGCTCGGAATCCTGCCAGCTGTCGCGAAAATTCCATCTTCGAGGCGCTTGCGCAAGACCCTGAACCGGACGGCGGTTTTGGCATCGTTTGCGAAGCGGCGGAAACGGTTCAGCCAGTCGCTGGCGTCCAGTTCATCGAGCCATGTCGATCTCGGCGCCTCGCTGACTGCGACGCGTGCGAGGGGCGCGGCCAGGTAGGCCTTGCCGGCGCGCATCAAAAGGCCAAAGCGCTGGAAGCTTCGCACGCCGCGATATCCACCGAGATGCTGTACGGCCTGCACAAAATCGAGGGCATCTCGTGCCGGCCTGCGCCCCAGCGCCACTCGACCTTCACCCATGAGGCCCTGCACTTCCGCGTGCGTCGCCGGCTGCGTCCAGAGAGGCATCCACAGTTCGCCGCGGGCATTCTCAGCATCACTTTCGCCAAGATTTCCCGCGCCCGCGCCTACAGCGCGCACCGTGAACGGGTAGCTCAGCACTTCAACCGGATCGTCGGCATTGCGACGCACTGCCGCGGCAGCGAACAGCAACGCACCTTCTATCATCAGGACGAAGTCCCACGGATTTATCGCGGCATCAGCTTCGAAGCCGACGCCGGCATTTGGACCGCCCGCCTGACCGGGTGAGAATTGGCCGATCGAACTCTTGGTAAATCCGGGCGCCGCGCCGGCGAACAAGGCTGTGCGCAACCAGGCCGGAGAGGCTCTCTCCCCTGCGCCGTCATCCGTAGCTATCACGTCCAGCACGCGCTGCATGAAATTGTTGGTGAAGTCGAGTCGGCCGTCGTTGCCACCGGTCCCCAGCAGTGGCGGATACTGCGGTGCCTCACCTGCGAGGAGTACCGACGCATCGAACCAACCAAGCGCGGTATCCGGCAGCTGACTTCGGATGACCGTGAGAAGGCGCACCTTGTCATCACCCTTGGGGCTAGCCGAGCGGTCAAATCCCGCGAGCGCGGACTCGGCGACGGCAAGACTGGCCCGATAGTCCTGCAGTCGGCGATCCTCGCTTTGCGCAATGCGCAGCAATGCGTCCTTGTTGTCCTTTGCGTAGAAGCCGCTGCCGCCGTTCCAGGGCGCCAAGATCGGCGTTGGGGCGTACTCCTCGAGAAAGAACCGCTCGAGCTCATTGCGATCAAGAGGCACAGTCAGCACAAAGCGCTCGCCGCGCCACGCTCCACGGGTTTCCGGATACTTCGTCGACAGCAGGCGCAGCACACCGAGCGCCTTCAGATAACCGGCGAGCGGGGTCACGGTGCAGCCGTCGAGGACGATTTCGTTCATGGCGCACCCCCCTCCTGCAGGCGATCACGCCAGACAGCCATCAGCGGATGCCAATCCGACTGATCACCTGCGCGAAGCGCGGCGAGATATCGCTCGGTGGCGGCGCCCGCATCCGGCGTGGGATCGACGTCGGGCAGTCTCAGCCGGCGCGTCAGCCAGGCGATGAACACGCGCGTCGTGCGGCCGTTGAAATCGGCGAACGGATGAATGCTGAGCAATCGGCCTTCGGCGAACGCCAGGGCTTCCAGCCAACGATCGTCGGGCGCGGCCGGCAGCGCATCGATGCGCGCGTTGAGGTCTTCGACGTAGCTGCGCATGTGCTGCGCGATCTGGTGCGGTGCAGGTGGTTCGTGCGCACCGACAATGACCTGCGTCCCGCGCCATTGGCCGGCGAATCGAGGCGTCAGGTCGCCGCAGATGGCATGGTGGAAATCGCGCAGCAGGGACTCGTCGATGTTGCGCTCGTCGAATGCACCGTTGTCGATCGCGTCCTGCAGGACCTCGACGCGCTCCGCCAGGTGCGGCGCGAGCTGGGCGTAGGTCAGGGGGCCGAGTGCGGTGTCGAGCCGTCGGGTCGCCGCTCGAGGCGGTCGAGTATCTCCTCCAGCATCTTCTGATCCACCGGCTCGCCCTCGAAGGCCATGCTGCGTGCGACCTTGCGCGGCAGCCGTCGACGACGGATTTGCCGTTGTTCCTCGGGGCTCAGCGCCCGCCAGCGTTCGATTGCCTGTTTCCAGTCCACGGGCGGCATTGTGAGATCGGGCGAAAGACGGCGCAAGCTGCTCGGCCGCGGAGGCGCGCCAGTCGGCCAGGCGTACGAGTGTTTCCAGCCACGCAAGTCGAAACGGACCATACTGATCCAGCAGCCGCAGTGAACGCTCGCTCCAGGATGGGCCCTGTCCGCCGAGACCGATCTCCATCAGGGCGAGGTTCAGCGTGGTGGCATCGCTGTGTTCGCCGTCGAACTCCAGCGCAGGAAGTAGATCGCCTTCATGGATGCCGCGAGCAAAGCGCTTGACGCCGGAATCGGCCTGCTCGGTGGGCATGGCGCGCAAGCTCATGCGCACCTTGCCGTGGTGGGCCAGGATCAGGTACGCGACGAGGTCGGCATCCCGCTCGCCGTCGTGCTGGGCCAGCCAGCCGAGCATGGAGGCGAGCTCATGGCGGAAGTAGCGACGCCGGTGGTGCATCGGCCCGGCGCAGTCAGACTTGGCCAGCGGTCGCGTCGGGTCGGCCGGCGGACGGCAGCGATACATCGACTGCTGAAACACCGCATGGAGCTTTCCGAGGTCGTGCCAGCGACCGGCGCGTACCACCGCATCGCGATGGCTGGACTCCTCAAGCGCGATGCACAGCCGCGCGGCGTGATCCGCAACGTGGCCGAGGTGCTCGGCGAGCAGCACCGGGCGATTCTGTCGTGAGCGCCAGTCATCGGTGTAGTCGCGCTCGTTGTCGGTACTCGCTGCGGCGGGTGGGAGCGGGGCCACCGGCTTCCTGACGCCGCTATCGAAACCGATAGCGGCGTCATAGCCGCCCTCTGCACCACGCGCCAGCAGCACCATGCCCGGGCGAAGGTTGCCGCTACGTGGCAGGCTCGCCCACCGCCCATCCAGCGAGTCCCAGCGCCAGAGCGTGACATCCTTGCGCCTGGCCAGCGCGGTCGCTTGCCCGATCGATGCCGGGCACAGTTCATCCCGTGCAGGCCGCGTTTGAGGTTCCGGAAGATTGGGGTCATCTTCGAACTCGCGCCAGAACACCTGCACGCCGGGCATGCCGCTGTCACGGATGTAGTCGGATACATCGACGTCGAAGCCGGACAGATCGGGGTCGGTGCTGAAAAGATCCAGGAGATCCTTGCGCCGAAGCACCGCGGTGAGCGGCCGAGCTTCGTCGATGGACGGCAAAGCCAGCGGGCCTGCGCTCGTGAGGTTCATAAGCCTGCTTCGCGCGGTGCCGAGAGAATCCTCGGAATAGGGCAGCAGCAGGGACTTGTCCTGTGCGATGTCGATCCAGAAAATGCGCGCGCCGTCTCCGTTGTACTTCCCGTCGCGGTTGCAGCGACCGAAGCGCTGCACCAGCGACGCCCACGGCGCCAGCTCGGTGAACATCACCTTGGAGGATATGTCGACGCCGGCTTCGATGGCCTGCGTGGCCACGATGATGCGATCCACGCCGGACTCATCACGAAGCCGGCGCGCCTGGTCGTTGCGTTCCACCGGGCGAAAGCGGGCATGAATCAGGAGGTCGGGCTTGTCCGCCCGGGCCTTGCGCAGCAACTGGAAGAGCCTCTGGGCACGACCGACGTTGTTGAGGATGACGAGGGTCTGTGCGCTCGTGTCGTGGTGCGCGAGCACGTCGGCACACAATGCCTCGAGATAGGCCTTGGCGTTCTGCCCGCTGTTGTCGTTGTCGAGGCGCAATGCAGTCGCTTGCAACGACTTGACGGCGTTCAAACGCTCCCTGGCTTGCCGCCGATCCGCGTCGTCGATGACGTGACGCCGCAGCGAGCCTGCATGCGGCCGCAGATCCACCGTCGCGAGCCACTGCGGATGCAGCGTCGCCGAGACCCACAAGGAACGGCTGGCCCTCGCCGGCACGAAGCTGCGGCGGAAGGCTTCGAGTTGCGCCGACGTCGCGAGCCCTGCGCCCATCAGCTGCACTTCGTCGTACACCCACAGGCAATCGTTGTGCAGCAGCGAGAAATGGATCGGCCACTGATAGCGACTCATGCCGTACCCGCGCATCAACGCGCGCGAGAGGAGCATGTCCTGCGTGCCGATGAGAACCATGTCCTCGTCGGGGTGTTCGACCCACGAGTCGAGATCACTCTCGCCTCCCATCAATACGTGGACAGAGACTTTGCAGTCTCCCGGCGCACCGTGGACGTCGAGGTTGCGCAACCAACCAATGATGTTGTCGCGCGTCTGCTCAACCAGCACCCGCATCGGCAAGCACCACACCAGGCGGCGGGGAGTGGCGTTATCAATACCGCTGTGGCGGCCGCCACTGCGCCAACCCCGTTTCCAGAGCCACGCCAGCGTGACGGCAGCGGTCTTGCCCATGCCGGTCGGCACATCGAGCAAGTCGGGCCAGGGGTCGACGGCCAGCCGTTGCTGGTATGAGTAGGGCTGTCCCAAAGTCGTTGCTGCGCCGAAGAACGGCACAAACCCGGTATCCGGGATGCCATGCATGGTGATGTCAGATTGTTCCATGTATTCCGTGCTGCGCGACGAAACTCATGTGTCGATCTCGTCCGGCAAGATCGAGCTGCTTCCCGACCATTCCTTCCTCGAAGATACCTGCATTTCAGTTTCGACGGCCATTGAACCACTCGCCAGTCTCATTTCGTGACACCGGCACATCGGACGCCCCGGGCCCCTCTCTCCGCTACTCCCGGTAGCGGCTCAACGCCTTCCGCAACTGCCCGATGACCTCCTCGCGCAGCGCGGCGGGCTCGACCACTTCGACTTCGGGGCCATGGCGCAGGATGTCCATGACGAGCTCGCGCGGATTGGCGTAGGGGATGCGCAGTTCGTAGCGGCCGTCGTCGAGCCAGGCGCCGTGCTGTTTCGGGTGCCAGGTTTCGTCGGCCACCCAGCGGGCGCTTTCGCTCGAGAAGCGTAGGACCGCGGTCTTGTCGGCCCGGCCGCCGAAAATGCCGTAGGCGCTGGCGTAGTGGTCGTCGAGTTCCGCGGCGTCGACGTCGAGCGCGCGCGCGTCGAGCACGGTGCAGCGGCCGATGCGGTCGACGGAGAAACTGCGCAGGGCGTCGCGATGCTCGTCCCAGGCGTCGAGGTACCAGCTTTCTCGATAGTGCGTGAGGCGCTGCGGGGAAACAGTGCGTTCGCTGCGCTCGTCGCTGCCGCGGGCGTGATACTCGAACCACAGCTTGTGGCGCTGCAGGGTGGCCGAGGCGCAGATCTGGAATGCCGGACCGACGCTGCGGGTGGCGATCGCGGGGAATCGTAATCGTTCTGCGGCTTCGCCCAGATGCAGACGCCGGTGTTGCGCCAGCGACTGAAGTCGTCTGGCCAGCGGCGCAATGTGTTCTTCGAGCAGACCACTGCCCATGTCTTGCAGCAAGCGGTGCACGACAGCGAGCGCCTGCAGTTCGGCGGGCGAGAACCAGAGGCCGGGCAGTTGATACGATTCGCCGGCGGCGGTCGGCGCGTAGCGATAACCCTGCATGGTGCACTCGATCGGCGCCCCCAGATAGTTGCGCATGGTGCCGATCACGCGATGAAGTGTCGACTTCGAGCATTCGAGCCGCGCCATGAGGTCTTCCAGCGGAATCGGCGTGCGCCGGGCGGCCAGGATGTTGTGGAGCTGAAAGATGCGGTCGAATTTGTCCATTCAGCAGCCTTGCGCCCTCCCCATTCGGCGCCGCGAAGCGGTCGTAGAGACGATGCGCGTGTTTCCGGCGGCACTGTCGAGCACGTTATCGTTGTCGGCATCCGCCAAGTCGAGGCTACCAAAGAAGCCGGATCAGCAATGTCTCGATGGCGCCGGCAGGTTCCACTTCTGATGCGCCCGGCGAGGACCTTGAAATGGATGGTGGCCAGGGTCGGAATCGAACCAACGACACGCGGATTTTCAGTCCGCTGCTCTACCAACTGAGCTACCTGGCCGCCGTTGGGGAGGGCCGCGTATTAGAGCCGCGGCCGGTCGGGGCGTCAAGCGGACGTGAAGCCAAGTGCTTGATGCGCCGAGGGGCAATTGCCGGGGGCGGCCGGGCGGTCCATGCTACGGGGGTCAGCCAGCCGCGAACGGGAGCGCGCCCATTCCATGCAAACGACGCTGCTCGACTACTGGTGGGTACCGCTCGTACGCGGCATCGTGGCGATCCTCTTCGGCGTGTTCGCGCTCGCCTGGCCGGGCATCAGCCTCGTCGTGTTCCTCGCGATGATCGCCGCGTTCTGGATCGTCGACGGCGCGTTCTCCATTTACTACGCCGGCAAGGCGCGCAACTGGGGCTGGCCGTTCTGGGGCGGTCTCATCAGCGTGGCGGCGGGTCTCGCCGCCATCGCCGCGCCGGGCCTCGCGGCAATTTCGATCCTGATCGTGATCGCCGTGTGGGCGATCGTCCGCGGCCTGCTCGACATCTACACGGCCATCAAGTTCCACCGCGAGATCGATTTCGAATGGTGGCTCGCGCTCTCGGGCGCCGTCAGCATTCTGTTCGGCGCGCTCGTGCTGAAAAACCCCGCCGCCGGAGTGCTCGCGATGCTGACCCTGATCGGGGCCTTCGCGATCGTGATCGGTGTCGTCCTCATCCTCGCCGGCTTTCGCATCCGGAAATTCCGGAACAAGCGGCGGCCGATCGGGGTGTAGGAAAGCGAACGGCGGGCAGCCGTTCGCCACCCGCTTCCATCAATCCCTGTCCGGCGCGCCGGGCGGGAAGAGCTTGCGATACGGACGCGCCTCTTCCACCGCGCGCGCGAACGACGGATGCGCGAGGAGCCGCGCGCGATAGGCGCGCACGCGCGCGTGGGCAGCGGGAATGTCGTGCACCCAGTCGGCGTAGCAGAGCGCCGGCGCGGCGGCGCAGTCGGCGAGGCTGAAGGCGTTGCCCGCGGCCCATTCCCGTCCCTGCAGTGCTCGGTCGAGCCAGGCATACGATCTCTCGAGCAGCGCCCGCGCATCGGCGACGCCCTGCGGGTCGCGCGCGTCCGCCGGCCGCATGTGATCGAACACGATCCGCTGCATCGGCGTCATCACGTAGTTGTCGAAGAAGCGGTCCATCATGCGCACCTCGAGCGCGGCGCGCGCATCGGCGGGGATCAGTGCCACCGGGCCGGGATGATGGAGCCCGAGGTACTCGATGATGATGCTTGATTCGATCACCGTGCGCCCGCCGTCGACCAGTACGGGCATGCGCTTCAGCGGCCAGCGCGCGGCGAACTCCGCATCCGCCGCCTCGTCACCTGCCCAGACCGTGCGCAACTCGAACGGCGTGGCGTTTTCGTACAGCGCCACGATCACTTTCTGGCAATACGATGAAAAAGGATGTCCGTAGAGCGCCAGCGGCATGACAGCTACACCTTGCGAAAATCCCCGGGCGGCGACGACCCTGCGCCGAAGAAAAATTTCTCCATCTCCGCTTCGAGGAATTTTCGCGCCTTGGGATCGACCGGCGTCAGCCGGTACTCGTTGAGCAGCATGGTCTGGTGACCGACCCAGCGCTGCCAGGCCTCCTTCGAGACGCTCTCGAAGATGCGTTGCCCGAGGGGCCCGGGATAGGGCACGCGGTCGAGGCCGGGCGCCTCCTTCTTCAGGAGCACGCAGTGCACGGTTCGGGTCATGTCAGGCTCGCGAGGATCTGCTGGACGGGGGCCGGCAATCCTACCCGCACCGGCGCGCGCATGTCATACCAGAGCGTGCGGTCGCCCTCGCGGACTTCCACCCTGCGCTCGCCATCGTCGCGGCAACGCGCAAGCAGCGGCGTGATCACGAGATCGAAATGCGTGAACGCATGCGGCACCGGCGCGAGCGCCCGCGCGGCCAGCTCGGCACCCTGGAGTTCGGCGGCGGCGAAGCCGCGCGCGGCGCGCTCGGTCGCGAACTCCGGCAGGCACCACAAGCCGCCCCAGATACCCTGCGCTGGTCGCCGCTCGAGCAGCACCGCACCGTCCGCGCGTTGCGCGATCAGCATCACGACTTCCCGCACCCGTCTCGCCGCGCAAGAACGCGCGCGCGGCGCGGGGATCAGGTGCTGGCGGTGCGTGCGATGCGCGTTGCAGTCGGCCTGCAACGGGCAGAGCGCACACAGCGGCCGCGAGCGAACGCACACCGTGGCGCCGAGGTCCATGATCGCCTGCGTGTACTCCGCCACGTCCGCGTGCGGCGTGTGCTCGTCGGCGAGCGCCCAGAGCCGCTGCTCGACCGCGCGCTCGTTCGGCGGCCCCGCGACGCCGAAGCGGCGCGCGAGGACGCGCTTCACGTTGCCGTCGAGGATCGGAAAACGCTCGCCGCGCGACAGCGCGATGATCGCGCCGGCCGTCGATCGACCGATACCCGGAAGGCTTGCGATCGCCGCGAAGGAATCGGGGAACACGCCGCCGGATTCGTTCCGCAGGCGCTGCGCGGCCGCGTGCAGGTTGCGGGCGCGCGCGTAGTAGCCGAGCCCGGACCAGTGATGCAGCACTTCATCGAGCGGCGCGTCGGCGAGCGTCGTGACGTCCGGAAAGCGCGCGATGAAGCGCAGGTAATACGGGATCACCGTCGCGACCTGCGTCTGCTGCAGCATGATCTCGGATACCCATACGCGATACGGCGTGCGCTCGCGCTGCCACGGCAGATCGTGGCGCCCGTGCGCGCGGTACCAGGCGACGAGCGCTTCGGCGAGCGCGCTCACGGGCCGGCACCGAGGCGCACGCCTTTCATCGTCACGCCGTCGAGCGTCGCCTCGTCGAGGTCGAGCGTCCCTTCGGCCCGCAGCGCCTTGAGTGCGGCCGCCGGGAACACGAACGGCTTGCCCGGCGCGTCGGCGGGCTCCAGGTAGCGCGCGAGATCCATGCGATCGCCGTGCAACGCGAAGTGGATCACGCCCTCCTCGCGCGTCACGCGGCCGGTGACGTGCGTGTCGTCGAGCACGATGTCGAGCGGGTCCACTTGCAGCGAATAACCGAACACGCGGAGCCCGGCACCAATTTGTACGGTTGTGTAGGCGGTCGGGTCGCGGGTCGGGGGTAGGGTGATGCCGGCGGCGGCGAGGGTGTCGCGCAGCGAGACCGGGGCGAGCGAGAGCGTCGCCGTCGCGCTCGGCGCTGCGCCGAGCGTCGCGGTCGTCGCACCGCGAACCTCGGCCTTCGCGAAACCGATTTCCCACCCGGGCACCGTGAGCGCACCGCTCGCCGGATCGTAGCGGATTTCCGGGGCCGCGAATCGCCAGGGCACGCCATCCGTCGCGAAGCGCCCGTCGAGCAGCCGGCCGCCGATCCGCGTGTCCGCGAGCGCTGCACTCGGCCCGAGCGTGACGACGGTCGCGACAGTCACCGTCGCGCGCTCCGCGAGCCCCCGCTTCGACACGGCCGCAGCGGCGCGCACGCGCATCGGCGCGCCCTCGCGAACGGGTCCGATCGCCAACTGCAGTGCATCGAAGCGCAAGTGTGTACCGCCCGCTTCGTCGTCCCAGGCGATCCGTGAATCTCGCAACTCGATGCCGGCGATTTCGGGAAGCGGACGCGACGCTTCGTCCTCCCCGGCGCCGCCCCCGAATTCCCAGTTCACGCGCCCGTCGGCCGCTTTCACGAAATGCGCATCGAGCCCCGTGAGCCGCACGCGATCGACGATCAATTCACCGCGCAGCAGCGGCACGAGCCGCACGCCGACGTGCGCCTCGCGCCAGTTGAGAAACCGCGGCGCCGGGAACCCGGGCGGCGAGGCGATTGCCGCCGCGCCGGTCGTCAGCGACAGCCATGGAAAGAATGCGAGCTCGATGTCGCCTTCGAGGCGAAATGCGCGACCAGTGGCCTCTGTCACCCGCCGCTCGATCGGCCCGCGGAAGGCGTTCGGATCGACGAACTGCGTCAGGACGAACGCGGCGAGGAGCAACAGGGCGATGAGTCCGCCGAGCCCGATCGCCAACCATTTCGCCCAGAGCCTGCCCGCGATGCGCACGCGGCCATTCTAGCCGCCCGCCCGCACCGGGCACTCAGCGATCGCAGACCCGCACGTCGCCGCTCATTGTCTTCGCGCGGATACGCGCCCCGCCCTCGCCGCGCGTCACGGACATGCGCTCGCCCGGGCCGTACTTGCTGACGGGCTCGGAGCGCACGCCGAAGCAGTTGCTCAGCGAGCCGCTGAACGTGTCCACATCGGCGATGAAGCCCGCCTCGGCGCCGACCTTCAGCGACAGGTCGCCACTGATCGATTCGAACTCGACCTGGCCCGCCTTCGCGAGGCGGCCGCCGACGCGCGCATCGCCCGAGGTCGTGCGCATCCGCAGGCGATCGATCGTGTCGAGGTCGAGGCCCATGTCGCCGCTCACGGTCGTCGCCTCGAGTTCACCCGACAGGTCGTCGATGACCAGACTGCCGCTCACGCTGTACGCGGTCAGTTTCGCCGGTTGCGGGCCGGCGACCACGTGGATATCGCCGCTCACCGACTTGAACTCGCTGTCCTGCGCGACCGCCCGCGCGGTGATCTCGCCGCTCACGGACTTCAGGCGCAGCGGACCCGCGACATCGCGCACTTCCGCATCGGCACTCACTGTCGTCACCTCGAGCAACGAACCCCTGGGCACGCGAATCGAGAGGTCGGCATCGGCGTCGCGCACATCGAGCTTCGGCAGCACGGGCTTGACCGTGACGCGACGCCCGTCGCGCACGACGTCGAGCCGCTCGACGCCGCTGCCGATCGTGCCGGTGACCTCGACCTCCGGGCGGTCCCACCCTTCGATCTTCAGATCGCCGGTCACGACGTTGACGAACACCTCGCCGTTCGGCTCCGCCGCGACCCGCTGCTCGACGCTGCGATCCTCGCCACCCCGCGCCGGCGCCGCCAGCACCATCGCCGCGAGCATCGCACCCACCCACTGTTTCGAATTGCACGCACTCATGTTCCGATCTCCTGTCGTCCGACCCACGACTCCCGCACCGTCGTGAGCACCCGCATTTCGTCCTGGTAACTGTTGACGAGCATTTCCTGCAGCAGCGCATTGCCCGGATCACGCCCGAGCGCCTGCTCGATCGTGGCGCGTGCGCGCTGGACGGTCCCGAGGCTCGCCTCGACCTCGGCTCGCGCCCTGGGCGGCAATTCCGCGAGGCGCGCAGTGACCTGGCCCAGCAGCTGCTCGCGCGTGCGCTCGAAGCGCGCACCGGGCGCGTAGCTCACCTGCCGCGCCAGTTCCGCGCTGGTGGGGATCGTTCCCGCCCTCGTCACCCCCGGCTCGCCGGGAACCGATATGCGGCCGATCCATACGCCCACCGCGACACAGGCCACCGCCGCGGCGACCGCCCACGCGGGATGCGCCACCGTGAAGCGCCGCCGTGGCGCCGAGCCGCCGATGGCGGCCGAAATGTCGGGCCACAGGTCGCGCGAAGGCGGAATGTCCCGTCGCAGTTCGCCGATCCCGGCCAGCCGGCCTTCGCTGTCACCGTTCATGTCCGCACTCCACTCTCGAGCCGCGCGCGCACGAGCGAACGCGCGCGATGCAACTGCGCCTTGCAGGTCCCTTCCGCGATCCCGAGCATCGCCGCGGCCTCGCCGTGCGCATAACCGTAGATCCCGCAGAGCGTGAGCACATCGCGCGCGCCCTGCGGAAGCGAGGCGACGGCCGCCTCGAGTTCGGCCTCCTCGACCGGCGTGTCGAGCGTGTCGTGGTCGCGATCGACCTCCGCGATGTCCTCGACATACTCGACCGGCGGCTCGCGGCGGCGGCGGCGCTCGAGGATCACGTTGACGGCGATCCGGTGCAGCCAGGTCGATACCCGGCTGCGCGCTTCGAAGCGGTCGAGCGAGCGCCACGCGCGGACGAACGTCTCCTGCGTGTAGTCCTCGGCGAGCGCCGGATCGTGCGTCATCCGAAGGCACAGGCCGTGCACCCTGCCTGCGTGCTCGCGATACAGCCGCTCGAAGGCCCGTACGTCCCCGCCGCAGGCGCGCGCCACGAGAACCTGGTCGATGTCCGCCACGCCGCCGTCCGCCAAGGGGGCTTCCTCCTGCATGGCTTCGACGCGTGCGCGGGCGAAACGGTTTAGCGGCGGCGCGCGATCGACCGGCCGCTGCCCGTCATGCGCCGCCCTTCGAGGTCCGGTCGAGCGTCAGCGCGTACTGCAGCAACTCGGCGTTGTTCGCCAGGTTGAGCTTGCGCTTGATGCTCTGGCGGTGCGATTCGACGGTCTTCACGGACAGCGTCAGGTCGGCGGCGATCGCGCGCGAGGACTGCCCCTGGCCGAGCTTCGCGAGCACCTGCATCTCGCGGTTGCTCAACCTTCGCAGCGGGTCGAGGGCAGCCTCCCCGGCCGCCGCCCCGCGCGCCTTCAGTCGTCCGGCGAGCGCCTCGCTCAGGTAAACCTTGCCCGACAGCACCCGGCGCAGCGCGACGAGCAACTGGTCGGAGGCGGCTTCCTTCATGATGTAGCCGCGCGCGCCGGCCGCGAGCATGCGCTCGGCATAGATGGCCTCTTCGTGCATCGACAGCACGAGCATCGGCAAACCCGCATGGTGCGCGCGCACGTCCCGCACGAGTTCGAGGCCGTCGCCCTGGCCCAGGGTGAGGTCGACGATCACGATATCGGGGTGCCGGTCGCGGATGGCGCGCCGCGCATCGGCGACATTCTCCGCCTCGCCGCAGACCTCGAGGTCGGGCGCCGCCTCGATCATGCGGGTGAGGCCGTGCCGCACGATCGGATGATCGTCGACGATCAGGACGCGCTTGCGCGCCGATTGGCTGCTATGGGACACAGGCACTCCACGCGCACGCCCTTCGCGTCGCCTGTCTCGATACCGAGCGTGCCGCCGAGCATCTGCGCACGATAGCGCATGATCTTGAGGCCGAGGCCGGTCGACGGGGAAGGCGCATCGCCGAAGCCGCGCCCGTCGTCCTCGACGCGCAGCCGCAGGCTGTCGCCGACGCGCGCGAGATCGATCCTGACCTGCTTCGGATAACCGTGCCGTATCGCATTGATGACCGCTTCCTGCGCGATCCTGTAGAGGTGGTTCGACGCCGCATCGGTGAGCACCGGCGACCCGTCGAGCCGCGCCGAGATCGCGACATTAACACCATGCCGGTCCTGCATGCGCGTCGCGAGCGTCTCGAGTGCCGCAACGAGCCCGCCGCGTTCGCCGCTGACCGGCGACAGGCCGCGCGCGAGTATGCGGGTGTTCTCGATCGCACCATTGACGAGCCCGATGACTTCCTCGACATCGGCGCCCGCCTCCGATCGCTCCTTGCGCAATTGCGCCGCGACGCCGCGCAGCATCAGCGCGATGCCGGTGAGATCCTGCGACAGGCCGTCGTGCAGGTCGCTGCCCATGCGTTGCTGCTCGCGATTGGCAATTTCGAGCAGCTCGCGCTCGAGCGCCTTGCGCGCCGTGATGTCGGTGGCGTTGACGACGATGCCCCGGCCGCCCACGGCGGCCGCATCGCTCGCGGGCACCGGCCGCACGCGCAGCTCGATTCTCCGCACCGTGCCGTCCGGCGCGATCACGTCCTGCTCGTCAATGCGCGCCTTGCCGGTCCGCAACACGGCTTCGGCGAGCGCCAGGATGCCGGGCGTCTGCTGGCGCGGCACGAGCTCGCGCATGGAGCGGCCGATGATCTCGGCGGGTGCGTGCCCGCCGAAGCCCCGGTTGATGAACACATAGCGCAACTCGCCGTCGAGCATCACGAGCCAGTCCGATGTCACTTCGGCGATGGTGCGCAGCACGGATTCGGTCGCGCGCGAACGCTCCTGGGCGACGCGTCGCTCCGTGATATCGCTGATCGCGATGCTGAGGCCGGTGACCACGCCGCGCTCGAACACCGGTGCGACGCGATTGGCGAGATAGTGCGGCGCCGAGCCGGTGCATGCGTCCACGATCTCGACTTCGCCCGGCTGCCCGGATGCGAGCACCTGCCTGCAGAGCGCAAGCAGCGGCTCGCGGCAATTTTCCGCGACGACTTCCTCGAAGTGCCGGCCGAACATCGCGCCCGGCGTGAAGGACTTCCAGCCCCGGTTCACGAAGCCGACGACGAGTTCGCGGTCGAGCAGGATGAGATAGTCCGGCGCGTGGGCGGTCACCGCGTGCAACGTGGCGACGGCGTGCTCGCGCGCCTCGATCTCCTTGTGCCGGTGCGTGACGTCGACGAGTATGCCGGCCATGAGCGCGGGCGCGCCGTCCGCCGTGCGCGCCGTGACACGCCCGCGCTGCAGCACCCAGCGCCAGTCGCCCTGCGTGTGGCGCAGGCGGCTCGTGATCTCGAACTCGTTGCGCCGTCCGGTGCGGATTTCGTCGTCGATCTCGCGCGCTTCGGCCAGATCATCCGGGTTCAGGCGCGAGAAACGCGCTTCCCGCCGCTCGACCGGATCCTGCGGGCAGGTGCCGCCGAGCGCGTACTGCGCGTAGATGTCGTTGCAATGGAAACGCTGCGCGCCGAGGTCCCAGTTCCAGATGCCGATGCCCGCCACATCGATCACGTGCTCGAGCCGCTGCTTGCCTTCGAGCGCATCGTGCTCGGCGGCGGTGCGTTCCTCGATGTCCATGCAGACACCGACCATGCGCAGCGCGGCGCCGTCCGGCGCGCGCTCGACCACGCGGCCGCGCTCGAACAGCCAGCGCCATTCGCCGCCGCGCGTACGGATCCGGTACTCGGCATCGTAGTGGTCGGACCGTCCCGCGACGTGCGCCGCGAAGTTGCGCTGCGCCTCTTCGACATCGTCGGGATGGATGCGCGCGTCCCAGCACTGCACGTGGTCCGCGCCCTCGCAGGGCTCGAGGTCGAGCCGCTCGCACCAGTCGTTGTGCCAGCGGGTCTGCTCGCTCGCGAAATCGAGCTCCCAGAGTCCGATCTTCGCACCCCACACGGCCGTCTCGAGCCGCGCCTCGCTGCTGCGCAGTTCGAGCTCCGCCTGCTTCTGGGCCTCGATATCGAGCGACACGCCGATCGCGACGGTCGCATTGCCCTGGAAATCCCACTCGCGGACGCGGCCGCGATCCTGGAACCAGCGGTACTCCCCCGACGCGACACGCAGCCGGTATTCGATCTCGAGCGATTGCGTGCGCCCCTCGAAGTGGTCGCGTATCGTGCGCTCGACGCGCTCGACATCGTCCGGATGCAGCCGGTCGTGCCACGGCCGCGCCTCGCGCTCCCATTCCTCGCGCTGGAAGCCCGTCATCGCGAACCACATCGCGCTTCGTTCGGCCACGCCGCTCGTGATGTTCCATTTCCAGAACGCGGCGCGCGCACCCCAGAGCGCCGTCGCGAGCCGCGACTCCTTCTCCTGCAGCGACACCTCGGCGCGCTTGCGCGCGTCGATCTCGATGCAGATCCCGGCGGCGCGCAGCGGGCGGCCCTCGTCGTCGTGTTCGATCACCTGGCCACGCTGCAGCAGCCACAGCCAGCGCGAGTCCTCGGTCAGCACGCGAAACTCGGCTTCGAACGATCCGCTGCCGCCCGCATCGAGTTCCTCGCAGGACTCGCGGTAGGCGGCCATGTCGTCCGGGTGGATCCGCTTCTCCCAGCAGGCCCGGTGGGTCGCGCCCGCGCACGGATCGAGCCGCAGCGCCCGGCACCAGAGCGCATCGACGCCCCCTTCGCCCGTCTGCAGATTGCGGTGCCAGGCGCCGACCTGCGCGGCGCCCAGCGCCACCGCACGCGCGGTATCGGAGATCGAGGGCGCCTGCACGACCGTCGAGCCCTCCGGAGCCGGCACATCATCGATGTAGAGAAGGGCGCCGCAGATCGCCTGGCCACGCCGCAGCGGCACGAGCCGCGCGCCGCAATGGCGCTCCCGGCCCCGCCGGTCGACGAGCACGCGCGTATCGAACTGGCGCGCGCCGCCCGCGAGCACCGCGACCAGGTCTTCCTGTTCGCGCAGCCAGGGTACGGCGAGCCCCGTGAGCGCGCCGCCGATGAGCGCCCCGGCGCCGGCGGGCGCCCAGTCGTGCGCCGCTTCGTTGGCCCAGCGGATCACGCCGTCCCGATTGACCATGACGACCGCGCCGGGCCACTGCTCGACCATGTCACGAAAGAGTTCCGGGGCGAGATCGCCGAAGGCCGTGGCACGCCGGACGGTAGTCATGGCCATGAATTGTCGCCGAAACACCCGGGGAACGATTTGACGAAATTATCGGCCGCAGCCGCGGAAGGACCCTGTGAGCCAGGTCGCACTCTGGCTTTCCGGGGGGGATTTCCGCTACAAATACCCAAACAAGCAATGAGATACGGGGATTGCCTGTGATCGATTCAAGATCGCCGGAGGGGCTCGCTGACTATTCATCCTGGCGGGCCCGGGATTACTTCGAGACCTACTACAGCGAGGTGGTCCTGCCGGATGAACAGGCAGTGCTCGCCTATCAGCTCGACGTCATGCGCCGTGCCGGCGCGCGCTTCGGCAGGGCGCTCGAATACGGCTGCGGGCCGACGCTGCATCGCGCGATCGCGGCCGCCGCATACGCCTTTCGCATCGACATGGCCGACTGGCTCGCCGACAACCTCGTGTTCGTGCGCGAGTGGCTCGCGCAGGCGGGCGGGGAAAGCGACTGGAGCCGCTTCACGCGCTTCATCCTCGGGTGCGAGGGCGCGCCCGCCGACGACCCGGCACGCACCGCGCGGCGCGAAGCGCAGGCGCGCAAGGCGATCCGCGGGCTCTATGTCAGCGATGCGCGCTGGCACGATCCGCTCGGGCCGGAGCGTCGCGGCTTCTATGACCTCATCGTTTCGGGATTCTGCCTCGACGCGGTATCGAGCGATCGAGGCGTGTGGCGCGCGTGCATGCAGAACGTGCTGTCGATGCTCGCGCCGGGCGGCACGATCGTGATGCACGCGCTGCACGAGTGCACGGCGTACAAGGTCGGCGCGCGGATGTTCCCGGGTGCCGGCCTCACGGTCGACGCGATGGCGGAAGCGCTGCTCGAGAACGGCGCGACACGCGCGAGCCTCGACATCCAGGTGATCCCGTGTCCCGACAACGCGGTGTACGGCTACTCCGGCATCCTGACAGCCTCGGCGCGCAAGCAGCCCGCGCCCTGACGCGACCACGAGGCGTCAAGTGACCTATTCCATCGTCAAGCTGCTGCACATCCTGCTGTTCGTTTACTGGCTCGGCGGCGACGTCGGCGTGTTCTATTCGAGCCGCTTCGTGATCGATCGCACGCTGTCGCGCGACGCACGGCTCACGGCCTTCAGGATCTTCACCGAGCTCGACCAGTTGCCGCGCTATTGCCTCGCCCTGATGCTGTCGGTCGGCGGGCTGCTCGCGTTCTACGCCGGCATCCCGCACCTGCCGGGCCAGCTGCCGCTGATCCTCGCGCTCGGGCCGTTGTGGGCGCTGCTCGTGTGGGCGGTCCACCATTTCCAGGGGCAGCCGCTCGGCGAGCGCCTCGCGAAATTCGATTTCTATTTCCGCTGCTTCATGATCGTCGCGCTGATCGCCTCGGTCGGCTATGCCTACGGCGACGGACGCATGCAGCCTTATCCGTGGCTCGCGGCGAAATTGCTGATCTTCGCGGCGCTCATTTTCTGCGGCCTCGTGATCCGCCTGCGCATTCCCCGCTTCGTGAGCGGCTACCGCCAGCTCCTCACGAGCGGCGCCACGGACGAGAGCGATCGCGACATGCAGGAAGGGCTCGAGGCCTGCCGCCCCTACGTGCTCGCGATCTGGGCCGGCCTCGTGCTCGCGGCCTGGCTCGGCATCGCGCAACCCGGCTCGCCGATGTAGCATCCGCCGCTGGCCAGGGAAGGACGGGGGCGAACGATGCACACGAGGCGAGGCTTCCTCGAGGGTGTCACTGCGGCCGGATTCGGCGCGGCCTGGTGGTCGGCGCATGCGCCCGCCATCGCCGCCGCCGCAGGGCACGCCCACACCAGCATGGCGGCCGTGGCTGCGGGAGCGCCGCCGCCACGATTCAATACCCTGTCTGCCGACGAGGCCCGCGACCTCGACGATTTCACCTCGCGCATCGTGCCCTCGGGTGACGATGGCCCGGGCGCCCGTGAAGCCGGCGTCGTGTATTTCATCGACCGGGCGTTCGGCAGCTTTTTCGCGGAAATGCGCGCACCGATCCTGAAGGACCTTGGCGCCCTGCCCCGCCCCTTTCCGGACTTCTCGACACTCGAATCGACGCCGCTGTTCACCCAGCTGCATTTCCTCACCGTGCTCGGGCTGCTGGCCGACCCCGCCTGGGGCGGCAACCGCGACCAGCTCGGCTGGCGGCTGATCGGCTTCGAGACGACGCACGCGTACGCGCCCCCCTTCGGCTGGTACGACCGCGACTATCCGGGCTTCACGCCATGAGCGCGCGCACCTTCCGTGACGATGACACGGTCGACTTCGCGATCGTCGGCTCCGGCGCAGCCGGTGGCGTGATCGCACGCGAGCTGTCGCAGGCGGGGCATTCCGTCGTCTTGTTCGAGCGCGGCCCACGCCATACGCCGGCGTCCTTCGAACACGACGAATTGAAGTACTACTTCCTCGACGGGCTCACGAACAGCGCCCGCACCACCCCGCAGTCGTTCCGTGCCGATCCGGCCGCCGTTGCACAGCCGGTCACGAGCGGCCTGCTGCCCGCCTGGTACGCGCAAACGGTCGGCGGCAGCACCACTCATTTCACGGCGAACTTCTGGCGCTTTCGGGAAATCGACTTCCGCGAGCGCAGCGTCCTCGGGCCCGTCGCGGGCACCGCGTTCGCGGACTGGCCCATCAGCTATGCGGAACTCGAGCCGTACTACACGAAGGTCGACTGGGAGATCGGCGTTTCGGGCCTCGCGGGCGCCTGCCCGGACGACCCGCCGCGCTCGAAGCCCTACCCGATGCCGCCGCTGCCGGTGAAATCCTCCGGCGTGCTGCTCGAGCGCGGCGCGCGCAGGCTCGGCCTGCATCCCTTTCCGGCACCCATGGCGATCGCCTCGGTGCCCTATCGCAACCGGGCGGGTTGCGTCCATTGCGGCTTCTGCATGGGCTTCGGCTGCGAGGCGACGGCGAAATCCTCGACGCTCTACACCGTGATTCCCGAAGCCGAGGCCACGGGCCGCTGCGAAGTGCGCGCACAGAGCTATGTGTTTCGCGTGCCGACGAACGACGCGGGTCGCGCCACGGGCGTGCTCTATTTCGATGCCGGGCGCCGCGAACGCTTCCAGAAGGCGCGTGCCGTCGTGCTGTCCGCGAACGGCGCGGAGACAGCACGATTGCTGCTCGCTTCCGAAAGCGCGCGCTTCCCGCAAGGGCTCGCGAACTCGAGCGGCAGTGTCGGACGCCACCTGATGTTCAACACCTACGGGCAGGTCGAGGCCGAGTTCGAGCACGAGCTGAACGAATACAAGAGCGTGCAGGTCACGCGCATCGTGCACGACTTCTACGACAGCGATCCGAGGCGCGGCCATTACGGCGGCGGCGGCATCGACGCGCGCATCGGACCCATCCCGATCATCTGGGCACTCGAGCGTCCGCCCGGCGAGCCGCGCTGGGGGCAGGCCTGCAAGGACCGGCTGAAGGCATTTCCGCGCACGATGATTTCGACGCAGCACGGCACGTCGCTGCCGCTCGAGACGAACAGCGTGAGCCTCGACCCGCAGCTGAAGGATGCGTGGGGCCAGCCCTGCATCCGGGTCACCTACCGCGATCACCCGGACGACCTCGCGAACGCGCGCTTCCTGCAGGGCCGCGCCGACGAGATCCTGCAGGCGGCGGGCGCACGACGCACGTCGCGCTTCCCGGTGATCCCGTCGACCAACGCGCCGCACCTGCTCGGCACATGCCGGATGGGCAATGATCCTGCGACGTCGGTCGTCGACCGGTATCACCGCAGCCACGACGTGCGCAATCTCTTCATCTGCGACGGCTCGAGCTTCGTCACCTCCGGGCGCGGACAGCCGACGATGACGATCCAGGCGCTCGCATTCCGCGCCGGGGAACACATCGCGCGCTTTGCGCGCGCCAACGAAATCTGACCGCGCACGAGGGAGCAGGTAAGCTCGCGGCGATGGAACCCCTCGTCGTCGCTGCAATCGCGGTCGTCGTGCTGCTGCTCGCCGCCACGCTCATCGTTGGCGCGCGGCGCAGGCGTGCCGGTGTCCCCGCCGAGAAGCCTGCCCGGGGAGCGGATGAGGCAGGATCGCCCGTGCGCGAGCCGTCCGCGCCGCGCTCCGCGGACGGGATCGATGCCGCGATCGCGCTGCATCGCCTCGCGCTGTCCGCACCACAGCTCGTGCCGCGGGTACCGCCCGATCACGAGCGCGTCGCGGCCGAAGTCGCGCGCGATGTCGCCTCGTCCGCGACCCAGGCGAAATACATGCCACGCCGGCCGCTGCTGCTGCCGCAACTGCTCCGCGCGGTCAACGACAGCGAGACTTCGCGCCGCGAGCTCGCGGGCATCATCGCGCGCGATCCCGCCCTCGCGGCCGATCTGCTGCGGCTCGCGAACAGCCCGTACTACCGCATCACGGAGAAACCGGTCGAGAGCATCGATCGCGCGGTCGCCGTGCTCGGTACCGAGGGCATCCGCCGGCTCGTGGCGGCTGCCGTGCTGCAGCCGGTTTTCCGGATCCGCACCGGCCACTTCGCACGCTTCCCCGACACGACCTGGGAGCACGCGTGCCGCGCCGGGGTCGCCGCCGAGACCTTTGCTGCGATCGTCGACGACAGCGACCCGTTCACCGCGCAACTCCTCGCGCTGCTGGTCGGCCTCGGCACCATCGTCGTGTTTCGCATCGCGATGGACCGCTACGTCGAGCATGGCGGGCTCGCGCCCTCGCCGGACCTGATCGCGCTCCTCATCGACACCCACGCCGCGCCCGTCGCGCATGCGATCGCGGCGAGCTGGGAGCTGTCACCCGCCGTGCTCGCCGCGCTCGATGAACAGCTGCCCGGCGCGCGACCCGCCGGTGCGTCGCCGCTCGGCCGCAGCGTCCGGCTCGGCCGGCTCTCGGGCGCGCTCGCGGTGCTGCGCGCGGCCGATGGCGTCACCGACGAGGCGGCGCTCGCGGCGCTGCACGCGGCCGGCGCACCGGCGCGGCAGAGCGAGCGCATCTGGCTGCGCCTCGTGCCCGAAAGCGCCGCCGCTTTACAGAAGCCCGTGTAGGACGTTTCGGACAATCGAATGGGGCCTGGGACCCTCCACGGCCGGGCTCCGCGCGCCGAGCATGCGCACATGAACAGGCAAACGTTGATCGGTGCGGTCGCGGGCGCGGTGCTCGTGACCGGTGTGGCGGCCGTCGCGGGCTATCGCGTGATGTCGGGCGGCGCCTCGGCGGAAGTGCTCTCCGCCGACGAGATCATGAAGACCGTGAAGACACCCCGGCAGGTGTGCCACGACGAAACGGTGACCCGGCAGAAACCCGTCAAGGACACGCACCAGGTCACGGGAACCGTGATCGGCGCGGTCGTCGGCGGCGTGCTCGGCAACCAGATCGGCAGCGGGTCGGGGCGCGACATCGCCACCGTGGCCGGCGCCGCGGCAGGCGGCTACGCCGGCAACAAAGTGCAGGAGCGCGTGCAGCGGGGCAATACCGAGCAGGTCGTCGAACAGCGCTGCGAAACCGTGTACGACTCGAAGGAAGTCCCGACCGGGCAGTTCAAGGTTCGCTACCGCTTCGAAGACGCCGAGCACACCGTGAAGATGGATCACGACCCGGGCGCGCGCCTGCCGGTCAGGGACGGCAAGGTCGTCACCGCGAAGGCGGGCGGCTGACATAACGTCCGCGGCCGCGCGTGCGCGCGGCCTGATGCGCGCCAGATGCCGGCGCGTATACTCGCACCCTGCATGAAGCGCGCGCTCGGTGGGGTCCTGGCCGTGTTCATCTCGGCCTGCGGTGGCGGCGGTGGTGGATCCGATCCGCCCACTCCGCCTGCGGCACCCACCGTCACCCTGACTTCCTCGGCAAGCGAGATCGCACCTGGCGCCTCGGTCGTCCTGACCTGGTCGAGCACCAACGCGACGAGCTGCACCGCGAGCAGCGACTGGTCAGGCAGTCGCGCCACGAGCGGCACCGAAACCGTGACGCCGGCATCATCTTTCGTCAATTACCACCTGGAGTGCACGGGCGCGGGCGGTACTTCCTCGGCACATGTTTCGATCAGCTACATTCCGCCGCCCGAAGTATCGTTGTCGGGCAATCCGGCTCAGGTGGACTACAGCACACCCACCACGCTCACATGGAGGACTGATCGCACCACGGCCTGCACGGCCTCGGACGGCTGGACGGGTACACGCGCCACCAGCGGTACGGAAACGACCGGCGCGCTGCTCGCGGCCACGGTGTTCACCCTCACGTGCACCGGCGAGGGCGGCACGACCGCAGTCAGCGCCACGGTCGACGTGCGAACCCCCGCGCCCCCGATTGTCGCGCTCGGCGGCAACCCGAACCCGATCGTCATCGGCAGCGCGAGCACGCTCTCCTGGTCCGCACGCAATACGAACGACTGCGTGGCCTCGGGCGGCTGGAGCGGCCCGCGTCCTGCGATCTCTCCGAGCGTGGGCGAGAGCACAGGCCCGCTGACAGCGGCCACCACGTACCTACTCACATGCACCAATCCGCTTGGCAGCGGGCAGGCGACCACCACCGTGAACGTCGTCGCGGCCCTGCCGCCGACGCTGACGATTTCGGCACAACCCACCTTTCTGACTGCCGGCAGCGCGGCGACACTGACCTGGTCGACAACCGACGCGACCTCGTGCACGGCATCCGGCGGCTGGAGCGGCGCGCGGCCGGCGTCTGGAAGCGCGAGCACAGGCCCGGTGAATACCTCGACGTTCTATACCCTGACTTGCGACGGGCCAGGCGGCAGCGTGACCCGCACCGCCGGTATCACCGTGACCGGGCCCAACAACATCCCGATCGCGAAGGCCGGCCCGGACCAGACGACGCTCGCCGGCGTGCCGGTCACGCTCTCCGGCGCCGGCAGCAGCGATGCGGGCGGCACGCTGGCGACGTATGCCTGGACGCAGACGGCAGGTCCCGCCGTCGTTCTCGCTGGCGCCTCGACCGTCGCGCCGACGTTCACGGCGCCGGGTGTCACGAGCACCACCGCGCTCGTGTTCTCGCTCGTCGTCACGGACGATGCGGGCGCGGCGAGCGCGGCCGATACCGTCACGGTCACCGTGAATCCCTTGCCGGCCAATACCGTGCCGATATCCGGCGCGCTGACCTACACGCGCGTGCCCGCCACGACCAATGGGCTCGCGTACGCCGATCAGCGCCAGGACCCGGCGCGCGGCATCACCGTCATCGCGCTCGATGCCGCGACGCAGGCGGAGCTGGCCCGGGGAGCCACCGATGCAAGCGGGAGTTTCGCGCTCGCGGTACCCGCGTCGACGAGCGTGGTCGTGCGCGCGGTCGCCGAACTCGCGCGCAGTGGCGCCGCGCCCACCTGGAATGTCGTGGTGCGCGACGGCAGCAACCCGACCTACACCTTCGACGCCGTGGCGGTGTCGAGCGGCACGGCGGGCGCGCGCCGCGACCTTTCGATCCCGTCCGGGTGGAACCCGGACGGCTCGGCCGCGGGTTCGCGCGCGGCGGCGCCCTTCGCGATACTCGACACCGTCTACCGGGCCCAATCATTGATTCTCGGCGCCCGGCCCGCCGCAACCTTCGCCCCGCTCGTCATCGACTGGAGTCCCGCGAACGCCGCGACCGACAGCAGCTTCTACTCGAACGGCGCCGGCGGCCCCACGATCACGCTCGCCGGCGAGGCGAATGTCGACACCGACGAGTACGACCCGCACGTCATCGCCCACGAGTTCGGCCACTATGTCGAGGATCTGTTCTCGCGATCGGACAACATCGGCGGACCGCACGCGCTCGGTGATTACCTCGATCCGCGCGTCGCGTTCGGCGAGGGCTTCGGCTATGCGTTCGCGGCCATGGCCCTCGGCGATCCGCTCGCGATCGATACCTTCGGCCGGGGCCAGGCAGGCTGGTTCAACGTCGAATCGACTTCGACGGCGCCGCGCGGCTGGTACAGCGAATCCTCGGTGTGGGAGATCCTGTGGGATCTGTTCGACTCCGCGCAGGATTCCATTGCGGGCGGCGCGGGGGATACGCTCTCGCTCGGTTTCGCGCCGCTGTGGTCCGTGCTCACGGGGCCACAGGTGGTCACGCCTGCGCTCACGAGCATCTTTCCGTTCGTTGCCGCACTGAAGGCCGCCAACCCCGCGCAGGCCGCGTCGATCGATGCCATCGTCGGTTCGTACGCCATCACGTCGGCGACGATCGATGCGTTCGGCAGCACCGAGACCAATGCGGCCTCCTCGACGGATGTGCTGCCGGTCTATACGCCCCTCACCATCGACGGCGGCACCGTGATGGTGCGCAGCATCGGTGGCGCGAGGCCGGCCTTCGGCACGCCGAACAAGCTCTCGAACCATCGTTTCCTGCGTTTCGATGTCGCGGCGGCTCGCAGCGTGCGCGTGCGCGTCGAGACACAGCCGGGTCGCGATCCCGATTTCGTGCTCTTCAGGCAAGGCATCGAAGTCGACCGGGGCGAAGCCGCCGGCACCGAGGACCTCGTGGTGCAATTGCCGCAGGCCGGCACCTACGTGCTCGATGTCTATGACTGCGACAACGCCGGTTGCGGCGGGAACTCCCCGGCTCCCTCGATCGTCGATGTCAACGTCACCCTCACGAGCAACTGATGAACACGATGCCACGGCTCCTGTCCGCATTGTTGGGTCTGGCACTGGTCGCGGGCTGTGCCGCCCCGTCCCGCGAAGCCCCCGCCGGCGCCGAGGTCGACCTCGCGAAAATGGCGAGCGCCGAGCGCCGCAGCGAGAAGATCGGCGTGCCGGCCGACGTCCGCTACGCATTCACCGGGGGTGGTGCCGGCACGCCGCTCGACCTGCAGATCGCGGTGATCCCGCGCATCGACGGCGACGACCTGCGCATCGAGTTTCCGTCGACGCCCGGCGTGTCGGTCGCGAAATCGGCAACCGCCCATGTGTTCGGCAAGGCGAGCGCGTCGGCGTCCTATCGGCTCTCGCTCGATCTCGCGACGGATGCGCAGGCACCCGACCGGCTCCCGGTGATCGTGTCGATGAACGTGGGCGAGGCACGCTACTTCAGCGTGTTCGCGATCCCGCTGCGCGCTGCGACCGGGACCCGCTGATCCATTAGAATCCCGCTCCCGTCTCCCGCGGAGCTCACCGTTGAGCCATCTCGGCCGCATCCTGTTGAAGGGCCTCGTCGCCATCCTGCCGATCGGGCTCACCATCTATCTCATCTACTGGCTCGGCGTGACCACGGAGACCTTGCTGTCCGGGCCGATCCGCTGGTTCGTACCGGAGGAACGCTACGTGCCCGGCATGGGCCTCGTCGCGGGCTTCGTCGTGCTGTTTCTCGTGGGCCTCCTCGTCAACGCCTACGTGGTCCGCCGCGGCATGCATGTCGTCGAAGCGCTCGTGATGCGCGTGCCGGTCGTGAAGACGGTGTACGGCGCGTTGCGCGACGTCACGAAGCTCGTCAACACGAGCGGCAGGAAGAGCGAGCTCGAGCGTGTCGTGATGGTGGAGTTCGGCCCCGGGCGCGTGATGGGATTCGTGACGCAGGAACACGCCACACTGCCGGGCATCGGCACCGACGAGGACCTCGTCGCCGTGTACCTGCCGATGAGCTACCAGATCGGCGGCTACACCGTGTACCTGCCGAGAAGCCGCATCGAGCCCACCGACCTCACGGTCGAAGCGGCGATGCGCATCGTGCTCACGGGCGGACTGCAGCGCTGACGAATCAGTCGAAGCGGTACGCGTCCATCGCGAGCGCGCCCGCCTCGATCGCCGCGTAAAGGCGCGTGGCGCGTGCCTCGTGTCCCGCGGCACCCAGCGCCACGAACAACGGCAGGAAATGTTCGGGCGACGGGTGGGCACGCGCCGCATCCGGTGCCTCCTCTCGCCAGGCGACGAGCGCCGCGCGATCGCCCCCCGCCAGCCGCTCCCCGAGCCAGGACGCGAAGCGGACCGCGTAGGCGGCAGGCTGCGCGGCGCCTTCATGCGACGCCCGGTCGCGCAGATTGTGCGTGACGTGCCCCGAACCGATCACGAGTACCTGCTCGTCGCGCAGCGGCGCGAGTGCTTCGCCGACGCGCAGATGATGGGCGGCGTCGAGCGCGCTCTGCACCGACAACTGCACGACCGGCACGTCGCGCCGCGGATACATCCACTTGAGCGGCACCCATGCGCCGTGGTCGATGCCGCGGCAGCCATTGATCGCGGGGGTGTTGCCGGCCGCCTTCAGCAGTTCCGCCGCGCGCGCCGCGAGCGCGGGCGAGCCGGGCGCGTCGTAACGCACGCGATGGAGCTCAGGCGGAAAGCCGCTGAAGTCGTGGATCGTCTGCAACGCAGCTCCACCCGTCAGCATCGGCAGCTGCGTATCCCAGTGCGCCGAGGCGATCAGGACCGCGCGCGGCCGCGGCAGGGAGGCCGCGAGCGCCTCCCATGCCCGGCCCGCATCGCCGGCATCGATCGCGTGCAACGGCGAGCCGTGGGACAGGAATACTGTCGGCAGGCGTTCCATGCGGCCGCGCCCCGGCGATGACTACTTCACGAGGCCTTCGGCCTTGAGCGTCGCCTGCACGGCCGGACGCGCAGCGACGCGCGCCTGGTAGTCCTTGAGCGCCGGCCACGGCGTGAGGTCGACCTTGTGGATGTTCGTCCAATTGAGCAACACGAAGAAATACGCGTCGGCGATGGTGAACTTGTCTCCCATCAGGAATGGCTGCTTCGCGAGCGTCTGCGACAAGAGCGCAAAGCGGGTGCCGAGCCGCTCGACCGCCGCAGCGCGCACCTCGGCCGGCGTCCTCGGGTTCCACAGCGCGCTGAAGCCCTTGTGCACTTCCGTGGCGAGGAAGGCGAGCATCTCCGTGAGCTTCCAGCGCTCGAGCGTGCCGAATTTCGGCGCGAGCGTGCCCGGTTTCTGGTCCGCGAGGTATTGAAGGACCACGTTCGCTTCGGTGAGGGTCGTGCCATCGGCGAGCACGAGCAGCGGCACGTAGCCCTTCGGATTCACCTTGTAGTAATCCGATCCGTCCGCGAGCGTGTGCGTCCGCAGATCGACTTTCACCGTCTCGACCGGGAGGCCGAGTTCGTGGGCCGCGATGTGGGGTGCTTGCGAGCAGGCGCCCGGGGAGTAGTAGAGCTTCATGGACGATGACTCCGTTGTGACGATGAGGGGATCATCCTCGTACCCACGTCCGGGATAAACACGAATTCTGTGCAAAGACTATTGCGATCTCTGCAATAATCAACCGATGGACCGGTTCCGGGCCGTGCAGGCGTTCGCGAGGGTGGTCGAATTCGGCAGCTTCGCGCGTGCGGCCGAGCGCCTCGGCACTTCCACGTCCGCCGTTTCGAGACTCGTCGCGGACCTCGAGGCGCACCTCGATGCACGGCTGATCCACCGCACGACGCGACGGTTGTCGCTGACCGAGGTGGGCCAGTCGTTCTACGAGCGCAGCGTGCAGCTGCTCGCCGATCTCGACGAAGCGGAAAGTTCGGTGCGCGCCGTCGCCGTCGTTCCCCGCGGCGTGCTGCGCCTCACCTGCGGCGTGAGCTTCGGCGAGCGTTTCCTCGCGCCCGCGATCAGCGAGTTCTCGGCGCGCCATCGCGACATCGTGTGGGACCTCGATCTCTCGGATCGCGCGATCGATCTCGTCGAGGAGGGTTTCGACCTCGCGATCCGCATCGGCACGGTCGTGCACCAGGGCCTCGTCTCGCGCCGGCTCGGCTGGACGACACCCGTGTGCTGCGCCTCGCCCGCGCATCTCGCGCGCCACGGCACGCCGCGCACGCCCGCCGACCTCGCCTCGCACGAAGTCCTGAGCTACACGCTCGTGCCGTTGCCGCAGGTGTGGCGCTTCGAATCGGCGCAGGGCGAGCGCCACGAACTGCGCGTCACGACGCGCCACCGCGCCAACAACGGCCGCATGCTCGCCTCGCTCGCGTCGGCGGGGCTCGGCGTGGCCATCGAACCGGACTTCATCGTCGCGCCGGAAGTGCGCTCCGGCGCGCTCGTGCGATTGCTGCCCGACTACACGCTGCCGCGCTCACCGATCTCGGCGGTGTACCCGAGCCGGCGGCACCTGTCGGCGAAAGTGCGCACGTTCGTCGAGTTCCTCGCGCAGCGCTTCGAGCGCGAGCAGCCGTGGCGGCTCGATGAGGCCAAGCGATCGACGTAGGTGGAGCGGGTGATGGGAATCGAACCCACGTTAGCAGCTTGGGAAGCTGCAGTTCTACCATTGAACTACACCCGCGCGGTGCGGTGATTCTAGGGGCCTTCGGCAGCCCCGGCAAACGCCGGCTACAATCGCCGCCATGAACCGACATGATCGCTCGACCGCGCACGCGGCTCTTCTCGCCTCCGTCACCATCGCGTTCGGCGCGCTGGCCGCCGGCTGCGCGAAACAGGAGGGCACGACACCCCAGGCCGCCGACAACCCGCCCGCTGTACCGGCTGCACCCGCCGAAACCGACCACGCGGAACATTCCACTGGAGGCGCCGCGATCGAACAGCTCGCGCTCGACGCGGGCCACAAGTGGGCTACCGATGCACCGCTGCGCGCGGGGATGGCCGCGATCCACGAGGCGTTCGACGCGGACCATGCGGCGATCGATGCCGGCAGCATGGGTGATGCGCAGTACGATGCCCTCGCCGGCCGCATCGATGCACAGGTGCAGGACATCATTCGCAACTGCAAGCTGCCGCCGGCGGCTGATGCCAACCTGCACTACATCATCGCCGACCTGACACGCGGCGCGCAGGAGATGCGCGGCGGCGCTCCGGCGCGCACGCGTCACGACGGCGCCGTGCTCGTGCACGGGGCGCTCGACGCCTACGGCAAGTTCTTCGACGATCCGGCACCGTAAGCGCCGTTGACGACGATCAATGCGCCGCGCGAGCCCTCGCGCCGCGCGTACTATTGCGCATTCCCATCTTCGCCGCGATGTCGCATCATGCCGGGCCATTTTTTCCGGGAGCAGTGAGTGACGGGCGAATCGCGGATCGAGCGCATCTACGAACAGGTCGTGCGGCGTAACCCTGGTGAAGTCGAGTTCCACCAGGCGGTAAAGGAAGTCATCGAGACGCTCGGCCCGGTGCTCGTCAAGCACCCCGAGTATGCCGACCAGAAAATCATCGAGCGCATCTGCGAACCGGAACGGCAGATCATTTTCCGCGTGCCCTGGGTCGACGACCGCGGCGAAGTGCAGATCGACCGCGGCTTTCGCGTGCAGTTCAACAGCGTGCTCGGGCCCTACAAGGGCGGCCTCAGGTTTCATCCATCGGTCTACCTCGGCATCATCAAGTTCCTCGGCTTCGAGCAGATCTTCAAGAACGCGCTCACCGGCATGCCGATCGGCGGCGCGAAGGGCGGATCGGATTTCGATCCGAAGAACCGCAGCGACGCCGAGGTGATGCGCTTCTGCCAGAGCTTCATGACGGAGCTGCACCGCCACCTCGGCGAATACACGGACGTGCCGGCGGGCGACATCGGCGTCGGCGCGCGCGAAATCGGCTACCTCTTCGGCCAGTACAAGCGCATGACCAACCGTTACGAGTCGGCCGTGCTCACCGGCAAGAGCCCGCACTGGGGCGGGTCGCTCGTGCGTCGCGAGGCAACGGGCTACGGCACGGTGTATTTCGTCGACGAAATGCTGAAGGCGCGCGGCCAGTCGATCGAGGGGCACAGCTGCGTGGTCTCGGGCTCCGGTAATGTCGCGATTTACGCGATGGAAAAGCTGCAGCGGCTGCGCGGCAGCGTGATCGCCTGTTCGGATTCGGGCGGCGTCATTTACCACAAGAGCGGCATCGACCTCGATCTCGTCAAGCGACTGAAGGAGGTCGAACGGCGCCGCATCGCGGAATACGCGCAGCACCATCGCGACGCGAAGTACATTCCGGGCGGCAGCATCTGGGATATCCCCTGCGAAATCGCCTTGCCCTGCGCGACCCAGAACGAGCTCGACGAGGCGGCGGCGCGCAGGCTCGTCGCCAACGGCTGTCTCGCGGTGGCGGAAGGCGCCAACATGCCGACGACGCCGGCCGGCGTGCGCGTTTTCCAGGAAGCCGGCATCGCGTATGGCCCGGGCAAGGCCGCCAATGCGGGCGGCGTCGCGACCTCCGCGCTCGAGATGCAGCAGAATGCGAGCCGCGACACTTGGAGCTTCGAGCACACCGAAGAGCGGCTGCAGGAAATCATGAGCGGCATCCACCGCAACTGCCACGAGGCGGCCGAGGAGTTCGGCAGTCCCGGCAACTATGTGCTCGGCGCGAACATCGTCGGCTTCCGGCGGGTCGCGGAGGCGATGCTCGCGTTCGGGGTGATCTGAGCGGGGCGGGGATCGACGTCGCTACCGCGACAGGTCAAGATGCCCGCATGATCACCGCACGCCGGACCTTCCTGGCGCTGTCCGCGGCCACCGCGGGTGCGATCGCGTTCGCGCCCGGCAAGGCGAGCCGCGCGGCAACCGTCACTACGAGCGGAGAAAGCCCGCTGCCGCCGCCGATCGGCAGGGAGGAACGCCTGCGGCGGATCGCCAAGGCGCAGTCCCTGATGCGCGCCGCGGGCCTCGAGGCCGTGCTGGTCGAGGCCGGCAGTTCGCTCGTCTATTTCACCGGGGTGCGCTGGTGGCGCAGCGAGCGGCTGACCGCCGCCGTGATCCCGGCGCAAGGCGAGCCGCTCATCGTGACGCCCGCCTTCGAGGAGCCCTCGGTTCGCGAGACGCTCGGCATTCCCGCCGAGGTACGCGTCTGGAACGAGCACGATAGCCCGCATGCGCTGATCGCCGACTGGCTGCGCGCGCGCAAGGCGGGTGCCGGTCCCGTCGGCGTCGAGGAAACCGTGCGCTTCTTCGCGTTCGACGGCCTCGCGAAGCTCGGCATCGCGATCCGCGACGACGCCGGCGTGGTACGCGCCTGCCGGGTCGTGAAATCGCCGGCGGAACTCGCACTCATGCAGGCGGCGAGCGATATCACGATCGCGGCCTATCGCGACACCGCCCCGCAGATCGCGCGCGGCATGACGCCGCAGGACATCGGCCGGATCATGTCGGCGGCCATGGCGGCGCGCGGCGCCACGCCCGGTTTCACGCTGATCCTGCTCGGCGAGGCGAGCGCCTATCCACACGGTTCCGGCAAGCCGCAGGCCGTGCGCGACGGCGAAATCGTGCTGATGGATTGCGGCTGCACCGTCCGGGATTACCAGTCGGACATTTCCCGCACGATGGTGTACGGGGAGCCCACGAAGGCGCAGCGCGCGGTGTGGGAGCTCGTGCGGCGCGGCCAGCAGATCGCGTTCGACACGGCCAGGGTCGGCACACCCGCGGGCAAGGTCGACGATGCGGTCCGCGCGGCCTATGAGAAGGCGGGTTACGGGCCCGGTTACAAGCTGCCCGGCACCTCGCATCGCACGGGCCATGGCATCGGCCTCGATGGCCATGAGCCGGTGAATCTCGTGCACGGCGAGACGATACCGCTCGCGCCGGGCATGTGCTTCTCGGACGAGCCCGGCATCTACATTCCGGGCAGCTTCGGCGTGCGGCTCGAAGACTGCATCCACATGACTGATGCCGGTCCGCGCTGGTTTTCGGTGCCGCCCGCCTCGATCGACTCGCCGTTCGCATGAGCGGCATCGGGCCGGGCGCAGCAAGCCTCCTCGCGCTGATCGTCGCCCTGAGCCTCATCGGGCTCTTTGGCTCGCAGGTCTTCGTCGAGCGCTGCCTCTTCCGTCCTTACTGGTTCCTGCGCAATCGCGAATACTCGACCGCGCTGCTCGCGGGCTTCGTGCACGCCGACCTCGCGCACCTGCTGTTCAATGCGATCACGTTCTGGTTCTTCGGCATCCCGCTCGAGCGGCGCCTCGGCACGCCGCTTTTCCTGCTGCTCTACTTCGCCGGGCTCGGCTTCAGCCAGCTCGGCACCTGGTACAAGCACCGCGACAACCCCGACTATGCGACGCTCGGCGCCTCGGGCGCGATCAGTGCCGTGCTGTTCGCCTCGATCGTCTACTTCCCGACGCAGAGCATCTTCATCCTGCCGATTCCGTTCCCGATCCCGGCGCCGCTCTTCGCGGTCGGCTATCTCGCCTACACATGGTGGTCGGCGAAGCAGGCGCGGGGCCGGATCAACCATGACGCGCATTTCGCCGGGGCGCTCGCCGGGCTCGCATTCGTGGCAGTGGTGCACCCGCAGGCCTATGAACGACTGCTCTCCATGCTCTCGCGCTGATCGCGGGCGAGGCGAGGCCCGCTTCCTCGCCCTCGCCGCGTTCGCCGCCCTCACCGGCTGCGCGACCGCAGGCCGTGACGCCGCGCCGGTGGTCGCAGCGCAGCCGCGCGCCATCACGGCGGGCGGCCTGCTGAGCCTGCCCAAGTTCGTCTTCCCTGGCGGCGCCCTGGTGGGTTGCGACGCGGGCTTTTTGAACGTCAGCCGCATCAAGGGCAGCCACGCCGCCATCA
>JABAQN010000020.1:0-111882 GCA_019187495.1 Steroidobacteraceae bacterium
GGTGCTCGGTCCGACCTGGGAGCAGCTCTTTGCGCGCGATGCGGCGGCCGGCGCGGCCGCGCCCGTCGCGTGGTGGCGCACCCGGCGCGAGGCGCTGCTGACGGCGCTCGGCTCGCGCGAGGCCGCCTACGTGTACGACCTCGCGAGCGTCGAATCGGCGGCGCGCGCGCTCGTGGCGCTGCGCTCGGTTTCCCGCGTCTGGTACGCGATGAAGGCGAACTCGCACCCGGAACTGCTGCGCCGGATCCACGCGGCGGGCATCGGCCTCGAATGTGTATCGCGCGGCGAGATCGAGCATGCCGGGCGCCATGTCCCGGGCATCCTGCCGCAGGACATCCTCTACACGCCGAATTTCGCCTCGCGCGAGGAGTACGCATGGGCGCTCGGCGCCGGCGTGCGCCTCACGATCGACAGCAGCTATCCGCTGCGGCACTGGAGTGAGCTCTTCCGGGGCCGCGACCTCTACGTGCGGGTGGACAGGGGTACCGGCGTCGGGCACCACCAGCATGTGCGCACGGCGGGCGCGCACGCGAAGTTCGGCGTGCCGATCGACGAACTCGCGTCGCTCGCCGGGCTCGCGCAGGCCGCGGGCGCACGCATCGTCGGCTTGCATGCGCACCCGGGCAGCGGCGTGTTCGATGTCGAAAGCTGGCGGCAGACCGCGCGCCTGCTCGCCGCGGAGGCGGCACGTTTCCCGGACCTGCGATCGATCAACGTGGGCGGTGGTCTCGGTGTGCCGGATCGCAGTGACCGGCCGCCGCTCGATCTCGCGCGACTCGACGCGGTGCTCGGCGAGGTGCGCGCGGCAAATCCCGGCATCGAGCTATGGCTCGAGCCGGGGCGCTACCTGGTCGCGGCGGCGGGCGTGCTCCTTGCGCGCGTCACGCAGACGAAGGAGAAGGGCGAGGTCCGCTATGTCGGCGTCGCGACCGGCATGAATTCACTGATCCGGCCGGCGCTCTACGGCGCGTACCACGAGATCGTGAATCTCACGCGCCTCGACACTCCGGCGACCGAAGTCGTCAATGTCGTCGGGCCGATCTGCGAAAGCGCGGACGTGCTCGGCCACGACCGGCTGCTTCCGCCGACCGTCGAAGGTGACGTGCTGCTGCTCGCGACGGCGGGTGCCTACGGGCACGTGATGAGCTCGTCGTACAACCTGCGCGCGCCGGCCGAAGAATTACTGCTTTGAGCGCGCCGCGAGCGCGCCCACGACCGCCGCCAGCGACACGTCACGGCTGCGCAGCAGCACGAGCAGGTGATACAAAAGGTCGGCGGCTTCGCTGACGAGCTTGTCGGCCGATTCGGCGCTCCCCGCGAGTGCCACCTCCACGCCTTCCTCCCCGACTTTCTGCGCGATGCGCAGGGGTCCTGCATCCAGGAGCCGAGTCGTGTAACTGCCTTCGGGCCGCTCGGCCTGCCGGCGCGCGATCAACGCCTCGAGTGCGGCGAGCGGAGCGAGCGCGCCGGCCGAGGTGGCGGGCGTATCACCGAAGCAGGTCCGGCAACCCTTGTGGCAGACCGGGCCGCGCGGCCGCGCCGTGACGAGCAGCGTGTCGGCATCGCAGTCGGCGGCGATTTCGACGAGATCGAGCGTGTGGCCGGATGTTTCGCCCTTTTCCCACAGGCGCTTGCGGCTGCGGCTGTAGAAGACGACCCGGCCGCGCTCGAGCGTGGCCCCGAGCGCCGCGGCGTTCATGTAGCCGAGCATCAGCACCGCGCCGCTGCCCTCATCCTGCACGATCGCCGGCACGAGTCCGTCGCGCGCATCGAATGCGATCGTGACGAGGTCCGCCTTCGAGAAATTCATCGCCGCACCTCGATGCCCGCGGCCGCGAGCGCCGCCTTGAGTGCCGGGATCGCGATATCGCCGGAATGGAACACGCTCGCCGCGAGCGCCGCGTCGACGCCGGCCTCGCGGAACACCGCCTCGAAGTGTGCGATGGCACCGGCGCCACCCGAGGCGACGAGCGGCACCGTGCACACCGCGCGCACGGCCGCGAGTTGCGCGAGGTCATAGCCGCGCCGTACGCCATCGCTCGCCATGCAGTTGAGCACGATTTCGCCGGCACCGCGCCGCTCGACCTCCCGCACCCAGTCGAGTGTATCGCGGCCGGCATCGTGCGCGCGGCCGGGATCACCCGTCAGCGCGTGTACGCGCCAGCCGGCGGGCGTGGTCTCGCTGTCGATGCCGACCACGATGCATTGCGAGCCGAAGCGCGCCGCGAGCCGGTCGATCAGCGGCGGATCGGCGAGCGCCGGCGAATTCACCGAAATCTTCTCGGCGCCCGCGGCGAGCACGGCTTCGGCGTCCGCGACGCTGCGAATGCCCCCTGCGACGCAAAACGGGATGTCGAGCACGCCCGCGACGCGTCGCACCCACTCGCGATCGACCGAGCGGCCCTCGGGGCTCGCGGTGATGTCGTAAAAAACGAGCTCATCCGCGCCCTCGTCGCGGTAGCGCGTGGCGAGTTCGAGGATGTCGCCGGCGACCGTGTGGCCGCGAAAGCGCACGCCCTTGACGACCACGCCGTCGCGCACGTCGAGGCAGGGGATTATGCGGCGGGAAAGAATGGCTGCAGCTCCGCCTGCGTAAGCCGATGCTCGAGGAGCGCGCGACCGCTGACCGCGGCGCTCAAACCGAGTCCGGCGAGCGATGCGAGATCGGCGACGTCGCGCACACCGCCCGAGGCCTGCCACGCGATGCCGGGAAAGCGGCGCCCGGCCTCCCCGTAGAGCGCGAGATTGGGCCCGGCGAGTGCGCCGTCGCGCGCGACGTCGGTGCACAGCACATGCTTCAGGCCGTGCGTGGCGTAGTCCGCGACAGCGTCCCAGAGGCTGACCGGCGAAGCGCGCACCCAGCCCCGCGTCTGCACGCGCGGCGTGTCGTCCGCATCCACCCGGACATCGAGCGCGAGGCAGATCCGCTCGGGCCCGAAGCGGCGCAGCCACTCACGCACTTCGGCGGGCTGCTCGATCGCGGCGCTGCCGACCACGATGCGCGCGACGCCGTTCTGCAGCAGGTCCTCGACGATCGCCTGCGAGCGCACGCCGCCGCCGACCTGGAGCTTCAGGAGCTTGCGGGAGGCGAGGGCGAGGATCGTGTCGCGGTGGGCGAGCCGGCCGTCGCGCGCACCGTCGAGATCGACGATATGCAGCCAGTGCGCGCCGCAGGACGCATAGCGCTCGAGGAGCTCGGCGGGGCTCACCTCGTAATGCGTCTCCGCGTCGAAATTCCCCTGGTGGAGCCGCACGCAGCGCCCGCCCCTGAGGTCGATGGAAGGAATCAGGAGCATGGGGCCAACCGGAGGAAGTTCTGCAGGATGCGCGCGCCGGCGGAACCGGAACGCTCGGGATGGAACTGGGTGCCGACGAAGTTGTCGCGCGCGACCACCGCGGTGAGATCGTCGCCGTAGTCGGTCAGTGCGACCGACTCGGCCGTGACGGGTGCCGCGTAGCTGTGCACGAAGTAGAGGTGCGTCCCGCTCTCGATGCCCGCGAGCAGCGGGTGATCCTGGCGCGCCCGCACGCGGTTCCAGCCCATGTGCGGCACCGGACGCCCCGGCGATGCCGCGAGCCGCTGCACGGCGGCCGGCACGATGCCGAGGCAGCGCGCGCCGCCTTCCTCGGAATGCTCGTAGAGGAGCTGCATGCCGAGGCAGATGCCGAGCACCGGCTGGCTCAGCGTGGGCAGCACGTCATCGAGACCCGTTCGCTGCAGGCGTGCCATGGCATCGCCGGCCGAGCCGACGCCCGGCAGCAGCACGCGTGGTGCCCGGCGTATCGCCTCCGGGTCGGCACTCACCTGCGAGCGCGCTCCGAGACGATCGAGCGCGAAGGCGAGCGAGGCGAGATTGGCGCCGCCGCTGTCGACGATCACGACATCGATCGCGGCGCGCGTCACAACACGCCCTTGGTGCTCGGCAGGTCGTCGCCCTCGCGCCGCAGTGCCTGGCGCAGCGCGCGGCCCGTCGCCTTGAAGCACGCCTCGACCATGTGGTGCGCATTGTCGCCCTTGACCGCGACATGGATCGCCGCACCGAGCGCTTCGGCGAGCGAGCGGAAGAAGTGCGGGACGAGTTCGGTCGGCAGGCCACCCACCTGTTCGCGGCCGAAGCGGCCGTCGAAGACCGCGTAGGCACGCCCCGAGAGGTCGATCGATGCCTGCGCCTCGGCTTCGTCCATCGGCAGCAGGAAGCCGTAGCGCGCGAGGCCGCGCTTGTCGCCGAGCGCGCGCCGCAGCGCCTCGCCGAGCGCGAGCGCGCAGTCCTCGACCGTGTGGTGCTCATCGACATGCAGGTCGCCGCTGCAGTCGAGCTCGAGCGCGAAGCCGCCGTGCTTGGCGAGCTGCTCGAGCATGTGATCGAAAAAGCCGATGCCGCTCGCTGCGCGGATCGATCCCGGGTTGTCGAGGTCGACCGCGACACGGATGCGCGTTTCGCGCGTCTGCCGGTCGGCAGTCGCCCGTCGTGCGCCGAATTCGCGCACGATCGCGGGCCAGGTTTCGCCGGGCGTGCCGCCCTGGCGCACGCGCAAGCCGCGCACGCCGAGATTCGCCGCGAACTCGAGATCCGTGTCCCGGTCGCCGATCATGACGCTCGCAGCGAGGTCCACCTGCTGCTCGCGCACCCATGCGTCGACGAGGCCGGTGCGCGGCTTGCGGCATGCGCAGTCGTCGCGACGCAAGTGCGGACAGATGAACACCGCCTCGAACCCGATGCCCTGGCTCGCGAAGGCGTCGATGACGAAGCGGTGCGCGGTATCGAACGCCGCGCGCGGAAAGGCAGGCGTGCCGAGCCCGTCCTGGTTGGTCACCATCGCGAAGCGGTAGCCGCGGTCGCGCAAGGTCGCGAGCGCAGCGAACACACCCGGCATGAAGCGGATCTTTTCGAGTGAATCGACCTGGTTGTCGGGCGGCTCCTCGATCAGCGTGCCGTCGCGATCGACGAAGACGATGGCGCGGGGACTTGTCATGCGAGGCTCCCGAGGAGCCGGTCGTTCTGCTCCGGGCTCCCGACCGTGATGCGCAGCGCGTGCCCGAGCCCGGGCCGGTCCGTGAAATCGCGCACCAGCAGGCGCGCCGCGTGCAGCCGTGCGAGCGCGGCGGCGGGCGCTTCGAACTCGACCAGCAGGAAATTCGCATCGCTCGGCCACACGCGCAGGACGCCCGGCAGCTGCGTGAGCGCCGCACGCAACCGCTCGCGCTCGCGCACCAGCGCCGCGATGCGCTCGCGGGCGATGCGCCGTCCTCCCGTCGACAGTGCTTCGAGCGCCGCCTCGATGCTGGGCTGGGCGATGGCGTAGGGCGGCACGATCCTGCGCAGCAGCGCGACGATGCGCGGGTCGGCGACCAGTGTCCCGATCCGCGCACCGGCGAGCCCGTAGGCCTTCGACAGCGTGCGCAGCACGACGACGTGCGGCGAGCGTCCGATCATGGAGGCGAAGCTCGCCGCCGCGGAGAATTCGATGTAGGCCTCGTCGATCACGACGAGCGCACGTCCGGCGGCCGCCTCCACCACTGCATGCACACTCCCCGCGTCGAGCGCGTTGCCGGTCGGGTTATTGGGTGTGCAGAGGAACACGAGCCGGATATCGCCCCGTGCGCAGCGGGCGGCGACCTGCGGCACGTCGAGCGCATAGCCCGCCTCGCGATCGAGCGGCATCGAAACGACCTCGGCGCCCTGGATGCGCGCCGCGACGGCATACATCCCGAAGGTCGGCGGACAGACGATCACGGCGTCGCGTCCGGCCGTACAGAACGCGCGCACGAGGAGATCGATCGCCTCGTCACTGCCGCGGCAAGCGAGCGTGCGGCCCCGCTCGACGCCATACAGATCGGCGAGCCGCGCGGCGAGCGCGTCCGGGTGCGGTTCGGGGTAGCGGTTGAGGCCTGCGATCGACCGGTCGGACAGCGAGCGCCACGGCAGCTCGTTCGCGTGCAGGCGTTCGAGGGCGGGATCCCACGCCGCATGTTCATACGCCGCGAGCGCGCGGATCTCCGGCCGGGCGAGGGCGACAGGATCGTTCATCGCGGACTGCCGAGCGCCGCGAGGCGCAACTCCACCGCCGCCGCATGGGCATCGAGCCCCTCGAGTCGTGCGAGCGTCACGGCGGTCGGACCGAGATCGCCGAGGCCTTCCTCGCCGAGTTCCTGCACGGTGATGCGCTTTTCGAAATCGAGCAGTGACAGACCGCTCAGCGCCCGCGCGTAACCGTAGGTCGGCAGGACATGGTTCGCCCCGGAACAATAGTCCCCGATCGGTTCCGGCGACCATGGCCCGAGGAACACCGACCCGGCGCTTTCAACCGCATCGAGCCACCGGCGCGGCGCGCGCACCTGCAGGATCAGGTGTTCCGGGGCGTAGGCATTCGAGACGGCGAGGGCGGTGGCGAGATCTTCGACGACGATCACGCGTATCGCACGCACCGACTCGGCGAGTATCGCCTGGCGCGACAGGGACGGCAGTTGCCGCTCGATTTCAGCCACCGTGGCCGCTGCGAGCGTGGCGGAATCCGTGACGAGGATCGACTGCGCGACCGGATCGTGTTCGGCCTGCGCGAGGAGGTCCGAGGCGACGAAGTCGGCGCGCGCGCCGTCGTCCGCGACGACCAGCACTTCCGAAGGCCCCGCAGGCAGATCGAGCGAAGCGCCCGCGGGGTCGGCCGCCACGACCTGCTTCGCCGCGGTTACCCAGGCATTGCCCGGCCCGAAGATCTTGTCCACCTTCGGCACCGATTCCGTTCCGTACGCCAGCGCCGCAATGGCCTGTGCGCCCCCCACCTTGAACACGGTGTCGATACCGCACAACTCCGCGGCGACGAGCACCGCAGCCGCCGCGCGGCCGTCGGGACCCGGCGCGGTGCACAGTACGCGTTGCCGGCAGTTTGCGAGCCGCGCCGGCACCGCCAGCATCACGACGGCCGAGGGCAGCGGCGCCGAGCCCGACGGCACGTAGAGGCCGACCGATGCGATCGGACGCACGACGCGCTCGCAGCGCACGCCGCGCGTCGTTTCGATCGTGAGCGGCGCAAGTCGCTGCGCGACGTGGAAAGCCTCGACATGGCGGATCGCGCGCTCGATGGCGGCGATGTCGCCTGGCGCGAGCGCCGCGCGCGCGGCGGCGAACTCCCCGGTTGCGACGCGCAGGTTGGCGATCTGCTCCGGGGCCACGCGATCGAAGCGGGCCGTGAAGCGCCGCACCGCCGCGTCGCCTTCGGTGCGCACCGCCTCGATGATCGCCTTCGCGTCGGCGAGCAAGGCAGGCGACTGCGCGGCGCGCGGCCTCGCGAGGAGTTGCGCGCGGGTGGCGGCATCGAGTCGGGCCCAGTCGTGGATCGCGACGGCACTCACGAGAGCATCTTCTCGACGGGCAGCACGAGGAGCGCGCTCGCGCCGGCGCGCTTCAGGCTCTCGAGCGTTTCCCAGAACACATTCTCGCGGCACACGGCGTGGATCGCGACCTTGTCCGGATGGCCTTCGAGCGGGATGATCGTCGGCGATTCGCTACCCGGCAGCAGCCGCCGGATTTCGTCGAGCGCCGCGCGCGGCGCGTGCAGCATGATGTATTTGCTTTCCTTCACCTGCTGCACGCCGTCGATGCGCATCAGCAACCGCTCCACCCAGTCATTCTTGAGCGGCGGGAGCGCGACGGGCGTGCGGATCAGGACGGCATGGCTCTCGAGCACCGTCTCGACTTCCACGAGATGATTGGCCTCGAGCGTGGAGCCGGTCGAGACGAGGTCGCAGATGACATCGGCCCGGCCGAGTCGCGGCGCGATCTCGACAGCGCCGGACAGCGTGACGATGTCCGCGACGATATTGCGCTCGGCGAGAAAGCGCGCCAGCAGGTGCGGGTAGGTGGTCGCGATGCGTTTGCCGGCGAGCGTACCCGCGCCATCCCACGCCGTATCCTTCGGCACGGCAATGGACAATCGGCAGCGCCCGAAGTCGAGCAGGCGCAGGGTCTCGAAGGAAACACGCACGCCCCGCGCCTCGAGCGCGAGCCGCTTCTCCTCGAGCACGTTGCGACCGACGAGGCCCAGGTCGCACACGTCCTCCTGCACGAGGTCCGGGATGTCGTCGTCGCGTACGAAGAGCACGTCGAGCGGCATGTTCTCGCCGAATCCCACCAACTGATCCTTGCCACGCGAGAGCTTCAGGCCACAGCGCACGAGCAGATCGAGTGAAGGCTCGGTCAGCCGGCCGGATTTCTGTACTGCGAGCTTGAGGCGCCGGTCCCTATCCATACATGCGCTGCACGGCGGTCGCGTAGCCACCGTTGCCCTCCGACAGGTAGCGCGCGACACGCCCGATCGTCGTCAGGCTGACACCGGTCAGGCGATGGATCTCGCGATAGGGCAGGCCGCGCTGCAGGCATTCGACGACTGCCCAGCGATCGGCCATGGCCTCGAGCTCCGCGGGGGTGCAGAGGTCACGGAAGAACGCGCGCGCTTCCTCGCTGGTGCGCAGCGTCAGTACGGCAGCGAAAAGGCTGCGCTCGTGCCGGGCTTCCTGGCGAGCCGTGACATTGAGGTGTTGCTTCATCGGGCGTCTGGGTCAATGTACTAATATGCTAGTACATTATCACAGGCTGGGGTGGCCGTACAGCCTGCCCCGGTCCCGTCCCGGGCCGGCCTGAAGGGGGTGTCCTTGACCGGCACGAGGCGCGCCCCCTAGACTTCGCACCACTCATCGAGACCGGCTGAGGGAAAGGCCCTTGGACGCCGGGGCAACCAGCGAACCCAACCCGTTCGCCCGGTGCCAACTCCTGCGGCAGCGACCCTTGCCGTGAGATGAGCGCTCGGCAGAGCCGGCAGGCCACGGGGCCCCCGGATGGATGCCGGACATCCCGCCGCAAGGCGGGCGCGCGCTGCAGGAGTGCCGATGATGGAAGAAAGGCACTCGTTTTATGGCGTATCCGACACGATTCGATCCGGATTCCGGCAAGACCCCCGCAGCTCCCGTCGCCGCGGTGCCGTCGGGTTCGGCGGTGCGCGAGGGGATCCTCGAAGTACCGGGCGAACTCGCCTTGCACCACGGCGCCATGCTTGATGGCGCGCATGTCGCCTGGCGCCTCGAAGGACCTGCGGGTGCACCCGTCGTCGCGACGCTCGGAGGCATCTCCGCGCACCGCCGGGTGTACGGCACGGAACCGGGTGAGGGCTGGTGGAGCGAAATCGTCGGACCCGGCCGGACGCTCGACGCCAACCGCGTGCGGATCCTTTCGTTCGACTATCTGGGCGGCAGCGGCGAGACCACCGGGCCGCGGGACGACGACGCGTTCCCGCGCATCTCCACCTACGACCAGGCAGGGCTGCTGTTGCGCCTGCTCAATCACCTCGGGCTCACGTCACTGCATGCGATCGTGGGCGCGTCCTACGGAGGCATGGTGGCGCTCGCCTTCGCGGAGCAGTACCCGGAGCGCGTCGCGCAAATCCTCGTCGTGAGCGCGGCGGATCGCACGCACCCGATGTCGACCGCCTGGCGCAGCGTCGAGCGGCGTGTGCTGCGCTTCGCGGCCGGCTGCGGAAAGGCCGCCGAAGGGCTCGAGATCGCGCGCGCACTCGCCATGGCGACCTACCGCAGTCCCGAGGAATTCGCCGCGCGCTTCTCCGGCGCACCGCGCATCGAACGCGACGCCGCCGTGTTTCCGGTCGAGGAGTATCTGTTCGCGCGCGGCGCGGACTACGCGACGCGGCACCGGCCGGGCGCCTTCCTGTGCCTGTCCGAGTCCATCGATCTTCACCAGGTGGATGCGGGACGCATCTTCGTGCCGGTGACCGCGGTCGCGGTGCGCGAGGACCAGCTCGTGCCGGTCACCGACATGCGCCGGCTCGTCGCGCGGCTCGCCCACGCGAGGCTCCACGAAATATCGTCCGTGTACGGACACGATGCCTTCCTCAAGGAAGCCGCCCAGTTGCAACCCATCTTCGCCGCCGTCATCGGGAGTGCCGCGTGACCGATCGCCTGTCAGAAACCACCCGCGCGGTACGCGCGGGCCTCGAAACCGATGACAGCACGGGCGCCGTCGTGCCGCCGCTGCACCTCACCTCGACATTCGCGTTTCGCAGCTTCGGCGAGAAGCGCCAGTACGACTACACGCGTTCCGGCAACCCGACGCGCGACCTGCTCGCCGACGCGCTGGCGGATCTCGAAGGAGGATCGGGCGCCGTGGTCACCGCGACCGGCATGGCTGCGATCACGCTCGTCGGCCACCTGCTGCCGGCCGGCAGCCGCATCGTCGCCCCGCACGACTGCTACGGCGGTACCTTCCGGCTCTTCTCGGCATGGCAGCGGCGCGGCGAGCAGCGGGTCGATTTCGTCGATTTCGGCAATCCGGCCGCGGTCGATGCGGCGCTCTCGACACCGTTCGCGATGCTCTGGATCGAAACGCCGAGCAATCCGTTGCTGCGCATCAGCGACATCGAGGCGCTCGCCGCGCGCGCGCGCGCGGCCGGCGCGCTCGCCGTCGTCGACAACACATTCCTGTCGCCGGCATGGCAGCAACCGCTCGCGCTCGGCGCCGACCTGGTCGTGCATTCGACGACGAAGTACGTGAACGGCCACAGTGACGTGGTCGGCGGCGCGGTCGTGGCGCGATCGAATGAGCGCGCGGAAGAGCTTGCATGGTGGGCGAATTGCCTCGGACTCACCGGCTCGCCGTTCGACAGCTTCCTGACATTGCGCGGCGTGCGGACGCTCCATGCACGACTCGCGGTGCACGGGCGCAACGCACAGGGACTCGCCGAGTGGCTCGCGCACGAAAAGGGAATCGCGCGCGTGTACTACCCGGGCCTCGCGACCCACCCCGGCCACGCAATCGCGAAACGCCAGCAGCGCGGCTTCGGCGCGATCGTCACCATCGAACTCGAGGGCGGCACCACTGCGGTGCGCCGGTTCGTCGACGGACTCGCGCTCTTCTCGCTTGCCGAATCGCTCGGTGGCGTCGAGAGTCTCATCGCTCATCCCGCGACCATGACGCACGCGGCGATGGAGCCCGCTGCACGCGCGGCCGCCGGGCTCACGGACGGGCTGTTGCGGCTGTCGGTGGGGATCGAATCGCTCGAAGACTTGCGGGCCGATCTTCGCGCCGCGCTTGGGCGCGCGCGCGGATAACGCGCGCTCCGGGCGGCGAGCAGCGGGGGGCGGGCGGCCAGAATCGTGGGTTACGTCGCGCAGTGCGGGAGCGCCTCTGGCTGCACGCTGTCCGCCGCCCGCTATCCGCTCTTGTCAACACGAATGCCGCGTGCGCTTGACCCGATTTTCCCCGTGACGACGATACTCCTTTCACGCGACCGTCATGCCGGTGCGCAACCTCGACAAGCTTGCCGTGTACCGATACGCCGATCGCCTCGCGATCGAGGTCTGTCGCTGCACCGCATCGATGCCCGTCGCCGAGCAGCTCCATCTCGCGCAGACGGAGCTCGCCACAGTCACCACGTCATGCGGCGAAACGGCCCGCATGCTCGCGGCATTGCTGTGCACGCTTCGGCGGCGGGCGCGGCGCTGAAGGAAAACTACGGACGGCGGACAGCCAGAGGCGCGCCTGCGCGCCGGCACTCTATTGGTCGCGGCCCGCCGCATCGGATCGTGGACCCGGTCTGCCGAGCTTGAAGACAAGGGTCTTGCGATCAATTGCGTAACCGCCGGGAAGCGAGATCACGGTATGAGAGAAGGGAGGCCGGCATCGTCGGCCATCGAGCGCCCACAACGCGGCGGCCGACCGCGACATCGACAAGTGGCACCGCGCAACAAGCGCGCTGGCCGCCCGCCACCCGCTGTCCGCTTCCGGCTATCTTCCGCGCCCGAGCGCCCGCACGACCCAATCGCCCATTTCGGCCGTGGACAACACCCGCCCGCCCGCGGCGATGTCGGCCGTACGCGCGCCCGCCTCGAGCGCCGCGCTCACCGCATCCTCGATCGCGCGCGCTTCCTGCTCGAGCCCGAGCGAATGGCGCAGCAGCAGCGCCGCGGAGAGGATCGTGCCGATCGGGTTCGCGATGCCGCGGCCCGCGATATCGGGCGCGGAGCCGTGGATCGGCTCGTAGAGGCCGCGCTTGCCATCGCCGAGCGAGGCCGACGGCAGCACGCCGAGCGAGCCCGCGAGCATCGAGGCTTCGTCGGACAGGATGTCGCCGAACATGTTTTCGGTGAGCAGCACGTCGAAGTCGCGCGGCCGCTGGATCAGATGCATGGCCGTCGAGTCGACGAGCGCGTGCTCGAGTGCGATGTCAGCGAACTCGTCCGCCATCACGCGCCCGACGACGGAGCGCCACAGGCGCGAGGTCTCGAGCACGTTCGCCTTGTCTATCGAGGTCACGCGCCTGCGCCGCGCGCGGGCGAGATGGCCCGCGGTGCGCGCGATACGCTCGATTTCGGCAATGGAATAGGTGCAGACGTCCATGGCCTCGGTGGCGGTGCGACGCTTCTCGCCGAAGTAGATGCCGCCCGTCAGTTCACGAACGAATATGAAATCGGTGCCGTCGAGGATCGCCGGCTTGAGAGGCGAGCTGTCACGCAGGGCGGGGTGGACTGCGACGGGGCGAAGGTTGGCGAAGACGCCGAGCTCGCGCCGCAGCCGCAGCAGCGCGGCCTCGGGCCGCACTCTTGCATCGGGTGCGCTCCACTTCGGCCCGCCGATCGCGCCGAGCAGCACGGCTTCGGCCGCGAGGCACAGCGCGAGGGTGTCGGGCGGCAGTCCGTCGCCGTGCGCATCGATCGCGGCGCCGCCGAACAGTGCGGGCTCGAGTTCGAATGTGTGCCCGAACGAGGTGGCGATGACGTCGAGCACCCGGGTCGCCTGCGCGACGACCTCGGGCCCGATGCCGTCGCCGCCGAGTACCGCGATGCGCGCCTTCATCCGCGACGCTGTTCCCAGGCGCGGGTTTCGGCTTCCTTCGACATGAGGAAGCCGAGCTCATCGACGCCGTTCAGCAGGCAATAGCGTGCGAAAGCATCGAGCGGGAATTTCACGGTGATGCCGGTCGGCAGCGCGAGCGTGCAGGTCTCGAGATCGAGCGCCACTTCGGCGAGCGGATTCCCGAGCAGCCATTCGTGCGTGGCGCCGTCGACGATCACGGGCACGAGGCCGTTCTTCAGCGAATTGTTGCGGAAGATGTCGGCGATTTCCGTGCTGATGACCGCGCGGATGCCGAAATCGAGCAGCGCCCAGGGCGCGTGCTCGCGCGAGGAGCCGCAACCGAAATTGCGGCCTGCGACCAGGATTTCGCAGCCCCGCGCGGCGGGCTGGTTCAACGCGAAGTCGGCGCGGGGACGACCGGCGCCGTCGTAGCGCCAGTCCGCGAAGAGACTTGCGCCGAGGCCGTCGCGCGTGGTCGTCGTCAGGAAGCGCGCGGGGATGATCTGGTCGGTGTCGATATTGGTCGACGGCAGCACCACGGTGCGCGAACGCAGGGTCTTCAGGGCTTGCATGGCTTATCCGTTCAGCAGTTCGCGGGGATCGGTGACGCGGCCGCGGATCGCGGACGCGGCCGCCGTGAGCGGGCTCGCGAGCAGGGTGCGGGCGCCGACGCCCTGGCGGCCCTCGAAGTTGCGGTTGCTGGTGCTGACCGCGTATTCGCCCTTCGGCACGATGTCGCCGTTCATGCCGAGGCACATCGAGCAGCCCGATTCGCGCCAGTCGGCGCCGGCCTCGATGAAAATGCGATCGAGCCCCTCGCGCTCCGCCTCGCGACGCACCTGCTGTGATCCGGGAACGATGAGCAGGTGCACGCCCTTCGCGATCCTGTGGCCGCGCAGTACCTGTGCCGCGGCGCGCAGGTCCGAGAGGCGCCCGTTCGTGCAGCTGCCGAGGAAGACGACATTCACCGGCTGGTTGCGGATCGGCTCGCCCGCGGTGAGGCCCATGTAGGCGAGCGCCTTGTCGAATGCCGGGTCGCCGGCGCGCTCCGGAATGTGCGCGGAAATCGGCACCACCATGCCGGGGTTCGTGCCGTAGGTGATCATCGGCTCGAGCGTCGCCGCGTCGATTCCGACCGTGCGGTCGAACTTCGCGCCCTCGTCGGTCGGCAGCGTGCGCCAGCGCGCGAGCGCCTCGTCCCACGCGGCGCCCCGGGGCGCGCGCGGCTTGCCCTCGAGGTAGGCGTAGGTTGTCTCGTCGGGAGCGATCATGCCGGCGCGCGCACCGCCCTCGATGCTCATGTTGCAGATGGTCATGCGCGCTTCCATGTCGAGCGCGCGGATCGCCGCCCCGCGATACTCGAACACGTGGCCGGTTCCGCCTGCGACCCCGATCCGGCCGATGATGCCGAGGATCAGGTCTTTCGCGGTGACGCCGGCGGCGAGCGCGTTCGACACTTCGATCGCGAAGGTCTTCGGCCGCCGCTGCAGCAGGCACTGGGTCGCGAGCACATGGCCGACTTCCGTCGTGCCGATGCCGAAGGCGAGGGCGCCGAATGCGCCGTGCGTGCTGGTGTGGCTGTCGCCACAGACGATGGTGCTGCCCGGTCGGGTGAGGCCGAGCTCGGGGCCGATGATGTGCACGATGCCGCGCAGGTTGTGCCGCAGGCCGAACAGCTCGACGCCGAATTCGGCACAGTTCTTCTCGAGTTCGCGGATCTGCTTTGCCGCCGATTCAATGGCGATGGGGGCGTTGCCGAAGACCTGCTCGGTGCGCGTGGGCGTCGAATGATCCATTGTCGCAAGCGTCAGGTCCGGCCTGCGAACGGGAAGGCCCCGCTCGCGCAGCACCTGGAAGGCCTGCGGCGAGGTCACCTCGTGGGTCAGGTGGAGGTCGATGAACAGTACGGCGGGCGTATCCGCGGTCTCCGGCACCACCACGTGGCGGTCCCAGACCTTCTCGAACATCGTCTTCGGTGCAGTCACTCGTCTTGTATCCTTTTGCAAACCCACGGGGGCTAAACGGCAGCCTGGGCGATGCGCGCGCTGCCTGTCCGTTCGTCGCGGGTGCGTGCGCCCGCCGTGCGGGCGAGTTCGATGCGGTTGACCACTTCGAGGAAGGCACGCGCGCTCGCTTCGACGATGTCGGTGCTGACGCTCGAGCCGCGATAGGTGCGTTGATTGTACTCCACGTACACGATCGCCTCGCCCTGCGCATCCTCGCCGGCCGATACGCTGCGCAGTTCGAACTTGCGCAGCGTCGCGTCGATGCCGGTCGCCGCCTCGATGGCCTTGAAGGCCGCGTCCACCGGGCCGTCGCCCGCGACGCCGCGCTCGACGACCCGTCCGTCGGTGTGCCGCAGCTTCGCGGCGGCGCGTGCCGGCGCACCGCCGCCCGCCACCGTCTGCAGGTCCACCAGCGTCCACGGGCCCATCGCCGTGCCTTCCGCGCGCAGCACGAGCGACTCGATGTCGCCATCGAACAGCTCCTTCTTCTTGTCCGCGAGCGCCTTGAATTCGGCGAACACGCGATTGAACTCGGGCTCGTCGAGCTCGAAGCCGAGCTGCTGGATCCGCTCCCGCAGCGCGTGGCGACCGCTGTGCTTGCCGAGCACGAGGCTCGAGCGCGTGAGCCCGACCGACTCCGGCCGCATGATCTCGTAGGTCGAGTGGTGCTTCAGCATGCCGTGCTGGTGGATCCCGGACTCGTGCGCAAACGCGTTCTCGCCGACGATCGCCTTGTTGCGCGGTATCGGCATGCCGACGATGTTCGACAGCAGGCGCGAGGTCGGGTAGAGGCGGGTCGTCTGGATGTTGGTGCGCAGGTTGAAGAACGTCTCGCGCGTCTTCAGCGCCATCACGACTTCCTCGAGCGAGCAGTTGCCCGCGCGTTCGCCGATGCCGTTCACCGTGCATTCGATCTGGCGCGCGCCCGCCACGACGGCCGTGAGGCTGTTGGCAACCGCCATGCCGAGATCGTCGTGGCAGTGCACGGACAGCCGCGCGCGCTCGATGCCGCGCACGTTCTTGCGCAGGTAGCGGAACAGCTCGCCGAATTCGTACGGCACGGTGTAACCGACGGTGTCGGGGATGTTGACGGTCGTCGCACCCGCGTCGATCGCGGCCTCGACCACCTGGGCGAGGAACTCGAGTTCGGTGCGCGAGGCGTCTTCGGGCGAGAACTCGACGTCTTCGCACAGGCCGCGCGCGATCGTCACGCCCTCGACGGCGATGCGGATGATCTCCTCCTTCGCCATGTTGAGCTTGTGCTCGCGGTGGATCGCGCTCGTGGCGAGGAACACGTGCAGCCGGTGGCGCGGCGCATCCCGCAGTGCCTTCGCGGCGAGTTCGATGTCGTCCCGGTTGCAGCGCGCGAGGCCGCAGATGACAGGCCCGTGCACCTCGCGCGCGATCGCGTTGACCGCCTCGAAATCGCCGCGCGAGGCGGCCGGAAAGCCTGCCTCGATCACATCGACGCCGAGTTCGGCAAGCGCGCGCGCGAAGCGCAGCTTCTCGGGTTGCGTCATGCTGCAGCCGGGGGACTGCTCCCCGTCACGCAGCGTCGTGTCGAAGATCAGGACCTGGTCCGCGGTGTTCATCAGTCCTCCGTGGCCGCGAGGGCGCGCGCTCAGGCGCGCTCCTCCGACAGCCAGGGCATGCGCGCACGCAGTGCGGTGCCCACCTTTTCGATCCGGTGGTTCAGGTCCTTCTTCATCAAGCGGTCGTACTTGCGCCGGCCGCGGTTGTTCTCGCTGATCCACTGGCGCGCGAATTTGCCCTGCTGGATCTCCTTCAGCACCTTGCGCATTTCCCGCTTCGTGGCCGCATTCACGATCCGCGGCCCGCGGGTGAGATCGCCATACTTCGCGGTTTCGCTGATGAACTTGTGCATTTTCGCCAGCCCGCCCTCGTGCAGCAGGTCGACGATCAGCTTCAGTTCGTGCAGGCATTCGTAGTACGCGACCTCCGGCTGGTAACCGGCCTCGACCAGCGTCTCGAAGCCCTTGACGACGAGCTCGGTCGCGCCGCCGCAGAGCACCGCCTGCTCTCCGAACAGGTCGGTCTCGGTCTCTTCGGCGAAGGTCGTCTTCAGGACGCCGCCGCGCGTGCCGCCGATGCCGTGCGCATACGCGAGCGCCTTGGCGAAGCCCTTGCGACTCGGATCCTGGAACACGGCGATCAGGCACGGTACGCCCCGACCCTGCTGGAACTGGCGGCGAACGAGGCCACCGGGCCCCTTCGGCGCGATCAGCACCACGTCGAGGTCCTTGCGGGGGCGGATCTGCCCGAAATGGATGTTGAAGCCGTGCGCGAAGAGCAGGGTGGCGCCGCGCTTCAGGTTCTTCACGATCGACTTGTAGACGGCCTTCTGCGCGAGATCAGGCGTCAGCATGGCGACCAGTTCCGCCCCGACGACCGCGTCCGCCGGTTCGGCCACCGCGAGGCCGTCCTTCTTCGCGCTCTTCCATCCCTCGCCGCCACGACGCACGCCGACGACGACGTCAAAGCCGCTGTCCTTGAGGTTCAGCGCGTGCGCACGGCCCTGGCTGCCGTACCCGATCACGGCGATGCGGGCACCCTTGAGCGCCTTGCGGTCCACGTCTTTATGCGAGAAGAGCTTCATCCTTCGACTCCGGATTGATTGGTGAAAACGGAAAAAACCCCGCAGCGGCGTGGCCGGTGCGGGGTCCTCATTTTTCGCTCGATGGCCTGTCTGGGCTATACGCGCGACCCGCACCTGCTGCCCGCAAGGAGCAGGAGTGCGAGCGGAAGGAGGACGATGGCCGCGCGGGCGCGGGGCGCCGCAGCTGCGGGAGCGATCGTCGTGACTTCCATGCGCATGATCAGGGGATGACATCACAACGCCGAAGTGCTTGTCAACGCGGCAATCCTGTAAGCTCGCTGGCCGCGATCGCCCCGACAATGCCGTGACTGCCGACCTCATCTCGACCGAATCCTCCGCCGGGTCACTGCCACTCTGGCTGCTGCCGGAAGCCGCAGTGGACAACTGGCTTGCCCGGCAACCCGCGGCGCTTGCGCAATGGGTGCGTTCGAACCAGTTCGCCGGCGAACGCCACCGCGTGCTCCTGCTGCCCGACGCGCAAGGGCGCGTGGGAGGCGCGCTGATGGGCCTCGGCGGCCTGGCGTCAGCCGATTCCCTGTGCCTCTGGCACGCGGCGCCGCTCGCCGATCGTCTGCCGGCGGATCGATGGCACATCGCAACGCCGCTCGGTGCGGCGGCCGCCACGCAGTTCACCCTCGGCTGGTTGACGGGCGCGTACCGCTACGGCCGCTATCGCACGGCGCCCTCCGCGGTGCAGGCCACGCTCGAAGCGCCCGAAGCCGCGGACATCACGTACGCGCGGGCCGCCGCCGCCGCGATGGCGCGCGCGAGGGATCTCGTCAACACGCCGGCGAACGACCTCGGGCCCGCCGAACTCGCGCACGCGGCGTCCGTGCTGGTGAAGCAGCACGGTGGATCGATCACGATCGTCGAAGGCGAGGCCCTCGCATCCGGCTTCCCGATGATCCACGCGGTCGGACGCGCAAGCAGCCGCGCGCCGCGCCTGATCGATCTCACCTGGGGCGATGCGGCGGCGCCGCGCGTCACGCTCGTCGGCAAGGGTGTGTGCTTCGACAGCGGCGGCCTCGACATCAAGGCCGCGGCCGGCATGCTGCTCATGAAGAAGGACATGGGCGGCGCGGCGTGCGTGCTGGCGCTCGCCGACCTGCTGATGCAGATGCGCGCGCCGGTCCGCCTGCGCGTCCTCATCCCCGCGGTCGAAAACGCGGTCGGCGGATCGGCCTATCGCCCCGGCGATGTGCTGCGCTCGCGCAAGGGCCTCAGCGTCGAGATCGGCAACACCGACGCGGAAGGCCGGCTGGTGCTCGCCGATGCGCTGGCCGAGGCCGACTCGGACACGCCCGACCTGCTGGTCGACCTCGCGACGCTGACGGGTGCCGCGCGCACCGCGCTCGGGCCGGAGTTGCCCGCCGCCTATTCGAATGATCCGCCGCTGCTCGAGGAACTGCGCGGCCACGCCGAGCGCGAGCACGACCCGCTCTGGCCGATGCCGCTGTGGAACGGCTACGACGAGGACCTCGCGAGCAAGATCGCGGACGTCAACAACATGGCTTCGCACGCGTTCGCCGGCTCGATCGTCGCGGCGCTTTTCCTGCGCCGCTTCGTGACCGCGAGCCCGCGCTGGATCCACATCGATCTCTACGCCTGGAACGCCAGGGAGCGCCCCGGCCGGCCGATGGGCGCCGAGGCCCAGTGCATCCGCGCGCTGTACCGGTTCATCCGTTCGCGCTTCGGATGATCGCGATCGCGCCCCGGCACCTGCTCCTCCTCGTCGGCATCACGCTCATCTGGGGCCTCAACCTCGTCGTCGCGAAAGTCGGCGTCGGCGACATGCCCCCGGTGCTGTTCACGGCGCTGCGCTTCGGCCTGCTCGCTTTGATGACCACCCCGTTCCTGCGCTGGCACGGGGAAGCGACCGGCGCGATCGTCGTCACCGCGCTGCTCGTCGGCGGATTGTCGTTCACGCTGCTGTTCGTCGGCATCGCACGCGCGGACAACATCTCGTCGGTGGCGATCGTGTCGCAGCTCGGCGTGCCCTTTGCGACGCTGCTCTCGATCGCGCTGCTCGGCGAGCAGGTGCGCTGGCGGCGCTGGACGGGCATCGGGCTCGCGTTCCTCGGCGTGCTGCTGATGGGGTTCGATCCCGCCGTCTTCGCGCAGCGCGCGAGCCTCGCCTACGTGACCGCCTCGGCGTTCGTCGGGTCGCTGGGCCTGATCGGGATCAAGCGCCTGCCGCGGCTGCCACCGCTCGAGCTGCAGGCGTGGATCGCCTGGATCAGCTGGCCGATGCTCGCCGTGCTGTCGTTCCTCGTCGAACGCGATCACCTGCATGCGCTCGTGACGGCGGGGTGGGTGGGTTGGGGCGCGCTCCTCTATACGACCGTGCTGTCGAGCCTGCTCGCGCATACCGCCTATTTTTTCCTCGTGCAGCGCTATCCGGTCACGAGCATCGCGCCGCTCACGGTGCTCTCGCCCGTGTTCTCGGTGGTCTTCGGCGTGCTGCTGCTCGGCGATCAACTGACGCCGCGCATCGTGCTCGGCGGCGTCTGCACGCTCGCGGGCGTGCTCGTGATCACGCTGCGCGAGAAGCAGTTCGTGGATACGGGCAGCTGACGTGCGCAGCGCGGGCCGCCCGGGGGCGAGCGAGGAGGCGATGTTCCGGCGCGAGATCGTGCCGTGGGCGCTCATCGGGCTGACGCTGGGCCTCGTCGAGGGCGCCACGGCCGCGGTGCTCGTGAAGACGGGCTATCGCGGCACGACCACGCCCTTCGCGGTCAATCTCGCGACCGCGCTCGTGAGCGGCGCGCCGGCCTTCTCCAATGTCGTGAGTTTCGTCTGGGCGAACATCGCGCACGGTCGCGCGCGGGTGCAGCTGCTCGTGCGGCTGCAGGCGCTGTTCGCGGTGCTCGTCGGGCTCATCGGCCTCGCGCCGCGCGCCGGCGGCGGACTCGCCTTCGCGGTGCTGTCGATCCTCGCCGCCCGCATGGTCTGGGCGGGCATCCTGACCGTGCGCGCGGCGATCTGGACGGCGAACTACCCGCGCCGTGTCATCGCGCGGATCACCGGTCGCATCGTGATCGTGAGTTCACTCGCGGTGGCGGGTGCCGCGGCGCTCGCGGGCGGGGTGCTGGCGGCGCGCGCGTTCGATCCGCGCTGGCTGTACGGTGGCGCGGCCGGCTGCGGACTCGCGGCGGCGCTGCTCTATCGGCGCGCGCGCGTCAGGCGGGAGTTCCGGCTGCTTGCCGACGAGACCGCGGCGGCAGGGGCGAGTGATGCGTTTTCGCTGCGCATGCTGCGCGGGATCCTGGCGGGTGACCCCGCATTCCGGCACTACATGTTCTGGATGGGATTGTTCGGCGGCGGCAACCTGATGCTGATCGCGCAGCTCGTCGTGATCCTCACCGACGGATTTGCGATGCCCGGGGGGCGCCAGATCGCGCTGCTCGCGGTCGTGCCGCTCGTGGCGCTGCCGCTGTTCGTGCCGTGGTGGGCGAGGCATTTCGACGGGGAGCACGTGATCGTCTACCGCGCGCGCCAGGGGTGGGCGCTCGTCGCGGCGGTCACGCTGTTCTGCTGCGCCGTTCTTGCCGGATGGCCGTGGCTCCTGTGGTGTGGCGCCGTGACATATGGATTCGCGATGGCGGGTGCTAATCTTGGCTGGAACCTCGGCCACACCGATTTCGCCTCGAGCGGCCGCGCGCAGCACTACATGGGCCTGCACGTGACGCTCACGGGCGTGCGAGGCATGCTCGCGCCGCCGCTCGGCATGCTGGTCTACCAGCTGCTCGAGGACTGGCAGCACGGCCGGGGCCGATACGCGCTCCTGCTGCCGCTCGCGATGACGACGGCCGGTACCCTTGGTTTCAACCGGATGAAGAACAGGCAGACATGAAGAAAACGAGTTCGAAGCAGGTCGATCCCCGTGCCTATTCCCGCCTCGTCGTCGACGGGGCGAAGCAGGCGCCGTCACGCGCCATGCTGCGCGCCGTCGGCTTCACGGAAGCCGATTTCGCGAAGCCGCAGATCGGCATCGCATCGACCTGGGCGAATGTGACCCCCTGCAACATGCACATCGGATCGCTCGCGGACCATGCGGCCGCCGGCGCCGACGCCGCCGGCGGCAAGAGCGTGGTGTTCAACACGATCACCGTGTCGGACGGCATCTCGATGGGCTCGCCCGGCATGCGCTACTCGCTCGTATCGCGTGAAGTGATCGCCGATTCGATCGAAACCGTGGTCGGCGCCGAGGGCTTCGACGGTTTCGTCGCCATCGGCGGTTGCGACAAGAACATGCCGGGCTGCGCCATCGCGATCGCGAGACTCGATCGCCCGGCCGTCTTCGTGTACGGCGGCACGATCTGCCCGGGCGCGCAGCATCGCGACATCGTGTCGGTTTTCGAGGCGGTCGGCGGCCACGCGGCAGGCACGGTGAGCGATGCGATGCTGCTCGAGGTCGAACGCACGGCCATCCCCGGCGCGGGCAGCTGCGGCGGCATGTATACGGCCAACACGATGGCGTCGGCGCTCGAAGCGCTCGGGCTGTCGCTGCCCGGCAGTTCGGCGCAGGAGGCGGTGAGTGCCACCAAGGCGGATGACTGCCGGCGGGCCGGCGAGGCGGTCGTGCGGATGTTGAAGGAGGGACTGCGCCCGTCGCAGATCCTGACCCGCAAGGCATTCGAGAACGCGATCACGGTCACCATCGCGCTCGGCGGCTCGACGAATGCCGTGCTGCACCTGCTCGCGATCGCACATGCAGCACGGGTGAAGCTGACGCTCGACGACTTCACGCGCATCGGACGGCGGGTGCCCGTGCTCGCGGACCTGCGCCCGAGCGGCCGGTACCTGATGTCGGAGCTGATCGCGATCGGCGGCATCCAGCCGCTGATGAAGCGGCTGCTCGATCGCGGACTCCTGCACGGGGAGTGCATGACCGTCACGGGCAAGACACTGGCGGAAAATCTCGCCGGGGCCAGGGATTACCCCGAAGGGCAGGATATCGTGCGGTCGTTCGCCGAGCCCATCAAGAAAGACAGCCACCTGGTCGTGCTTTATGGTAACTGCGCGCCGGAAGGCGCGGTCGCCAAGATCACGGGCAAGGAAGGCCTGCGCTTCACCGGGCGCGCCCGTGTCTTCGAGGGCGAAGAGGCGGCAACCGGCGCGATCCTCGCCGGCAAGGTGAAGGCGGGCGATGTCGTCGTCATTCGTTACGAAGGACCGCGTGGCGGACCCGGCATGCGGGAGATGCTGAGCCCGACCGGCGCGATCATGGGCCGAGGGCTCGGGGACAAGGTCGCCCTGATCACGGATGGGCGCTTTTCGGGCGGCAGCCACGGCTTCGTCGTCGGCCATGTGTCGCCCGAGGCGGCGGTCGGCGGGCCGATCGCGTTGCTGCGCAGCGGCGACCGGATCACGATTGATGCGGTGGCGCGCAGCATTGTCGTCGATGTGCCGCGTGCCGAATGGGCGCGGCGCCGCAAGCGCTGGAAACCCCGCAAGCCCTACACGACATCCGGCGTGCTCGCGAAGTTTGCGCGCGTCGTGCGCAGCGCGTCGGAAGGCGCCGTGACGGACTAGGGTGGTTGTCCTGCAGCGCGCCGCTTGCGTCAGTGAGAAGTTGTCACCCGTGTTGCCAGCGGTTACAGTCTCATTCCCCTGGGGGATGACGGTTCAGGAGGCGGGCGCGGTCCGGATGGGCGGATCGCACGGAGGCCTCGAGCCAGGCGCCGGGAAGCGCCGTCGGGTGGATGTCCGGTAAGGGTTGCGCGGGTTCGGTGGTGCAGATGGTGTGCCCCTCTCGCGGGCCAATGCCGGGTGTCCGGATAATTAACCGCGACCACGAGTGACCATGGCCGCCTACGCGCACGACTCGACCTTCGTTCCACGACGCATCGTCGTGTTCCTATTCATCGTGGTGTTCCATGTCCTGCTGATATGGGCGCTGGCCAACGGCCTCGCCCGCAAGGTCGTGGAGGTGCTCGCGCCTCCGATCCAGACCGACATCATCGAGGAGATCAAGCAGGACGAGCCGCCGCCGCCACCACCACCACCCGAGATGGAGCGCCCACCGGTCGAGGTGCCGCCGCCGGAGGTGAACATCCAGATTCCGGTGGATACCACGACCTCGACCGCGATCACCGATGTGACCGACCGTCCGGTGCCGATGGCGGCGCCACCGCCGCGAGCGGTCGTGCGCACCAACCCCACACTCGACAAGCGGTCGCAGCCGACCGAAGACTATTACCCGCCTGCATCGAAGCGCGCGGAGGAAGAGGGCACGACCACGGTGCGCGCCTGCGTGGGCGTGGACGGCAGGCTCGCCTCCACACCTACCGTGACCAGGAGTTCCGGGCACGAGCGGCTCGATGAAGCCGCGATCAAATGGACGACGCGCGGTGCGCGCTTCCGTCCCGCCACCGAAGACGGCAAGCCGGTCGAGCACTGCTTCCAGTTCAATGTCCGTTTCAAACTGACCAACTGATCATCGATCCCTGAGGAATCTATGGAAAACACCGCTGTCGTAGAAAACCCGTACGGTCTCGCCGCGCTCTGGGCGCAGGGCGACTGGGTCGCGAAGGGCACGCTCATCGTGCTTGCGCTGATGTCGCTCGGCTCCTGGTACATCATGCTGACGAAGCTGTGGGACCAGGGAAAGCTGCGCCGCTCGGCCAAGCTCGTCGAGAAGCAGTTCTGGACTGCCCCCTCGATCAAGGACGGCGTCGAGCGCCTGAAGAAGGGTGACGACTTCAGGAACATCGCGGAAGACGGCCTGCGCGCCACCTCGCACCACGAGGGTCGCCTGACCGACCGCATCGATCTCCACGAGTGGATCACGATCTCGCTGCAGCGCGCGGTGGATGCCGTCAACGGCAAGCTGGCGTCGGGCCTCTGGTTCCTCGCGACCGTCGGCTCCGCCTCGCCGTTCGTCGGCCTCTTCGGCACGGTGTGGGGCATCTATCACGCCCTCATCGCGATCGGCATCGCCGGCCAGGCGAGCATCGACAAGGTCGCCGGCCCGGTCGGTGAGGCGCTCATCATGACCGCCATCGGCCTCTTCGTCGCGGTACCCGCGGTGATGGGCTACAACTGGCTGCTCCGCCGCAACAAGGCCCTGCAGGACGGCCTGCGCAACTTCACGGCGGACGTCCACGCCTACCTGGTGGGCGGCGCGCGCGTCGGCGGCGAAGCCGGTGCAGCCCGTGCGAGCGCTCCGGCGGCCGCGGTCCGCAAGTAAGCAAGGCACGCGCGCATGGCCATGAGCGTTGGATCGGGCTCTTCGGGCGACGAACCGAAGGCCATGTCGGACATCAACACCACGCCCCTCGTGGACGTGATGCTGGTGCTGCTGATCATCTTCCTGATCACGATTCCCGTGATCACGAAGACCGTGCCCGTCGAACTGCCGAAGGCGACCAACATCGCCACGCAGACCAAGCCCGAGAACATCACCATTGCGGTGGATGAGGCGGGCAACGTCTACTGGAACAACGGCAAGGTCCCGAACCGGCAGGCCCTGCTCGAGTTCGTGAAGGCGGCAGCCGTGCAGGTACCGCAACCTGAAATCCACATCCGCGGGGATCGCAACGCGCGCTTCGAAGCGGTGGGGCGCGTGCTCTATGCGATCCAGCGGGGTGGCGTGGTGAAGGTCGGGTTCATCACCGAGCCCGATCGCGGTACCCGCTGAGGAGAGACAGACCATGTCAATGAGTGTGGGGAGCGACAGCGGCGACGACGAGCCGATGGTGGAGATGAACACCACGCCGCTGATCGACGTCATGCTGGTGCTCCTGATCATGTTCATCGTCACGATTCCGATCATGACCCACGCGGTCAAGCTCGACATGCCGCGCACGGACGTTCCGCCGCCACCGGATGCGATCAAGCCCGAGGTGATCGACATCGAGATCGACTTCGACGGCACGATCGTCTGGAACGGCACGGTGGTGCCGAGCCTCGAGGTGCTCGAGAGCTACTTCCGGCAGGAATCGCAGAAGGATCCGCAGCCCGAACTGCACCTGCGGCCCGATGCGCGCGCGCGCTACGACGTGGTGGCGAAGGTGCTCGCCGCCGCGCAGCGCAATCGCATGCAGAAGATCGGTTTCGTCAACACGGCGGAATTCCGCGACGAGTGATCCGGGCGCGACTGCGTACCGGTTCAGCGTGTGTTCATCCGCCTCCTGAGAATGTGACCCCGTGGCACGAGCACGGGGTCACGCATTTTGACCAGAGGACATCATGAGGAAGACATCGAGTCTCGCATCGTTACTGGCGACGGCGCTGCTGGCCGCAGGGCTGGCCGCCGCCACGGGCATCGCACACGCCGCGGAGCAGGCCAAGGGCCCGACCGTCAGCAGGGCACTCGCCAAGCCGCTCAAGGCGGCCCAGGAGGCGCTCGGCAAGAAGGACTGGCAGGGGGCGCTCACGAGGCTCGGCGAAGCCGACGCGGTCGCGGGCAAGTCGCCGTATGACCAGCACCTGATCGCGGAAATGCGCGGCTTTGCCTACGTGCGGCTCGGCAACTACGCCGAGGCGGCGAAGAACCTCGAGGCGGGGCTCAATTCGGGGTTCCTCGCGCAGGAGGATATCCCGACGCGCGTGCGCGCGCTGTCGCAGCTCTACTACCAGACGAAAAACTACGGCAAGGCGATCGAGTACGGCAATCGCGCGATCAAGGGCGGCTTCGCCGATGCCGACATCTACACGCTCGTCGGCCAGGCGTATTACGTGCAGGGTGACTACCGCGGCACCCTCAAGTTCATGGACAACTACGTCGACGACCAGGTGCGCCGCGGCCAGACGCCGAAGAAGCAGTCACTCGAGCTGATCCTCTCCTCGTGCATCAAGATGAAGGACGACAACTGCGCGACGGGCGCGCTCGAACGCCTCGTCAAGTACTACCCGTCGCCGGAGTACTGGAAGAACATCATGTATTCGCTGTTCCGCGCGCCGGATCGCGATGACAAGGTGCTCCTCAACACCTTCCGCCTCGCGGTGGATGTCGATGCGCTGACGCGCGGCGAGGAATACACGGAGATGGCCCAGCTCGCGATCGAGCAGGGTACGCCGGGTGAGGCGGTCACCGTGCTCGAGAAGGCCTTCGCGAAGAATATCTTCACGGACGAGCGCGAGAAGGACAAGAACCAGCGGCTGCTCGATGCCGCGAAGAAGTCCGCCGCCGCCGACCAGGCTGCGCTCGCCAAGCTCGAGGGCGAAGCGGCGAAGGCCAAGACGGGTGGTGCGGACGCGGGGCTCGGCAAGGGCTACCTCAGCTATGGCCAGTACGACAAGGCGGCGGCGGCCCTGCAGCGCGGCCTCACGAAGGGCGGCCTGAGCGACGCATCCGAGGCGCGCCTGCTGCTCGGCATCGCGCAGCTGAAGAGCGGCAGCAAGGGTGACGCGATCAAGACCTTCAGTTCGCTGAAAGGCGACGCCAAGTACGGCCGCCTCGCGGGGCTCTGGGCGATCCACGCGCAGGCCTGAGCCGCAATCGTTGGAGAGTGGGGGCGGCGGACGAATGCCGAGCAAGGTGCCTGCAGGACAGATGCGTGGCTGGATCGTGCCGATCGGCGGCGCGGAGAACAAGGAAAACGACCGGCGGATCCTCGAGCGCTTCGTCAGGGTTTCGGGCGGCGACGCCGCCGACATCGTCGTGATTCCGACCGCGAGCCGCCTGCACGAAACCGGCAGCCGCTACGAACAGCTGTTTCGCGACCTGGGCGCGGCGCGGGTCGCGGTGATGGATTTCGATACCCGGCGGGATTGCCAGGAAGAGGGACGTTTGCGCCGCCTCGAAGATGCCACCGGCATTTTTTTCACCGGTGGCAACCAGCTGCGGCTGACGACCCTCCTAGGCGGCACGCCCGTCGCGAAGCTGATCCGCTCGCGCAACGCCCACGGCGTCACGGTCGGCGGCACGAGTGCGGGCGCCAGCATCCTGTCCGAGCACATGATCGCATTCGGCGATGACGGGGCTTCGGCGATCTCGGGCAGCGTCCGACTCGCGCCGGGACTCGGGCTCACGAACCGTTTCGTGATCGACCAGCACTTCCGCCAGCGCGATCGCCTCGGGCGCCTCCTGACCGCGCTCGCCTACAATCCGTTCGCGGTCGGGGTCGGGCTCGACGAGGACACGGCCGCCTTCATCGGGCCGGACAACCTGCTCGAGGTCGAGGGGAGCGGCGCGGTGACCGTCGTCGATGCGGCCGAGGTGAGCTTCTCCTCGATGGATCTCGTCGACGAGGGCCAGCCTGTCTGCATGCTCGGGCTGAAGTTGCATCTGCTCGTGGCGGGCGCGACCTTCAACCTGCACACACGCGTCGCATCGGCGGGCGCCCTGCGGGCACGCAAGGAGTAGCGCCGTGCGAGTGCTCGACCGCTCGGTCTACGTCGGTCCTTCGCACTACGCGCGTTTTCCGGTCATCCGGCTCGAGATCGATCTGGGGCCGCTCGAGGCCTGGCCGACCGGCCGGCTCGGGCCGCCGTTCGTCGATGCGCTCGCCGGGGCGCTGCCGGGCCTCGCCGAGCACGGCTGCTCTTACCGTGAACCCGGCGGTTTCTTCCGCCGGATGCGCGAGGGTGAAGGCACGTGGCTCGGCCACGTGCTCGAACACGTGGCGATCGAGCTGCAGAACGTCGCGGGCGAAGACGTCACTTTCGGCAAGACGCGCAGCATCGAGGGCCGGCCGGGCCACTACATGGTGGTGTACGAGTTCGCGCAGCGCGACGAGGGCATCGCCGCGGGTGAGCTCGGGCTGCGGCTGATCGCATCGCTGCTGCCTCCCGAATTGCGCGCGACCGGCGCGGTGCCCGAGGGATGGAGCTGGACCACGGCGCGCGACGAGTTCATCCGTTTCGCGCAGCGACGCGCGCTCGGGCCATCGACCGCCTCGCTGGTGCGGGCCGCGGAGGCGCACGGCATTCCCTGGCTGCGCCTCAACGACCAGTCGCTCGTGCAGCTCGGCCACGGACGATTCCAGCAGCGCATCCAGGCCACCGTGACGGGACGCACGCCGCACATCGCCGTCGAGCTCGCGAGCGACAAGGAGGAAACGAACCGCATCCTCGCCTCGCTCGGCCTGCCCGTGCCGCGCCAGGAACTCGTCCAGTCCGCGGAAGCCGCCGTGCGCGCCGCGAACCGGATCGGCTATCCGGTGGTCACGAAACCCTACAACGGCAACCATGGCCGCGGGATCTCGATTCGCCTCACGAGCGAAGCCGAAGTCGCCACCGGTTTCGCCGTGGCGCGCGAGCATTCGCGCTCGGTGATCGTCGAGACCTTCCTCGAAGGCGATGACCATCGCCTGCTCGTCGTGAACGGGGAACTCGTCGCGGCGACCCGGCGCACCCCCGGCCACGTGGTCGGCGACGGCACGCACACGGTGGCCGAACTGGTCGAACTCGTGAACCAGGATCCGCGGCGCGGTGTCGGCCACGAGAAAGTGCTGACGCGCATCGAACTCGATGCGCAGGCCGGCGGGATGCTCGACCGCGCGGGCCTCGCGGCGGGTTCGATCCCGCAGGCGGGTCGCATCGTGTACCTGCGCTCGACCGCGAACCTTTCGACGGGCGGAACCGCGACCGACGTGACCGACATCATCCACCCCGACAACCGCGACATGGCCGTGCGCGCCGTGCGCGCGATCGGCCTCGACGTCGGCGGCGTCGACTTCCTGTCCACCAACATCGCCGAGAGCTATCGCAGCATCGGCGGTGGCATTTGCGAAGTGAATGCCGCTCCCGGCTTTCGCATGCACGTCGCGCCGAGCGAAGGCACGTCGCGTGATGTCGCCACGCCCGTCATCGACATGCTGTTCCCGCCGGGCACGCCGTCGCGCGTACCGATCGCGGCGATCACCGGCACGAACGGCAAGACCACGACCGCACGCATCCTCGCGCACATCGCGAAAATGGCGGGTTACACCCCCGGTCTCACGACGACCGACGGGGTCTACATCGACGGGCAGCGCACGGTGCAGGGCGACATGACGGGCCCGGTCTCGGCGCGCATGGTGCTCGCCGACCCGCAGATCGATCTGGCGGTGCTCGAGACCGCGCGCGGCGGCCTGCTGCGCGCCGGCATGGGCGTCAACGAGGTGAACGTCGCGGCGGTGCTCAACGTGCAGGCGGATCACCTCGGCCTGAAGGGCATCGACACGCTCGAGCAGCTCGCGGAGGTCAAGCGCGTCGTCGTCGAGATCGCCACCGACTGTGCCGTGCTGAACGCCGACGATCCGCTGACACTCAGGATGTCGGGCTACACCGATGCCGCGAACATCTGCTACGTGACGATGACGCCGCAGCACCACCTCGTGCGCGAGCACGTGCGCGCGGGCGGCAGGGCATGCGCGCTCGAAGCGGGCGTCAACGGCCAGATGATCACGCTGTACGACAAGGGGAGCCATCTGCCGCTCCTCTGGACGCACCTGATCCCGGCGACCCTCGAAGGGCGCGCGCTGCACAACGTGCAGAACGCGATGTTCGCCGCGGCACTCGCGTACTCGCTCGGCATCAAGCTCGATGCGATCCGCCAGGGCCTGCGAACCTTCGACAGCACGTTCTTCCAGGCGCCGGGCCGCATGAACGTCTTCAACGAGCATCCGTTCAAGGTGCTGTTCGACTACGGCCACAATGCGCATGCCGTCGGCGCGATGGCGGACCTCGCGCAGCGGCTCGACGTCAAGGGTCGGCGCATCGTCGTGCTGGCCGGCCCCGGCGACCGGCGTGACGAGGATCTCGAGGCGATCGCGCAGGCGGTGGCAGGGCGCTTCGATCACTACATCTGCCGCCGCGACGATCACCTGCGCGGTCGCGATCCCGAAGAAGTCCCGCGCCTGCTCGCTGCGACCCTGCAACGGGCGGGCGTACCGACGGCACGGATCGAGATCATCCCGGATGAGCGCGAGGCGATCGAGACGGCGCTGAACATGGGCGAGGCGGGCGACCTGCTGCTCGTGTTCGCCGATCACCTGACGCGCTCCTGGAAGCAGATCATCAAGTTCCGCCCGGCGGGGAGCGCCGAGGCGCCCGCAGCGGCTGCGCCGCCGCCATCGGCGCCCGCACCTGCGGAACCGTTGGCAGATGCACCGATCCTGCCGCTCGAAGGGCTCATTCGCGACGAGCGGGGCATCCGCTTCGCCGCGCCCGAGGGAGAGGATTGACCGAGCCCGTCGAACTTCCCTACGAGCATTCACGGCGCCTCACCGGCAGCAACCTGTACTTCGAGTCGACGGGCGCGGTACTCGATGTCGTGGGCGTCGACATCGACGATGCGTTGCTCGCCGCCTGGCGCGCGCGCGTGGAGCGCGGGCTTGCGCATCTCGGCTGGGCGGCAACCCCGGTTTCGCGATTTCCCGGCCGCAAGGCGCGGGCGGCGATCGCCGCGCGCCGCCACCGCACCGGTATCGCGCTGGCGCTCGCCGCGCCGATCGACGGGTTGTTCACCGCCACGGAGCTGAATGAATGGGCGCTCGGGGCCGCGCTTCGCGAGCGCGATCCGGTGCGCTGGGCGACCCTCGAAGCGGACATGGCAGACGCGGCACTCGAGGCGACACCGCCGCCGGCGCTGCCGCCGGTCCTCGACGAGGGCGCTGCGCTCGAGCGCCTCCGCCACCTCGCCGCACTCGAGGCCCGCCCGAGGCTGCGCGCGATGATCGAACGTGCGGATTCGCTCGGGCTCGGCTGGCTGGTCGATGAGGAGGGCGTGTCCCTCGGCGAGGGCTGCGGACACGCGATTTTTCCGGCCGCCGCACCAGGCGAGGCACAGGTCGTGCAATGGGAGACACTGCGCAATATTCCGACCGCGCTCGTCACGGGATCGAACGGCAAGACGACGACGGTGCGATTGCTCGCGGCGTGCGCACGTGCGCAGGGCTGGCATACGGCCTTCAACTGCACCGATGGCGTGTTCCTCGATGACAGGCAACTCGCGAGCGGCGACTACTCCGGGCCGATGGGTGCACGCATGGTGCTGCGCGAATCGCGCGCCCGCGCCGCGATCATCGAGGCCGCGCGCGGCGGCATCCTGCGGCGCGGCCTCGCGGCGAACCGCGCGGATGTCGCGCTCGTGACCAACGTGAGCCCCGATCACCTCGGCGGCTATGGCATCGATGATCTCGATGCCATGGCGGTCACGAAACTCGTCGTCGCGAATGTCGTCGGCCCCGCCGGGCTCGTTGTCCTGAATGCGGACGATGCGACGCTCGTGCGCAGTATCTCACGGGTCGAGGCGCCTCTCGGCTGGTTTGCGCTGGATGCGGATGCGCCCGCGCTGCGCGCGCACCGCGAACGCGGCGGATCGACAAGCGGCGTGCGATCAGGGCGGCTCGTTGCCACGCATGCCGGCGCGAGTCACGATTTCGGGCTGGTCGACACCATGCCTCTCACGGTCGGTGGCCTTGCCCGCTACAACATCGCGAATCTCTGCGGGGCGTCACTCGCGGCGCTCGCTCTGGGCATTGCGCCCCGGACGATCGCCGCGGTGTTTGCGTCTTTCGGCCGCAGCCTGGCGGACAACCCCGGTCGGTTGATGCGCTACGAAGCTGGCGGAGCGCAGATCCTCGTCGACTATGCCCACAATCCCGAGGGCCTGAGGGGCGTGCTGCCGATTGCGCGGGCACTCGCTGCGCGCGGGCGGCTCCTGATGCTGCTCGGCCAGGCTGGCGACCGGGGCGATGCGGACATCGAGGCGCTCGCGGCGATCGCCGCGGATGCGCGCCCGGAACTCGTCGTCATCAAGGACATGGAAGGGTATCTGCGCGGTCGAGCGCCCGGCGAGGTGCCGGCGCTGCTGCGGCGCGCGCTCATCAGCCGGGGAATCGCGGGAGCCGATATCCTGGATCGCGGTTCGGAAATCGAAGCGGCGCGAACGGCCCTGTCACACGCGCGATCGGGTGATGCCGTGTTGCTCCTGGTGCATGGCCATGACGCCCGGCCTCACGTCCATGCGCTGATCGAACGGTTGCAGTCGTCGGGCTGGCGGGTCGGGGAGGCGCTGCCGCCGTAATCCGGGTGCGGGGAGGGGGCGACCGCAATTCGAAAATGCGATCGCCCCCGCGCACATGGGAGCGTCTCAGTACTCGTAGACGAAATTCACGCCATAGGTGCGACGCTCCGCCCAGGCGATTGCGTGCATGAAGAAGCCGGGAGGTGTCGCGCCGACTGCGACCGGCCCGCCAATGCCGATGGCGCTCGAGTACCACTCGCGATCCGCCAGGTTCTTGCCCCAGAAGTCGATGCGCAGGCTGCTGTCATTCGCGAACCCCGTCTTCCAGGAGAGGCGCCCGTCGACCAATCCGAGCGACGGCTGCGAATAGAGGTCGGCGCCCGGCACGCCCTTGCCCGCGGGCTGGGTCTGGTACACGCGATCCTGCCACCGGTAGTTGGCGGTCGCGGTGAGCTTGCTGTCGGCCGTCTGCAGGAACGTCCAGTTGGCGCCCACGTTGACGCTGTTCTCCGGGGCATAGGAGACGCGGAAGAGGTCCTTGATATTCTGCCCGACCTGGTAGGGCGAGGAAGGATTCACCGCCGGGTCGAAAATCGTCCCTGCCCGTGCGATGACCTCGTCCTGCTTGGCATCGAGGAAGGTGTAGTCGAGCGTGAAGCTCAACGTGTCGAGCGGCTGCCAGAGCGTCTCGAACTCGAAGCCGGCGACCGATGCCTTGCCGGGGTTCAGGCCCTGGATCACCGAGTTGTCAGTCGGGCTCGCGAGGAAGAACATCTGCATGTCGTCGAACTCGCTGAGGAACGCGGCGGCATTCAGGCGCACGCGCCGGTCGAAGAGATAGGACTTGAGGCCGAGCTCGTAAGTGAGCACGTTCTCCGGCTTGAAAGTGATGCCGAACCGGCCGATGTCCGCCGATTCGGTCGAACCGCCGGCCTTGTAGCCGGTCGCGACGCGCAGGTACGTGCTCACGTCATCCGTCCAGTGGTAGTTCGCCGTGAAGGCCGGGTTGAAGCGGCTCGATTCCACGTTGTTGGAATTCACGAGCCCGGGAGCCGGCTCCTGCGCGATCGGGAAGCCGAAGAACGAGATCAGGAACGTGCGGGTCGCCGCGCGCTCGTCCTGGGTGTAGCGCGCGCCGAGTGTGAGATCGAGGTGATCGTCGAGCACGGGCGGCGTCCATGTGACCTGCGCATAGACGGCTTTCGACTTCGACTCGGCCGTCACGTCGCGATCCTTCGTGAGCAGCACCGGCGGGGGGAAGAGATTGGTGATCGTCACGTTCTCGAAATGGCTGGCGTCCTCTTTTGAATAGTAGAGGCCGGCGACGTAGTCGACGCGACCGTCGTTGAGGCTCCCCACGGCCTGCACTTCCTGGGAGAACACGTGGTAGCGGATATCGTCGTAGCTGCGAAATCCGGCGAAAAACGCGTCGGCGTAATCCTGGTAGTACTTCGTCGCGACATCGCGGTAACCGGTGAGCGACTTCAGCGTCAGCGCATCGCTCACTTTCCAGGTGAGCGTGAGGCCGTGCGATTCGTATTCGCCCTGGCTTTCCGGCAGATTGAACGGCCGGTAGGTGTGGTCCTCGGGCCGGCCGCTGTCGGAGTAGCCCGGAATGAGGCCGACGAGCGCGGGGTTTGTGTAGTAGATCGGGGTGGAGTCGAGGTCTCCGCGCTCGTAGAAATAGTCTGCCGTGAAGGGCGCGCCGGTATCCCAGCGCAACGCGACGCGCCCGGCGGTCTGGTCTTCCTCGCCGAAATCATGACTCGGCCCCGTGTTCTTCACGTAGCCGTCCTGCTCGCGCTTCAGGAACGAGAACTTGGCGGCGAGGCCGCCCCACTTCGGCAGATCGAGTACGGTGAGGCTCCGCAGCCGTCCGTTGTTGCCGAAGCCGATTTCCTGCTTGAAGCCGAATTCCCCGCTCGGCTTCTTGCTGACGAGATTCACCGCGCCACCCGTGGTGTTGCGGCCGTACAGGGTGCCCTGCGGTCCGCGCAGCACTTCGACACGTTCGATATCGGCGAGATCGAAGGTCACCATTTGCCCGCGCGGGATGTAGAAGCCGTCCTGGTAGAGCCCCACGGCACTGTCGAGCGTGATCTGGCCCGAGTCGGAGACGCCCTGGCCGCGCATGAACAGGATCAGGGTATTGGATGAACTCGGATACGGTGCGACGGCGATGCTGGGCGTCGCCTTGGCCACGTCCGCGAAATCGGTGATGCCGCGATTGGCGAGGGTCTCGGCGGTGAAAGCGGAAATCGCGATGGGAGCATCCTGCAGGCTCTCTTCGCGCTTCTGCGCAGTGATCACCACCTCTTCGATTCCGGTGGACTGCTGCGGCTCCTGTGCCAGGGCCACAGGCCCACAGACGGAGAGCGCGGTGGCAACCGCGAGGACCCTGCGTACAGTGCTTCCCGACATGTTCGTTCCCCTGAGAGCATCGATCATGAGATGACCCTTGTTTGATGGAAATCACGGGCAATCGCCCACCCGATCGGCCGGGTGCGCCAGCCCGTCCCCGCGAGAATACTCTACATCGCGGGCGCGGCGGCCGGCCTCATCAGTTTTGAGGATGCGTCGTCCACAGGGAGGTCCATAGGCTTTTCCGCGCACCTCGGCCGACCGGACCCCCATGACACATCGAGAATCCCGCCTCGAGGACATCCCCGCCAGCTCGCTGCGGTTCCTGGGCAAGGACGTGCAGCGCATCGACGACGTGGCGCTGGTCACGGGCAGCGTGGAGTTCATCGACAACGTATCGGTTCCGGGCCTCCTGCATTGCGCGATGAAGTACAGCGGCGCCGCGCATGCGCGTGTGCGGCGTATCGATACCTCGCGTGCGGAGCGCTTGCCCGGCGTGATCGCCGTGCTCACCGGCGAGGACGTGCGGCGCATGACGCAGCGCTCCAGCAGCCTGCCGGAGAACACCGGCTCCTATTGCATGGCGACCGACAAGGCGCATTACGTGGGTGAACCCGTGGCCGCCGTGGCGGCGATCAGTCGCCACGTCGCGGAGGATGCGGTCGAGCTGATCGATGTCGAACTCGAGGTGCTCGCACCCGTGGTCGACGTGCTCGAGGGGATGAAGGCCGGTGCGCCCCTCGTGATCGAGGAGCTCGGCAGCAATGTCGCACTGAAGCGGGCCTTTGAATGGGGCCCCGTCGCAGGAAACTTCGCAGCCGCGGACCATGTATTCCGGGAGCGTTTCCGCTGGCATCGCATGGGCGGCAACCCCATGGAGACCTTCGGCTGCATCAGCCAGTGGGATGCGGTGGGCGACAGGCTCGCCGTGCGCGGCAGTGTCCAGGCGCCGCTGATGTATGCGGTGGGCGCCGCCGGCACGCTCGGCATTGCGACCAACAGGATCGACCTGACGAGCACGCAGCGGGGCGGCAGCTTCGGCGGCAAGGGCAATGCACGCGGCATCGCGATCACGAGCCTGCTGTCGCGCAAGGCCGGCGGACGCCCCGTGAAGTGGATCGAGGACCGGATGGAGTACCTGACGAGCGGCTGCAGCCAGGCGTGGGATCGCCACTACGAGGCGCGCCTTGCGGTCAGGAAGGACGGCGTGGTCACCGGGTTCCACGTCACGCTGGTCGAGGACATCGGCGCGAGCGGCGAGAATTTCGGGGCGCTCGGCGCGGGCAAGCCGCTCAGCGCCTTCACGGGATGCTATGCGATTCCGGCGGCCTCCTACGATCTCACGCTCGTGCTCAGCAACAAGGTGCCGACGAGTGCCTATCGCGGTATGGGGCCGCCGCCGCACTTTTTCGTGCTCGAGCAGATGATGGACATCGCCGCACGCGGCCTCGGGCTCGATCCCGCCGAGATCCGCCGCCGGAACTACATCCGCCCGGAGCAGTTCCCGTACACGATTCCGAGCGGCAACGAGTACGACAGCGGTGAGTACGAGGCGGCACTCGACAAGGCGCTCGAACTCGCCGGCTACCGCGAACTGCGCCGGCAACAGGAGCGGGCGCGGGCGGAGGGGCGCCTCGTCGGCATCGGCATCGCCAATACGGTCGAGCCCGGCGTGTTCGACTGGAATGCCTACGCGATCATCGGCACCCAGGCGATCGGCATCCCCGAAGGCATCACGGTCTCGATCGACGCCTTCGGGCGCATCAGCGCGCGTGTCGGCTTCACGAGCGAGGGCCAGGGACAGTTCACGGTCATCGCGCAGTTGCTGGCCGATTATTTCGGCACCGGATTGACCGACATCACCGTGGTGCCGCTCAACACGCTCGGTGCGCCACCGTCCTTCGGCCCCGGAGGCAGCCGCCTCGGCGTCGCCATCGCCGGCGCGACGATGCGCGCGGCAGGCAAGCTGCGCGACAAGATCATTGCGATCGCCGCGGCGGTATTGCGGGTGCCGGCCGGGCAGCTCGAATTCCGCGACGGCCGAGTGCGCATCGCCGGCGATCCGGAGAAGGGACTCGGCCTCGTCGACGTTGCCGGCATCGCACATGCCCGCAGCGACCTGCTGCCGCCCGGCATGGAGATGGGCCTCGAGGCGAGCGGTGTCTGGACGGCGCAGGGCCGCGAGCCGATCGACGACCAGGGCCGCGCCCGCAGTTACCTGACGGCCGCCAATGCCTGCCATCTCGTGATGGTCGAAGTCGATCGCGACACGGGACGGGTCGACATCGGCAAGTACGTCGTCGTCGATGATTGCGGCACGCGCCTGAACCCCGCCACCGTGGAGGGCATGACGCAGGGTGGCGTGGCGCAGGGCGTCGGTGCGGCGCTCCTCGAGGAGTACCCTTACACCTCCGAGGGCCAGCCGCAGGCGACGACCTTCGTCGACTACCTCGTGCCGACGATGAACGAAGTGCCCGTCACCGAAAAGTTCGCGCTCGTGACGCCGTCGCCGGTGGCGCCGCTCGGCGCCAAGGGCTGCGGGGAGGGGGCACTGCACACGGCGCCCGCCGCGATCATGTGCGCGATCAATGACGCGCTCGCGCCGCTCGGAGTCATGGCGCGCGAGGTGCCGGCCTCGCCGCAGCGGATCTGGAAACTTTTGCACGACCCGGCGAAATAAGGAGTCACGCTCATGTCAAGAGACTATTTCATCATCGATACCGAGACGCACCCGAGCGCGGCAGCGATGTGGCATCAACTCGCCCCCTATGAGGGCACGAAGCGCTTCATGCATTCGCTGCAGGGCTGCATCCGGCCCGTGATGGCGGAATTCCCTTCCATGGAAGACGATGGCGCCGGGCCGTTCGAGAAAATGATCCGCAACATGGATGCCTCGGGCACGGACCTCGCCTGCGTCATCCCCGAGAACTTCCTGTTCTGTTCCGGCGGGACGACACCGATTTCGACCAATACCTGGATGTTGTCCGGGGTCGAGAAGTACCCGGACCGCTTCATCATGTGCCCCAACTTCGGACCCGTCATCCAGCGCGGAGTAAAGGAAGCCATCCGTGAAATGGAGTTCATGGCGAAGGAATACGGCGTCAAGGTCTTCAAGTTCTACAGCCCCGAGGACACCTACATCAACGACAAGCGGCTCTGGCCCTTCTTCGCGAAGGCGCAGGAACTGAACCTCGTCATGCAGGTGCACACCGGCACCGGCTACATCTACGGCGGCCGCAGCAAGTACTGCCACCCGGCGCAGCTGGAAGATGTCCTGTACGACTTCTACGACCTGCGCATCGTCGCGTTCCATTTCGGCTGGCCGCACCATCGCGAGCTGAACCACCTGGCGGCGACGTTCCCGAACCTCTACATCAGCGTGAGCTTCCTGAACCACACGGCGACGTGGCGGCCGAAGCTGTTCCAGGAACTGATCGGCGAGGCGATGTTGTATGCCACGGCGGACAAGATCGTGTGGGGCAGCGACACCAACGGCGCCGGCATGAAGGATTGCGTCGAGCCGTTCCACACGTTCCAGATCGACGAGGAGGGACACCGCGGCTGGGGCTATCGCTACATCACGGAGGAGGATCGCGCCAAGATCTTCGGCCTCAACATGGCGAAGCTGCTCGGCATCGAGCCGCGCAAGCGTGCCCGCAAGGCGGCCTGAGCGGCGATGATGACGGCGAATCGGGACCACGAGGTCGATGTACTGGTGATCGGCTCGGGGGCGGGCGGCATGGTGGCCGCCCTCGTGGCCCACGACGGTGGCGCCGCGGCGGTCGTCATCGAAAAGAGCGACCTCTACGGCGGATCGTCGGCGAAATCGGGCGGCGGGCTCTGGATCCCGAACAATCACCTGATGGCGCGCGCGGGCATCGAAGACAGCCCGGATGCCGCGATGGATTACCTGAAAGCCGTGACGCGGGGCGTCGAACCGGAAGAGCGCTTGCAGGCCTTCGTGCGGCATGCGCCGGAAACGCTGCGGTACCTGGCCGAACGCACGCGTTTCAAGCCGCAGTGCATGCCGACCTACCCGGACTATTACCCGCAGATGCCCGGTTGGCGCGGCGGTGGTCGCGGGGTCGAATCCACCTACTTCGATGCACGCCCGCTCGGCCGCGAGCTGCTGAAGATGGTGACCTACGAAGGCACCGTCATGATGGGTCGTTACAACGTCACGCTGAATGACGCCCATGCCATGCTCGGGCGCGAACCGGGCTGGATGGGAGCCACGCTCGGGGTCTTTCGCAAGTACTGGCTCGACCTGCCGTGGCGCCTGCGGTCACCTCGCTCCCGCGATCTGTCGGCCGGCGCCGCGCTCGTCGCGTCGCTTCGATGCTCGATGATGGATCGCGGCATTCCGTTGTGGCTCGGCACGCGGGCACGCGAGCTCTTGTGCGAGGGCGGGCGCGTGGTCGGCGTCGTCGCGGAGCAGGGCGGGCGCGCGCTGCGCATTCGCGCGCAGCGCGGCGTGATCCTGGCCTCGGGCGGCTTCGAAGCGAACCAGGCGCTGCGCGAGCGCTATCTGCCCGCGCCGAGCGTCGCCGCATGGACGGTCGGCAATGCGCACAACACGGGCGATGCGCTGGCGCTCGGTGAGGCCGTGGGCGCGCAGATCGACCTGATGTCGACCTGCTGCTGGATGCCGGTCAGCCCGGTGCCGGGTTGGAAGAGCCCCGCGTCGATCCTCTTCGAACGCACGTTGCCGGGTGGTTACATCGTGAACCGGCGGGGTGAGCGCTTCGTCAACGAGGCGCTGCCCTACATCGACACCGTCGAGGGCATGTACGCGCACAACCGGCCTGATGCGCCCACCATCCCGTCGTACCTGGTCTGCGATGCGACCTTCAGGAAGAAATATCCGTTCGGACCGCTGCTGCCGTCGAGCGTGCAGCCCGACTGGATGGTTCCGAAGCGGCTGCGCGCCTTCATGACGAAGGCGGGGAGCCTCGCGGAGCTCGCGCAACGCCTCGACATCGACGCCGCGGGGCTCGAGGCGACGGCGGCCAGGGTGAACCGGTATGCCCGCACCGGCGTCGACCTCGACTTCGGGCGGGGCGATGGCGCGTACGAGCGCTTCTACGGCGATCCGGCGGTGCGGCCGAATCCGACGCTCGGACCGATCGCGACACCACCGTTCTATGCGATGCCGGTGTATCCGGGCGACCTTGGCACGACGGGCGGGCTCAAGACCGACGTGCACGCGCGGGTGCTCGCGGCAGGCGGGGAGGCGATTCCCGGCCTCTATGCGACCGGCAACTGCTCGGCTTCGGCCATCGCCGGCACCTATCCGGGGCCTGGCTCGACACTCGGCCCGGCGACGACGTTCGGCTTCCTCGCGGCGCGCCATGCGATCGGCGCATCCGGCTAGATAGTCAAGGCGCTTTACTAACTGTGCAGGCCGACGTAGAGTCCGGCGCATGGCGACACGACCCGGTTTCGGACCCGAGCTGCAGCGCTTCCAGAAAGGGAACATCGGCCCGTCCCTGACCGAGATCGCCCGGGATTTCCACCGGCGCGCACTCGCCGGGTTCGCCGCGGCGGGCCACCCGGCGCTGCAGGCGGCCCACACCGCGGTGATTTCCCATCTCGGCCAGGAAGGCGTGCGGATCACCGAACTTGCCCGGCGGGCCGGCATGACCAAGCAGGGCATGGGGCAACTCGTCGATGAACTCGAGCGCCTGGGATATGTCGAGCGCGTCGCCGACTCCACCGACAGCCGGGCGAAGCTCGTCCGCTTCTCGAGTCGTGGGCGCCGCCTGATACCGCAGGGCATCCGGATCGCGGGGCAGGTCCAGGACGAATACGCCCGGCTGATCGGCCGTCGGCGCATGAAGGCCCTGCAGGAATCGCTCCAGGTCCTGCAGCACGCATTGAGAAGCACCGCCCCGACATGAGGTACCGTCGATGAGCTATCCGAATTCGAAGCCTGTTCCGGCCGCGCTCCACGATATCCTGACCGACAAGCCGATCGGGCATCTCGCGACCATTCGGCCCGATGGCCGGCTGTCCGTGACGCCGGTGAGCCTGATGTGGGATGGCACACACGTGCGCGTCAGCACGGTGAAATCGCGCCAGAAGTACCGCAGCCTCGTGCGGGACCCGCGCGTGGCGATTTCGGTCCCCCATCGCAATAACCCGAATCGCTACGTGGAACTGCGGGGCATCGCCGAGCTGACCGACGACACGGATCGATCGTTCATCAATTCGGTCTCGCGGCACTACATGAACGTCGACGTGTATCCGTTCGATCCACCCGGCGCCGAGCGCGTCACGATCACCATTCACGCCGAGCAGGTGTCGGCGCCCGAAATCCCGCTCGCCGACCGTCCGCCGTCCGCGCCGGACAGCCATCGCTGAGCGGCGGCGCACGGCCGGGCCACGGGAGAGAGCGTTCATGGCGAGCAATATCCTGATCGAGCGCGACGTGATGGTGACGATGCGGGACGGCGTGCGCATCGCCACCGACATCTACCGCCCCGACGACGACGAACGCCACCCGGTGCTCGTCAACGGGCACGTCTACGACAACGACCAGTTCCTGGTCGTGCACGAACTCATCTTCAGCCCGTTGGTTGCCGTACAGCGTGGCTACGTGGTCGTCGTGCAGGAGGTGCGGGGCCGCGCGGGCTCGGAGGGCACGTGGCGGCCATACACGAAGATCCGCGAGGACGCCTGGGACGCGGTCGAGTGGGCCGCCGCCCAGCCCTGGTCGAACGGCGACGTGGGGCTCTATGGCGCGTGCGCCCTCGGCACGATGGCCGTGCAGGGCGCGGTGGCGTCGCCGCCGCACCTGAAGGCGGTGTTCGCCTACATGACCGCGACCGACTATCTCTCGGGGTGGACTTACTCGAACGGCGCGCTGGAACTCGGATTCCAGATGTCGTGGATCTGGACAGCACTCGCCACCGACACGATCCCGCGCCTCGGCCTTGCGCCCGAAGCGGAGCGCGAGGCGCTGCGCAAGCTCGCCGAAGCCTCCCGCGACATGAACGGTTCGGCGAAATTCCTGCCGCTGATCGACTTCCCGCCGTTCCAGGACGGCGCGGCGCCGTACTGGCGCGAGTGGCTTTCGCACCCGTCCTACGATGAATTCTGGCGCGAGGCCGATGCCGTGGCGCGGGCCGATCGCGTCAAGGTGCCGGTGCTGCACATGACTTCCTGGTACGACACCTGCCTGCGCGGCCACCTCGACTTCGCGAGAGCGATCGCCGAACGCAGCGACCCGGCCGTGCGCGACAAGCACCGCCTGGTCCTCGGGCCGTGGGACCACAGCGCCTATTACAACAAGCGCCCGACATGCGCGGGCCAGCGCGATTTCGGGCCGGAGGTTTTCACGGGCCCCGAACTGCTCGGGCGCCTGGCGCTCGGCTGGTTCGACCACTGGCTGTGCGGCAAACCGCTCGAGGTGCTTCCCGACAACGGCGTTAGCTACTACCAGATGGGCGAGAACGCCTGGAAAGAGGCGCCGAGCTGGCCGCCCGCGCACACGCCGGTGCGCTACTACCTGCACAGCGCGGGGCGTGCGAACAGCCGCATGGGAGACGGTGCGCTCGACACGGCGCCTCCCGGCGCCGAACCGCGTGACAGCTATGTCTATGATCCCTTCGATCCGGTGCCGACCGTCGGGGGGCGCAGCATGGTTGGCGTGCCCACGGGTGTCGAGAACCAGGCCGCGGTCGAGGAGCGCCAGGACGTGCTCGTATATACGACGGCGCGGCTCGCCGAACCGCTCGCTATCGCCGGTCCGATCAGCGTGACGCTGCACGCGAGCAGCAGCGCCGTGGACACGGATTTCACCGCCAAGCTCGTCGATGTCGAGCCGGACGGCTACTGCGCCAACATCGCCGAAGGCATCGTGCGGGCGCGCTATCGCGGGAGTCGCGAGCGCGAGGAATTCCTCGAGCCGGGCAAGTGCGTCGAGTTCACGATCGACCTGTGGGACGTGGCGCATACCTTCGCGACGAACCATTGCATCCGCCTCGAGATCGCCAGCAGCAACTTTCCCCGCTTCGACCGCAACCTGAATTCGAAAGTGACGCCGGCACTGGGTACCGCGGCGGATGCGCAGAAGGCAGTCCAGCAGGTCTTCCACGACGCGCAGCGCCCCTCCTGCCTGACGCTCCCCGTCGTCGGCAGGAGATAGGGAACACCCGATGGATTTCCGCTACACGCCGGACGAGCAACAGTTCCGCATGGAAGTGCGCCGCTTCATCGCCGAGCATTGCCCGGGCGAACTGAAGGGCTTCCACGAAATCCACGCCGGGCACGTCCATCTCGAGATGGCGGTGCTGAAGAAGATGGCCGCGAAGGGTTGGCTCGGCGCCGCCTTCCCGCGGGAGTACGGCGGGCTGGGCGGCGAACGCATGCCGATGGTCGAGTACATCCTGATCGATGAACTGCACCATGCGGATTTCGAAGGTATCGCGCTCACCATCACCTACATCATCGGCATCATCGGCAACACGCTCCTGCAGGTGGGCTCCGCGGAGCTGAAGCAGGAGTTCCTGCCGCGCATGCTGAATGCCGAGCTGCGCTTCGCGATCGCGTACAGCGAGCCGGATTCGGGCAACGATGTCGCGAGCATCCGCACGCAGGCGGTGGACGACGGCGAGGATTTCCTGCTGAGCGGCCAGAAGCGCTTCATCACCTGCGCGGATTCCTCCGACTACATGTGGACGCTGGTGCGTTCGGAACGCGGTTCGGTGCGGCACAAGGGCCTCAGCATCGTGCTGATGAAGTCGACCCTGCCGGGCATCACGGTCCAGGTCTTCGAGATGATGAACGGGATCCAGACCTGCGAGGTTTACCTCGACTCCGTGCGGGTGCCGAAGCGCTATCTCGTCGGCGAGCGCGGCCAGGGCTGGAAGTACCTGATGGAAGCGCTGTCGCGCGAGCGCATGACCATGATCAACTTCAAGGCGGTGAGCGAGCCCTTCGAGCGCCTGGTGCAGTGGGCGCGCAGTGCCGACATCGATGGCCAGCGCGTCGCCGACGACCCGGTGGTGCGCCAGTCGCTCGCGAACATGCACGTGAAGATCGCGGGCGGCAAGATGATGCAGCTCGTGGCCGGTGCGCGCGCCGCGAGGAAGGACTACATCCCGACGCTCGAAGCGTCCGCCTGCAAGATGTACCGCGCGATGCTGAGCTGGGAGAAGGCCAACCTCGCGCTCGACATCATGCGTTCGCACGGCCTGCTCGCCGCGGGCAGCCCGGATGCGCCGCTCGAAGGCTGGTGGGCGGCCGAGTATGGCTGGGCCGGCCACGAGCTCTCCGGCGGGGGCGGCATGGACCTCAATCGCAAGATCATCGCGCAGCAGGGCCTCGGGCTGCCGCGCTGGTCGAACGTCTGAGGGGCGGGACATGGATATCCACCTGAGCGATGAACAGCAGATGCTGGTGGACAGCGCCCGCGAGTTCCTGCGCGACCACTGTCCGCTCGCGACCGTACGGCAATGGGAAAAGCTGCCGCACCGGTATCCGCCGGAACTCTGGCGGCAGATCGCCGGCATGGGCTGGGCCGGTATCGTCTACCCCGAGGCCCATGGCGGCATGGGCCTCGGGAATCTCGACATGGCGCTCCTGATGCGGGAGATGGGGCGCGTGGCGCTGCCGAGCCCGATCCTGCCGACCGTGCTGCTCGCCGGCCGGTGCATTCTCGAGGCCGGATCGGATGAACAGAAGGCGAAGCTGCTGCCGCGGATCATCGCCGGCGAGCTGCTGATGTCTTTCGCGTTCATGGAAGCGAGCGCCCAGCCGGACGCGGCGACCGTGCGGACCACCGCGGCAAGCGCTCAGGGCGGCTACGTGCTGAACGGCACCAAGCACTTCGTCGAATACGCCGAGCAGTCCGAACTCATGCTGGTCGTCGCGCGATCCGGGGCGGGCGCGGCTGCGGAACAAGGGCTCACGCTGTTCCTCGTGGATGCCAAGGCGCCGGGGATCCGCTACGAGTCGCTCGAGACCCTCGCGCTGCAACCGCAGGCGCGGGTCGTGCTCGAGAACGTGCGCGTCGCAGCGGCTGATGTCATCGGCCGGGTCGGTGAAGCGTGGCCGGTGCTCGATCGCGTGATCCAGGCCGCCACGGCGATCCTGTGCGGTTATCTCAGCGGCATCGCGGAAGGCGCACACGAACTCGGTGTCAGCTACTCGAAGGAACGCGTGCAATATGGCCAGCCCATCGGCGCGTTCCAGGCGATCCAGAACTACCTGGCGACCACCTGGGCGAAGAACGTGATGGGCGAATACCTCGGGTACTACGCCGCGTGGCTGATCGACCAGGGCATCCCCGGTCGCGAGGCGGTCTCGACGGCGAAGGCGTTCGTCGGCTATTCGGCTGTCGAGTCGACGCAGCTCGCGACGCAGCTGCATGGAGGCCTTGGCGCGACCGTGGATGCGCGCACCACGCCGTTCCTGCGCTGGGCCAAGCAGCTGCAGCAGACGCTCGGCAACTGCCAGTATCACGAAAAGGTGATCGCCGCGGAGATCCTCGACAAGGACCCGCCGCGGCTCGACGAGAAATTTTCGATTGGCTTGACGTAGGAGAGCGCAATGCCGTTGCCGCCGGTCGTGGACACCCTGTACGAAGATGTGCGCGTGGGAGACCGGATCCCCGAGATCCGCATCGGTCCATTGAGCCACACGCAGTTCATTTTCATCGCATCGTCGCACCACGACTGGTACCCGGGACATCACGACGTGGAGTACGCGCGCGCACAGGGTCTTCCCGACATTTTCATGAACGCCACCTGGCAGCATGGAATGTTCCAGCGCTTGCTCTGCGCCTGGGCCGGTCCCAATTCGATCCCGAGACGCATCAAGTACCGGATGGGGCGCCCGATCGTGCGCTTCGACACCGTGCACGCGCGTGGGCTGGTGACCGGCAAGCGCGTCGAGAACGGTGAGCCTCTCGTCGATCTCGACATCTGGCTCGACAAGCAGGATGCGGACAAGGTCGCGACGGGCAATGCCACCGTGGTGCTGCGTGCGCGCGGAGAAGTGGCATGACGGCCCCGGTCCTCGAGACAGATCCCGCCGGCTACGTCTATCGCATCGGCACGGAAGAGGAAGGCATGCAATGGATCGGACGCGAGTCCGAGTCCGTCGAGCAGCCCTGGCCGATCGATGTGGAGCACATCGAGCATTTTGTGGAGGGCATCCAGGATCCGAACCCGCTCTACTGGAGCGAGGAGTTCGCTCGCAGGACCCGCTGGGGTGGCCGCATCGCGCCGTGGGGCGTGATCGTGCTCACCGCCGAGCATCGGGTATGGCGGCCCGAGTGGATGGAGCCACCGAGCCCCACCGGTACCTTTTTCATGAGCGTGCCGCTGCCCGGCAATCGCCTGCTCGCGACCGATTACGAAATCGAGTGCTTCGAGCCGCTGCGCCCCGGCGATCGCGTGTTCAAGAGCGAGAAGCTGATGGCCATCGCGCCGAAGACGTTTCGCGTCGGCGTCGGCCATCAGGTGACCGTCAAGGCCTCGTTCCGCAACCAGAAGGGCCAGCTCTGCATCACCGACAGCCGCACGGTGTTCCGCTACAAGTTCGGCACCGGGGCGGGCTACAGGCCCGCCGCCTGAGCGGGCGACACGCATGAGCCGCGCACTCCGGGGCAAGGCCGCCATCGTCGGCATCGGTGCGACCGGGTTTTCGGCGTACTCGGGACGCAGCGAACGGCGCCTCGCGGTCGAGGCCGTGCTGGCCGCGTTGCAGGATGCGGGCCTCGGGCCCGATGACATCGACGGTATCGTCAACTCGGATTTCGACGACACGAACCAGGTCGATGTCGTGAATGCGCTCGGCCTGCGGGGCATCCGCTCCTTTGCAACCATTCCCCACGGGGGTGGTTCGCCCTGCGGCGCCGTCGCGCATGCGGCGATGATGGTGGCGAGCGGCGTCTGTGAATGCGTCGTCGGTTATCGCTCCCTCAACGAGCGTTCCGGGCATCGCTACGGCAGTGCCGACGCCGTGCCGGCATTTCCCTGGGTCTACGGGCTGCATGCGCCCTACGGGCTGATCGTGCCCGGGGAGTGGACCGCGCTGCATGTGCGCCGCCGGATGATCGAGTTCGGCGACACCCGCGAGCAATGGGCCACGGTGCCGGTGACCTTCCGCGCGAATGCCAATCGCAACCCGTGCGCGATGCTGCACGGGAAGACGCTGACGCGCGAGGATTATCTCGCCGCGCCGATCCTCGCCGAGCCGCTGTGCCGCTACGACTATTGCCTCGAAACGGACGGCGCGGTCGCCTGGCTCGTCACGTCGGCCGAGCGGGCACGATCGCTTGCCGCGACGCCGGCGTACATCCACACCGCCGTGCAGGCAACCGGCTTTCCCGTCTGGTACCAGAGCAACTGGTATCGGGAGTCGCTCACCACGGGCGCCGAGGTCGTGGCCGCGGCAGGGCGGCTCTGGAAGGAAAGCGGCCTCTCGCCGCGCGACATCGATGTCGCGCAGATCTACGATCACTTCGCGCCGCTCGTCCTCACCTCGCTCGAGGACTATGGCTTCTGCGGCAAGGGAGAGGCGGCTTCATTCGTCGGCGACGGCCGCATCGGGCTGGGTGGAGACCTGCCCCTCAACACGGCCGGGGGATTGTTGTCGGAGGGCTATATCCACGGCTGGAACCTGGTCCAGGAAGGCGTGCGCCAGATCCGCGGCACCTCGACCTCGCAGGTGAAGGATGTGCAGTTCTCGCTCGTCACGAGCTGCTGGGGTGCGCCGACGAGTGCGTTGATCCTCTCGAGGTGAGCGACCGATGACACAACCATTGCCGAACCTGCCGCGTCCCCTGCCAAGAATCGACCGGGAACACGCCGAATGGTGGGCGGCGCTGCGTCGCCATGAACTCCTGGTGCAGGAGTGCCCGCGCTGCAAGGCGCTCACTTTCCCGCCGGAGCCCGCCTGTCCCCGATGCCGATCCCTCGAGCGCGGCTGGCGACGTTCATCCGGCCGGGGCCGCGTGCTCAGCTGGGTCGTCGTGCACCGGCCTTCGCATCCGTGGTTTGCGGACAAGGTGCCGTATGCTGTCGTGCTCGTGCAAATGGAAGAGGGATTTCGCGTGATCGGCCACATCGACGTCCCTATCGAGAAGCTGCGCGACGGCCTGCCGGTCGAGGCGGGATTCGAAGACGTCAACGACGAGGTGGCACTGATCCGCTTCCGGGGAGCGTGATGTCCGAGTTGCAACGGCCCAGGGTTCTCGATCTCGGTGACGGCATCGCGGCGCCGTTCTGTGCGCGGTTACTCGCGGATGGCGGCGCGCTGGTGACGAGGATCGCGGATCCTGCGCGCGAGGATCGCAGCGAAGGCAGCCACTCGCTCGGGATATTCCTCCACCAGGGCAAGCAACGACTCGAACTCGATCTCGGCGGCAACGAAGGGCGTGAGGCGTTCAGGCGCCTCGCGGCCACCGCGGACGTCATCGTCGAATCAATGCGCCCCGGCACGATGGAGGCACTCGGCCTCGGCTACGAAACGCTGGCCGCAGAGAACCCGGGGATCGTCCTCGTGTCGATCACGGAATTCGGGCAGACCGGGCCGTACCGGCACCACGCCGCGGATCACCTGACCATCTCGGCGCTCGGCGGCTGGGCTTATACCTTCGGTGACACGGGGCGCGAGCCGCTGCAGGTGGGCTTTCCGGTGATGTACTACATGGCGGGCCTCTACGGCGCCATCGGCGCGCTCGCGGCGCTGCGGGGGCGGCGCGTGGATGGCCGGGGACAGCACGTCGACGTCTCCGCACACGAAGCCTGCCTCAACATGCTCTCCTACCCGCAGGTGCTCGAGCAGTTCGGCTGCCCGCCGCTGCGCAGGAATTTCTCCGCATCGCTGCAGACCTTCTACGTCGAGACCCGCGACGGCTGGATCGCCCTCAATCATCTTTCGCCGGGCCAATGGGAAAGCACCTGCATCCTGCTCGGGCTGCCGCACCTTGCCGCCGATCCCACGCTGCTTTCCGACATGGAGAGAAAGCGCGCGATCGTGCCGGAATTCATGGCCGCCGCGAACGCATGGGCGAAGGACAAGACGCAGATGGAGGCCTTCTACGCCGCCCAGCAACTGCAGATCCCGGCCGGCATTCCGTTCGCTCCGCAGGAGCTGATCGACTGCGACCAGCTGCTCGCCCGGGAATTCATGACCGCGAGCGAGCAGCCGGGATCGGGTGAGCTCCTGCAGCCGCGCGCCCCGATTCCCGCCGGTGCGCTGGGCAGGATCGGCTCCGCTACGGCGCCGAGGGCGCGCCAGCGTGTACCGCCGCACGCCGCGACGCGCACCTCACCGGAGCGCAAGGAGTTGCTGGCGGGCATTCGCATCGCCGATCTCACGCACTATCGTTCGGGCCCGACCGGCACTTCGCTGCTGGGCGCCCTCGGGGCGGACGTGATCAAGATCGAGGCGGTGCAGCGCGCCGACGGCTTCCGTTTCTTCAATACCGCCAAGCCGGGCGATCCGCGGTTCTACGAGATGGGCTCGTATTTCAATGCGAGCAACACCAACAAGCGGGGCATCACGCTCGACCTGAATGCGTCGCGCGGCAAGGAATTGTTCGAGCAGCTCGTCACGCAGAGCGATGTCGTGATCGAGAATTTCTCGCCGCGCGTGATGGGCAATCTCGGCTTCTCCTACGCGCAACTGCAGGCGATCAATCCCGGGATCATCATGATCTCGATGTCCTGCTTCGGGCACACGGGCCCGTGGCGCGACTTCGTCGGCTTCGGCTACGTGTTCGACCAGATCGGCGGTGCCGCGGCGGTTTCCGGCTACGAAGGCGGGCCGCCGACCCACATGATGGCGGCGTCCGACGTGACCTCGGGCATCATGGCCGTATATGCCGCACTGCTCGCGCTCGAGGAACGTGAGCGCACGGGGCAGGGGCAATTCATCGACCTGTCGCAGGTGGAATCGCTCGCGTTCCTGCTGGGGCCGGAAATCATCGAGTATCAGCTCTCAGGCGCGCAGCCGCCGCGCCGCGGCAATCATCATCCGCTCTTCTCGCCGCACAACGTCTTTCCATGCCGGGGTGAGGACGAATGGGTCAGCATTTCCGTCGAGACCGCGGAACAATGGTCCGCACTCGCGAACGCGCTGGGCAGGCCGGACTGGCTTCGCGACGAGCGCTACGCCACTGCGCAGGCGCGCAAACGCCATGAAGAGTCGCTCGAGCGGGAAATCGCCGCATGGACCCGGAACCGGGACAAGCGCGAGGTCATGTGGCAATTGCAGGCCGTCGGCATTGCCGCGGGCGCCGTGCTGAAACCGATGGAGCTGCTCGACGATCCGCAATTCGAAGCGCGAGGCATGCACCAGCGGCTCGCGCGGGCGTTCGCGGGCGAGCATCGCTATCCGGGGTTTCCGCTCCGTTTCTCGGCGGCGGTTTGCGAGCAGCGCCGCGCCGCGCCGACGCTCGGGCAGCACAACGCGGAAGTGCTGTCCGGACTGCTCGGCGTGACAGCGGAAGAACTCGAGGCGCTCACGAAGGCCGGAGTCATCGGCGATCGACTTCGAAGGGCGTAAGCCGCGCGAAAGCTACTCGGCGAAGGTTCGGTACACCTGCCCCGACGGCGGTTGCGGGTTCAGGAACGTGCAGCGGTAGTTGCGCCGCCGGAAACGCCAGCCCGCGGGCTCCTTCACCAGTTCGTCGAAATAGGTGCCCATCATCTCGAGGCCGGCGCCGTCCGCGAAGCGGCACACTTCGTGGATGGTGGAGCGCGCGCTCGCCGTGTTGCCCTGCACGTTCACGATGATGGCGTGGGGGGTCTGTACCACGTACTGCGAGGGCTGCATTTTCTCGCGCAGCAAGGCGACGATCTGCCGGCGGCCCTGGACGGTGAAGCTGAGCGGTTCACCGACATCCCACACCGCATCCTCCGTGAACAGCGCTTCGAGTGCGGCCCAGTCGTGGTTGTTCGTGCCGTCGCTCCAGCGCTCGACGAGTTCGCGGATGGCCATGCGGTCTTCCAGGTCTGACATGCGGACTGCTCCCCCTGCGCGGCTGCGCACTCAGTGGATGTATTCGTAGTCGCCGGCCCTCGGCCTGGCGGTCTGTTCGGCGAAGGCGTCGTAACTCCACGGCCAGCTCGAGGGCACGCCGTTGGCATCGAGGTACCAGCTCTTGCAGCCCGAACCGAAAATCGTCCCGCGGGCCGCGGCGATGCGTCGCTGGTCATAGTCGCGCATGGTTTCGGCCTTCAGGTCCACGAGGCGCCCCTTGCCGGATTCGAGGTCCGCGATCAGCTGTTCGATGTAGCCCCACTGGCGTTCGGCGATGTCGATCAGCGAGAAGTTGCCGACGGGCCCCGTCGGGCCGTTCAACATGAAGAAGTTCGGGAAGCCCGGCACCGTGATGCCGAGATAGGCGGACGGCGCCGGCGTCCACGCCGCATCGATGTCCGCGCCGTTGCGACCGAGCACGCGCATCGGGCGCACGAAGCGGTCGGCACGAAAGCCGGTGGCGAGCACCAGGATGTCGAGCGCGTGGAATGCGCCGTCGGCCATCCTGACGCCGGCGGGTTCGATCTGCGCGATCGGGCCGATCGCCACCTCGACATCCGGTCGCTGCACCTTCTGGTAGTAGTCGGAGGAGAAAATCAGGCGCTTGCAGGCGGCGCGATAATCCGGCCGCAGCTTCTCGCGCAGCACGGGATCCCTGACGCTGTCTTCGAGGTTCTTCAGCACCACGGCCTCGATCTCGTGGATCTCGGGCGATTCCTTGTCGATGATGGCGCTCGTGAAGCGCCGCACCGCGGAGGTGTACTCCTCGTTGTAACGGACCGCGTCGATCAGCGCGGGATCCGCCCGGAAGGCCGCCTTCTGCTCCTCCGTATAGGGGTCGTTCGGTGTCGGCATGATCCACTGCGGCGTGCGCTGGATGTGCACCAGGTTGCTCGCGCGCCCGGCGAGCGCCGACACGATCTGCACGCCGGTCGAGCCGCAGCCGATGACGCCGATGCGCCGGCCGTCGAGCGGCACCGAGTGGTCCCAGCGCGCGGAGTGGAAGTGCGGTCCGGCAAAACTGTCGAGGCCCGCGATCGCGGGCATGCTCGGATGATGCAGGACGCCGGTCGCCGCGATGACGATGTCGGCGCGGTCGTGCGTGCCGCGCGCGGTCTCGATCCGCCACTGCCCATCGACGAACTCGCAGCGGGTGATTTCCTCCCCGAAGCGGATCAGCGATTCGAGCTGGTGCGATTGCACGATCGACTCGAAGTAGCGCTGGATTTCAGGGCCGGGCGCGAGATAACTGCTCCATTCCGCATTCGGGGCGAAAGAGTAGGTGTAGGCATGCGCCGGGACGTCGCAGGCGAGCCCGGGATAGGTGTTCTCGCGCCAGGTGCCGCCGATGCGATCGGCCTTCTCGTAGACGACGACCGTGTGCCGGCCCGCCTCGCGCAGGCGAAGCGCGGCGAGGATACCGGCCATGCCGGCGCCCATCACGACGATGCGAAGGGACTTGCGGGTCGGATGTTCCGTGTTCATGTGCAGGGGCTCGGTGTGGGTCTGGTTCAACTGTCGAACGCGCCGCGCAACTGGAGCGCGCAGAAGGCGAGCGCCTCCGCGGCGGCGTCCAGCCCGCCGAGGAAGCTGGCGAAGCCGTGGAACTGGCCGCTCCAGCGCTGCTGCGTCACGCTCACGCCGGCTCGTATCAGCGCCCGTGCATACGCTTCACCTTCGTCACGCAGCGGATCCGCTTCGGCCGTGATGATGGTTGCGGGCGCGACGCCGGCGAGATCGGTTTCGCGCAGCGGCGAGGCGCGTGGGTCGAGGCCCGCGGCCTCATCCGGCAGATAGTGGCGCCAGAACCAGCGCAGCATCTGCCGGTTCAGGAGCGGCGCATCGGCGAGCTCACGTTGCGAGGCGGAATCACAGGCGGCGTCGGTGGCAGGATAGAGGAGCAGCTGGTGCCGGATCGGCACGTCACTGTCGCGCAATGCGCGCGCCACGACGGCAGCCAGCGTACCGCCAGCGCTGTCACCCGCCACGGCCATCCGTTCGGGATCCGCGCCCAGGTCGCGGGCACGACTGTGCAGCGCCTTGACCCCCGCGATCGCATCCTCGACGGCGGCGGGGAAGCGGTGCTCGGGCGCAAGCCGGTAATCGATCGACACGACCAGCGATCCGGAGAGCGAGGCGAGGCGGCTGCAGATGTTCGCGTGGGTATCGATGCTGCAGCTGACGAACCCACCACCGTGGAAAAAAACAGTGAGCGGCAGTGGGCCCGGGCCCGCCGGGCGGAAAATCCTGGCCGCCAGTGCACCCGCGGGGCCCGGCAACATCTGGTTCTCAACCGACGCGAGCCCATCGTCGGCGCCGCCCGGAAGCATCGGGAACAGGGCGAGCATTGCGCGGTAGTCGGGCACGCTCAGCGCCGAGAAATCCGGCCGCGGCATCTGCAGGAACTGGTTGGCGATCGCCTGGGCTTGCGGATCGAGGTGCATGTGGCGAAGCATTCCGGTCGATGTCGGGACCCCCCGACGGTAGTCATTTTCACGCCAAAGTCCATCCTCGACATCCCCAAAATTGACTAAAGTTGTCTACCCGGCTGCCCTAGTGGCCGGCAGCCCGGAGGACGAATGCAGACACGCGAGGCACATGCGCCGGATTCGATCGCGACAGCGCTCGGTGCGCATCAGCCTGCCGATTGCAAAGCATGGTTCGAGAGTTCAGGACTTCAGGTCCCGGAGTTCGACCTGCTCGTGAAACTGATCTATTCGGGCATCCTCGAGCCGGTGCCGTGGACACGTTTTCTCGACAGCCTGCGGGAGCGGTTCGAGGCCAATTACGTCGCGCTGATCCTGCGCATGCCGAATGCCGAGCGACCCCTGCAGGTGGTGTATGCAGGGCAGTCGCAGCCGGTGCTGGCGGCTCCCGTCTTCACGGATTTCGTCGCGCTCGATCCATTCGTCAATCTGCCGCGCAATCGCATGGTGACGCTCGAAGAGCTGATCGACGAGCAGACGTGGCGCGCGAGCTCCTGCTACCACGAGTTCTATGCGCCGCTCGATGTCCGCTACCACATCGCCGCCGACATCGGCATGGAGGGCCTCGAACCCGATTGCCGCCTGCGGATCACCCGCCCGTCCGGCGCCAGCCGGTTCGGCGAGCGCGAGCGCGCCCTCGGGAACCTGCTGATGCCGCATCTGGCGATCGCGGTGCAGCTGCGAGCCAGCCTCGATATCGCCGAGGTCGAGCGCCACTCCTATGCCGGCATGCTCGGGCGGCTGTCGGTGGGCGCGGTGTTCCTGGGCAGGGACGGGCAAATTCTCAAGATGAACCCGGCCGCGAGCGAGATCCTCGCGCAGCGCGACGGCTTGTCGGCGTCCCACGGGATCCTGACGGCCGCTTTCCCGGGCGAAAACCGCGAACTGCGCAGGTTGATCGAACAGGCTGTCTCCGCAGGAGGGGACGGCATCCCCGGGGTGCTCTCCGGCATGTCCATCAGTCGTACATCGGGGCGCGCGAACCTCGGGATCGCCGTGCGCGCCGCACCGCCGACCGAATGGTCCGAATCCTCGTCGCGGCCCGCGGCGCTCGTGATCATCCGCGATCCGCAGGCGCGGGTGCTCGCGTCGCACGAGCAATTGAAGCGTCTCTATGGCCTCACCGCCGCGGAGGCGAATCTCGCCATGCACCTCATGCGGGGAAGCACGGTCGAAGCGGCCGCGCAAAGTCTGCAGGTGAGCCGCAACACGGTCCGCTGCCAGATCCGCGCCATTTTCGCGAAGACCGGCGTCACCCGCCAGACCGATCTGCTCCGCGTGCTGCTCGGTGGCATCGCGCCGCTCGCCTGAACGGCGGGCATCGGCTCACCGCTTCGTTCGCTCGATCAGCTTCGCGCGCTCGATCAGCTGTTCCCGATAATCGCGGAAAGGCCGCAGCAGTCGCGCGACCAGTGCTTCCCGTCGCGCCGCGCGTTCGCGCAGTGCAGTCTCGTCGGGCTCGTAGCTCTCGACGTCGGCGCGAGTCGTGAGCCCCTTGCGTTCCAGCAGCCGCTCGAGCGTGTCGATGCGGTCGTTGGCCACCGACAGTTCGGCTGCGAGCGCAAGGAGTGCCGCGTGCAGCTGGTCGAGGGCCGGATCGTCGAAGTACTGCGGCAACGGGCCCTTGGCCCGGGTCGGGGCGTCTGTCATGCGCGCTCCACGAGTTCGATCCACTCTCCCGCGGGGCCGATGCACACCGCGGTCCGGCGTCCATGATACGGCGCCTGCGGCAGCGTGCGGGGCGACGCGAGCCAGCGCACGGCCGGATCATCGGGCAGTCGATCCACGAAAAACGTGACCAGCGAAATGCCGGGCGGCAGTTCGCCGGGCGAGGCTTCGCGGTCGAGGGTTCCCGCGGGCATCGCATCCACTTCGATGTAGCACTGGCCCCGCAGTGCCAGTGCGGCGAGCGGATGGCGGGTATCGGCGGGCAGATCGTGCGCCGCCGACAGCACGGTGATGATGGAGGGAACGGTCTTCGCCGGCGCCGTGCCGAAATGGCGCGCATAAAACGCATCCACGACCGCGCACGAGGGCGCGCCGAGCACCACGATGAAAACGCGATCGATGAAGTGCTGCGCTTCGGGCACGTCGAATGCGGCGACCTTCCCGCTGAACGAGGTGAGATAGAGACCCTCGTTCGATGGGCCGAGCGCCTGCATCGCGCGGATCCGGTCGCTGATCGACAGGTTCGCCGGCGCCCCGATCACCCGGAAGGGCGATTGCGCGATGCGCGCCGCGGCCTGGTCGGTGTCCTGCACCATGAATTCCGCGGCATTCCAGCCCATGTGGCGGAAGGGACGATACGCCGCGTCGCGCGGCGATTCGATGAAACGCAGCCAGGTCTCGCCTTCGCCCGCCGGCAGCATCAGCGCATACCGGCGGCCGGCGAGCCCCGCGCGATTGAACTGCGCGGCGAGTTCCGGCGTCACGAGGCCGTGATCGGTAATCGCATAACCGAGATGTTGGCGGTATGCATCGATCGACGCCTGCAGGTCGGGCGTCGCAATCGTCACCGCCGCGACGGGCCCGAGCGCGGTCATGCGAGGCTTGCGAGATAGCGCCGCGCGGTCGCGAGGTCGGTGACTTCGGCGTACTTCGCCTGCAGGTCGAAGAGGTTGGCTTCGTGAGGTCCGGGCGCGCGATCACCGACGGCGTCGCGCACCACGACCGGCACGAAGCCGTGCTGGCAGCAGTCGACTGCCGTGGCGCGCACGCAGCCGCTCGTCGAAAGACCCGCGATCAGCACCGTGTCGACACCGAGCGCCGTGAGCGTGGACGCGAGCGAGGTACCGAAGAACGCACTGGCATACTGCTTGGAGATCACGGTCTCGCCGGTGGCCGGTTCGAGCCCCGGCGCAAAGGCCGCGAGGTCGGCGCGCGCGCCCGCCTCGAAGCAGGCGAGGGCGGGCAGCTTGCGAAAGAACACGCCGCCGTCGCGACCGCCCGGCTGGTACACGACATTGGTGTGCAGCACGGGAATGCGCGCCGCGCGCACCGCGCCGAGCAGCTCGATGCAGGCATCGCGCGCAGCCTCGACGCCCGCATAGAGCGGCGATCCGGGAACCAGGTAGGCCTGGACGAAATCGACCACGAGCAGCGCCGGGCGCTTCCCGAATGCGAGCGAGTGGCCGAAGCCGCCGCGCGCATAGTTCTCGTCGAGTGTTTCGGCCATGCGCGTCAGATGACCTTGCGCGCCGCGAGCGCATCGAAGCGTTCGCGCGTCATGCCAAGGAGATCGATGTAGACCTCCTCGTTGTGCTGCCCCATCGCGGGCGCCGCCGAACGGATGCTTCCGGGTGTCGCCGAGAGCTTCGGCGCGACGTTCTGCATCCGCAGTTCGCCGAAATCAGGGTGCTGCGTGGCGACGATGGCCTGGCGCGCCTTGAAGTGCGCATCCTCGAGCATCTCGGGCGCGCGATAGATGAGTCCCGCGGGCACGCCCGACTGCTCCATCGCCGCGAGCACCTGCCCGCGCGAGAGCGTCGATGTCCAGGCGCCGACCAGGTTGTCGAGCTCCACCTGGTTCGCGCCGCGCGCGGTGTGCGTCGCGAACTTCGGATCCTTCGCCAGTTCCGGCCGACCCATCGCCTCGGCGAGGCGGCCGAAGACCGTGTCCTGGTTCGCCGCGATCAGCACCATCTGCCCGTCACGGGTGGGGTATACGTTCGACGGCGCGACGTTCGGCAGGATCGCACCGGTGCGCTCGCGGATGTAGCCGGTCTTGTCGTACTCGGTGACGAGCGATTCCATCATGTTGAGCACGGATTCGTAGATCGCGGAATCGACCACCTGGCCGCGTCCCGTCTTCTCGCGGTAGTGCAGCGCGGAGAGCGCGCCGACGCTCGCGAAGGTGGCGGCCAGCGAGTCACCGATGCTGATGCCCATGCGCGAAGGCGGGGTCGAAGGATCGCCGCACACGTAGCGCAGTCCGCCCATCGCCTCGCCGATTGCGCCGAAGCCCGCCTGCTTCGCATACGGGCCGGTCTGGCCGAACCCGGAAACGCGGATCATGATGAGACGCGGATTGATCCGGGAGAGCTCTTCGTAGCCGCAGCCCCACTTCTCCATGGTGCCCGGCCTGAAATTCTCAAGTAAAAAATCAGCTTTCGCCACTAACTCCTTGAGAATGCTCTGGCCTTCCGCCTGGCGCATGTCGAGCGTGATCGCTTTCTTGTTGCGTCCCACGACCGGCCACCACAGCGACTTGCCGTGCGCCTTCTCTCGACCCCAGACGCGCATCGGATCACCCTGGCCGGGCGGCTCGATCTTGATGATCTCGGCTCCCATGTCGCCGAGTATCTGGCCGCAGAACGGTCCCGCGAGCAGCGTGCCCATTTCGATCACGCGCAGGTCTGAAAGCGGGCCATTCGTGAAAGCGGCGGGTTGTCCGGACATGCGACTCTCTCGCGGAAAGTTGAGGATCACGGGGAAAGCGGCGGCTGCGCGCGGTATAGCGGGCACCCCCGATGCGGTCAAGCTAGAATCGAAGCATGTATGGTCGGGACAGTGGAATAGGCAATGATGCGTAGCATCGAGATCGTCGAGGTCGGCCCGCGCGACGGCTTGCAGAGCGAGCCGGGCGTGATGCCGACGGCCGCGAAGATCGAATTCATCGAGCGGCTGATTGCCGCGGGCTCGCGGCGCATCGAAGTCACGAGCTTCGTGAACCCGAAGCGCGTGCCGCAGATGGCGGATGCCGAGCAGGTGCTCGCGGGGCTCACGAAACGCCCGGATGTCCACTACGTGGGCCTCGTGCTGAATCGCAAGGGGTTCGATCGCGCGGTCGCGGCCGGATGCAACGAGATCGGCATGGCGGTGGTGGCGAGCGATACCTTCAACCGGCGCAACCAGGGCGTGGGCACCGACGAGTCGATCGCCGCGTGGCTCGATATCGCGCAGGCGGCGCGCGCGGCCGGCGTGCGCGCGCAGGTCACGGTGTCCGCCGCTTTCGGCTGCCCGTTCGAGGGTGAAATGCCCATCGCCCGCGTCGTCGATGTGGCGCGTCGCTGCGCCGAAGCCGGGCCGTTCGAAATCGCGATCGCCGACACGATCGGCGTCGGCGTGCCCACACAGGTCACGGAGCTCGTGGCGGCCGTGCGCGCCGCCGTGCCGGCATCGGTGCGGCTGCGCGCGCATTTCCACAACACGCGCAATACGGGGCTCGCCAATGCATGGGCGGCCGTGCAGGCGGGTGTCGCGACGCTCGATGCGAGCGCGGGCGGCATCGGCGGCTGCCCGTTCGCGCCCGCGGCAACCGGCAACATCCCGACGGAAGACCTCGTGTACATGCTGACGCGCGGTGGCTACGCGACCGGCATCGATCTCGACGCATTGATCGAGACGGGCAAGTGGCTGCAGCAAACGCTCGGGCGCCCGGTCCCCGGCATGCTCGTGAAGGCGGGCAATTTCCCGCGCATCGTGGCGGAACGGGCTGCCTGACGGACGCGCACGCATCGCGCGTTGCGTGTACGTGTTCCGCGCATTGCGGACCCCATGGGGAGCCACCATACTCGCCCGCCTGCAAGCGACGCGTGATCGCGCGCGGGGTTCCCAGGAGTAACCATGGCATATCGATTGGGTGTGGATGTGGGCGGCACTTTCACCGACCTGTTGCTCGTCCACGAGAAATCCGGCAAGACATGGTCCGCGAAAGTGCCGAGCACGCCCGCCGACCAGTCGATCGGCGTGTTGAACGGCATGCTGCGGGTGTGCGAGTACGCAGGCATCGACCCCGCCATCATCCAGCACGTGATGCATGGCACCACCGTTGCGACCAACACGGTGCTCACGAGCACCGGCGCCAAATGCGGCCTCGTCACGACGAAGGGTTACCGGCAGGTGCTGCAGATCGCCCGCTCGTTCGTGCCCGGCGGCCTCGGCGGCTGGGTCATCTACAACAAGAGCCTGCCGCTCGCGCCGCTCGCCTGCACCATCGAGGCCGATGAGCGCGTCAGCGCGAAGGGCGAGATCGTCCATGCGCTCGACGAGAGCCAGCTGCGCACCTCGTTGCGCGAACTGAAGTCGAAGCGCATCGAGGCGCTGACCGTCTCGCTGGTCAATTCCTTCGCGAACGACAGCCACGAGAAACGCATCCGCGAGATCGCCGCCGAGGAAATGCCGGACGTGCCCGTGTCGCTGTCGTCGGAAGTGGTTCCCGAGATGCAGGAATACGAGCGTACCGTCACCACGGTCGCCAATTCCTACGTGCGTCCGCGCGTCGCGAAATACGTGCGCAACCTGAAGTCGAAGCTCTCGATCAAGGGCGAGGATGTGAAGCTGCACATCCTGCGTTCCGACGGCGGCCTTGCGTCGGCAAAGTCGTCCGAAGAGTTCCCGGTCAACATGCTGATGTCCGGCCCGGCGGGCGGCGTGACCGGTGCGGTGTGGGTCGCGCTGCAGGCGGGCTTCCCGAACCTGCTCACCGTCGACGTCGGCGGTACTTCAACCGATGTCGCGTTGATCCAGAACGGCGCACCGCGCCTGCGCCGCGAAACCACGGTGGGCGACGTCACGGTGCGCGCTTCCTCGGTCGACATCCGCACGGTCGGTGCGGGTGGCGGTTCGATTGCACATGTCCCGGAACTCACGAAGGCACTGCGCGTCGGACCGCAGAGCGCCGGCGCCGATCCGGGGCCGGCCGCGTACAACCGCGGCGGCACCGAGCCGACCGTGACGGATGCCAACATCGTGCTCGGCTACCTGCCGGAAGGGCAGAAGCTCGGCGGCGACATGGTGCTCGACCGCGAGTTGTCCGGGCAGGCGGTGCAGAAGATCGCCGATGCGCTGAAGCTGTCGCGCAAGGACGCCGCGCTCGGCATCTACAACATCGTCAACGAGAACATGGTCGGTGCGCTGCGCCTCGTGTCGGTCGAGCAGGGCTACGACCCGCGCGACTACGCGTTGATCGCCTTCGGCGGCGCGGGCCCGTTGCACGCCAATTCCCTGTCGCGCCTGCTCGGCTCCTGGCCTTCGATCATTCCGCCGGGACCGGGCGTGCTTTGCGCGCTGGGCGACGCGACGACCGCCGTTCGTGACGAACGCGCGCGCACCTGGGTGCGCAAGTTCTCCGAGACGGGCGCAAAGGAGATCGCGAAGATCCTGCGCACGCTCGCCGCCGACGCCGCCGAATCCCTCGAACGCGAGGGCGTGCCGAAAGGCGAGATGCGCACGAGCTGGCAGGTCGACCTGCGCTACCACGGCCAGGGACTGCGCCTCACGGTCGATGTCGACATGCGCGAGCTCGAGAAGCGGGGTCTCGCGGCGATCTCCGACCAGTTCGATGCGGAACACAAGCGCCTGTTCACCTTCGCGCTCGCGCTCGAACACGAGATCGTGACCCTGCGGGCGACCGTGCAGGGCAAGGCGGTGTCGCTGAAGCGGGCCGATCTGGCGCGGGGCGGCAGCGATCCGAAGGCGGCGGCGATCGGCCGCCAGAAGGCCTACATGGACGGCAAGGATGTCACCGCCATCGTCTATGACCGCCTGAAGCTGAGAGCCGGCAACAAGGTGAAAGGCCCGGCGATCATCGTCGAAATGGATTCGACCAGCGTCATCCTGCCGAAGCACCACGGTGTCGTCGACAAGGTCGGCTGCATCCTGATCTATCCGGACAGCTACAAGAAGCCGGTCCGCAAGGCGAAGAGGTAAGTTCCATGCCCGCCAGAATCGTACAAGGCAACAAGAAGGCCTTCCGGAAGGTCAAGGTCGACACCGTCACGATCGACATCATCGAAAGCGCGTTGCGCAACGCGCGCTACGAAATGGATACCGTGCTGTTCCGCACCGCGATGTCGCCCGGCATCCGCGAGCAGCACGATGAGTTCCCGATGATCGCCAACGTCGAAGGCAAGATGGTCGTCGGCCAGTTCGGCTCCTTCATCTGGGGCTTCATGCAGGGCTACGATGGCACGATCGAGGAAGGCGACATCTTCCTGACGAACGATCCGTATGCCGTGAACGGCGCGATCAGCCACTCGAACGACTGGCTGATGCTGATGCCGATCTACCGGAACAAGCGCCTGATCGCCTGGTCCGCGATGTTCGGCCACATGACCGATGTCGGCGGCAAGGTGCCCGGCTCGCTGCCGACCGACGCCCGGCAGATCTTCGAGGAGGGCGTGCGCACGCCGCCGGTGAAGATCTACCAGCGCGGCAAGCTGCAGGAAGACGTGCTGAAGATCCTGCTGCACAACTGCCGCCTGCCGCACTGGAACCTGTCGGACTTCAATGCGATCACCGCGGCGCTGCGCACGGCCGGCATCCGCTGCGTCGAGATCGCCGAGCGCTTCGGCGACGACGTGTTCTATTCCGCGATGCACGAAATGCTCGAGCGCAACAAGCGCGCGATGCGCGAGCTGATCCGGCGCACGGTGCCGGAGACCAAGCAGTACTTCGAGGACTACGTGTGCGACGACGGCCTCAACATGGGGCCCTACAAGATCGCCTGCAGCATGTGGCGCGAGGGTGACAAGTGCATCTTCGACTTCGCGGGCACCGATCCGCAGTCGATCTCTTCGATCAACTTCCTGTTGAACGAGGAGATGTTCAAGATGTTCGCGGGCGTCTACATGATCATGGTGTTCGACCCGCAGATCCTCTTCAACGACGGCTTCTACGACCTGATGGAAGTGCGCATCCCGCCGGGCACGCTGCTGAAGCCGCTCGCCCCGGCGGCACTCTCCTGCCGCACGCACGCGCTCGGGCGCATTTTCGACGTGCTCGGCGGCCTTCTCGGCCAGGGCAATCCGCAGTTCATGTGCGCCGCCGGTTTCTCGGACAGCCCGCACTTCATGTATTCCGGCTACGACCGGAACGGCGACTGGTACCAGCTCTACCAGATCTCCTTCGGCGGCATCCCGGGCAAGCCGTTCGGCGACGGACCGGACGGCCACTCGCTGTGGCCGTCGTTCACCAACGTGCCGAACGAGTTCCTCGAGAGCTATTTCCCTCTGCGCATCGACATCTACGAGACGATCCCGGACTCGGGCGGCGCCGGCAAGAACCGCGGCGGCAACGGCCTTCGGATCGGCTACCGGTTCCTCGAGCCGGGCGAAATCTCGATCCATGACGACCGCTGGCTCACGTACCCGTGGGGCGTCAACGGCGGTCTGCCGGGCGCACGCAGCCGAAAGACGCTGGTGCGCGCCGACGGCAGCGAGCAGCTGCTCGAATCGAAGGTCGACCGCATCAAGGTGGGGGCCGGCGACCGGCTGCTCGCCGATACCTGGGGCGGCGGCGGCGGCGGCGATCCGCTCGAGCGCGAAGCCGAGCGCGTGCAGTTCGACGTCGAGGCGGGCCTCGTCACGGTCGAGGGCGCACGCCGCTACGGCGTCGTCATCAAGGCCGACGGTTCGGTGGACGCGGCGGCGACGACCGCGCTGCGCAGGAAGATGGCGACAGAGCGCGGCCCCGTGAAGCTGTTCGATCGAGGCTTCGACTCGGTCGAGGAACTGAAGGCGCGCTGCAAGACCGACACCGGCCTTTCGCCGCCACAGCAGCCGCAGTTCACGAAGTGGGCGAAGAAGCTGGCCGAGGAGCGCAGGCGACGCGTGGTGTCGTGAGCCGCACCCACAATGCGAGGCCCATCACGACGGAATTGACCGCGGCGATCATCACGAACGGCGCGCCCGGGCGCCAGTGATCGAACAGCCAGCCGCCGAGCGACGTGGAGAAGAGCACGCCGATCGCCGAGCACACGGCCGCCACGCCCATCACGGAGCCGCGCAGGCGGGTCGGCGCCTGCTCGCCGAGCAGCGCCTGGGCCGCAATGATGCAGCTGAGCTCGCCCGTGCCGAGCAGCATCATCTTGAAAGGCATCGCGGCGCTGAACGGGTCGGAGGCGAGGCCCACCACGGCGTAGCCGAGGGCCGCGAGGCCCATCGACAGGACGACGATGGTGACGCGATCGTGGCGGTCCATCAGCCAGCCGAGGATCGGCGCCCAGAAGAGACCCGTGAGCTGGGCGATGCCGTACATCATGCCGGCCTTCGCCATCGCCGCGGGACGCGTCATGCCCTGCGCGATGCCCGCCTGCATCAGCCACAATGAAAAAAAAGTGCCGATGACGACCATGTCACCGCGCGCGACGAATGAGGCGAAGTAGCCGAGCGCGAGCCGCCGGTTCGCGCGGGCGGTGCGCACGCCCGTGGCGACGAGCTGCAGCAGCGACGGGCGCCCCTCCGGGCGCCTGTCCGCGGGGTCGCATTGCAGGCCGAGCCGGCAGACGAGCGCCGTGATGAAGCAGAGCGCCGCACCGATCCACAGCGTGTAGCGTCCCGCGAGATCGTCGCTGAGGCCCAGTGCCTCGAAGCGCAGCGGCAACCGCGACAGCACGAGCACGCCGAACATGACACCCACGCCCTGCAGGGCGCCCGTCACGCCGACCAGCAGGCCGCGCGAGCGCTCCTGGGGCGCATCGGCGAGTACCGTGGCCATCGCGGTACCGACCATCGCCGCGCCGATCGAGAAGAAGAATCGCGTCGCGATGAGCGCCGCGAGCGTCCCGGCGAGCGGATAGAGGATGTAGCCCACGCCGATCCAGGCGAGGCCGAGCGTGTACATCACGCGCCGGCCGGCTTTGTCGACGAGCGCCCCGAACGGCCCGACGAGCAGGAGCATCGCAATCTCCTGCGTCAGGCCGAGCGCGAAAGTCACCCGGCCCTGGTGCGAACGCGGAATACCGAGGTGCGCATCGAGCACGAGCGGCTGCACGAAGCTGAGGAACGCGAGCAGGCAGACGCTGAAGAAGGCGGCATACAGGAAGGTGAGGGCGTTGCCCCGCGTGACACCTTCGGCCAGATGGATCGGGCCGAGCCGCTGCCCGAAACCAGCGGTCATTCAGGCGCCGAAGCGGGGAATCGCCGGCGGGTCGATCGGAATGATCGTCGCCTTCTGTTCGGTGAAGAAATCGACGCTCGCCGCCGGGCCGTCGCGACCCACGCCGGATTCCTTGTAACCGCCGAACGGAGCGCGCAGCTCGCGCATCATCGGCGTGTTGATCCAGACCGTGCCGGCGCGAATCTCGCGCGAGCAGCGCATCGCCGTGCCGAGGTCGTTCGACCAGACATAGCTCGCGAGCCCGAACTTCGAACGGTTCGCGATCGCGATGGCCTCATCGATCGATCCGAACTCGATGAAGCTCGCGAACGGCCCGAAGATCTCCTCCTGGCACACCCGCGCATCATTCGAAGGCGCGAGCACCGCGGTCGGTTCGACGAACCAGCCGTGATCGAATGCCGCGCGCCTGCCGCCGGTCAGCAGTTGCGCACCGTCTTCCTGCGCAATCCGCGTGTAGTCGAGCACACGCTGCATGTGTGCCTCGAAGGCGAGCGGGCCGATCTCGGTGGTGAGCGCCAGCGGATCACCGATCCGGATGCGGCGCGTGCGCGCCACGAAGCGCTCGATGAATTGCCGCGCAATGGGGCGCTGCACGAGGATGCGGGAGCCCGCGAGGCATTGCTGGCCATTGTTCGCGAAAATGCCGACGAGCGAACCGTCGAGCGCGCGCTCGAGATCGGCCGACTCGCAGACGATGTTCGCCGACTTGCCGCCGAGCTCGAGCGCGGTGGGCACGAGCCGCCGAGCGGCGGCCGCCATGATCGCGCGGCCCGTCGCCGTGCCACCCGTGAAGCCCACGAGATCGATGCCCGGATGATCGACGAGCGCGGCGCCCGTGGTATTGCCGCGGCCGTTGACGAGATTGACCACCCCGGGCGGCAGGCCGGCCTCGTGCAGGATTTCAACGAGACGCCGCACCGAGAGCGGCGTGTACTCCGAGGGCTTCAGCACGCAGGTATTGCCCCAGGGGATGCAGGTCGCGATGCGCATGGCGGCGAGCGACAGCGGCGCATTCCACGGCGCGATCAGTGCCGCCACGCCCTTCGGCTCGCGCGTCACGCAGGTGAGCCAGCCCCTGGTCTGTGTGTAGGCCTCCCCGTGCAGCGTGCTCGCCACTTCGGCGAAGAACTCGAACACGCGGGCCGCGCGCTGCACCTGATCCCGCACGCGCAGCATCGGCAGCCCGGCGCCGGTGCATTCGAGCCAGGCCAGTTCCTCCGCGTGCGCGCGCACGCGATCGCGGATCGCATACAGGATGTCCTTGCGCGCATTGATGTCCATGTGCGACCAGGGGCCGCTGTCGAAGGCGCGTCGTGCGCTCGTCACCGCGGCATCGACCTCGGATGCGTCGGCCTCGCGCAGCACGCCGAGCGTCTCCTCGGTCGTCGGGTTCACGATCGGCAGATCGACACCGCCTGCGCGCAGCGGCGGAGCGACACCATCGATGATCGACTGGATGCGCGGCGCGATCGGCCAGCCGCGCGGCAACGCGACGACGCTCATCCAGCGGGCCTCGACCCGGCGGCGGCGAACCAGGGCAGCGATCCTTCGGTCTGCGGCAGATGCCCGACCCAGGTGCGATCGGCGGGGATACCCGCGGCCGCCATGTCTGCGGCGAGGTCCGCGTTGGCGTAGACCTCCCAGAACGGCTCGTTGTTGTTGCGCGTATCCCAGGACAGTTCGAACTTGCGGAACGCGGACAGTCCCGCGAAGCGCAGCGGTACGTCCTGGTGCACGAACACGCCGCCCGGCGCCAGCATGCGCCAGGTCTCGCGCAGCATCGCGCGCCGCGTCGCGTCGGAGCTCTCGTGCATCAGGTTGTGCGACACGACGAGATCGAAGGAGGCATCCGCGAAGCCGGTCGCCGTGCAGTCGCGCTGGTGGAAGTGCACGGCCGCGCCGAGCGCCTCGGCGCGCGCGTGCGCGTAGCGCAGCATGCCGGCGCCGACATCGATCGCGTGCACTTCGGCGTCCGGGTATTCGAGCGCGTAGGGCACGCTCGCCGAGCCGGCCGAGCAGCCCATGTCGAGGATCCTCGCCGGTCGAAATCCGGGCCAGCGTTTTGCGATGAACCGCTGCACGTGCTGCGCCTTGCTGTCGGTCCGGCCGATGCCCTGGCCGAAGGCGTAGAGATTTCCGCCCGCTTCGTAGAGGGCGCCGGCCATGATGTCGCCCTCGCCGAGGTCGAGCGCGTAGCCGCCGGGCTGCAAGTGGATGTCCATCGCCGTGATGCCGCGCGGCGGCGTGAACGCCGGATCGAGTTCGAGGCTGCCGCCCGCTGCCCGCTCGCCCGCGAGGCGCCGCGCGCTCGCCTCGAGCCGGGCGCGCTCGCGCCGGATCGGCGATCCGACCGCGTCCCACATGAGCTCCTGGGCGCCGCGATTGAGCGCGCACCAGCTGCGGTATGCGGATCCTGCGTACATGGCGTCGCGGATGGCCTCGCGCGAGGGTTCCGCACCGCGAGAACCTGCGCGCAGGTCGGGTTCCACCGTCGCCTCGTACAGCGCCTCGTTGGTGCTGCGCAGCGTGCGATTGAGCGCCTGCTTCAGTGCCACGACGAACGCCTGACGCGCCGCTTCGTCGTGGTCGGTCCGGGCGAGGAGTTCGTGACGGGCATTACGCGCCATGGCGTTCTCCATTGTACACGCGCCAGTTGTCATGCCAGTATAACAAAGGCCCATGGCGCGCGACCTCCGGACATTCCTCGCCGAACACGCCGATGCAGTGTGGACACTGCCTGCCGGCCTCTCGCGCCGTCACGAACTGACCGCGCTCCAGCACGCGCTCGATGCACGCGGCGAGTATCCGATCCTCGTTGCGAAAGGCACTCGCGGCGCCGGGGGCGACGCCACCTCGATTCCGGTCGTCACGAATCTCACCGCAAGTCGCGTGCTGACGGCCGCGGCACTCGGCATACCGGATCACCGGCAGACCGCGGCGTGGTATGCCGAGCGCAGCGCCGCCGGCATCGCGCCGCGCATCGTGACCCGGGCACAGGCGCCGGTGCAGGCGGTGGTGCTCACTGGCCTCGATGCCGATCTGGGACGCATTCCGGCGCTGACCCAGCACGAACTCGAACCCGGCCCCTATCTCACGGCCGCGCACGCGACCACTTACGATCCTGAGACCGGGATCGACAACACCGCGATCCAGCGCTGCTGGCTGAAGAGCGCGCAGCGCATGAGCTGGTTTCCCTATCCCGCGAGTCACAATGCGCACAACCTGCGCAAGTTCTGGGCGCGCGGCGAGCCGTGCCCGGTGGCGTTCTGGATCGGGCACCATCCGGCGGTGCTGATGGGAACGCAGGCGAAACTGCGCTACCCGGAGAGCCATTGGCGCGCGGCGGGCGGTGTGCTCGGCGAGCCGCTCGCGCTCGTGCCGTCGCTCACGCACGGCGAGCGCATCCTCGTGCCCGCCGGGGCGGAAATCGTCATCGAGGGCTTCGCACCGCGCGATACGCTCGCGGCGGACGGGCCGTTCGGTGAATACACCGGCTACCTCGGACCCGAGACGCCGGCGCCGGTGTGCGACATCACCTGCATCACGATGCGCAGCGACGCGATCTACCACGACTACGGCTCGGGCCTCACCGACATGCTGGTGCCCGACAACATGGCGATGGAAGGCAAGCTCTACGCACTCGTGAAGGCGGTCGCGCCGTCGCTGCGCAACGTGCACGTCCCCGCGCCGGGGCGGCGATTCCACGCCTGGTTGCAGCTGTCGAATCCCGCGCGCGGTGAAGCACGCGATGCGCTGGTCGCGGCGCTCGCCTACCGGCGCACGAAGTGGGTGGTCGCGGTCGATGAGGACATCGACATCTTCTCGCGCGATGCCCTCGACTGGGCGCTCGCGACGCGCGTGCAATGGTCGCGCGATGCGATCGTGATCGACGAGCTGTCGGGGTCCGCGCTCGATCCGTCGCTGCCGCCCGGCGCGGTGACCGCCTCGAAGATGGGCGTGGATGCCACGTTGCCGCCTGTCCCCGCGCCGGGCGTGCCTCGCCCGGTGCCGCCGGTGGCGACCGTGCCGGGCGAGGCGGCCGTGCATGCGGACACGTTGCGGGCGGCTGCCAGTGCCGGCACCTGGCCGCGGGAGTGATGTCATTGAAGGAGTCCGGGTGATGAGCAGTCTTCTCGATCGGTCCGCATTCTTCGCCGCGCTCGAGGCGGCGCGCCAGCCGCAGCACGGCGGTGGTCATCCCTTCAGCCACGCGTGGGCGGCGGAGGAGTTGTCGCGCGCCCAGCTCGGGGCCTGGGCGATCCAGCATTTCTACTACATCGACACGGTTCCGCAGCAGTTCGCGGCGCTCTTTGCGCGGCTGCCCGATCTCGATGCGCGCCAGCATCTGCTCGAGAACCTGCTCGGCGAGGAAATGCCGAATGCGCCGGGCAAGCGCCATCCGGACCTGCTGCGCAAGTTCGCGCGGGCGTGCGGCGTCGCGGACGCCGAGATCCTGGGTGCCGAAGAGGCCGGCGCGATCCTGCCGGGAACACGCGCGATGCGCGCCTGGATCTGGGAGCTGTCGGGTATCCGCTCGCTCGCCGAAGCCTGCGCCGGCATCATGGTGGCGCTCGAAGGGCAGTTGCCGACGCTCTATCCGAAGTATGTCGAGGCGATGCGCCGCATGGGGTACAGCGAGGACGACCTCGAGTTCTTCCACGTGCACATCGAGGGCGACACCGAGCACGCGCACGTGGGACTCGAGCTGACCGATCGCTACGCGACCACGCCCGAGTTGCAGCGGCGCGCGATCGCCGCGGTGCGCGCCTCGGCGTCGATGCGCTACGCGATGCTCGACGGTATCCACGCGCGCCTGCAGGTACGGAATGCCGCCTGAACCGGTCCGGCCACCGGTCGCGTTCATCACGGGCGCGGCCGGCGGCATCGGCCGGGCGCTGATCGACCGCTTGCGCGCGGAGCACTGGCGGATCTACGCGAGCGATCGCGCGCTCGCGGACATTCCCTGCGCTGCCGCGGACTTTCACGCCGCGAATCTCGACGTGACCGATGAGGCGGCGATCGAGGCGGCCGTCGCGGGCTGTGTCGCGGTTTTCGGCGGCATCGACCACGTGATCCACCTCGCAGGCGAGGTGGGACGCGGACCGATCGACGCGGTCTCGCGCGCCGAATGGCAGCGTCTCCTCGACGTGAACCTGACGAGCGCGTTCCTGCTCGCCAGGGCCGTGCGCGCACCACTTCGCGCCTCGCACGGCAGTCTCACGCTGATTTCCTCGACCAACGGCCGCAACGGCGGCAGCACGCTGAGCGGCCCGGCGTATGCCGTCGCCAAGGCGGGGCTCCTGAATCTCGTACGCTACCTTGCGAAGGAATGGGCGGCGGATCGCGTGCGCGTGAACGCCGTGGCGCCCGGACCCGTCGATACGCCGATGATGGCGCGCCTTTCTGACGACGTGCGGGCACGCATCGCGGCCGCGGTGCCGCTCGGCCGGCTCGGCGAAGCGCGCGAAGTGGCGGCCGCGATCTGCTATCTCATCGGTCGCGACGCGGCGTGGATCACCGGCACCGTCCTCAACGTCAGCGGCGGGGGCGTGCTCGATTGAGCGCGGCGCTGCACGCCGTGGCGGACTCGCCGTCGCCGCGCTACTACCAGGTGTACGTGACGCTGCGCGCCTGGGTGCGCGACGGGACGTACGGCCCCGGCGCGCAGATCCCGACCGAGGCGGAACTCTGCCGCCTGTTCGGCGTCTCGCGCATCACCGTGCGCAAGGCGCTGGCCGATCTCGTGCGCGAGGGCTGGCTGGTCCGCCACCAGGGACGCGGCACGTTCGTCGAGCTTTCATCGGCGCGGGCGCCGGTGTCGGTCGACCTCGGCGAGGCGCTGCACCAGATCGTGGATCTCGGCGCGGCGACAGAAGTGCGCGACTCGCGCGTCAGCGTGGTGCGGGCCGACGACGAAACGCTGGCCGCGCTCGACCTCGAGCCGGGAACCCGCGTGCAGAAGGTGTCACGCGTGCGTGTGCTGCGCGGTGTACCGCTCGCGCAGATCACGACCTTCGTGCCGCTCGATGTCGCCGCGATGGTGGGGCACGAGCGCGCCGCCGAGCACATGCCGATGTTCGAGCTGCTCGAGCGCTCCGGCATCCGTGTGCGCGAGGCCGACCAGTGGCTCGGCGCGACGCTCGCGAATGTCGAATCGGGCCGGGCGCTCGCCGTCGGGATTGGCGCGCCGCTGCTCAGGCTCACGCGGATCGTCTACGACACGCGAAGACGCCCGGTCGAGCGCGTCGTCGCGCTCTATCGCGCCGATGCCTACCAGTACCGCATGCATCTGAAGCGGGCACGGGGCGCGTGATGGGACCCTGGTGGCGGCAGAAGCGCTGGGGCATCGGCCTGCTGCTGCTGCTCGTCACCGCGGTCGGCAGCGTCGATCGGCAAGTCATGTCGATCGCCGCGGCGGGCATCAAGGCCGACTTCCACCTGACGAACACGCAGTACGGCGCGATCGCCTTCGCGTTCTTCGCCGCCTACGGTGCCGGGCAACTGCTCGCGGGCGCGGTCGTCGATCGCCTCGGCACGCGCCGCGCGCTGTCGCTCGCGGTGATCTGGTGGAGCATCGCGGCGATCCTGCATGCGCTCGCGCGCGGGTTCTGGGGTTTTTTCGGTGCGCGCGCACTGCTGGGCCTCATGGAAGGCGCCAATTATCCGGCCGCGATGAAGGCGATCGCCGAATGGTTCCCGCGCGCCGAGCGCAGCATGGCGACCGGGCTCGTGACCGCCGGTACCGGGCTCGGCCTGATCCTCGCGCCACCGGTCGTCGGCGTGCTGATCTTCTATTTCGGCTGGCAGACGGCGTTCGTCGTGCCGGGCGTCGCTGGCATCCTGTGGGTGTGGTGGTGGCACCGCCACTATCACTTGCCCGAAGCGCATCCGACGATCAGCGAAGAAGAGCGCGCGCTCGCGCTGAACGATCGCGTTCCCGTGGTCGGTGATTCGGATGTGCGGCGCAGCGCATGGCACGCCTGGGTGCATTACCTGCGGTATCGCGAGACATGGGGGCTCGTGCTCGCGCGCTTCGTCGGCGACGGTGCGTTCTATTTCTTCAGCATCTGGCTGCCGCTCTACATGCAGAGCGAGCGCGGCTTCTCGGTGCTGAATGTCGCATGGCTCGTCGCGATCCCGTTCGTGTTCGCCGATCTTGGCAGCCTCGCGGGCGGCTGGGCGGGCCAACGGCTGATCCGGCGCGGCTGGTCGGTCGATCGATCGCGCAAGTCGATGATCTGGGCGGGTGCGCTCGGCGTGCTCGTCGCGTGGCCCGTGAGCGTCGTGGCCGACTGGTGGCTCGCGCTGCTGCTCGCCTCGCTCGCGATCGCCTCGATCCAGGTGAAAAGCGCCTCGCTCTTTCCACTCGCGGCCGACCTCTTTCCGGCGCGCGACGTCGCGACGGTCTGGGGCATGTCGGGCGCGGCGGGCGCGGGCGGCGCCGCGCTCTTCCAGTGGGGATTCGGCTGGCTCATCGATGCCTACGGGTATCATCCGGTATTCGTGATCGTCTCGCTCCTGTGCATCGTGCAGGCTGCATTGATATCCATCCTCATTCCGCGCGTCGCGCCCATCGGGGCGCTGGCGGCGAGGCCGGCGTGAAAGTCGTCACGCTGTCGCGCCGCGAAGCCCTGCAGCTCGGACTCGCCGCAACGGGTGGATTGCTGCTGGGTTGCGCGACGAGTGGGTCGCGGCGGGCGGCGATGGCGCGGCTCAATGCGTGGGTCGCAGTCGCGCCCGATGGCACGATCACGATCGTGACGCCCGGCGCCGAACTGGGGCAGGGTGTCTACACCTCGCTGCCGCTGATCCTCGCGGAAGACATGGAAGCCGATTTCGGCGCTGTGCAGGTGGTGCACGCCGGCTACGACCCGGCCTACAACAACCCGATGAAAGGCTACCAGGCGACCGGGCAGAGCGCGGCGGTACGCGGCTACTGCCCGCTGCTGCGGCGCCTCGGCGCGAGCGCGCGCGACATGCTGCTCGCCGCGGCGGCCGAGCGCTGGCAGGTGCCGGTTGAGGAATGCCGCGCCGAGCGCAGCGTCGTGAGGCATCTGAAGAGTCGCCGCCGCGCGACCTTCGGCGAACTCGCCGAGGCCGCCGCACGCCAGACGCCGCCGGCGGAGCCGAAGCTCAAGCCCGCATCCGGGTTCCGGCTGATCGGCTCGAAAGTGGCGCGCAAGGACAGCCCCGCGAAAGTCGACGGCAGCGCACAGTACTCGATCGACATCGTGCTGCCCGGCATGGTCCACGCGGCCGTGCGCGTATCGCCGGTTCCCGGCGGGCAGGTGACGCGGCTCGATGCGGCGCGTGCACGCGCCGCACCCGGCGTCATCGACATCGTGCCGGTCGACGGCGGTGTCGCGGTGGTCGCCGCCACATGGTGGCAGGCGAAGCAGGCACTCGAACTCCTCGACATCGATTTCGCGGGCGGCGCGACGGAAACGAATTCAGCTTCCGTCGACGCTGATCTGGCACGCGCGATTGCAGGCGGCGGGCTCGTGGTGCGAGAAACCGGTGACGTCGAAGCGGCGCTGCGCGACAGCGCGCGCGTGATCGAAGTCGAGTACAGTGCGCCGTACCTTGCGCACGCGACGATGGAACCGATGGGCTGCGTCGCGCACGTCGAGGGCAATCGCTGCACCGTGTGGGCGCCGACCCAGGGCCCGACCGTGGCGCACGCCGCCGCGGCGAAGGCGGCCGGCGTTCCGCCCGCCAACGTCGCGGTGCACCGCATGTTCATCGGCGGCGGCTTCGGCCGCCGCTACGAGACCGATTTCGTCACCCAGGCCGTGCAGATCTCGCGCGCCGTGGGTCGCCCCGTGAAGCTCCTGTGGAGCCGCGAAGAAGACATGACGCACGACTTCTACCGCCCCGCGGCGCGCATGCGCTACCGCGCCGCTCTAGCGGCCGATGGCTCGCCGCGCGCCGTCGACATCGTCGGCGCGTGCGGCTCGATCCTCGCGCGGCTGCGCGGCAGCCTCGACGGCAAGGCGGATGCGATGAGCGCCGACGGCGTACTCGACTGGGAGCTTTCGATCCCGCATCTTCGGATCCGGCACGCGGTGGTCGATTCGCCGCTGCCGGTCGGCACATGGCGCAGCGTCAGCCATTCGCAGAACGGTTTCTTCAAGGAGTCGTTCGTGGATGAGCTCGCGCACGCCGCGGGCCGCAACCCGTATGAATACCGTCGCGCGCTGCTCGCGGGCACGAGACAGGCGGCGGTGCTCGATCTCGCGGCTGACAAGGCCGGCTGGGGCCGGCCGCCTCCCGCGGGGCGCGCCCGAGGCATCGCGATCGTCGCCTCCTACGGCAGCATCGTCGCGCAGGTCGCGGAGGTTTCACTCGAAGACGGCACGCCGCGCGTGCATCGGGTCGTCTGTGCCGTCGACTGCGGGCTTGCGATCGATCCGCACAACATCGCCGCGCAGATGGAAAGCGGCGTCGTCTACGGCCTCTCGGCGGCGCAGTGGGGCGAGATCACGGTCGAGAAGGGCGCCGTCGCGCAGCGGAATTTCCATCAGTACCGCGTGCTGCGCATGAACGAGATGCCGCGTATCGAAACGTATCTCGTCCCGAGCAACGAGCCGCCCGGCGGCATCGGCGAATGCGCGGTGCCGCCGATCGCGCCGGCGGTGGCGAATGCGCTTTTTGCGCTCACGGGAAAGCGTCTGCGCCGACTCCCCCTTGTCACATGACACGAGGCATTGCGCTTCATTCTTCGAGATCGGCAGTGAATCCGATCGGCCGGGTCCGCGACTTTGTCGGCGACGCGATCAACTGGCGTATGGACTCCACCAGATCGTTGATCGCCAGATCGTGTGTATCGACCCGCTTCGACAGGTCTTCGATCAGCGTCATCAGCTCGCGGCTCACGAGTGCGGCGCGCCGCAAGCGCACGAAGGCACGCATGATCTCGATGTTGGCGCGCACTGCCACTGGACTACGCAGGACGCTCGACAGCATGGCCACACCTTGCTCAGTGAAGGCGTATGGATTCGGGCGCCGACCCCCGCGCGGGTCACCTGGTTTTGCGGTCACAATTTGTGACCGCAAAATGCTAACCTCATGATTGGTAAGCTGAAATGCGAAGTCTTCCGGGAAGCGTTTGACATTGCGCCGCACGGCCTGGAGCAGCGCCTTGGTGGGCACGCCATACAATGCCGCCAGATCGCTGTCGAGCAACACTGAAGCCCCGCGCAGCGTGAGAATGCGGGTATCGATCGCGGCAAGGTTGACGGTGGGCGTGCGCATGGTCGCGCCCCAGTCTCCGCCCGCGCGCTCGCGGCGACCAGCACGATAGCTGTCCTGTTTCACCAGATCTGGAACCGAACGAATTGGCCAAAGGGAAGACCGCCGCCTCCCGCGATTCCTCCACTACCCTCGGCTACGAGGCCCAGCTCTGGCAAATGGCTGACGCCCTGTTTGGTCGCAATGTGACCGGAGGTGCCGTGCGGGTCCGAACGATACGCCCCACGGGGGAATTTGGAGGCCGACTGAAGGCCGCGGCCGAGAGCGGTTCGGGGTATGTACTCGCAGGGAGCATCGAGGGCCCGCATTCCGATGGCGTACGCGCGACGGTCAATCGCCCGCCCCACCTCCAGCTGCTACATTGACGCAGTGGCGAGAACCCTCATCGACAAACTCTGGGACGAGCACCTGGTCGCCGACCTCGGCGGCGGCAGCAGCCTCCTCTACATCGACCGCATCTTCCTGCACGAACGCACCGGCAGCGTCGCCCTCAAGGAACTGACCGCGGCGGGTCGCCGCGTGCGCAATCCCGAACAGGTGTTCTGCACGATGGATCACATCGTCGACACCTTTCCGGGGCGCGGCGACGCCACGCGCGTGCCGGGAGGAACCGAATTCATCACGCAGACCCGCGCCGCGGCACGTGCGGCCGGCATCACGCTTTTCGACATCGGCAGCGACGACCAGGGAATCGTCCACGTGGTTTCGCCCGAGCAGGGCATCGCGCTGCCGGGCGTCAGCCTGGTCTGCCCCGACAGCCACACGTGCACGCTGGGCGGCCTCGGCGCACTCGCCTGGGGAATCGGCTCGACGGAAGCCGAGCACGCGCTCGCCACCAAGACGCTGGTGGTACACAAGCCGCGCAGCATGCGCATCCGGTTCGATGGCCGGCTCGCGCCGGGCGTGACGGCCAAGGACATGATCCTCGCGCTGATCGGCGCCCACACCGCAGCGGGCGGTGTCGGCTACGCGATCGAATTCGCGGGTGAGGCGGTACGCTCGTTGCCGGTGGAGGCCCGGCTCACGCTCTGCAATATGGGCGTCGAATTCGGCGCGTGGACAGTCATCATCGCTGCGGATGAAACGACGTTCGAATATGTCCGCGGCCGCCCCTACGCTCCCAGGGGCGAGGCATGGGACAAGGCGATCGCTCACTGGCGCACACTGCGCAGCGATGACGGAGCCCTGTTCGACAAAGATCTCACCCTGGACTGCGCCAGCCTTGCGCCACAAGTCACCTGGGGTACGAGCCCGCAGCACGAGACCGGCATCGACAGCGTGGTGCCGGACCCGGCCCTGCAGGCCGATGCCAACCGCCGCCAGTCCATGGAGCGGGCACTGGAGTACATGGGCCTGCAGCCCGGCACGCGCCTGCAGGGCCTGCCCATCCAGGGTGCGTTCATCGGTTCCTGCACCAACAGCCGTCTCTCGGACCTGCGCGCAGCGGCCGCCATCCTCGAGGGCCGCAAGGTAGCGAGTGGCGTGCGCGCCATCTGCGTCCCCGGCTCGACGCAGGTCAAGCGGGCCGCCGAACATGAAGGTATCGACCGGGTTTTCCGCGAGGCCGGCTTCGAGTGGCGTGAGTCCGGCTGTTCGATGTGCTTCTACGCCGGGGGCGAGAGCTTCGGGTTCGAGGAACGCGTCGTGTCGAGCACCAACCGCAACTTCGAGAACCGCCAGGGTCCACGCACCCGCACTCATCTCGCGAGTCCGGCGACCGTGGCCGCTTCGGCCATCGCCGGGCATCTCGCGGATGTCCGCCCACTGATGCGCTGAGCGTCGCGAGACCGACCGCATGGAGAAATTCACCCGTATCACCGCCGTCGCCGCGCCGCTGCTGCGGATCAACATCGACACTGACGCCATCATCCCGAGCCGCGAGATGAAGACCGTGGGCAAGACCGGCCTCGCCGAAGGGTTGTTCGCCAACTGGCGCTACAAGGCGCCTGGCAGCCGCGAAGAGAATCCCGACTTCACGCTGAACCGCGAGCCTTACCGGCACGCGCGCATCCTGCTCGCCGGCGCGAACTTCGGTTGTGGCTCGTCACGCGAACACGCGGTCTGGGCGCTGCACGAGTGGGGCATCCGCGCGATCGTCGCGCCGAGCTTCGGCGCCATCTTCGCCGGCAACTGCGTGCGCAATGGCATCCTGCCGGTGGTACTCGACCATGCCTTGGTGGAAGACCTGGCGCGACAGGTGGAGGTCGATGCCGCAACGCGACCGCTGACGGTGGATCTGGTCGAGTGCGCGGTCACCGCCCCCGACGGCCGGCGCCATGCGTTCGCGATCGACGCCGCGAACCGCGAGATGCTGCTCGAGGGCCTCGACGGCATCGCGCTCACGCTGAAGCGCGATGCCGGGATCCTCGCCTTCCAGGCGAATGACCGCCTGCGGCGGCCCTGGATCTACCTGTAGATCGCGCCGCTGCAGCGGCGGGCAGCTTCTCACCCGCCTCCGATGACGCCGGCACCGATCAGGGCATCGATCTCCGCCGCGCCGTAGCCCGCCTCCGCCAGCACTTCGCGGCTGTGTTGGCCACGCCGCGGAAGATCGCGCCGGATGCCGAAGCGATGGCCGTCCATCTCGAGCGGCAATGCCGGCAGCCGCGTCTTCTCACCCTTGCGCTCGCCGTCGGTGAGGGTCATTGGCAGGAGTCCCGCGCTCGCCGCCAGGTGCGGATCCTCGAAGAGCTGCTCGGGACGCGCGATGGGCGCGAAGGGCAGGCCGGTCTTCTCGAGTTTGGCCATCAGCGCCTGTTTGTCGTATCCGAGAAACGTGGCCTTGATCACGGGCAGGATGCGGTCCTTGTGGGCGACACGTTCGTTGTTGGTATCGAGGCTGCGATCGGCGGCGAGTTCATGCAGCTCGAAGGCTTCGCAGAGCAGCTTCCACTGCTTGTCGCTCACCACACCGACAAACACCTGCTCGCCGTCGGCCGTGTCGAACACCTGATAGATGGCCCAGGCCGACACGCGCACGGGCATGGGCGCGGCGGGCTTGCCGGTGACGGCGAACTGCGCCATGTGCTGCCCGACCAGAAATACCGTGCTTTCATAGAGCGAGGCGACGATGTACTGCCCACGCCCGGTTGCCTCGCGCTGGTACAGCGCGGCAATGACGCCGAGCGCGCCGAACATGCCGCCCTGTACATCGATCACCGACGTGCCGGCGCGCAGCGGCTTGCCGGGAGGCCCGGTCATGTAGGCGAGGCCGCCCATCATCTGCGCGACTTCATCGAGTGCCGTGCGCTCTTCGTACGGGCCCTTGAGGAAGCCCTTTTCCGAGCAGTAGACCAGGCGAGGATTGCGCGCGCTCAGCGCTTCGTAGCCAAGGCCCAGGCGATCCATGGTGCCCGGGCGGAAGTTCTCGATCACGACGTCCGCCGTGTCGGTGAGGCGCAGCACCGCATCCTTGCCCGCGGGCGCCTTCAGATCCACGCAGAAGCTGCGTTTGTTGCGATTGTACATGGGGAAGTAACCGGCACCCGAGCCCGGCAGCGTGCGGGTACTGTCACCTTCGACAGGCTCGATCTTGATCACGTCGGCGCCGAGATCCGCGAGCATCAGGCCTGCGGCCGGGCCCATCACCATGTGGGTGAATTCGATCACGCGCACACCATCCAGCGGGTGCGTCGGCTTGCCAGGCATGGAAATCCTCAGTTGCTGTGTTATGGTCCGCGGGCCCTGCGGCAGGCCGCGGGATCAGGGATTATCGCCCACGTCGTCCCTGTGCAGTAGACGAAAATCCGGAGCCATGCAGGAAAGCCGCGACATAGACGTACTGGTCAGCGAGGTGGGGCCCCGCGACGGTTTGCAGAGCATCAAGCGCATCATGCCGACGGCCGCCAAGAAGGCGTGGATCGCCGCCGAGGCTGCGGCCGGCGTGCGCGAAATCGAGGTCGGCTCCTTCGTATCCGCGAAACTGCTGCCGCAGATGGCCGATACCGCCGAAGTCGTTTCCTACGCGAGGACCATCCCCGGTCTCACGGTGCTCGCGCTCGTGCCGAACTTCCGGGGTGCCGAGAATGCCATCCTGGCTGGCGCCCACAAGATAGCCCTGCCGCTGTCCGCCAGTGAAACCCACAGCAAGGCCAACCTGCGCAAGACTCACGACGAAGTCTTCGCCGAGGTGCGCCGCATCGCCGCGCACATCCGCGATCTTCCCGAGGCCGAGCGCCCCGGCTTCGAGGGCAACGTGTCGACCGCCTTCGGCTGCACGCTCGAAGGAGCCGTGCCGGAAGGCAAGGTCGTGGAACTCGCCGGGCGCCTGATCGAGGCCGGCGTCGACGAAGTCGGGCTTTCGGACACCACCGGCTACGCCAATCCCGCCCAGCTGCGCCGCCTCATCAGGCTCGTGCGCGCGGAGATCGGCCACGACCGCCTGTCGGGCATCCATCTGCACAACACGCGCGGCCTGGGTCTCGCGAACGCGCTCGCCGCGCTCGATGAAGGCATCACCACGCTCGACAGCTCGCTCGGCGGCCTCGGCGGCTGCCCCTACGCGCCGGGCGCCAGCGGCAACATCGTCACTGAGGACCTGGTGTTCATGCTCGACGCGATGGGCCTGCGTACCGGCATCGATCTCGACAAGCTGCTCGCCGTGCGCCGGATCCTCGTCGATGCCCTTCCGGGCGAAGAGGTGTACGGCTTCACGCCGGACGCGGGCCTGCCGAAGGGCTATGCCGCCGGCGGCTGGGGCGTGCCTACTCGCGTCTGAGGTCTCGTTTCCGGGACAAGTGGCAGGCCCGCAGGCGCACGGACAGCGTGCCTGCAGGCCGACCGAACGCCTGGGCACTATGAACTTGCCATGGTACTCGAGCGTGGGGCCGGACAGCGTCGCGGTCGACCGGCATCGCTGCCCGCGGATAGGTATTCGCCGCAGCAAGGGTCTGCCGCTAAGCCATTGCGGCATAATCGGCCCCTCTCCGCCGGAGCCTCCCATGTCGAATAGCGCGAAGAAATACGACCTCCTGATCAGGAACGTGCGCGTCGTGCGCCCCAGGCGCAATGCCGTGCAAGCGATGGACATCGCCGTGAAAGACGGCAAGTTCGCGAAGATCGGCGCGAACCTGAAGGCGACCGATGCGGCCACGGTGATCGACGGCGGCGGGAAGCTGGCGTTCCCGGGCCTCGTCGATCCGCACATGCACTGCGGCATCTACGGGCCGCTCGCGGAAGACGCGCTCAGCGAAAGCCGCGCCGCGGCGCAGGGCGGGGTGACATCGAGCCTCAACTACATGCGCACCGGCGGCTACTACATGCAGAAGGGCGGGCCGTACTCGCAGGTGTACCGCGAAGTGCTCGACATTTCGAAGGACCATTTCTACGTCGACTACGCCTATCACCTCGCGCCGCTCGATCGCACGCATATCGGCGAGATCGACATGCTGATCGACCAGTTCGGCGTCACTTCCTTCAAGATCTTCATGTTCTACGGCGGCTACGGCCTGCACGGCGCATCGAGCTCTCAGCACGAGTTCCTGATGATCGGCAAGGACGAGAAGTACGACATCGCGCACTTCGAGTTCGTGATGCGCGGTGTCGAGCGCGCGATGCGGCGCCATCCGGACAAGAAAGACGCCATATCGCTGTCGCTGCATTGCGAGCTCGCCGAGATCCTGGCCGCGTACACGAAGATGGTGGAGCGCGGCGCGAGGAAGACCGACCTCGACGCCTGGCTCACCGGGCAGACGCGCGATCCGGAGTGCGCCGATTGCGCGCCGCTCGGCGGGCTGCGGGCGTACAGCGCCGCGCGGCCGCCGCACTCGGAAGGGCTCGCGATCACGATTGCGTCGTACCTCGCGAACGAGACGAACTGCGCCAACATCAACCTGCTGCACCTCACCTCGCGCAAGGCGGTCGAGGCGGCGCTCACGATGGCGAAGGCTTTCCCTCACGTGGACTTCCGCCGCGAAGTCACGATCGCCCACCTGTGCCTCGACTACGACACGAAAGTGGGCGCGCTCGCCAAGGTCAATCCGCCGATCCGTTCACGCGAGGATGTCGAGTTCCTGTGGCAGGCGCTGCTCGACGGCAAGCTCGACTGGGTGTGCTCCGACCATGCCTGCTGCAAATACGAGATGAAGCTCGGCAAGCAGGACAAGAACGACATCTTCCAGGCGAAGTCCGGCTTCGGCGGCACCGAGTTCATGCTGCCAGCGCTGATCACGGTCGGCAGGCCGCGTGGTCTCAGCTACAACCGCATGGCCGAATTGCTCGCGTGGAACGCCGCCCGGCGCTTCGGCCTGAACGGCAAAGGCGATATCGCGCCGGGCTTCGACGCGGATCTCGTGCTCGTCGATCCCGACCGCAGCTTTGTCGCAAGCGGCAAGCTCTCGGAATCGCAGCAGGGCTATTCGGTGTTCGAAGGGATGGAAATGAGCGCCACGGTGACCGACACTTACCTGCGCGGTCGCCGGATCTGGGGCGACGGCAAGGTGATCGGTGCGCCGCAAGGCCAGTACCTCAAGCGCCCGTACGGTTGATTCCGCATTACCAAGGAGCAGTCATGACCATCAAGGCCGGCGACAGGATGCCTTCGGGCACCTTCAAGACGATGAGCAAGGACGGCGCGCGCGACCTGACCACCGAGGAGCTGTTCAAGGGCAAGACCGTGGTGCTGTTCTCGGTGCCCGGCGCCTTCACACCCACCTGCGACGCGAAGCACCTGCCGGGCTTCATACAGCATGCGGCGGAGATCCGCGCGAAAGGGGTCGACACGATCGCGTGCATGGCCGTCAACGATGTCTTCGTGATGAACGCATGGGGCAAGGCGTCGAACACCGGCGACAAGGTGCTGATGCTGGCGGACGGCAACGGCGACTATTCACGTGCGCTCGGCCTCGAGATGGACGGCCGCGGCTTCGGCATGGGGATGCGCGGCCAGCGTTTTGCGCTCGTCGTGAAGGACGGCGTCGCGAAACACGTCTTCATCGAGGCGCCGCGCGAGTTCAGGGTGTCGGCCGCGGAATACGTGCTCGGCCAACTGTGACCGCCGTTTCCGACCGCAACCACCGCATCACCTTCCGGCGCACGCCGCAGGGCCTGCCGGTGCCGGAGGATTTCGGCGCCGACACCACTGCGATTCCGACGCCTGGACCGGGGCAGTTCCTGTCGCGCACGGTGTACCTGTCGCTCGACCCCTATTATCGCAACGTGATGAAGGGGAGCCAGATCTACGCCGAGCGGCTGAAGCCGGGCGACGCGATGGTCGGAGAAACCGTGGCGCAGATCGTCGAATCGCGCCACACCGACTATCGTGCCGGTGAATTCGTGCTGGTGAAGAACGGCTGGCAGGAATTCGCGCTGTCGTCGGGCCAGGGCGTACGCAAACTCGATCCCGCCGTGGCGCCTGTCTCGACCGCGCTCGGTGTGCTCGGGATGCCGGGGCTGACGGGTTACACCGGGCTCGTCTATCTCGGCGAGCCGAAGCCGGGCGAGACGGTCGTGGTGTCGGCCGCGACCGGCGCCGTCGGCAGCACGGCGGGGCAGGTCGCGCGCCTCGTGGGCGCGCGCGCGATCGGCATCGCCGGCAGCGATGCGAAATGCGAATTCGCGGTGCGCGAGCTCGGCTATGACGCCTGCGTGAACTACCGGAAAGGCGACCTGGCGCAGCTGCTGAAGGAAGCCTGCCCGACGGGCATCGATGTCTACTTCGACAATGTCGGTGGTGACACGCTCGCCGCGGTGCTGCGCAATCTCGCGCTGCGCGCGCGCATCGTGCTCTGCGGCATGATCGAGTCCTACAGCCTCGACAAGCCGCCGCCGGGGCCCTTCCTCGGCCCGGTCGTCGGCGCGCGGGCGACGATGCGCGGGCTCGTGGTGTATGACCACATGCACCGGATGGACGAACTCGTGCGCGTGGTCGGTGGCTGGATTCGCGCCGGCAAGTTCCGCTATCGCGAGGACATCACGGAAGGGCTCGCGCAGGCCCCGGCCGCGTTCTGCCGGTTGATGCGCGGGGAGAATTTCGGCAAGGCGCTCGTGCGGGTGAGCGCCGAGCACCTCTGAGCGTCAGCGCCCGGCGCCTTGCCGGACGCGCGTGTTTCAGGCCGTGAGCAGCTTCTCGAGTTCCGGCACGACCGCGAAGAGATCACCCACGAGGCCCACATCGGCGACTTCGAAGATCGGCGCCTCGGCGTCCTTGTTGATCGCGACGATGGTGCGCGCGTCCTTGATGCCGGTGAGGTGCTGGATCGCGCCCGAGATGCCGATCGCGATGTAGAGCTCCGGTGCGATGATCTTGCCCGTCTGGCCGACCTGCAGGTCGCTCGCCGCGTAGCCGGCGTCGACCGCGGCACGCGAGGCACCCACCGCGGCGCCGAGCCGGTCCGCCAAGTCGTAGATCAGCTTGAAATTCTCGGCGCTGCCGAGCGCGCGGCCACCGGAGACGACGCGCGCGGCGCTCTGCAGGTCCGGCCGGTCGCTCTTCGCCGAGGCGACGCCGACGAAACGCGTGTGGGTCGGAAGCGCCGCATCGGTGGACACGGCCTCGACCGCCGCCGAGCCGCCGCTGCCGGCGGCCTCGAACGACGCCGTACGGACTGTCGCCACGATCTTCGTGCCGGCATCGACATCGACCGTGACGATGGCATTACCCGCATAAGTGGGGCGACGGAAGCGCGTCGCGCTGTCGACCGCCATGATGTCGGAGAGCTGCGGCGCGTCGATCAGCGCGGCCACGCGCGGCATCAGGTCCTTGCCGAAGGTGGTGGAGGGGCCGAAGAGGTGCGAATAGGGGCCCGCGAGCTTCGCGATCTGCGGCGCGAGCACGGCGGCGAGCGCATGCGCATTCTCGGGCCGATCGACGCGCAGCACCTTGGCGACGCCCGCGAGGCCCGCGGCCTGGGCCGCAACGCCCGCACTGTCCGCCGCCAGAACGGCCACGGTGATTTCGGCGCCCGCGATCGCCGCGGCGCAGGTCACGCACTTGGCGGTGCTCGGGTTCAGCTTCGTGCCGTCGTGTTCGGCGATGACCAGTACTTTGCTCATTGCAGGGCGCCTCGCTTGCGCAGCGCCGCGACGAGCTCCTGCACATCCTTGACCATGATGCCTTTCTGCCGCTGTGAGGGCGGGTCGGTGCGCGTCACCTTGACGCGCGCCGCGCCACCCACGCCGAGATCCGCGAACGGCACGGTGTCGAGCGGCTTCTTCTTCGCCTTCATGATGTCCGGCAGTTTCACGTAGCGCGGCTCATTGAGGCGCAGGTCGGTGGTGACGACGGCCGGCAGGTCGACCTCGAGTGTCTCGAGCCCGGCATCGACCTCGCGCGTGACGCGCGCCGTGGAATCGGTGAGTTCCACCTTCGAGGCGAAGGTCGCCTGCGGGCGCTGCCACAGCGCCGCGAGCATCTGCCCGGTCTGGCTGTTGTCGTCGTCGATCGCCTGCTTGCCGAGGATCACGAGGAACGGTTGTTCCTTTTCGATGAGTTTGAGCAGCACCCGCGCCGCGGTGAGCGGCTCGACGGCGGAATCCTGCACGACGTGCACCGCGCGATCGGCCCCCATCGCGAGCGCCGTGCGCAACTGTTGCTGGCAGTCGGCCGGGCCGATCGTGACCGCGACGACTTCCTGCGCGCCGCCGCGCTCCTTGATGCGCAGCGCCTCCTCGAGCGCGATCTCGTCGAACGGGTTGAGACTCAGTTTGACGCCGTCGGTGACGATGCCGGAGCCGTCCGGCTTGACGCGGACGCGCACGTTGAAATCGATGACACGCTTTACGGCAACGAGGATACGTTTCATCGCGCCAGTATATCAGCGGACCTGCGCCGGACGATAGCGCTGGTGGGGCGGATCGCGCTGCTGCTCGACGAATGCCGAGCGGATTTGTCCGGCGGTCTCGCGCAGTTTCGGCAGGAAGCGTTCGACGGCCATCTTGAGCGGTACCGCGGTGCCCGAGAAACGGATCGACACGGCCGCGAGTACGCGGTCCTCGATCTGGATCGGCACCGCCATCGTGATCTCGTCGGTCACGCGACGCGGGCGGGTCGCGGTCGCGTAACCCTGGGCGCGCACCTCGGAGAGGATCTTCTGCACGTCGGCGCGATTCGCGGCGAGCTGGTCTGCCTCGCGGGTCGAGCGCGCCAGGATCTCGAGCAGCGAGTCCCGTTGCACGGGCGTGGAGAAGGCGAGGAACGCGCGGCCCGACGCCGAGGTGAGCAGCGGCACGCGCACGCCGGCCGAGTAGCGCTCGACGGCGAGCGGGCTCGTGTGATCGGTCGATTCACGCACCATCATCGAGGTGCCGGAAAGCGACGCGATTGCCACCGGCCACACGAGGTCCTTCGTCAATTCATTCAGGTGCGGCCGCGCGATCTGCGTGACCCAGGCTTCATCGTCGAAGCCGTCCGACAGGCCGCGCACCATGATCGTGAGCCGGTAGCGATCATCGGCCGGGTCGCGGAACACATAACCCGCGTGGCTCAGGGTTTCGAGGATGCGATAGGTCGTGGTCCGGGGCAGCCGGATCTCCTGGGCGATTTCGGAGACGGTCGCGCCGTTTCTGAGATTGAGCACGGTCAAGGCGTCGAGACCGCGGATCAGCGCACGGATGGGGCGTGTCGATTCCATAGGGGCGCAGTTGTCCGCGACCGCGCAGTGGAGCGCAAGTTGGGGAAAACCGAGACGGCTCGCTGCGGCCGACAGGGAGTTGCCGGCATCAGCCACCGCCACGGGTGCCGGACGCGCGCTCCGCGACTACACTCGCCGCCCTATGTCAACCGAATGGCTGGACGAACTCTCGGCCCTCCTTGGGGCCGCCCATGTGCTGATGGACGCCACCGAGCGCCGCTTCTATGCCCAGGACGTCTATCGCGAGGGGCCGCTGCCGCTCGCCGTGATCCGTCCGGGCACGACCGACGAACTGGTCGGGGCGCTGCGCGCCATCGCGCGCGCCGGGCTCGCCGTCGTGCCGCGCGGCGGCGGCATGTCCTACACGGACGGCTATCTGCCGAAGCACGAGCGCTGCGTCACGGTCGACCTGCTGCGCATGGATCGGGTCGTCGAGGTGAACGCCGAAGACAACTATGTCACCGTCGAATGCGGCGCGACCTGGCGCTCGCTCTTCGAGGCCCTCGCGCCCCACGGGGTGCGCACGCCCTACTGGGGACCGCTGTCGGGGCAGAAGTCGACCGTCGGCGGCGCGCTTTCCCAGGGGAGCATGTTTCTCGGTTCCGGGCGCTACGGGGTAGCCGCCGACAGCGTGCTGGGTCTCGACGTCGTGCTGGTCGACGGCACGCTGCTTCGGCTCGGCAGCCATGCGAACGGGCGCGGCGAACCCTTCTTTCGCCAGTATGGCCCGGACACGATGAGCATGTTCCTCTCGGACACGGGCGCGCTCGGCATCAAGACGCGCGCGACGCTGCGCCTCGTGCGCCCGCAGCCGCAATCGCGCCACCTGTCGTTCCAGTTCGCGACATCAAAGGAACTGTTCGCCGCCATCGGCGCGGTCGCGCGCGCCGACGTGGTGTCGGAATGCTTCGCCTTCGATCCGGGCCTGCAGGGCATGCGCATGAAGCGCGCACGGCTGACCGAGGATGTGAAGACGCTCGGCAAGGTGATCAAGGCGGCGGGAGGGGGCCTCGCGGGCCTCAAGGAAGGCGCGAAACTCGTGATGGCGGGCCGCGGCTTCCTCGATGAGCAGCAGTTCTCGCTGCACCTGTCGCTCGACGGACGCGATGCGGCCGATGCGGATGCGAAGGCCGCGCTCGCGCGCGCGGCAGTCGCGGCACACGGCGCACGCGAAGTGGAAAACAGCGTGCCGAAGGTGATGCGGGCCAATCCGTTCGCCGATGTGACGAGCATGCTCGGGCCGGGCGGCGAACGCTGGGTGCCGGTGCACGGCATCGCCGCATTCTCGCGCGCCGCGGCGCTGTTCGACTCTTGCGAGCGGGTGTTCGCCCGGTACGCCGCCGACATGCAGCGCCTCGACATCGACCATGGCTACCTGATCGCGGGCGTCGGCACGACCGGCATACTGATCGAGCCGGTGCTGTACTGGCCCGAAGCGCGTCTCGCCTTTCACGAGCGGGTGCTGCCGGCCGACTATCTCGCGAAGCTGCCGACGTTTCCCGCCAATCCCGCGGCGACCGAAGCGGTCGGCCGCATCCGGGTCGCGTTGGCCGACAATTTCACGGAGCAGGGCGCGGCCAGCTTCCAGCTCGGGAAGTTCTACCCGTACCAGCGCGGCCTCGAGCCGACCGCGGCCGCGTTCCTCGATCGCCTGAAGGCACTCGTCGATCCGCAAGGCCGCATGAATCCAGGGAGTCTCGGGCTCGGCAACTGAAGCCGCGACCCTGTAGACTCGCCGGATGCCCGAAGCAGTGATGGCGTCGCGCGCCCAGCGCGGCTGGAAGTTCTACGGCTGGTGGGGAATCGTGCTCGCCACGCTCGTGTTCATTTGCGTGACCAACGGGCTCACGATCGCCGGTATCCAGGCCTTCGATCCGCACATCATTGCCGCGCTCGGCATCGAGCGCGCTCCGCTGAAGCTCGGCGATGCGATCCAGCTGGGCACCGCCGCCGTATTCACGGTGCTCACCGGCTGGGCGGCCGATCGCTTCGGCGTGCGTCCGGTGATGACGATCGGCGTGCTGCTGCTCTCAGCCGCGTTCTACGGCTTCGCGCATGTCGATACCGTCGCCCACCTGTATCTCGTGCGCTTCGTGATGGGTCTCGGGCTCGCAGGCGCCGGGCTCGCGGTGTGCGTCGTGATCGTTTCGCGCTGGTTCATCTCGAGCCGCGGCCTCGCGCTCGGCCTGATGCTCGTCGGCACGAGCCTCGGCAGCGCCATCATGCCGAGCATCTTCACGGCGCTCATCGAGTCGACGGAGCACTGGCGGCAGGCGGCGGCATACGCCGCGATCGCTCCTCTCCTGCTGTTGCCGATCGCCTGGCTCGCGATCAAGGAATGGCCCGCGCGTCTCGGCCTCGCGCCCTACGGCGCCGGCAACGCGCACGCGACGCTCGGCGGGCCGTCGCTGTCGTACGGCGACATCCTGCGCCGGCGCCAGTTCTGGTTGATCGGCGCGGCGGCGTTCGCCACGTTCTATTCGATCCTCGCCATCAGCAACAACCTGTTCCTGCACTCGCAGGATCTCGGCTTCTCGGCCACCGAAAGCGCCGCGCTGTTCGCGCCGCTGTTCATCATGGGCCTCATCGGCAAGGTGGTCTCCGGCGCGCTGTCCGACATCTTCGGCAGGAAGCGCATCTGGATCGTGTTCCTCATCCTGATGCTCGCCGGCGGGCTGATGCTGGTCACGCTGCACAAGTCGCTGGTGATGGTCGCGATCACGCTCTTCGGCTTCGGCTGGGGCGGCAATTATTCGCTGTTGCAGGCGATCGCTGCCGATGCCTTCGGTTCGCGCTCGCTCGGCCGCGTGATGGGCGCGCTCACCGTGCTCGACGCGGGCGGCGGCGCGCTCGGACCGTGGGTCACCTCGCTGCTGTACGACCACTATCACAGCTACGCGCCGGGCTTCACGCTCGCCTGCGCGCTGGTCACCACCGCGATCCTGCTCGCGCTCATCCTGCGGATCGAGCCGCAACCGCGCGCGGCGGCCCTGGAGCCCGCGGCCTGAGGATCGCGCGATGATGCGCTACGCACTCCGTCGCATCATCGGCCTCGTCCCGACGTTGCTGCTGCTCGTGACGGCGGCGTTCTTCGTGATCCGGCTCGCACCCGGCGGGCCGTTCGACGAGGAACGCACGATCCTGCCGGCGATCAAGGCCAACCTCGAAGCCGCCTACGGGCTCGATGCGCCGCTTTCGACCCAGTACGCGCGCTATCTGGCGAATCTCGCGCGCGGCGACCTCGGCCCTTCATTCCGGCACAAGGACCGGACCGTGAACGAGTTGCTCGGCAGCGGCCTGCCGATCAGCGCGTCACTCGGCCTTGCGGCGCTGCTGCTGGCGCTTTGCGTGGGCGTGCCGCTCGGTCTCCTGGCAGCCATCCGTCGCGGCAGCGCGCTCGATCATGCCGTCGCCGCCTTCACGGCGCCGGCGATCGCACTCCCGGCGTTCGTCCTCGGTCCCGTACTCGCGCTCGCATTCGGCCTGCGCCTGCATTGGCTGCCCGCCGCGGGATGGGAGGGCGGGGCGTTGCGGTATGCGGTGTTGCCGGTCATCACGCTCGCGACGCCGGTGCTCGCCTATGTCGCGCGATTGACGCGCGCAGGCCTCCTCGATGTCCTCAACCTCGATTACATCCGCGCCGCGCGTGCGCGCGGCCTCGGCGCGAGGCGCGTGATCCTCGTGCACGCACTGAAGCCCGCGCTGCTGCCGCTCGTCAGCTGGCTCGGCCCGGCCGTCGCGTTCGTGCTCACCGGCTCGCTCGTGGTCGAGACGGTGTTCGGCATCCCGGGCGCGGGCCGCTTCCTCGTCGAAGGCGCGCTCAGCCGCGACTACACGCTGGTGATGGGCATGATCGTCGTCTACGGGGTGATCACGCTCGCCTGCAACCTGGGTGCCGACCTCGCTTATGGCTGGCTCGATCCTCGCATCCGCGGCCGCTGAGCCGGCGAGGCATCGCGCGGCCGTCGTGGCGGCGTGGCTGCTCGCGGCGCTCTGCGCGCTCGCATTTCTCGCGCCGCTGCTGACCGCACAGGCACCGGACCGGATCGACCTCGCAAATGCCGCCGCCGCACCCGACTGGGGTGGCATGCATGCCTGGGGCACGGATCGACTCGGGCGCGACCTGTTCGCGCGCACGATGCAGGGGCTGCGCGTCTCGCTGCTGATCGGGCTCGTGGCGGCGCTCGCGAGCGTGACGATCGGGACGCTCTGGGGCGGGATCGCGGGCTTCGCCGGCGGGCGAACGGGTGCTGCGATGATGCGCCTGGTCGATATCCTCTACGCGTTGCCGTACGTGTTCCTCGTGATCATCCTCGCGACGCTGTTCGAGCGCGGCAATGTCTACGTGCTGCTGCTCGCGATCGCGAGCGTCGGCTGGCTGACGACCGCGCGGATCGTGCGCGGGCAGACGCTTGCCCTCCGGCAGCGGGAATTCATCGAAGCGGCGCGCGCGATGGGCGTGCCCGCGTGGCGCATCCTGACCCACCACATCCTGCCGAATGTCGCGGGGCCGGTGATCGCCTACGCGACACTGACGGTGCCGCAGATGATCCTGTACGAAAGCTTCCTGTCGTTTCTCGGCCTCGGCGTGCAGGAGCCGCTCGCGAGCCTCGGCAGCCTCGTGAGCGATGGCGCGCGCGACATGGAAGTGGCGCCATGGCTGTTGCTCGCGCCTGCGATCTGCCTCTGTGCCCTCACGCTCCTCCTCAACCTCGTCGGCGACGGCCTGCGCGATGTGCTCGATCCCCGCACCGGTCCTTGAACTCGCGGGGCTCGGGGTGCGTTTCGCGAGCAGTGGCGGCGCGATCGCCGCCGTGGCCGACGTCACGCTCACCGTATCGCCCGGCGAATGCGTCGGCGTCGTCGGTGAATCGGGTGCGGGCAAGAGCCAGGCGCTGCTCGCGCCGTTTCGGCTCTCCGCATCGCGCGCCATGGTCAGCGGCCGCGCCGCGATCGAGGGCCGGGACCTCCTCGCACTCGACGAGCCCGCGCTCGATCGCATCCGCGGCAGCCGGGTCGGGTTCGTGTTCCAGGACCCGATGTCGACGCTGACTCCGCACCTGACGATCGGCGCGCAGCTCGCGGAAGTGCTGGCGCACCACGGCAAGGCACGCGGCGTGGCGGCCCGCCATCGCGCGCTGACGCTTCTCGAGCGGGTCGGGCTCGATGAGCCGGCGCATCGCCTGGACCAGTATCCGCACCAGTTGTCCGGCGGCCAGCGCCAGCGCGTGGCCATCGCGCTCGCCATTGCCTGCGATCCCTTGCTCCTCGTGGCCGACGAGCCGACGACCGCGCTCGATGTCACGGTGCAGGCGGAGGTGCTGTCGATGCTCGGCGCGCTGAAGCGCGCGCGGGAGCTCGCGATCGTGCTCATCTCGCACGACATCGGCGTCATCGGGCAACTCGCCGACCGCGTGTACGTGATGTATGCCGGGCGCGTGGTGGAAGAGGGCGCCGTCGCCGCGCTGCTCGAGGCGCCCGCGCATCCCTATACGGCGGCGCTCCTGGCGTGCCTGCCGCGCATGGACGATCCGCTCGACGTGCCACTCGCGTCGATCCCGGGACAGCCGCCCGATCCGCGCGCGTTGCCGTCCGGGTGCGCGTTCCATCCGCGTTGTCCGCGGGCCGATGACCGATGCCGCACCGGAATGCCGGCGCTCGAGGCGCGCGGGGCGCGTACCGTGGCCTGCCATCATCCCTGCATCGGATGAATTCGATGAGCGACAGCCCCGCACCACTGCTCAGAGTCGACGCGCTCGCGGTGCGCTATCACGCAACGCGCGACGTGCTCCAGGATGTGTCCTTCACGGTGGAGGCGGGCGATACGCTCGGCATCTGCGGCGAGTCCGGCAGCGGCAAATCGACCCTCGTGCGCAGTCTGCTCGGCCTCCTGCCGGCCGGGCGCGGCGAGATCCGCTGGCACGGTCGGGCCATGGCGCGCTTCGGGCGCGCGGATTGGGCGCGGCTGCGACGGGGCGCCCAGCCGGTCTTCCAGGACCCGCTCGCGAGCCTCGATCCCCGGATGCGGATCGCGGCGATCCTCGCCGAACCGCTCGAAGTGCACCGGCGTGACCTCGATCGCGCGGCGCGCGAGGCGCGGGCCGCCGCGCAACTCGAACGCGTCGGGCTCGACGCGGGCGTGCTCGGGCGTTATCCGCACGAACTGAGCGGCGGCCAGTGCCAGCGCGTCTGTATCGCGCGCGCGATGATCCAGCAGCCCGAGGTGCTCGTCTGCGATGAACCGGTGAGCGCACTCGACGTGTCGATCCAGGCGCAGATCATCGGATTGCTCGAGCGCCTGCAGCGCGACGCGGGCACGACGCTGATTTTCGTCAGCCACAACCTCGCGGTGATACGCCGCCTGTGCCGTCGGATCATCGTGATGCGGCAAGGACGAATCGTGGAAGAGGGCCGTGCGACGGAGGTGCTCGCGGCGCCGAGGCATGAGTACACGAAGGAGCTCGTCGCGGCAGTTCCGGCGCTGCCGCGACGCGGCTACGGCGTCTCCACGAGCTCGACCCATTCGCCGGCGGGCCCCACGACCATCCCCGCCCGTCGACCATCGTAGGGCGGTTCGCGCCGCACGGCCGGCTTCACCTTCCAGGGCAGCTTCCTGCCCTCGAAACTCTTCACGGCGAACGTCACCATCGCGATGCCCGGCGGCAGGTGACCGCGGCGAACCGGGCGCTTCGTGGCGGCAGATGGGTACTGGTCGAGTTCGATCAGGAAACTCGCGGGCAGGCGCACGATACCGATGCGGGTCGTCGTGTCGCGCGGCAGGCCGTAGGCATCCTGCAGGACCTGGATCTTCGTCTCGACCGGATCGGTCGTCGGCATGCCGAGCACATCGCGATAGAACGCGCGCGAGGCGTCGAGATCGGGCCCGCCGGCGACGACGATGAAAGTGCGGTCGACGAACGACTTCGCACTGCCGAGATCGAACACGGAACCCTTGGGCGGAATGCGCGTGAAGTAATCGACTTCGCCGGCGGGGCCCGTCACCTGCATCGCGACGATGTCGGGATTGAAGTCGAGCGGGCGCGGCGCGCCGATGATGCGAAACGGCTCGCGCAGCAGCGGCGCGAGCTGCACCGGATCTTCGACCAGGATCTCGTTCGCGTTCCAGCCGAAAGTCTTGAGCGGCGCGTAACCGGGCGCCGGCTCATCCGCATCGACGATTCGCAGATACACGGGCTCGCCGCTCGACGGCTGCATCAGCACGTATTCCCGCCCCCGCATCGCGCGCGCGCCCCAGCCGGCCGCGAGCGAACGCGACACCTCGCCGCGCGCGATGGTCCGGTAGCCGAGCTGTGCGGTGTACGCCCTTTCGGTGGCGCCGAGATCCGGTGCTGACAATGTGACGGCGACGATGGCATCGAGCATTCTGGACTCCGGGCGCCGCTACGCGGTCGCGGGAACGGGAGATGCCGCGTAGGGGTTCGTACTGTTGTGAGGGGTAGATACGCGCGGTATAAGAACGTGTCCACACATATTGCAGGGCGAGCCACGTGAAATCCATCCCGCACAAGCGCAGCCGCGAAGTCGAAGCCTGGCTCAAGCGCGAAATCGCCGAGCAGAAGGTCCGCTATCGCAAGATCGTGGCCGAGCAGGACGCGCTCGCACCGAAGCGCGACAAATGGGTCGCGGAATTCCTGCAGCGCATCCAGACGCGCGGCACCCACGTGCACTTCAACATGATGCGCAAGGTGCGACCGGAGGAGATTCCGGTGAAGCCCAAGCGCAAGTTCCGCGTCGTATTCTGAAATCCCGAGCAGCCAGCGCCGGAGTCATTCATGCCCCGTCCCCACATCGAACCCTTCGTCGACCGCGACGTGCCGTTCCGCAAGTTCACGATGCCCGGCTTCCCGAAGGGCATGCAGTACAAGATGCTCTCGCTCGACCCGGACAACGGCGCGTGCACGATGACCGTGATGTACGAGCCGGGTTACAGGCAGCCCCCCGGCATGAGCTACAGTGAATACGAGCTCTTCGTCATGACCGGCTCGATCACGGTCGGCGACAAGGTGCATGGCCCGGGCAGCTATTTCATGGTGCCGGCAGGCATCACGATCGGCGCGCTCTCCTCGCCGCGGGGGGCGACGGCGCTGCTGTTCTACAACTATGGCGAGCCCTCGTTCGTCGAGTCCGACAGCGACCATCCGCGTGCGGAGCGCGCCAGGTTCGCCGCCGTCAATGCCTATGACGACATGCAGTGGACCTCGACCAATTTCTTCCCGGCCACCGCCCCGGGCTGCCTCGTCAAGGTGCTGCATTTCGACGAACGCACGCAGGCGTTCACGTTCCTCTACTGCATGACGCCGAACTTCTGGCAGGACAACATTTCCTACCACGATTGCGCGGAGGAGGCGTATCACATCTGGGGCACGTCGTGGATGATGCAGTTCGGCGACCTGCCGACCGGCGGCTACTTCTACCGCCCGCCCTACATCAACCACGGCGCATTCGGCTGCAAGCTCGGCACGCTCGCGATCGGCCGCACCGACTCGCGCCTCTACAACCACTTCCACTTCAATCCGTGGACCAACATCGAAGAGAACCGGGAGCGCGCCGCGAGCCGCATCCAGCACTGGATGCCGGATCTCTACAAGTGGATCAACACCCACGGCCACAACCACCCGGTCGATTTCGACTTCCCGCACGGCCACGCGCATGGTGATGTGCCGCATCATCACGGGGACGGGATGGTCGAGCACAGGCACAAGGCAAAGCGGCGCCGCCGCAAATAGCCGGCGGCGAACAGCGGGAGGCGAGGGGCGGGCTGCCAGAGGCGCGCGCAGCGCCTCTGGTTGTCAGCCACCCGCTGTCCGCCGTCCGCTCTCCCCTATAGTCTTGCGCCATGGGCCCCCTGCACGGCATCCGCGTCCTCGATCTCTCCCGCGTTCTCGCCGGCCCCTGGGCCACGCAGGTGCTGGCGGACCTCGGTGCGGAGGTCATCAAGATCGAGCGTCCCGACGGCGGCGACGACACGCGCCAGTGGGGGCCGCCCTATGCGCGCGATGCCGCGGGTCGCGACACGACCGAGTCGGCCTACTACCTCTCGACCAACCGCGGCAAGCGCTCCGTCGCGATCGATCTCGGCCATCCCGAGGGCGCGCGCCTCGTGCGCGCGCTCGCGCAGCGCTGCGACGTGGTCGTCGAGAACTTCAAGGTCGGCGGGCTCGCGAAGTACGGCCTCGGCTGGCCCGATCTCGCGCGCGGGAATCCGGGGCTGATCTATTGCTCGATCTCCGCGTTCGGCCAGGACGGGCCCGACGCCGCGAAACCTGGCTACGACGCGATGATCCAGGGCATGGGCGGCCTGATGAGCATCACCGGACTGCCCGACGGCGAGCCGGGCGGTGGCCCGCAGAAAGTCGGCGTCGCCGTCGTCGACCTGATGGCCGGCATGTACGCGGCGACCGCGATCGCGGCCGCGCTCTACGAGCGCCGCGCCTCCGGGAAAGGGCAGTACATCGACCTTGCGCTCCTCGATACTCAACTTGGCTGGCTCGCGAACCAGAACATGAATTTCCTCGTGAGCGGCCAGTCGCCGAAGCGGCAGGGCACGGCGCATCCGAACATCGTCCCGTACCAGGCATTCGCGACGGCCGACGGCTTCCTGATGCTCGCGATCGGCAATGACCGGCAGTTCGCGAGCTGGTGCGCTGTTGCCGGATGCACGGAACTCGCGAGCGATCCGCGCTTCGCGACCAATGCCGCGCGCGTCGCCCATCGAGACGAACTCGTGCCGCGCGTTGTGGCAGCGCTCCAGGGACGAACCACCCGGGAATGGCTCGCGGCGCTGAATGCCGCGCAGGTGCCGTGCGGGCCGATCAACGACATCGGACAGGTGTTCGCCGAGCCGCAGGTCGTGCATCGGGGGATGCGCATCGAGTTGCCGCATCCGACAGCCGGAACGGTGCCCGCAGTCAGGAATCCGATCAACTACTCGCGCACCGCCATCGAGTACCGTGAGGCGCCGCCACTCCTCGGCCAGCACACCGATGAGGTGCTGGAAACGGAACTGGGTCTCGGTCCCGACGCACGCACCCGGCTGCGCGAGGCGGGCGCCATCCGCTGAACCCGGGGGCGGTGCTATGCTCGCCCGATGATCGACACGTTCCGCCCCAGCGACAGCCTTCGAAACGTCCGCTACGAGATCCGCGGCAAGCTCGCGCGCCGCGCCCATGAAATGGAGCGCATGGGCCACGAGATCATCTCGCTCAATATCGGCAATCCGGGCCTCTTCGGGTTCCGCACGCCGGAAACGATGCGGCTCGCGATGATCGAGAACCTGCGCGAAAGCGAGGCCTACTGCCACCAGAAGGGCATTTTCCCGGCGCGCGAGGCCGTGGTGATGCAGCAGCAGGCGCGCGGCGTGCAGGGCGTCAGCGCCGATGAAGTCTTCATCGGCAACGGCGTCTCGGAGCTCATCGACCTCGTGCTGCGCGCGCTGCTGAACGACGGCGACGAAGTGCTCGTGCCGAGCCCGGACTACCCGCTGTGGTCCGCCGCCGTCACGCTGAACCGCGGCCGCGCCGTGCACTATCCCTGCGAGCCGCGCAATGACTTCATTCCCGATCCTGACGCGGTCGAAGCGCTGGTCACGCCGCGCACCCGCGCGATCGTGATCATCAACCCGAACAATCCCACCGGCGCCGTGTATCCGCGCGCCGTGCTCGAGCGCCTGGCGCGCATCGCCGAGAAGCGCGGTCTCGTCGTGTTCGCAGACGAGATCTACGACCAGATCCTCTACGATGATGCGGAATTCGTGCCGATGGCGACGCTCGTGCACGACACGCTCTGCGCCACGCTCTCGGGGCTGTCGAAGGTGTACCGCGCCTGCGGGTATCGCGTCGGCTGGGCCGTGTTCTCCGGCCGCCTGCGCGCCGCGACGGATTACCTCAACGCGCTGGAACTGCTGTCGTCACTGCGCCTGTGCAGCAATGTGCCGGCCCAGTGGGCCGTGCAGACGGCGCTCGGCGGCTATCAAAGCATCCGCGAGCTCACGGCTCCAGGCGGGCGGCTCCACGAGTCGCGCGCCGCGATCGCCGCCGCGGCCGACGCGAGCGCTTACCTGCGCCTGCGTGTGCCGCGCGGCGCGCTCTACGCATTCATGGGCATCGACACGACGGCGCTGCCGGGCTTCGACGACCAGGCCTTCGCGCTCGACCTCCTCGAACAGAAGCATGTGCTCGTGGCGCCGGGTGTGAGCTTCAACGTGCCGTATCGCAACCACTTCCGGGTGACAAACCTGCCGGATGCCGCAACGCTGAAGACAGTCTTCCAGCGCATGGACGAGTTGCTCGCGGCGTATGCAAGTGGTGCGCGCGAGCTGCCCGGAAAGGTCGTCGAGGCGGCGACCAGGTTCAAGTGATTTCTGGATAATATCCATAACGATCTGAATTGATTACCCTTACAGGGGCGATTGCGACAGCGCTGGAGCGCGGCGACACGGTCATCGTGCCGTCGCGCCAGCGTGCGCATGCGGCGCGCATCGCCTATGCGCACGCCGTGATGGCGCGCGGACGCACGGCCTGGCCGACACCCGATGTCCTGTCGCTCGATGCCTGGATCCTTCGCGAGGTGGAGCGAGCCGGCGCAAGCGATGATCTGCCGCGCAGCCTCTCGGGCGCGGAGGAATGGTGGCTGTGGCGCGAAGCCACGCGCGATGCGACGCGCGACGCAGCGCTCGCGGCCACATCCGCGCTGGCCGACGCCTTGCGCCGCGCCGATCGCCTCATTGAGGACTACCGGATCGACCTGCCGCGCTGGCTCGCAGTCGGCGGAAGCGAAGCGCAGTTGCTGGACGAGGTCCGGCGCAACGTACGGCAGATGTGCCGTTCGCGTGCGGTCGACACCGCGCCGCGCCTGCTGCGCGAGCGCGTTGCGCCCCGGCGCGACACCACCGTCCATTTCGTCGGCTTTCGCGCGGCCGATGCGCCACGAGCGCTCGCCCTCCACGAATCGCGCATGGCATCGGGCGCAGCGGGCGAGTGGTGGGAGAGCGCGGCGCCCCGCTGCGCGCCGCTCGTCGAGCACGCCGACGACGACGGGGACGAAATCGGGCGGCTGGCGGCCTGGTGCCTCGAGCGCTGCGCGGGGCGCACCGACGCGCGCCTGCTGGTCGTCGCCGCGGGCGGCATCCAATCGCGCGAGGCGATGGCCGCGCGCCTGCGCGCAGCGCTCGCGCCCCGCTCGAGCATCGAAGGCGCGGTCGATGTCGATCTCGTCGCCATCGAGGGAGGCGCACCGCTCACGCGCCATCCGCTCGTGCAGCACGAAGTGGCGACGCTCACGTGGCTGATCGACGGCCTCGAATTCGAGGAGTTTTCCGCGTGGCTGCGCAGTCCCTATGGCCAGCCCGGCAGGCAGGCGGGTGCCCGGCTCGATCTCTGGTGGCGACGGATGGGGCCGCTCGCCGCCGACGCCCGCGCCAGCCTCGCGTTGTTCACGCGCGCCGCCGCGCAGGGTCTCGAAGCCGCCGCGATACTCGAGAACCGGTCCCGCGCGGCGCTCGAAGCGCTCGGCAGCGGCTCGGCGGGCGCGCGCATCTGGGCGGAACGCTTCAGCGCGGCGCTCGCCGCGCTGCGGCCTGCCGACAGCGCCCTCTCGAGTATCGAGCAGCAGGCGTGGCTGCGCTTCGTGCAACTCCTCGACGAGTTCGGCGCCCTCGCGCGCATCGCAGGAGTGCTCGATGCGCGGCGCGCGCTGCAGACGCTGCGCGATCTCGCGGCCCGCACGACCTGGCAGGCTTCGACCGGCGATGCGCTCGTGACGATCGCGCCGACCCACGAGGATCCGGTCGCGCAGTACGACGGCATCTGGGTGGCGGGTCTCACCGCCGACACCTGGCCCGCGCCGCCGCTCACCGATGCGTTCATCCCGTTGCCCGCGCTGCTCGAAGCGGGGGTTTGCGCCGCGACCGCCGGCGGCCGGCTCGCCACGGCCGCCGCGAACCTCGACAGCTGGCGCGCCTCGGGCGCGGAACTCGTATTGAGCACGGCCACCGCATCCGGCGACATGAAACTCGCTCCGAGTCCGCTGCTCGCACCGTGGCCGCGTCGCGAGGCATCGTCGGTCGCGGGTCGCTGGCTGCCGTATCGAGCGGGACGCGCAATCCGGCTCGAGCGGATCGACGATTTCGCGGGCTCGGCGTGGCCGGTGGCGAACCCGCTGCCGGGCGGCAGCCGCAGCCTCGAACTGCAGGCGCTCTGTCCGTTTCGCGCCTACGCCGAGCAGCAACTCGATGCTGCGCCGCTCGAGGCACCCGCGCCCGGCGTCGCGCCCGATGAGCGCGGCCGCTGGCTGCACCGCGCACTCGAACGCTTCTGGCGCGAAACCACCGACTCGGCGCGGCTCGCCGCGCTGTCGCCGGCAAAGGTCGCGGATCGTGCCGCGCGCGCGGTCTCGGACACCCGTCGGGAAGTCTTCGGCGCGGGGCGCAGTGAACACGACGCGTCCCGCACGCGCGAGGCAGACCGGCTCACGGGATTGATCGCCGCGCTCGCCGAGTTCGAGCGCCAGCGCACACCGTTTCACATCGCCGCGCTCGAGGCCGGGCGGCGCGCGACGATCGGCGAGGCACAGTTGCGCGTTCGCATCGATCGCATCGATACGCTCGAGACGGGCGGCTGCGCGGTCATCGACTACAAGAGCGGCAAGCTGCCGCGCCTCGACTGGTACGGCGAACGGCCGACCGCCGTGCAGCTGCTGGTGTACGGCGCGGCGATCGGTAGCGACGTGCGGGCACTCGTCAATGCCGGCGTCGCCCCGCCGAGTCCGCGCTTCAGCGGCATCGCCATCGAGAAGGATCTGCTGCCGGGCGCGCAGGGCCTGCACGCCGATTCCGCCACGTCCGCGGCGGATGCCTGGGCGCGGCAGAGGTCGACCTGGGAACGGCAGCTGCAGGCGCTCGTCGCCGAATTCCTGAGAGGTCATGCCACGGTCACCCCGGCCGAGGGCGCCTGCCGGTATTGCCATCTCGCCACGCTCTGCCGGATCGGTGAGCAGGCCTCGCTCGGTGAGGAAGCGCCGGAAGATGACTGACGCCGACACCGACACGCTCGCTCGCGAACGCGCGATCCGGATCGACGCCTCGATTCTCCTCGAAGCGCCGGCCGGCTCGGGGAAGACGACCGTACTCACGCAGCGCCTGCTCGCGCTGCTCGCCGTGGTCGACGAACCCGAGCAGGTGCTCGCCATCACCTTCACGCGCAAGGCCGCGGCGGAGATGCGCGTACGCGTGCTCGAGGCCCTCGCGGGCGACATCGATCCGAAGCACCCCGCGGCCCCGCTGATGCGTTCACTTGCGGCGCGCGTGCATGAACGGTCGCGGGAGCGCGGCTGGCACCTCGAGTCCCACGCCTCGCGCCTTCGCATCCTCACGATCGACGCATTCAATTTCTCGCTTGCGGCGCAGCGGCCGCTCGCCGCGGGTGCGGGCACCGTGCCGGCGATCGCCGATCGACCCGACGATCTGTACCTGCGCGCAGCCCGGCGGGCGCTGCAGGACGGGGAGAGCGAACCGGCCGTGCGGGCGGACCTCGATCTGCTCTTCGATCGCCTCGACAACCAGTGGCAGCGGGTCGAGCGGCTGATCGCGGACATGCTCGCGAAGCGTGCGCACTGGCTGCCACACGTGCTCGATGACAGCGCGGGCGACCTGCGCTCGCGTATCGCAGGCTCGCTCGCGCGGATCGTCGCCGACCAGCTCGCACGAAATGTCGCCACGCTCCCTGCCGCGCTGCTCGCCGACGCGGCGAGGCTGCCGGATGTGGGCCCCCTGACGACGGAGGTGGCGAGCCAGCAAGCGTGGCGGTCGCTCGCGGGGGCTGCACTGACGAAGGATGGCACGCTGCGCAAACGGCCCGACGCCCGGGTCGGTCCCGCCTATCGGGATGCCGCAAACAAGGAACGGCTCCGGGAGGTGACGCGTGCACTCGCGGAACTCCCCGGTAGCGAGCAACTGCTCGCGGCCACGCGCGCGCTGCCGGCGGCCGATCTGTCACATGAAGACGCCTCGGCCATCGATGCGCTGGCGCGTGTCCTCACCTGGGCGGCGCGACACCTGCACCTCGCGTTCGCGGAGGCAGGTCGCGTGGATCATGTGTATGTCGCGGGCGCGGCCCGCGCGGCGCTCTCGGAAGAGGGTGCCGCCACTGATCTCGCGATCCGCACGGGCCAGAAGCTGCGGCACATCCTCGTCGACGAATTCCAGGATACGTCGATCGCGCAGTTCGACCTTCTCGCGACACTCGTCGCGGACTGGGCACCCGGGGACGGCCGCACCCTGTTCGTGGTCGGCGACCCGATGCAGTCGATCTACCAGTTCCGCGAGGCGGAGGTCGGCCTCCTTCTGCGTGCGCGCGACTTCGGCATCGGGCCGGTGCGATTCGAGGCGCTGCGCCTGACCCGCAATTTCCGTTCGCGGCCGCCACTCGTCGATTTCAGCAACCGGCTGTTCGCGCAGATCTTTCCCGCGCACGATGACATGCGCGAGGCCGCGGTGCGCTTTTCGCCGAGCAGCGCCGCGCGGGCGGCGGGCGATGCCGCCGCGGTCTCGATGCTCGCACTCGCACGCGGCACGGCCGATGCCGAAGGTCAGGCCGTGGTCGAGCGCGTGCGCGCCCTGCGTGCTGCCGATGCGCACGGCAGCATCGCGGTGCTCGTGCTCGCACGCTCGCACGCCGCGCCCATTCGTGCGCAGCTCTCGGCCGCGGGATTCAGCGTGCGCGGAGTCGACCTCGTGCCGCTCGCCGACGTGCCGGTGGTGCGTGATCTCGCCGCGCTGCTGCGCGCCCTGTCGCATGCGGGCGACCGGACCGCGTGGCTCAGCGTGCTGCGCGCGCCTTGGTGCGGTCTTTCGCTGAAGAGCCTCGGCGCGCTGGCGCGGCGCGACGATCCGCTGCTCGTATGGGAAGCGCTGCAGGTGCCCGAGCGGCTGGCGAAGCTCGACGCGGCCGAGCGGGCGCGGCTCGAGCGCGTGTGTGCCACGCTCGCGCCGGCCGTGGCATCGTTCGGCCGCGACGCGCCCGGCAGCATGCTCGAATCGGTGTGGTTGCGCCTCGGCGGCGCGGACTGCTGCACGAGCGACGATCTCGAGGCCGCGCGGGAATTCCTCGCCGCCATCGATGCGGCCTTTGCGCGTGGCGAATGGCGCGGCGAGGCCTCGCTCGACTCGATTCTTTCGAACCTGTTCGCGCGCTCGGCGGGCGCAGACCCGGCCGCGATCGACATCATGACGATCCATCGCGCGAAAGGGCTCGAATTCGACCACCTGATCCTTCCCGGGCTCGCGCGGCTGCCAGGGCGCGGCGCCGAACCGCTCCTGCGCTGGCTCGATCTGCCCCGCGCGGGCGGCCAGTCGGACCTCGTGCTGTCACCGATCGTGCCGGCCGCCGATCGCGCCAGCCATCGGCTCGGCACCTGGATCAAGTCGCTCGAGCGGCAGCGTCGGTCGCAGGAGCGTTTGCGCCTGCTCTACGTCGCCGCCACGCGGGCGAAGGTATCGCTGCACTGGATCGCGGGCGTCGACCTGCGCGACGACGGGGAGGCCAGGCTTCCGGCGGAATCATTGCTCGCGGCGTTGTGGCCCGCGCTCGGGCACGAGTTCGAGTGGCGCGACGCCGCCCCGCCGGGCCACGATGTGCGTGCGCCCATTCCAGATGCACCGCCCCTGATGCGGCTGCCGTCCTCGTGGGCCCCCGCAAGCATCGACGATGCCGTCGAGCATCACGGACTGCCCATCGCGCGGGAGACCGGCGACACGCCCGAGTTCAGCTGGGTGCGCGAAACCGCGCGCCACATCGGCACGGTCGTGCACGGCGCGCTGGAAAAATGGGGTCGTGCGCTGCCGCCGACGCTCGCGGTGGTCGAGGCGCAGGGGCCGCGCCACCGGGCGCTGCTCGAGCGGCTCGGCGTACCGCAGGCCGAACTCGATGCCGCCGCCGCGACCGTGCTGCACGCCCTGCGCCAGACCTGGGAAGATGCGCGCGGACGCTGGCTCTTCGATCCCGGCCACCGCGACGTCGCCACCGAACTCGCGCTCACGGGACTCGTCGACGGGCGGCTCGTCAATGTGTTCATCGATCGCACGTTCGTCGATCCCGAGGGCACACGCTGGGTGATCGACTTCAAGACGAGCCGCCACGAGGGTGGAGCGCTCGAGGATTTCCTCGACAGCGAGGCCACGCGCTATCGGCCGCAACTGGCGCGCTACGCAGCCCTCGCGCGGCGGCTCGGCCCTGAACCGGTCCGCGCGGGGCTCTACTTTCCGCTCATCCAGGCATTCCGGACCTGGACCGCCGAATGACGCTTTGGCGCTGGCTCAGTCGCCGCCGCCCACCCGCTGCGCGGTACCCTGGAAGACGTTGTTCGCAGGGTTCGTCTGGATCAACCAGATCTTGTGACCGCGTCGCGGCGCGACGTACATCCTGAACGTCACGCCATTCGCGTCGCCGAACTGCAGGGTGCCACTGCAGTCTTCGTTGAGTGAATAGACGCCCGGAGCCCCCGCCGGGGGCTGCAGGATGCTGCCGAGATCCCCGAACGGATTGGCAACCGTGACGCCCGGCACGGTCACCGTACCGTCGCCGTTGAACTGCAGGACTTCGATGATGGCCTTGGGCACCCAGGGAGTGCCCGGAACGCTGGTGGCAGGGCGGGTGAAGCCGCTGGCGTTGAAAATGTACCGGCCCGTCAGGGTCTCGTTGGTGCACCCGGCCCACCCGGAATCTCCATGTGCCGCGGCGAGCCCCGATGCGCCAAGCAGCAGGGGCAGGGCGGCGGCAGACATACTCTTGAGGCTTTTCATTTGTTTCTCCTTGGGTTTTTTCACTGGCAGCACAGGGGTGAACGCCACGCTACCCGGCCCGCGCGCGGCGACAATGGATCGCACCTGTTCCGGCGCTGTATTGTCGCTGTACCGATGGTCCACTCGAGTGCCTGGAACCGACAGAGATGGGAGACGCTGAACCCAGGACAGGCCGGATTCGCTTCGGCGAGTTGACGCTCGACCTGTCGACCGGGGAACTCGAGAGCGGCGGCGCGCGGGTGCAGCTGCAGGAGCAGGTGTTCCGGATCCTCGAGCTGCTGACCGCGCACCCGGGCGAGCTGGTCGGCCGCGAACGCCTCATTGCGCGCATCTGGCCCCGCGCGACCTACATCGACACGGACGCCGGCCTGAATACGGCAATCAAGAAGTTGCGCGTCGCCATCGGCGACGATGCCGACGCGCCCCGCTATGTCGAGACCGTGCCGCGGCGCGGTTATCGATTCATCGCGCCCGTCTATCCGGCCCCTGTCGACGTCGACGCGTCGCGACCGTGGGGCAGGTATGCACTTCTCTGCGCGATTGTCCTCCTGATCGGGTTGCTGCTCGTATGGGTCGTGCCGCGATTTCCGGTTGTGAGGCCGGACACGCGCATCGCGGGCTCGACGCCTGCCGTGGAATTGCCCGAGCACAACGTCGCCGTGCTCCCGTTCGTCAACCTGACCGGCGATCCGGGGCGAGACCATCTTGCGCTGGGGCTTTCCGACACGTTGCTGCACCGGCTCGCCGACGCGCGCGAGATCAATGTCATCGCGCGAACCTCGTCGTTCGCATTCAAGGGTCGCGATGAAGACGTGCGCGGAATCGGGCGGAAGCTGAACGCCCGCTATCTCGTCGAAGGGAGCGTGCAGGATTCGTCGAACCGGCTGCGCATCACGGCGCAGCTCATCGACGCCGCAACCGGGACACACGTCTGGTCGAAGGCGTTCGACCGGCAGCCAGGCGACTTCTTCGCCGTCCAGGACGACATCACGCTCGAGATCGCGCGGGCGTTGCGCCTCAGCGTGAGCGACCGGGGCCCGCGCTCATTGCGCCCGATCGGGACCACGAGCTTCGACGCGTGGCTCGCCTTTGAGCAAGGCCGCGCGAGCATGGCTTCCCGGCGCACCGGGGACCTGCACGCCGCGGTGGCGAGTTTCGAGCTGGCGATTCGCCTCGATCCGCAATTCGTCGCGGCACTGGTCGAGCTGGCTCATGCCTACATGAACGAGGCGAATTTCGCATCGCGCGGCACGGTACCATCGACAACGGCGATCCATGAGGCGGCAAGGCGTGCGGCGCCCCTGATCGACAGGGCTCTCGCGCTCGACCCGGCGAGCGGGGAGGCGCTGGTCGCGCGTGGATTCGTTGCGCAAGTCGGAGGCGACACGGCGAGCGCGGCAGCCGATTTTCGCCGCGGCCTCGAACTGAGTCCGAACTACGCGCGCGGCCACCAGCTGTACGGGCAGCTGCTGATCAACGACCTCGGAGAACCCGGGGAAGGGCTCGCCGAAATCGAGCGGGCACGCGTACTCGATCCCCTCGAGCCTCGGGGTCCGTACTACGCCGGCCTCGCGGCGCTGCTTCGCGGCAATACGGCCCAAGGCGAGCGGCTGATGCTCGAGACGCTGCGGATACGACCGGATTTCGCTCCCGCGCTGGCCCGGCTCGGGTGGAGCAACTGGCGTCGCGGCGGCCGATTCGCCGATGCGATCAAGTACGGCGAGCAGGCCCTGCGGATCGATCCCGATCCCGAATGGATGCATGCGCTGCTCGGGCGCGAGTACCTGGAATTGGGCGAAGTCCTGGCCGCGGCAAGTCTGCTCGCGACGGAACACCCGGAGCGGACACTCGCGATGGACGTTCATTTCTTCCGCCGCGAGTACCAGCGCGCGGCCGAACTCGTCTACGCGGCGCCGGAGCAGTTTGGCGCCTGCGACGAGGACGCGTATTTGCTGCTCGCCGGCGCGAACACCGCTGCGGCGGTCGACCGGGCGCGGCGCTTCCTGGATGCGCGCGTTGCGTTGTGGGACAGCCAGGGCCATGCCAGGGTCGCGCCGGGAGAGGAACCGGTCGCTGTCGTGATGGCCCGCTTGCTCGAATCATCGGGCGAGCGCGCCAGGGCCCGCCAATTGCTCGATGCCCTGCTGGCCGGCCCGGCCGCGCGCGCCGCGTCGAATTCCGTCCCGTGTTTCAACGCCGGCGCGGCGCGCGCACGGGCGCTGGCCGCGCTGGGGCGACGCGCCGAGGCCATCGCGGCGTTGACGCGCGTGACCCTCGACCAGCAGGCATGGGGGCTCGGCTGGTACACCTTCGAGCGTGATCCCTGGTTTGCGACGCTGCAAAAGGAACCGGGATTCGCGGCGCTTCGCGATGCCTACCGGACGCGCGTCGCTGCCGAGCGCACGCGACTTGCGGAACTGCGCGCGAAGGGCGTGATTCCGCGACGGCCGTCGCCGACCGCGCTCCCCTGACTGGCGTCAATACGTGCCGGCAAACGAGAAGGGCCGCCGTCCGGCGGCGTCCGGCCTGCCGAGGAAGGTGATCTGGCGGGCGAGTGCCGGGGGCGTATCGGCGCGCAGGGTGACCAGGCCATCGACTACATAGCCCGCATCGCGCGTCAGCGTGACATGGCCTTCGATCCCGAGTGGCCCGCCGAGATCACGCAACGTGCCCTCGATGCCTTGCGAACGCTGCGCGCCGCCCGGTGCCTCATCGAAGCGGACTTCGACGCTGCCGAGCCGCGTCACGCCCTGCACGAGGTCGCGCACCGTGAATACGCCTGCGAGGTCGACGAGCGCGCGTTCGTGCAGCACTGCGCGCTCGACCTGTGCGTGCAGCCGGCCGCCCAGGCCCATCGCGCTGTTCCGCAGCATCCCCTGGCCGAGCACCAGGTCGCCCTGCGCCCGGTTCACGATGAGGCGACCGTCCGGTCGCAGTTCGATTTCGCCCTGAACGTGCTCCGTGCCCGTGCGGGCATCCACCGTTGCCGCGAGTGTCGCGCGCAGCAGCGGCAGCGCGCGCAATTGCCATGTCGCCGTGCCGAGCTGCAAACCACTGGCGGCAAGCTGCTCGCACCGCCCGTGCCACACGGTGCCGGCGGGGCGCTCACACGTGACGCCTCGCGGCAGCCAGTGCGTGGCCCAGGAGAGCGGCCAGCGCGCGACGAGGATCGCGAGCACCACGAGCAGGATGGCGGCGGCGAAGCGCCAGGAAAATCGGCCCGATGCAGCCATCGGAGTGCGTCAGCGCGCGCTCAGTTCGAGGCTCGCTGTGACGAGCCCGGGCTGGTCGGTGCGCTCGATCGTCGCCGCGACCACACGGATGCCGTGTTGCTGGCGCAGGCGCGCGAGCCACGCGACCATCACGTCGAAACGTGCGTTCTCGAGCTGCACCCGCTGCCCGCCATTGCCGGCCGGCTCCGAACGTGCCAGCGCCTCGCCGAGATTCGCTTCACGCGCAGTCCGGTCGACCGTGACGACGAGCGACTCGGCGCTGGCTCCCGGGTCCGCGACGGGGCCGGCGCTCGCGAGCGCGGGCGCCACGCCACGCATCCAAGCGAGATCGGCGCGCTTCGCCTCGACACGCTGCCCGAGCGTGGTCGCGGCCCGCGACAACGGCAGCAGCAGCATCAGCAATACGATCAGGAGCGCCACGCAGCCGCCGATCGTGACGAAGCGCCGCTCGCGCTCGGCGAGGCCGCGGTACCACTGCGTGAGCGCTCCCATCACGCACCCGCCAGCCGGATCTGGATGCGACCCTCGTAGCCGGATTCGGCGGCCGTGCCGCTCGTGATCTCGGCGGCGAGCCCCTTGGCGCGCAGTTCGCGGTTGATCCGGTCGAGGCTCTCCGCATCACCGGCGCGCACTCGCAGGTCGAGCGCTCCCTCGCGCAGTGACAGGCCCTCGAGCGTCGCATCGGGCGAGGCGGCGCGTGCGCTCGCGAAGGCGCTGAGCGCGGGCAGCAGGCCGACCTGCCCGCCGTTGTCCTGCAGCGCCCGGTAACGCTGCTCCATTCTCTGGCGCGCGTCGCGTGCGTCGAGCGCGCCCGGCATCGCCGCGCGGAAAGTCTGCTCGATCTCGACATCGAGTGCGCGCTCGGCCGCGTTCAGGCGACGGATTTCCAGGAGCCTGGTACCTGCAAAGAGCAGCACGAGCGCCGCAGCGAGCGCGGCGGGCACACGCCAGCGGCGCAGGTCGTGGGTCGCCGCGGCGCGCTGCTGGTAGTCCCCCTGCAGCAGATTGACGGCGCCCGCGCGTTCGATCTGGCTTGCGAGCCACGGCAACGAACCCTGCGGCAGGATCTGGACCCTGGCGGCAGCGAAATGCTCCTGCAGGAACCCGAGTTCGCCCGCGTGCCGTTGCCAGTCCGCGGCAGGCGCGTAAAGAAGCAGCGACACACTTGCTGCATCAACTCCGTCGCCGTACGCCTTTGTTGCTGCGAGCAGCGTGAACGTATCCTGCAACGAAGTCACCGGCGCAACGACCGCCGGGCGATCCCCGACCCGCAGGACGAGGGCATCGCCTTCGAGCCACGCGACCGCCTGGCCGGGATTGGCGGCGATGAGGCTCGCTTCGCTGAACAATGCCGCCGGCGCGAGCCCGGCGCGCTGCACGTTCGCGATCACCGCCTGCATGATCGCCTTGTCGACGACCGCGATCGCCGTGCGCCCGGAAAGCGCGTCGCGGCGGCCCACGGCGAAATGCAGTGTGTCGATATCGTCGGCGACCTGTTCCTCGAGCGCGAACGGCACGACCTGCGCGAGTTTCGCGCCGGACTTCGCGGGCAACGCGGCGTCGGTCAGCAGCACGTCCCCGGCGGGCACGAGCACCGCGACCTTGCGCCCGGCCACCGCGTGCGCAGCTTCCGCGAGCGTTCCTGAACCGGGAGCGGCAAGCAGGTGGCCTTCGCCGTCGACCGCCGCCCAGGCGACGGCCTCGTTCCCGTGCCCCGGCAACCTCACCACAAACCAGTCAGCCATGGATCAATCCGTACCGTAGGTGCGCAGGATCGGGCGCACTCCCGCCGCCTCGCGCTTCAGGAGACTGTACAAGGCGAACTCCGTGGTGCCAATACTGACGAAGCTGCGCAGGCGGAAGTACTCCGACCGGTCGGCGACCTGGTACTGCAGGATCGCCCACTGGTCGGGGGGAACCTTCGCCTGCAGCTCGGCTTTCGTCGGAAAGCAGCCGGATTCGCGCGCCTTCGCGAGACGTTCCTCGTCGAGGCCGTACTCGCGCTCGTCGGTCATGGCGTCGATCACGATGCCCGGCGCCGTGCAGACATTGAGCGGTGTGCCGGGCGGAAGCGCACTGAGATAGGGCGCGAGCTTCGTGTAGCGCTCGATGCCGAAGCCGGGCAGTGCGAGCAGCTCGCTGACGCTGACGATCGGCGCGTTCGGCGCGCGGTACGCGGGGCTTTGCGCAAGGTACAGCGTGTCCTCGCCGCCCTCGAAGCCATTCGGTTCGACGTCGGCATCGATCCAGTCGGCCAGCAGCGTTGCCCACTTCGGCTCGAGCCCGAGCGTTGCGAGCAGGCGCTTGAACTGTTCGATGACTTCGGGTCGCGCAACGCCCTCGGCATTGACGAGGTTGTTCACATTGAAGCGGCCCTGCGCATCGTCGAGCTGCGCCTCGAGCCAGATGCCGGAACCCGGAATCAGTTCGAGCGGGCCGTAGCGCCTTGCCCACGCCTCGCTGTAGTCGTCGCGCTGGTTGTCCTTGCGGTCCTCGCGCAGTGCCCACGCGGCGATCGCTTCCGCCCCCGCCGCGAACTGCACGGCCTGGTCGAACAGGAACGCGCCGCTCGTGCGCCGCGCGGTCATGCCGCTGCGGAATGCGATGTTCGCGGCGACGATCGTCGCGAGCGCCACGAGGATGATGGCGGTCAGGAGGGCGACACCGCGCTCGCGCCTCATCCCGGCACCTCGATGAGTCGCGTGACGGTGCCGAAATCCTCGAGCTCGAGTGTCACCTCGACCGCGATCGGGCGCCGGCGCAGCATCGGCTGGCGCGAATCGCCGCCGGTGACGAAGCCGGGCCATTGTTCGGTCCAGCTGCGGCCGTTCTCCATGAAACGGAAGCGCACGCTGCGCACGTGGTCGATCAACGGGCGGCGCACGGGCTGCGCACCGAGCACGGGGTCGAGCACGAGCCAGTGCTCGCGGTAAAGCGTGCCGTTGTCGAGCGCGTAGCGCACGCGCTGCAGCGCGGGGCGCTGGATGCCGGCCGGATTCGCCCAGCCCATGCGCGTGAAGGTCACGAGCGCCTCGGCACGGCCGTCGGCGACGAGCGCGGGATCGGCGCCGTCGCCGACGAGGCTGCGGGTGGGGCGCGGCGCGAGCTGGCCGAAATCCTGCGACACGATGCGCATGGTGTTGACGAGCGCGTGCAGGCGATCCTGCTTTTCCTGCACGGCGCCGCGGGAGCCGAGCGCCTGTTGCAGGGCGCCGTAGCCGACCGCGAAGATCACGGCGGAAATGAACACCGCCACCAGCAGTTCGATCAGCGTGAAGCCGCGCGGGCGCATTCAGGTCGTCGGCAGGTTGCCGCCGGGCGGTGCCGGTGCCGGCGATGGCTTCGGGGCCGGCGCCGTGCCGGGCTCACCCGCAGGGGCACCCGATCCACCCGGCTCGCCCGGGAATGGGCTGCCGTTCCAGTCGGGATCGACACCGCTCGGGGGCCCGACCGCGTCGCCGACGACCCCCGCTGCCGTCGCGGTCCAGTCGTCCTTCGATGCGCCATTGCGGCCGCCTTGCGTCGCCGCAGCGGCCACACGCACATCGATGCGCAGCACACCCGGAACGTCCGTTTCGACGACCTCCTGCTCGTAGCGCCACTTCTGCCCCGCGAATTCCACTTCACCGCCCGACTTGCCCTTCGTCGGCCGCTTCGCGCCGAGCCGCAGCTCGCTGACGCGATTCAGCGCGATCCATTCGGCGAAAGTCTTGTCGCGCAGGTAGATCGAGGAATCGGCCGCGGAAGTCAGCGTGCCGAGCAGGGCGGCCATGCCGACCGCGACGATCACGAGCGCGACCAGCACTTCGATGAGCGTGAAGCCGCGTGCACGCTTCATCGCGAAGCCGTCTCGCCGGGCAGCGTCAGATGGATGGCGCCGGCGTCATCGGTCGCGAGCACCGCCGCGAGCGGGCTGCCTTCGCGGCCGAGCGTGAGCTCGAACGGCGTCACGTCACCGTTCGAGAACAGCATGACCTGCGGCAGCAGCGCCTCGTTCTCCTTCGGTGGCCGCAGCAGCACTTCGCGCCCCTCGACCCGAAGCCGCAGGCGCAGTCCCACCGGCAGCGTGCGCTCGCGCAACGAATCGTCGCTGTTCGCCTCGGCCCAGAGGCCGCGGCGCGGATCGAACGCGAGGAACACGTAGCGATCCCCTTCGCAGCGCAGCCCGAACTCGCGGGTCGTGAGTTCCGCGTGTTCACGTGCGAAGTCGATGAGGGATTCGAGGCGGTGCGCTTCGGTTTCGAGCGCATCGTCGCGCTTCGCCGTGCCGAGCGTGAGCACGGCGCCCACGGCGAGCACGCCGATGATCACGACCACCACCAGGATCTCGATCAGGGTGAAGCCGCGGGGATGCTTCATGGGAGGCCGCCCGGCCGGCGGTCGCGGGGCGACGCGCGCCCTAGCGATCGAGGTTCCAGTTGCCGATGTCGGCGTTGATGCCTTCGCCACCCGGCTGGCCGTCGGCGCCGAGCGAGTAGAGGTCGTACTCGCCGCCCCGCGTTCCGGGGTACACGTACTGGTAATCGTTGCCCCAGGGATCCTTGTTGACGCGCTTCAGGTAGCCGCCCGCGCGCCAGTTCCGGACCTGCGGATCGGCGGGCTTCTGCACGAGTGCGTTCAGTCCGTTCTCGGTGCCCGGATACTGGAAGGTATCGAGCTTGTACATCGTGAGCGCGGTTTCGAGCGCCTGGATGTCCTGTTTCGCCTTGACGATCTTGGCGTCATCGACGCGCCCGAGGATCTGCGGCGCGATGAACGCCGCGAGCAGGCCGATGATCACGACGACGACCATGATCTCGATCAGCGTGAAGCCGGCGGAACGGGCGGGTTGGCGCATATGGACGATAATGATACCAAATGGAAAGCACCGGCACGGCGCGTCGCGCGCGTCGACACATCGCCCGAAGCCTGGCGTCGCTCAATGGCGACGGGCGCTACGGTGTCGCGCTGCTCGTGCTCGTCGCGTGCCTGCTCCTGCCGTCGGCGGCGGGCGACACGGGGCGCGAGTTGCTGCGTTACGAACGCGGCGCGCTCGCGGCCGGCGAGTATTGGCGACTGCTCACGGCCCATGTCGTCCACCTCGATTCGAGGCACGCCGCACTCAACTCACTCGGACTCGTCCTGCTGTGGGCATTGTTCGCGCGCGATTTCACGCCCCGGCGGTGGCTCGCGATCACGATCGCCGCGGCGCTCGCGATCGATGCGGGCCTGTGGTGGCTGGCGCCGGGAATTCAATGGTACGTGGGTGCCTCCGGCGTGCTGCACGGCGTGATGGCGGCGGGAACGCTCGCGCATCTGCGCCGTGGCGACTTCGATGGCTGGATCCTCGCGGCCTTTCTCGCGGGCAAGCTCGCGCTCGAGCAGTTCGTCGTGCTGCCGTTCGCAGGTGGCGCACCGGTCGTCGTGCAGGCGCATCTCTATGGCGCGATCGGCGGCCTCACCGCCGCGCTCTGGCTGCCTTCGCGACGCGAGCCGCTATAATCCGCGCCTCGCAGGGGCAGGTACGCGCATGGGAATCGCATTCGTTTTTCCGGGGCAGGGGTCACAGTCGGTCGGCATGCTGACCGCGCTCGCAGCGGCGTCTCCGGTCGTGCGCGAGACCTTCGACACGGCGTCCGGGGTGCTCGGCTACGATCTCTGGAAACTCGTGCAGGAAGGCCCGGCCGAGCGCCTGGGCGAAACCGAGTGCACGCAGCCCACGATGCTCGTGGCGGGCTATGCCACCTACCGCGCCTGGCAGGCTAGGGGCGGTCGCGCGCCCGACGCCGTTTCGGGCCACAGCCTCGGCGAGTTCACGGCGCTGGTGGTCGCAGGGTCGCTCGATTTCGCGACTGCGGTCGATCTCGTCCGGTTCCGCGGCCGATCCATGCAGGAAGCGGTGCCGGTCGGCACCGGCGCCATCGCCGCGGTGCTCGGCCTCGACGACGCGGCGATCGAGGCCGCATGCC
>JABAQN010000020.1:111892-112769 GCA_019187495.1 Steroidobacteraceae bacterium
TGCCGCGAGGCGGCGCAGGGCGAGGTCGTCGAGCCGGTCAACTACAACTCGCCAGGCCAGATCGCGATCGCGGGCCATGCCACGGCCGTGGCACGCGCGATCGAAGCGGCGAAGGCGCGTGGCGCAAAGCGCGCCGTGACGCTGCCGATGAGCGTGCCGTCGCACAGCAGCCTGATGCGAAGCGCGGCGGAGCGGCTCGGCGAGCGCCTCGCGGGCATCCCGATCGTCGCACCGCGCATCCCGTACTACAGCGCGTTCGATGCACGCAGGCACGAGGACCCGCAGGACATCCGCGCAACCCTCGTCAGGCAGGCCGCGAGCCCTGTGCGCTGGACGTCGACGGTGGTCGCGCTGCTCGACGCGCAGTTCGGTACGCTGATCGAATGCGGACCCGGGAAAGTGCTGACGAGTCTCAACCGCCGGATCGACAAGCGACCGGGCGCGGCGTTCCTCGCGATCGAGGACCCGGCGTCGATCGATGCGGCGCTCGCCGCGATCCAGTGAGGAGTGAACATGTTCGGAAATGACATCGCGCTCGTGACGGGCGCGTCGCGCGGCATCGGCCGGGCCATCGCCGCGGCGCTCGGGGCCGCGGGCGCCACCGTGATCGGCACCTCGACGTCGGCGGAGGGCGCCGCGAAATTCACGGCTGAACTCTCCGCGGCCGGACAGCGGGGTCGCGGCGCGGTGCTCGATGTCGGCGACGGGGCGTCGATCGATGCGCTGATTGCCGATCTCGATGCGAAGGGCGAAATGCCGACCCTGCTCATCAACAACGCCGCGATCACCCGCGATACGCTGCTGCTGCGCATGAAGCAGGACGACTGGGATCGCGTGATCGCGACGAATCTCACGTCGGTGTTTCGCCTCAGCAAGG
>JABAQN010000018.1 GCA_019187495.1 Steroidobacteraceae bacterium
TCCCTGGCGGCATTAGCGAGCGGGAACCACCCGATCCCATTCCGAACTCGGAAGTGAAAACGCTCCGCGCCGATGGTAGTTTCGCCTGTTGCGACGCTAGAGTAGGTCACTGCCAGGGTCCTATCGAGGAAGGCCCCCGTTGCGAAAGCAGCGGGGGCTTTCTGCTTTTCCGGGCCGCCGCGCGCCGTCGCGGCTATCTGCCCGTCGCAGCCAGTGTTTCGTCGAGAAGTTTCACCAGCGCGTCCCGGTCGTGGCTGAAGGGCTGGTCCTGGTTCAGCTGCACGAGATCTTCGGGCGCCTTCCTGATCGTGGCGTCCGCGCCGGCACCGGATTGGCGAATCGCGCGGCGTGTGCGTAGGCTCGGGCCATGGGCATTTCCGAATCCGGCCAGTCTGCCGCCATGGCGCCTGAACTCGACACGCAGCAATGGTTCAACGCCCGCGAACCGGTGGCGCTCGCGGCGCTGCGCGGGAAGGTGGTCGTCATCGAGGCCTTCCAGATGCTGTGCCCCGGCTGTGTGAGCCACGGTCTGCCGCAGGCGATGCGCATCCACGACAGCTTCGATCCGGCCGACGTCGCGGTGCTCGGCCTGCATACGGTGTTCGAACACCACGAGGCGATGACGCCGATCTCGCTCGCCGCCTTCCTGCACGAGTACCGGATCCGGTTCCCCGTCGGTGTCGACGTGCCCGATGGCAAGGGAATGCCGAAGACGATGGCTGCGTACCGGATGCAGGGCACGCCGACGCTGATCCTGATCGACCGCCTCGGCCGGTTGCGCGCCCAGCATTTCGGCAGCGTTTCCGACCTGCAGGTCGGTGCCGAGATCATGATGCTGATGCTGGAGTCGCCCCGCGCGTAAACGATCAGCCCGACCGCATGGCTTATCATGCCGGCCATCCAGCAGCGGCGGAGTCGGGATGCAGACGGCGACAGGTTCGACGACACAGTGCAAGAGGGCCACTTGTTTTTCATTGTGGCTGTTCGGAGGCTTCATTGCAGGCTCCGCCGTCGCCGAGTCGACGACCAGAAACCAGGTCGATGCGCTCGACAAGGTCGTCATCACGGGCACCCGCCTCGGCAATTCGCTGCGCGACGTGCCGGCAGCCGTGTCGGTCATCACGCAGGACGACATCCAGCTCGCGCGCCAGCAGCTGACGCTCGTCGAATCGCTCGGCGGCGTGCCGGGGCTCTTCCTGCAGGATCGCTACAACCTCGCGCTCGGGCTGCGGGTGTCGATCCGCGGCTTCGGCGCCCGCGCGAATTTCGGCGTGCGCGGCGTCAAGATCCTGATCGACGGCATCCCGGAGACGCTTCCCGACGGCCAGGCGTCGGCCGATACGATCGATCTCGGGGCTACGAGTCGCATCGAGGTCATCCGCGGGCCGAGTTCAACGCTTTACGGCAACGCGTCCGGTGGTGTCATTCTCGTGACCACTGAACCGCCTCCGGACGAGCCCTTCGTCGAGGCGCGAGTGGCGGGTGGGGATTTCGGCTTCCGGAAGGTCCAGCTGAAGGCCGGCGGTCAGGGCGACCGCGTTGGCTATCTCGTCAGCGTCTCCGACTGGAAGTACGACGGTTTCCGCGAGCACAGCCGCGCCGAAAAGAAGGATGTCACGGGGCGCTTCAACTTCGATTTCGGCGGCGATCGCCGGCTGCTCGCGACGATCAGCTACGGCAAGCAGCCCGTCGCGCTCGACCCGGGCGGCGTCACCGCAGCGATGGCGGCAGATCAACCGACTGCGGCGCGGCCGGCCAACATCGCCTTCGACGCCCGCCAGCACTACGAGCAGACGCGCCTCGGCCTGGTCTATGACACGCCGCTCGGGAGGCACTACACGCTGACGGCCCGCAACTACTACGTCTGGCGGGATTACATCCAGTTCCTGCCCTACCAGGCGGGTGGCGTGCCGGCTTTCTCGCGCTTTTTTGCCGGTATCGGCGCGAACTTGAATCACGAGGGTGCGTGGTTCGATCGTCCGAACCGGTTCGTCTTCGGCTTCGATGTCGAGAACCAGGACGATGATCGCAGTCGCTACGACAACGATTTCGGCGTGCGCGGCGCGCAATCGCTCGAGCAGAACGAGCGCGTCACGAGCCGCGGCATTTATGCGCAGGACGAGTTCAGCATCACGCCCCGTCTGCTGCTGACAGTCGGCGCGCGCTACGACGAAATCGTCTTCAAGGTGGCCGACAGGTTCCTCGTGGATGGTGACGATTCGGGCAAGGTCACCGAAACGAGCACGAGCCCGATGGCTGCCCTGATGTTTGCTCATTCCCCCGCCTTCAATCTCTACGGGAAGTACTCGACTTCCTTCGAAGTGCCGACGACCAGCGAGTACGCGCGGCCCGACGGCTCGGGCGGATTCAATCAGTCACTCGGGCCTCAGCTGTCGAACAATTTCGAGATCGGCATGCGTGGCATGCTGGCGGGCCGGCATCACTACGAACTTGCGTTGTACTCGTCCACGACGCGCGACGAGTTCGTGCCCTACGAAGTGCCGGGCAGCCCGGGCCACGATTACTTCGTCAACGCGGGCCGGTCGGATCGCAGTGGCCTCGAGTTTTCGCTGCAATCCGAGCTCACCGATCGGTGGCGCACGACCCTCAGCTACACCTTCTCGGATTTCACGTTCGACCGGTTCGTGGATGCCGACGGCAATGATTTCAGCGGCAACACGCTGCCCGGCACCGCGAAGAGCCAGTTGTACGGCGACCTCACCTACCGGCACCCGCGCGGCTGGTTTGGTTCGTTCGACGCGATGTATGTCGGCAGGCAGTTCGCCGACAACGCGAATACGGCGACCAACGGCGCCTACACCCTCGCCAACATCCGCTTCGGCATTCGGCTCGAATCCGGTGCGTTCGAAGTGACGCCTTTCGTCGCCGCCAACAACCTCTTCGATGAGCGTTACAACGCCAATGTGCGCATCAATGCGTTCGGCGGGCGCTACTTCGAGGCGGGCGCCGGGCGCGATCTGTTCGCGGGCGTCGGCCTCAGGTACCGGTACTGAGAGGAGGATCGTCATGACGTCAGGCTTGACTCGCAGGGACTTTGTCGCCACGACCGTCGGTACGACCGTCGCGCTCGGCGCCGCCACGCAAGCGCCTCCCCCACTTGCGGCCAGCCGTGAACTCGCGCCCATCTACGACGAGATCGAACGGCGCCACGACGAGACTGTCGCGCGGCTGCAGGAATGGATACGGCAACCGTCGATCGCCGCCGAGGACCTCGGCATGCGGGAAGGCGCGGAGCTGACGAAGAAGCTCGCGCTCGACGCCGGTTTCCAGCACGCGGAGATCATCCCGACGAAGGGTGCGCCCGGTGTCTTCGCGACGCTCGATGCCGGTGCGCGGCAGACGCTCGGCCTCTATTTCATGTACGACGTGAAGCAGGTCGACGCCGCCGAGTGGAGTTCACCGCCCTGGGAAGGCAGGCTGGTCGAGAAGGAGGGTCTCGGGACGATTCTCGTCGGTCGGGCGGCCACCAACCAGAAAGGCCCGCAGGCGGCGCTGCTCGCCGCGTTGCACGCGATCCGTGCGGCGGGAAGGAAGCCTCCGGTCAATCTGGTGCTGGTCGCGGAAGGCGAGGAGGAGATCGGTTCGCCGAACTTCGGCCAGGTCGTACACGACACGCCGCAGGTCCGGCGGGCGCTCGAACGCTCCATCGGCATCTTCATGCCGAGCCACTCGCAGGATCGCGACGGCACGGTCACGATCCGGCTCGGCTCCAAGGGCGACATCGAATGCGAACTCGTCGCGAGCGGCGAGCGCTGGGGCCGGGGGCCCACCCGTGACGTGCATTCGAGCCTCGCCGCACGGCTCGACCAGCCGGCCTGGCACCTGGTGCAGGCGCTCGACACGCTGGTGACGCCCGCGGGGGAGCCCGCGATCGACGGCTTCTTCGAGCATGTGCGTCCGGTCACCAAAGAAGAACATGCGATGCTCGATATCCTCGCCCGGCGCACGGACGAGAAGAGCACGCTGGAATCCGTCGGCGCAAAGGTCTGGGCGCGCAACGCGAGCTGGCGGCAGGCGCTCGAGGACTACGTTTCGCGGCCGACGCTCACGATCGAGGGGCTGGTCGGCGGCTATACGGGACCCGGCGGCAAGACGGTCCAGCCGCACAGGATGACGGCGAAGCTCGACATGCGGCTCGTGCCCGACATGACGCCCGAGGACATCATGGCCAAGCTCGCCGCCCATCTCGCGAAGCGCGGCTTCGGCGACATCGAGATCGTGAAGAACGGCGGCTTCAACTACGTCTCGTCGACGCCGGCGACTTCGAAGCTGGTCCTGGCCCAGCGGCGCGTGTATCAGCAGTTCGGCATCGACGCGATGCTGCTGCCTCGCTCGGGCGGTTCGTGGCCGGGTTCGCTCTTCACGGCCGCGCCGCTCAGTCTGCCAGCAGGGCATTTCGGGCTCGGCTACGGTGAGCGCGCGCACGCGCCGGACGAGTTCTGCCTGATCGACTCGCGGAACAAGAATCTCCATGGAATGAATGACATGGTCCGGTCGTGCGTCGATTACCTGTTCGCGCTCGCTTGACCGGACCGGGATGAACATTGTCCCGATGAGCTTGCAATGAGCACGGGGCGCGAGATCGTGAAGCGATTGCTCGTCGGGTTTTCGCTCATGGCCTGCGTCGGGGCGATGCACGCCTCGCACGCGTTCGAAGTCGAGCCGATGGGTCGCCTGCACCTCGATTACGCCGCGCACGACGCGGATCGCAGGCCGATGGACGACGGCTTCTATTTGCGAAGGGCGCGGCTCGGCCTCCGGGGAAAATTCGATGACCACTGGTCCTTCGAAGTCGAATATGACTTCGTCGGCCACGGCGCGTACAAGAATGTCTCGTTGCAGTATGAGGGCTGGAAACCGGGCGCGATCAACCTTGGCCAGTTCAAGGTGCCGTTCGGCCTCGCCGCGATGACGAGCTCGAACAATCTCCTCTTCATCGAACGCGCGCTGCCGGCCGAGACCTTCGCGCCATCACGACGGCTCGGCGTCGGCATCGAACGCAACCGCGACCGCTACACCGTGGCCGTCATGGGGTTTGGTCGTTCGATCGACGACCGTGACGACGCGCACGGCGCGGGTGCGCGGTTCACCTGGACGCCATTCGCTTCGGATGACACGGTCGTCCACCTCGGGCTCGGCGCGATGACCGAGCGGCCGCGGGGCGATGTGAAGGTGAGTGCGCGACCCGAATCCCGCGTCGCCGATGTCAAGCTCGTGAATACCGGTGACCTCGACGGCGTCGACCGCGTCGATCGATGGGGCCTGGAGGCGGCCTTTCGGTCGGGTCCGCTGCTGGTGCAGGCGGAGTGGATCGAGGCTGAAATCCTGCGCGACGCGGGCACGGGCGATGCGAGCGTCGGCGGGTGGTACGTCGCCGGCAGCTGGATCGTGACCGGTGAATCGCGCAAGTACAAACACGGCACATTCAAGGGCGTCACACCGAATCGGCGCGGCGGAGCGCTCGAGCTGACCGCACGCTACAGCCACCTCGATCTCGACGATGGTGACGTACGGGGTGGCACCGAGCGGAACGCCACGCTTGGCCTGAACTACTACCTGACGGGGCACCTGCGCTTCATGGTGAACTATATCGACGTGCGCAGCCGCCGCCGGGGCACATCCGACGATCCGGACATCCTGCTGCTGCGTGCGCAGGCCATGTTCTGATGGCGTCAGGCGGGTGCGTCGCGCAGCGAGTGAAGGTAGGAGCGGCTGACCGGCACCCGCAGGTCGTTCGCGAGGCGCAGGAACTGGCCGTGGCCTTCGCTGTAGCGACGGACGATCGCCGACCGTCGCACCCAGAATGAACGATGCACCTGCAGCCCGTCGACGGACGCGAGGTCGCGCACCGCGTCGCGGAAGCGGTAGTGCACGAGCGTATCGCCCTTCACCGTGTACACGCGGACATAGTGGTCCTCGGCCTTGAGCGCGAGGACCTCGGCATCGAGATGTGCCGGGAGCCGCGCCCGCAAGGCGGCTTCGGCCACCACCGCGGTGGCTGCCGGGCCGGCGGATGAGGCGCTGCCCACGGCCGGCTGGAGCGCGAACACGCGGCTCACGGTCCAGGTGGCGGCCGTCCAGTACACGAGGCCGGGCAGCGTGTTCGCAATGAGCTGCGGCAGGTAGTCGATCGTCGGCCAGGGCAGCGGCGGGGCCAGGCCGCCGACTCCGGGTGGCAGGAGGCCGAGGCCAAAGTGCCGATACAACGCGATCGGCCAATAGAAGAGTATCAGCCCGACGATCGCCCCGGCGAACGCGAGCGACCACAGCGGCCAGCGACGGCGCCGAAGAGCCGCGTGCACGAGCAGCGTGCCGGCCGTTCCCGCGATCCATGCGGCAAACGCGAGGCCGGTCCAATACAGCGTCGATGCGGTACGGGAGAGATGCGGGCCGACACCCATCCGGTTCCAGCCGAGGATCAGGCCGACGATCAGCGGTGCGCCGATGAAGAACACCAGCGTGCCGGTCGATGTCAGGTGGTCACGCCAGGGCGGGAGCCGCGTGAGCGGGTTCCGGTTCGACGTCAAGGTGCCTCCATATGGACCTGCGGGCGCGAATTATGCCCGGCAACTCGCGCACGCGAATGGCAACCGCGAAAAAATCCCGCGGATCGCGAAATTCCGGTTGCCGGCGTGCGCGCCGACGGGGATGTTCCGCGCGATTTACGCACATTCCAGCGGAGCGTTGCATGATCAGGATCAGGCTACTTGCGATTTGCGTACTCGGCCTCGGTGGCACGGCCGCCTTCGCGCAGCAGGCGCAGGGCGAGCGGGCGGCGGACGGATTCCAGCTCGAGGAAATCGTCGTGACGGCCCGCAAGTCCGCCGAAAGCCTGCAGACGGTCCCGGTCTCGATCACGGCCTTCACCGCGCAGGACATCGAGGCGGCCGGTATCCGCGACCTGCGCGATGTCGCGGCGCTGACCCCGGGGCTCGTCTTCGACACGCTGATCGGCGAATATCTCGCGATCCCGACGATCCGCGGCCTCACGCAGAACGACCTTTTCGGCGACGTGAACAACGTCGAGATCTTCCTCGACGGCGTCAATGTCTCGGGCCGGTCCGGGCTCAATTTCAACCTGCTCGACGTCGAGCGCATCGAGGTCGTCAAGGGCCCGCAGAGCGCGCTCTACGGGCGCAACAGCTTCGCCGGCGCGATCAATTTCGTGACCCGGCGGGCACCGAAGGTGTTCGAGGGCCGCGCCTCGGCAACCGGCGGTTCGGACGGCACGCTGCGCGGCGCGCTGCACCTGGGCGGACCGTTGACGGACACGCTGCGCGGCCGGGTATCGGTCGGATACGACGAGTTCGACGGCAGCTATCGCAACTACACCGTGCCCGGCAAGGACCTCGGCGGCCACCAGTACAAGACCTGGTCCGGCGGCCTCGAGTGGGAGCCTTCGGAGCGCTTCGGCCTGCGGCTGAATGCCTATTATTCGGACGACGAAATCGGCCCGCCGGCCGTGGGCTACGCGGTGCAGAACTGCGAGCCGAATGCGATGGGACAGTCACTCGCGTTCTGCGGTGAGTTGCCCAAGGCGGTTCCCTCGGCGCTGGGCGCCGACGCACGCGCGGTGGGCGAGTTCCGCGAGGTGTTTCGCACCAGCCTGCAGGCCGATTGGCAGACGGGCATCGGGCAACTGACATCCCTCACCGGTTACAACACGCTCAGGCACGATGCGCTGTCGGATGCGACGCGCCTCGTCGGCCCGGCATCCTGGAGCTATCTCGGCACGTTGCCGGGCGGCGGCGTCGCGCCGCAGGTATTCACGTCGAAGCTGTTCCGCGGCGATATCGACCACGTCAACGAGTTCAGCCAGGAGCTGCGCCTCGCGGGCGGCGAGGACACCCGCCTGCGCTGGACCACGGGTCTCTTTTACTACACCCAAGACTACAAGGGCGGCCTCAATGCCGGCGCGCTGTCGACGCTGCCCGCGAACTTCGTCAGCTTCCTGCCGCCGTTCTACACCGCGATTGCGGCACCGTGGTTCGTGACGAGCGGCGTGCCGGCGTTCTCGCGCTTCGATCGTGAAACCGAGTCGCGCGCGGTGTTTGGCGCCCTCGAATTCGATTTCACCGATCGGCTGCGCGGCCGCATCGAGGGTCGCTACACGGACGAGGAGAAGACGCAGCGCACGCCGATCCGCGACGGCGTCGTCATCGTGAATCCGCGCTCGTTCAACGACAGCTGGACTTTCTTCACGCCGCGCGTTTCGATCGACTACCGCACCCAGGCGGGCCTGCTCCTCTATGCCTCGGCCGCGAAGGGCGTCAAGGCGGGCGGCTTCAACGAGAATGCCTCGGTGGCCGCCGAAGAAGCCTTCGATCCCGAGACGAACTGGACGTGGGAGCTCGGCACGAAGGGTACGCTGCTCGAAGGGCGCCTCGGCTTCGATGCCGCGCTCTTCTACGTCGACTGGAAGGACATGCAGTTGCCGGCGCTGTCGCCCGGCGCCGCGATTCCGCAGACGGTGACACTCAATGTGGGCACGGCAACTTCGCGCGGCGTCGAACTCGCGCTGCGCGCGGCGCTCGCCCGCGGGCTCACCGCGAACGTCGGGTTCTCGTACACGGACGCCGAGTTCGATCATGCCGTGAATCGCAGCCTGATCTCGCTGCCGTCCTTCACGGCATCGGGTGGCGACATCTCCGGCTTCGACCTGCCGCGCACCTCACCGGTGCAGTGGAACCTCGGCCTCGACTACCGCCGGGCGGCGTTCGCGGACTTCGATTTCTTCGGCCGCGCGGATTATTCCTACAAGGCGAGCCAGAAGCCGCTGTCCGACGGCCTCGCCGAGACCGGTGACATGCAGCGTGTCAATGCGCGCATCGGCATCGAGTCCGACCATTGGCGCTTCGAGCTGTGGGGTGACAACCTCACGGACGACGAGACGCCGACCGGTGCCTTCCGCGATGCGTGGCTCAACAACAATGTCGACGGGCAGCTGGCGCTGTTCCTGAACCGCACCACGGTGTCGTACCCGCGGCTGCGGACCTATGGGCTCACGATCGGCTATAAGTTCTAGCATGAGTGCCCGGATGCGCTGCGGCGTGCTCGCCTCGCTGTGCCTCGCCATGGCCGCGCCGCTGTCCGCGGCGCCGGCTGCGACGCGCGCGGTCGCGACCGTCGAAGGCGATGTCACGGGGGTGTGGCAGGGTGGCATCGCCGTGTTCCGAGGCGTGCCCTATGCGGCGGCTCCGGAGGGCGCACTGCGCTGGCGGCCGCCGCAAGCCGCGCCGCACCGCGCCGGGGTCCTCGATGCGGCGCCCTTCGGCAGTGTGTGCCCGCAATCGCAGCGCGCCTCGCCGTATCTCGCCGGACTTCCGATGGGCGAGGACTGCCTGAAGCTCAATGTGTACGCGCCGGGCGGCGCGTTCGAGGGGGGCGAGCGCGTGCCCGTCATGGTGTGGATCCATGGCGGAAGCTTTCGCTGGGGTGCAGGGTCCTGGCCCGGCGCCGAGCCCTTCGCGCTGGTGCACAGGGGCGTCATCGTCGTCACGATCAACTACCGGCTCGGGCGGCTCGGGCTGTTCGCGCATCCGGCGCTGTCGGCATCGATGCCGGATGAACCGGTCGCGAACTATGCGCTGATGGACCAGATCGCGGCGCTGCGCTGGGTGCGCGACAACATCGCGGCCTTCGGCGGCGATCCGGCGCGCGTCACCATCTTCGGCCAGTCGGCGGGCGGAATTTCGGTGACGACGCTGATGGCGGTGCCGTCGGCGCGCAGCCTCTTCCGGGGCGCCATCGCGCAGAGCGGCGCATCGCGCATCGAGGGCGACCGACCACTGCGCGGCACGCATCGGCCGTTCAAATCCCTCGAGGCCGATGGCCTCGAGATGGCGGCGAGCTTCGACATCACGAATGACGCAGAGGCGCCGGCGAAGCTGCGCGCGCTGCCCGTCGCCGATCTGCTCGCGTATTCCGCAAAGGAAATTCCGAATTCGATGAACCCGGTGGTCGACGGACGCGTGCTCCCCGACGACATCTCGCGCATTTTCCGTTCCGGCAGGCAGCAGCCGGTGCCGTTCCTCACCGGCACCACGAGCTTCGAGGCGTCACTCCTCGGATCGTACCGGTTCAGGCTCGAGGACACGCTGCGAGGCGAGGACCCCGCGGCGGTTCGCCGTGTCTACGCCGGCTTCGAGGATCGCGCCCTGGTGAACGCCTGGTTCGAGGACTCGCTGTTTCGCGGGCCCGCGCGCTTTCTCGCCGGCGAGATGGCACGCGTCGGCCAGGGCGCCTGGCTTTACGACTTCGGCTATGTCGATGCAGGGGGGCGCGGGCGCGTACCGGGTGCCGCGCACAGCGATGACGTCGCTTACGTGTTCGGTGACCTCGGCATGCGCAGTCGCTGGCATGGTGACGCTCCGCCCACCGCGGAGGATCGCCGCATGGCCGAAGTCGTCACCCGCTATTGGGTGAACTTCGCGAAGCACGGCGACCCGAACGGGCCGGGGCTGCCGAAGTGGCCGCGTTACGAGCGCCGCACTGATGAACTGCTCGACCTGTCGGCGCAGATCATCGTGCACGAGCCGCAGCGCAAGGCGCAACTCGAGTGGCTCGACGAGGGATACGAAAAGGCCCTGCGCCTTCCGTAGGCGCCTTCCGCAGCGAGCGGAATGGCCCGGCCATCCACGTCGTTCGAGGCATGCTGACGCCGTTCGGGGCTGGCACCGGGTGGATTTGAAGCCGAATCCTGTGTTGTCATGGTCCGGTCGCAGGCCGCCGCACCATTGATTGATCGCATGATGACCCCCGCCGACTATTCGCTGTCCCGCCCCTGCCCACTTGGCCGGATCTCGCGCTTCGATTACGAAACCACGGTCGCGATCGTCGGTTTCGGGGCCGCCGGTGCCTGCGCGGCGATCGCGGCCGCGGATGCCGGCGCGCGGGTAATGCTGTTCGAAGCCGGGTCGCACAGTGGCGGATCCATAGCGCTCGAAGGTGGCGGCGGCGAGATCTATCTCGGCGGTGGTGGCGGATCGCCACAGCAGCGTCATGCAGGGTTCGAGGATCGAACCGAGGACTTCCATCGTTACCTGTTGATGGCCGGAGGGCCCGATGCCGACGAGGCGAAGGTCCGGCTGTATGCCGGGAACGCACTTGCACACTTTGACTGGTTGATCGCGCAGGGTGTCGAGTACACCGACGCGTACGTCGCAGACCATGGCCTGATGCCGTTGAATGAGGAGTGCCTGGGGTGGACCGGCAGCGAGGAAGCATGGCCGTTTGTCCAGGCTGCCCGTCCGGCTCCGCGAGGCCACAAGCCGCGCCACGGTGGCTGGAACTCGGGCAAGTACCTGATGGACGTCCTCACACGGCAGGTTCATGCGCGCGGCGTCGACGTGCGCTTCGGTGCGCGCGCCCTCGCGCTCATTGTCGACGAGGATCAGCGTGTGCATGGACTTGTGGTGCAGGCCGATGGCAAACCGTGTTTCGTACGTGCCAGTAACGGCGTCATTCTCTGCACCGGGGGCTTCATCAGGAATCGCGAGATGGTGCAGCACCACGCGCCACGGCTCCTGCGCGCGAATCGACCCATCGGCGCGCTTGACGACGGTTCCGGCATACGCCTCGGCATGAGCGTCGGGGCCAGCGCGATCGGCATGTCGGAGGGGTTCGTCACCCTGCCGTGGTATCCACCGGAATCGCTGGTACGGGGGATACTGGTCAACGAGCGTGGTCAGCGCTTCATCAACGAAGATTGCTATCACGGGCGCGTCGCCCAGTTCATCCTCGATCAGCTGGGCGACCGCGTCTGGCTGTTGCAGGATGTCGAAACGTATGCCCCGGGGCTGTTGCACGAAAGCGCGGGCATCGGGATCGCCGCGACTTGCGATTCCTGGGAGGAGGTCGAGCGCAAGCTGGATCTGCCGGGTGGAACACTGGTCGCCACGATCGACATCTACAACCGGCATGCCGCACGTGGCCTGGATCCGCTTTTCCACAAGACGGGGCGCTGGCTCAAGCCGCTCGACAAGCCGCCGTTCACCGTGCTCGACTGCAGTGTCGATCGTGCACAGTATTCAGCATTCACGCTGGGCGGGCTCGCCACATTGGCAAGTGGCGAGGTGCTGACCGAGGACCACGAGGTGATTGCGGGGCTCTTCGCCGCAGGCCGCGCCACCTGCGGTCTGCCTCGCTGGGGCAAGGGTTACAGTTCCGGCATGTCGATCGCGGACTGCACGTTCTTTGGCCGCCAGGCCGGCCAGCGCGCGGCAACATGAGTAGTGCCGCACGCTGTTCAAGGCGCTGACTTCGCAAGGCTGCGCCCGGATCCCGCGCGCCGGGTCCAGAGCGCGACCGGAATGCCCGCGATCGCGAGCGCGAGCGCCCACAGGAACGGCTCGTGCCCGACGCCGATGAACGCGAGTACGGCGTAGGCCGTGCCGAGCGTTCCGAGTACGCGCAGGTCGCCGCCAGCAGGCCGCTCGCCGCGGTTCCACATCACGATCAGCGCGAGCGATGAGCACAGATAGAGCGGCAGGTTCGCCGCCGTGACGATCGTGCTCAGGAACACGAAGCCGTCGACCAGCGATTTGCTGTAGTTCATCAGGATCATCACGCTCGCGAGCACGCCGCAGACGAGCAGCGCGCGGGCCGGCGCGCCGTGGCGGTTCAGCCTCGCGAAAGTTTCGGGAAAGTCGCCCTGCGCGGCCATCGTCGCCGTGAGGTTTCCCCCGATCAGGGTCCAGCCATTCAGGGCGCCGAGCCCGCTGACGACGACGAACAGCGCGAGCCAGCGACCATTGCCCGCACCGAGTTCGTGATCGAGCAGCGCGACGAACGGCGCGCTCGACTGCGCGAGTTCGGCCTGCGGGATGAGCAGCAGCGGCACCGTCGAGACGAGGATGTAGATCACTGCGGTCAGCAGCGTGCCGACCAGCGTCGCGCGCGGAATGTTGCGCCCCGGGTCGCGGACGCGCCCGGCCGGCACGCTCGCCGACTCGAGCCCGAGCATCGCGAAGAGAGCGATCGTCGAGGCCGCCATTGTCTGCGGGAACGTGACCGCCGTTGCGGGCACGGTACGCGTGTAGGCGCCCGCATCCGACAGCAATATCCAGATGCCGAGCAGCACGACCGCGACCATCGGCAACAGTTTGAGCGCCGTGCACACGACCTGCACGCGCCCGCCCGCACGAGTGCCGAGCACGTTGATCGCGACGAAAAGCCAGAGGAATGCGAGTGCGAGCAGCGCCGGCGGGAGCTGGCCGAGCGACGGCACGACGGCGTTCAGGTAGCCGACGACACTCACGGCGAGTGTCGCGTTCGTGATCCAGTTCGAGACCCAGTAGCCCCACATCGACAGGAAGGCCGGCCAGTGGCCGAGCGTCGATCGGATGTAGGTGTACGGCCCATCGGCCGCCGGACGCAGTTGCGCGAGGCGCGCAAACACGCGCGCGAGGAACAGGCACCCGACCACGGTGATTCCCCAGCCGGTGAGTGCGTTAAATCCGTAGGGTGCAAGCGCCGCGGGCATCATGAAAATGCCGATGCCGATGGTGTTGCCGACGACCAGCGCCGTACACATCCAGAAGCCGAGTTCGCGTCGGGGGGGCGTGCTAGTCTCAGGCGACATGAAATGCCTCCGGTCCTGCTGGTTGCTCCTCGCGCTGCCTGCGGTGGTACTCGCCGCGGGGCCGCGTGCCCGCGATCTCGGCGTGCCGTTCGACGGCACGCCGGGGTCGCTCAATGCGATCACCGATGTCGACGGCGTGACGGTCGGACAGGTCACGCTGGTCGAAGACCCGGGCGGCGGACGCGCCGTGCGCACGGGAGTCACGGCCATCCTGCCGCGTGGCAGCGCATCGGGCCGCACGCCGGCATTCGGCGGCTGGTTCGCGCTGAATGGCAACGGCGAAATGACCGGCACGACCTGGCTCGAGGAATCGGGCCAGCTCGAAGGACCGGTGATGTTCACGAACACGCACAGCGTCGGCATCGTGCGCGACGCCGTAATCGCGTGGCGCGTGCGGGCAGGGGATGCCGATGCGAGCGGCTACTGGTGGTCGCTGCCGGTCGTCGCCGAAACCTGGGACGGCTATCTCAACGACATCAACGGCTTTCACGTGCGCGCCGAACACGCGGTGCGCGCGCTCGATACGGCGCACGGTGGTGCCGTCGACGAGGGCAATGTCGGCGGCGGCACCGGCATGATCTGCCACGAGTTCAAATGCGGCATCGGCACGGCGTCGCGCCGCGTCACCGTGGGTGGACGCGGATTCCTGCTGGGGGTGCTCGTGCAGGCGAATTACGGCCGGCGCGACAGCCTGCGCATCGCGGGCGTGCCGATCGGCCAGCACTTGCGGGGCGATCGGGTGTTCAGTGCGCCGGATGAAGCGGTCGGCGGCGCCGGTGAGGCGCGTGGCGAGACGGGCTCGATCATTGCCGTGGTGGCGACCGATGCGCCGCTCCTGCCGCATCAGCTGAAGCGCATCGCGAAGCGTGCGCCGCTCGGCGTCGCGCGCATGGGTGGTACCGCGGGCAACGGTTCGGGCGACATTTTCATTGCGTTCTCCACGGCGAACGCCGCGGCGCTGCGCGGCGAAACTTTCGCGCAGGCCGCCTTCCTCGACAATGACACCCTCGATCCGTTGTTTGATGCGACCGTCCAGGCGACCGAGGAGGCGATCGTCAACGCGATGGTCGCCGCGCGCGACATGCGCGGGGAGGACGGGCATTTTGCGAAGGCGCTGCCGCATGCGGAGCTCATCCGCCTCCTGAGGCAATACGGTCGCCTCGCGCCAGCGCGCGGTAAGCGTTGAGCGCGCGCGTGAGGTAACCGATCGTTTCACGCCCGCAGTCCCTCGAGCGCCTCGACGAGGCTCTTCTCGAGCAGCACGAGCGCCTCGTCGATCTCGGCGACGCTCACGTTGAGGGGCGGCATGAAGCGCACGGTGCTGACGCCGCAGGAGAGGAGCAGCAGCCCGTTGTGGAAAGCGCGCGTCACGAGCGCCTCGCACAGTGCGCGTGCCGGAGCGCGCTCCGGGCCGGGCTCGATCAGCTCCATGCCGATCATCAGTCCCTTGCCGCGCACTTCACCGATCACGGGTTGGCGGCGCGCGAGTTCGCGCAGCCGCTCCTGGAAATAGGCGCCCTGCTTCGCCGCCAGCGTCGCGTACCCGCCCTCGACGAGATCGAGCGTCGCGATCGCGGCGGCGCACGCGATCGGGTTGCCGCCGAAGGTATTGCCGTGCGCGCCGCGCTTCCACTGCTCCATCAGGCGCCGCTTCGCGACCATGGCGCCGATCGGCACGCCGGAGCCGAGCCCCTTCGCGAGCGTCACGATATCGGGCTGCACGCCCCAGTGTTCGCAGGCGAACATCCGGCCGGTGCGCCCGACACCACTTTGCACCTCATCGAAGATGAGCAGGATGCCGTATTCGTCGGCGAGCGCGCGCAGCCCGGCGAGAAAGCCGTCGGGCGGCACGAGGTAACCGCCTTCGCCCTGGATCGGTTCGACGACGATGGCCGCGACTTCACCGGGCGGCACGCTGCGTTCGAACAGCATGCGCAGGTAATCGAGCACCGCCTTGCCCTGGTCGGAGCCCGCGAACAGCGGTCGATAGGGATTGGGGTAGGGCACGTGCGTGACGCCCGGCATCGTCGGCGCGAACCCGAGTTGCTGTGTGTACTTGCTCGAAGTGAACGCGAGCGAGCCCATCGTGCGGCCATGGAAACCGCCGAGGAAGCCGATGTAGCGCGGGCGGCGCGTGACATAGCGCGCGAGCTTGATCGCCGCCTCCACCGATTCGGTTCCCGACTGGCACAGGAACGCGAGCGCAGGTTCACCGAGCGGCGCGAGGCGCACGAGGCGTTCGGCGAGCGCCGTCATGCGCTCGTGCCAGAAGTCGCTCGAGATGTGCACGAAGTCATCCGCCGCCGCCTTGATGGCCGCCACGACCTGCGGGTGGGCGTGGCCGGTCGCGCAGACCGCGATTCCCGCCTCGAAATCGAGGAAGCGGTTGCCGTCGACGTCCCACACCTCCGTGCCGCGCCCGTGCGACATCACGAACGGGCAGTCGCGGGGATAGGAAGGTGTCGTCACCGCGGCATCGCGCGCGAGCAGCGCGCGTGCCCTGGGCCCCGGCAATTCGGTCCTGATGTGTCCCATGTCGGTTACCTTTCCTGCAATGCGCGCAGCTTCGTGAGCTCTTCGTCCCGCGGCGGATCGATCGTGCGCAGCGCCTCGCCCACGGCGAGCGGCCACGCGACCTGGGCGCGCGCTTCGTCGACGGTTGCGCCGGGGAAGAGGCCATCGAGCCGCAGTTCACCGCTCGCGGGATCGGGCGTGAGGACGCCGAAATCGGTGATCACGGCAGCGGGGCCGCGGCCCGGCACATCGCCACGCCCGCTCGTGCGGAAGTCGAGCCGTGCGACGAAGCTGCGCGGCGATGCCTTGAGCATCACGCAAGTGCGGCGCGCATGCGTTGCGATCTCGGTCGCGCCGCCGGCGCCGGGCAGGCGCGTCGTCGGCGCAGCGTAAGGACCGATCACCGTGCTGTTGAGGTTGCCGAGGCGATCGACCTGCGCGGCGCCAAGGAAGCCGACATCGATGCGCCCGGCCTGCAGGTACCACGCGAATACTTCCGGCAGCGGGATCACGCACGCCGCGGTGGCGGCGAGTTCGCCGTCGCCGATCGACAAGGGCAGCACCTCGGGCCGCGTGCCGATCGTGCCCGACTCGTAGATCAGCACGATGTCCGGCGCATGCGTCAGGCGCGCGAGGTTGCAGGCGGCGCTCGGCAGCCCGATGCCGACGAAGCAGATGCAGCCGTTCGAAAGCAGCCGCGACGCCGCGATCGTCATCATTTCATCGCGCGTCCAGCCGCAATCGTTCCGTGTCGCGCCCACTCGCGAACCCCTGGCGTTCATGCCGCCTGCCGTGCGAGCACGTGCTCGCGCATCCAGGCGAGGAAAACTTCGCGGTCGCGCGAGATCAAGTCCCACTGCCGGTAGAACGCGTTGTCGCGCGCGTAGAAGCCCTGCGCATAGGCCGGCCACGCGCCGCGCGGCGCCTGCACGATCGCGCTGACGACCCAGTGCGGCAGCAGGACCGAGTTCATCATCGGTGGAAAGCGCTCGACGATCTCCTCGACGGTGACGACGAGCGCTTTCGCCGCGAGCGCCGCCTCGCGCTGCGCGCCGACGATGCCCTCGATCGCAACATTGCCCTCGCGGTCGGCGCGTTGCGCATGCAGGATCGTGACGTCGGGATTGATCGCCGGCACCGTCGCGAGTACTTCGCCCGAGTACGGACACGTGATGCTGCGGATGCGCGGGTTGACCGTCGGCAGGTCCGAGCCGAGATAACCGCGCAGCACGCCGAACGGCAGGCGCGCCGCGCCCGCCGTATACGCCACCGCCATGCCGGCATGCGTGTGCTCATCGAGCGCGAGCGGTGCGGGCCAGGCCTGCTCGACGGCATCGCGCAGGCGATGCAGCGAGCCGACGCCCGGATTGCCGCCCCACGAGAAGGTGAGGCGGCTCGCGCAACCCATGCCGATCATCTGGTCATAGATGAGGTCGGGTGTCATGCGCACGAGATGGAGCCGGCGCTTCTGCTGGCGGATGATCTCGTGGCCGGCCGCAAACGGGATCAGATGAGTGAAGCCCTCGAGCGCCGCGCAGCACCCGTCCGGGACATACTGTTCGATTGCGGCGCGCAGCGAGAGGAGGCGCATGCGGCGTCACTCGACCACGGTACGCGACTGTTCGCGCTGATACTGGGCAAGGTAGTAGAAGGACGCGATGGCCTTGCCGGTGGAACCCGACCCTTTCCAGCCGCCGAATGGCTGGTAACCGGGCCAGGCGCCCGTGGTCGCACCCTGCGGCCGGTTGGCGTAAGTGACGCCCGCCTCGATGTGCTCATGGAACCAGGGCACTTCGTCGTCACCACCGTAGAAGCCGGCCGTGAGACCCATGTTCGTGTCGTTTGCGAGTTGCATCGCCGCCGCGCGATCGCTGTACCGGTGCAGCATCAGGATCGGCAGGAACATCTCTTCCCGCCACAGCGGGTGCGCCAGCGGCGCTTCGGCGAGCACCGGCGTCACGAAGTAGCCGCGCGCCCGCTCGCCGTCCGTCAACCGCTCGCCGCCCCGCCGCAGTCGCGTATCGCCGGCGCGCAGCGCGCCGACGTGTCGCGCGTAGCGATCGTACGCGGCGGCGTTCACCACGGGCCCGAGCCAGCATTCCCGCCGGCACGGATCGCCGATGCGGATCGCATCGATCGCACGCTCGAGCCGTTCGATGAGCGCATCGGCCACACGCGCGTCGACATAGAGTCGCGACAGCGCCGAGCACTTCTGCCCGCCCATGCCGAAGGCCGAACGCACGATGCCGGCGGCCGCTCGGTCGACGTCGGCCCGCTCCGTCACGATGCAGGGGTTCTTGCCACCCATTTCCGCGATGCACGGGCGCGGCCAGCGACCTGCGGCCATGGCCCGCAACAGACGCGTGCCGACTTCCACCGAGCCCGTGAACGTGATGCCCGCCATATCGGGATGTGCGATCAGCGCCTCACCGACCTGCGCGCCCGAACCCGACACGAGGTTGAACACTCCCGCCGGCAGCCCCGCATCGCGGACACAATCGGCGAGCCACCGGCCGGCCCACGGCGTGTCACTCGCGCCCTTGCAGACGACCGTATTGCCGGTGACGAGTGCAGCGGCGACCGGTCCGCCGGCGAGCGCGAGAGGAAAGTTGAATGGCGCGATGACGACCCAGGTGCCGTAGGGCCGCATCACGCTGCGGTTGCGTGAAACGCAATTCGCGAGCGGGTCATTTGGCAGCGCGTGCTCGTAGCCGGCGTGCGAGTCGAAGTCATCGGCGTACTGCGTGAAGAAATCGACCGTTTCCTGCGCTTCGCCGAGCGCCTCCATGCGGTTCTTGCCGACTTCGATCACGAGCGCCGCGGCGATCTCGTACACGCGCTCTTCCATGAGTGCGCCGATCCGGCGCACGAGTCGCGCGCGCTCCCCCGCCGGTGTGGTGCGCCAGGCCGGGAATGCGCGGCTCGCGGCGCGCATCGCTGCCTCGACTTCCTGTGTGCCGGCGAGCGGAAACTCGCCGAGCACGAGTTCGCGATCGATCGGCGAAGTGCGCCGCGCATGCGCGCGCGCCGGTACGTCGATGCCGTCGATGAAAAGCGCGTGCCGTGCGCCGAGGCGGCCCCGAACCTTCGCGAGCGCTGTCTCGAACCGCTCGTGCATCGCCTCGGGCGGATCGAACATCGTCGCGTAGGTGAGCCGGAAGCTCATGCGGCGGGCCTGGCTTCCGATGGAAAGAATCGCGCGAGCAAGCGGTCGAGCAGCGCGAGCGCGCCGGCGATTTCGTTCTCGCGGATCACGAGCGGCGGCGCGAGCAGCAGCAGATTGCCGCGGGTCGCGAACGACACGCCTTCGTCGAGCGCCGCACGCGTCAGCGCGGCGAGCGCGGGGGGCGTCGCCGGCCACGCCGCGAGCGGTGCGCGCGTGCCCCTGTCGGCGACGAGCTCGACGACGACAAAGAGTCCGTGTCCGCCCCGCACGTCACCGATCACCGGATGGCGGGCCTGCATCGCCTCGAGCGCAGCCCGCATTTCGGCGCCGAGCGCCTTCGAGCGCGTGATGAGCCCCTCGGATTCGTAGGCCGCGAGCGCGGCGACGCCGGCCGCACACGCGAGCGGGTGGCCGCAGTAGGTGAGGCCGGTCTGCAGCACTTCGTGTTCGAGTCGCGCCGCAAGCGCCGCCGACAGCACGACCGCGCCGAGGGGGACCGATGCGCCGGTGAGTCCTTTCGCGAGGGTCATCGCGTCCGGCCGGCCCGCATCGCCGTGTCGCTGCCAGGCAAACCACTCGCCGCATCGCCCGAAGGCGCTCATCACTTCATCGGCGATCAGGACAATGCCGCGCGCGGCGGTCTCACGCCGCAGTGCCGTCCAGTAGTTGTCGGGTGCGACGATGCCGTTCGAGCCCGCGTCCGGTTCGATCATCACCGCGGCGACATGGTCCGCGCCGAGCGCATCGATCCGCTCGCCGACCGCCGCCGCCGCGCGCTCGCCGCATTCCGCCGCGCTCGCGCTGCGCCAGGGGCAGCGATAGGCATAAGGCGGCGGTACATGCGCGACGCCGAGCGCCGCGGCATCGACGTGCGCCGTCGTGCGCGCATCCCCCGACAACGCCATCGCGAGATGCGTGGCGCCGTGATACGAGCGATCCCGCGCGACGAGCCAGCCCCGCGGCCGGCGCAGCGCCTGGCGAACGATCTTCACCGCATGCTCGTTAGCTTGCGCGCCGCCCGTCGTGAAGAACACGCGGCCGCCGTCGAAGCCGGCCAGCTCGAGGAGGCGCGCGGCGAGTTCGGCGCGCGGCGCGGCGCCCCACGCATTGGTCACGAAACAGAGCCGCCCGGCCTGCGCGCGGATCGCCGCGACGAGTTGCGGATGCTGGTGACCGAGGTTGCTGCATTCGGCGAGGCTGCTGAAATCGAGGACCTGGCGGCCGTCCTCGAGATGGAGGTACGCACCCTTGCCGCCGACCACCGTCGGCGCATTCCAGTCGGCCTGGACAGACCAGCTGTGGAGGACGGATCGGCGCTCGTCGTGCATTCGGGTAGTTATGGGCGCAGCGCTGCGGCCCGCCCATCCTACCCTACCGTTGGCGGGGACCGCGCATCCGCACCGTATCGCCGGTCGGGCGGCGGATTTCGGCTTCGTACAGCAGGTCGGGCAGTGTGCGCGGCATCGCGAGAATCGCGGTACGAAGCTCGGTGACCTGATGCTTGAGGAACGGCAGCAGTGCGCGCAGCGATTCCACCCGGTCATCCCGGGCGAGCGACACGTCGCAGAAGGTGCGGAAGTACTCCCGGAAGAGATCCTCGTAGCGCGCCATCGGCTCCTGGAATGCGCCGTCGAGCATCACGACCGAGCCGATGTGCTTCGAGCACATGTGACTGCAGGCCGCGCGAATGAAGCCGCCGTGCTCCGCGATCATCGCATCCGTGTACGCGCGAGTGCCGTGGAACAGGGCGAGCGCGCGGCGCCGTGCATCACCATGCAGCCTGCGTTCGGTGAGGTACTCGAACAGCGCCTTGCGTTCGATCAGCGAGAATGCCGCGCTCTTCAGCGCCGCGGCCTGGCCGGTGCCCCGGCGCGCGGTCGCGACCCGATGCATCAGCGCGCCATGCTCGCGCTCCCAGATGCGCCAGGCATTTGGATCTTCGATCAGGCGGCGTGCCACCAACTGCTGCCGCGCCGTTCCCTGGCGCGCCGCCGATCCGATCCGGTCTTCCGACGCCCGCATCAGCAGGGCGTGGTCGATCGCGGATGCCCCCATGGTTCGCGTCCCTGTTCTCGGCAGGACGTTGGACTATGCGCGCTTCGGGGGGGCGATGCCAAGTTGGGTTTTGCTGCTTCGCGGCGCAGAGATTTCGGTGCGCAGCCAGTCCCGGAAAGTCGCTCCGGCCGGGGAGAGCGGCGCGCCCAGGTGCCAGGTCAGGTAGTAGCCGAAAGCGTCTTCCGCCTCGATGTCGAACAGGCGCACGAGCCGGCCGCGCGCGAGATCATCGACCGCGAACAGGCTGCGCGCGAGGGCGACACCTTCGCCCGCGGCCGCGGCCTCGAGCAGCATTGCGGTGTCGGAAACCGTGAGATGGCCGGTCGGCTCCTTGAAGCGCAGCCGCGCGGCGCGCAGCCAGGGCTGCCAGGGCTGCCAGGCATGTCGCAACAGCCGGCAGCGGCGCAGGTCCGAGGGAGTCCGGATCCTGTGCGCGTCCCGATAGGCGGGCGTGCATACGGGGAACAGGATCTCACCGGCGACCCTCTCGCCTGTCGCATTCGCCCAGGTTCCCGCCCCGTAGCGGATCGCGACATCGACGCCGTGGCTCAGGAAGTCGCCGAGATCGGCAACGGAACGGACTTCGACCGCCAGGCCGGGCACGGTACGCAGAAAGGAGCCGATCCGCGGGACGAGCCAGCGTGTCGCGAACGACGGGTGCACGCTGATGACGAGCCGGCCCGGGGTGGTGTGCGCGACGTCGGGAAATACGCGTTGCAGCAGGCCGAGCGATTCGCGCACCTGCGCGAACAGCGTGACCGCCTCGCGTGTCGGCGTCATGTTCCGGCCGGCGCGGCGGAAGAGCGTGATGCCGAGCTGGGCCTCGAGTTCGCGGATGCGATGACTGATCGCGCCGTGGGTGACGCCGAGTTCCTGCGCCGCACCCGAATAGCTTTCGAGCCGTGCCGCCGCCTCGAACGCGCGCAGTGTCTGCATCGAAGGCAGGCGTCGCATTCCGGCATTGTGACAATTATTCACAGGTCGCGCGAATAGATATCGTTTGCGCAGGCCGCGCAATCGGCCGACGCTGCCACCGACACTGAAGGGGGGGCGGTGCGAGCGGATCTGGCCATGACGCAGACCATGACGGCGGATACCGCACCCTTGGTGGGCCGCTATGCGTGGTACGTCGCGCTGCTGCTGACCGCGACGCAGGTCGTCTCCTATGTCGACCGGTTCCTGCCGGGCCTGCTGCTCGAGGCGATCAAGCACGACCTGGGCCTCACCGATTTCGAGGTCGGACTGCTGATGGGGCCGGCCTTCGGGCTGTTCTATGTGTTCGTCGGCGTCCCGATCGGCTGGCTCGCCGATCGCCGCAGCCGCCGCGCGATCCTCGCAGCCGGCATTTCGGTCTGGTGTGCGATGACGGCCACTGCGGGCCTCGTGCGCAGTTTCGTGCCGCTCTTCCTCACGCGCATGGGCGTCGGGCTCGGCGAGGCCTGCGTCGCGCCGTGCGGCGTTTCGTTGATCAGCGACTATTTTCCGCGCGAACGGCGTGCGCCGCCGCTCAGTCTCTTCATGGCGGGTACGTTCATCGGCGCGGGCTGCGCGTTCCTGTTCGGCGGCCCGCTCGTGCACTACATCATGGAGATGCCCGCGCTCACCGTACCGCTGCTCGGCGACCTGCGCAGCTGGCAGCTCGCGTTCGTGATCGTGGGACTGCCCGGTTTCGCGCTCGCGGCACTGATGTTCACGATCCGCGAACCGCGCCGGGAGGATCAGGCGCGCCGCGAGGTTGCCGCCGATGCGGCGGGGCGTGCCTCGCTCGGCGCCGCGCTGCATTTCATGCGCAAGCGCTGGACTGCGTTCGGCGCGCTGTTCGTGGGCTCCGCGGCGGTCGTCACGATGGGATCGTTGTCGTTCTGGAACGTGGCGCTCTTTGCGCGCACCTGGGGTTGGGGCGTGCGCGATGTCGGCATCGCGACCGGGCTGCTCTTCTTCATCGGCGGCTCGCTCGGCACGCTGCTCGGCATCTGGCTGACGAAGCGCTGGATCGCCGCCGGCCGCAAGGACGCGACATTGCGCGCGTTGTGGGCGGGCCTCGCGATCGCGGTACCGGGATTCGCGCTGTACCCGCTCATGCCGCACGCCGGGCTCGCCGTTGCGATGCAGCTCTTCGCGTTCGGCGGCCAGGCGATGGCTGCCGCCGCGGGGCCCGCCTCGATCACGCTGATCGCGCCGGGCCAGATCAAGGCGCAGGCCACTGCGATCTACTACCTCTGCATCGGATTGTTCGGCCAGCTCCTCGGGCCGCCGCCGGTCGGATGGATGACCGACCTCTTCGGTGATCCTGCCTCGCTGCGCTACGCGATGACGATCGAGGCGGCGACGATCGGCGGGCTCGCGCTCGCGCTCGTCGCCTTTGGCATGTCGCGGTATCGGCGTTGCGTGATCGAGGTCGACGGGCTGATCACTCCCGCGGGGCCCGCGCATGCGTGACGCACGGGTGACGCCGCGCCTCGGACGCATCCTCGAGGTGACTTACACGGTGCCGGATCCGGCGGCCATCGAAACGGCGTACACGCGCTGGCTGGGCTACCGGGTTGTCGAACGCGGCGTCGTGGGCGATGCGCTGGCACGCGACTGGGACGCCCCTTCGCTCGCCGGGCGGCCGCAACTCGTGCTCTCGCCGCAGAACGGCGAGTCCGTGCTGCTGCGTTTCGTCGCCGAGCCGCTCGCCGCCGGCTGGCGTGCGCTGACCACCTTCGGCTGGAATGTCAGCGAGATCGTCGTCGAGGACGTCGATGCGCTCGCCTCGCGCCTCGCCGGATCGCCGTTTCGCATCATCGGCGGGCCGGCGGGCCTCGCCCGCTTTCCGATGATTCGCGCGATGCAAGCCTTGGGACCCGCCGGCGAGTGTCTCTATTTCACCGAGGTTGGCGCCGGAAGTGGACTCGACCTTGCGCGCGCGCAGGCGCCGGTCGGCCGTGTGTTCATCGTGGTCGCCGGCGGGCCCGATGTGCGCCGCATGATCGATACCTACGTGACGTTCGGCAACGAGATCGATCCGCCCGTGAGCACACGCGTGAAAGTGATTTCGGATGCCAACGGATTGCCCGGCGACACGCTGCACGCCCACGGCCTCGTGAAGCTCGGCCACGGTTCCCTGATCGAACTCGACGAGTATCCGCCCGGTGCGGCCGAGCGCGTGGTGCCCGAGGGAGGGCTGCCGGCCGGCATGGCGCTGGTCACTTTCGAAGTCGAGGACCGCGTGGGTTCGGCGCTGGTGCGCGGTGCCGCCGGCGAACGGATCCGGCTCATCGGGAGGAGCGATCGTGGCTGACGCTGCGCCCGCGGACGCGATCGCCCGGCAGGCCGGACTCGACTTCGTGCTCGCGCTGCGCCGGCGCTGGGCCGATACGGTGTATCCGCAGCTGCGCCGCGAGCACGACGCGGCGCGCGAGGCGCGCATCGCCGGGCTGCCGACCTATCCGTGGTTCGCGTGGCTCGAGCGCGGCGCGCAGCGCATGCTGTGGCGCGCGGTCATCGCGCAGATCGAGGCGGGCGACACGCGCATTCCGGCACCCGCCGGAGCGGCAACCGCCACGCTCGATCAGTCGCTCGAGCTGCCGGGCTGGTATACGGGATGCGATATCCACGTGCAGCCGGGCGGCGTGTGGCGCGACGACGAGGCGGCACTCGTCTACGAGCTTGGCGCAAAGCTCGTCATGCTGGGCACGAACGACGACTACGGCTTCCACCGGCTGTTCGTCGACACCGCGATCCCGAGGCGCGCCTATCGGCGGATCGTCGATCTCGGCTGCGGGTTCGGGAAGTCGACGTGGCCCTTCAAGGCGGCGTTTCCGGATGCGGAAGTCATCGGCATCGATCTGTCGGGGCCGTGCGTGCGACTCGCGGCGCACCGCGCGGGCGAGCGCGGTCTCGGTGCGCGCTTCGTCCAGGCGAACGCGGTCGCGAGCGGACTCGAGCCGGGGAGCGTCGATCTCGTTACCTCGACCATGCTGGTACACGAGATGCCGGTGGCCGAGCTCGAACGGTTGTTCGTGGAGGCGGCCCGCTTGCTCGCGCCGGGCGGGATCCTGCGTTTCCTGGATTTCCAGCGCACGGGGGATGCGTTCCGGGATTTCGCGATGCTCGAACACGGCAGTCGCAACAACGAACCGTTCATGCCGCCGATGATGGCGGCGGACCTTCCGGCGATGGCTGCACGGGCCGGGCTCGTCGACGCGCACTGGGTGGCATTCGACGAGCGCGGGCAGGGCCGCCTCGATCGGCTCGCATGGCCATTGCGACCCGAGTGGCATTTCCCGTGGGCCGTGCTCGAAGCGGAGAAGCCCGTATGAGTGCCGGTGTGCCCTACGACTACGCTGTCGCGCCGGACAATGCCGCGCTCGCGGCGCTCCTGTTCGAGCTCGCCTCGCAGCTGCATGTCGAGCGCGCGCGCCGCATTGCGCTCGAACTCGCGCTCGAGCGCGGCAGCCCGCCGACACCTGCCGTGCTCGACGGTCTCGCCTCGGATCCGGAATTCCGACGCCGCAGCCAGCAGGCGCTCGATGAATCGATGGCGAGGCTGATGGGCGTGATCACGGATGAAGACAGGAGTTGAAGACAAGGTGGATAGGGGCGGAAACAAGCGATGGCGGGCAGCGGACAGCGGGCAGCGGCGCGAGGAGTGCCTTTGAGCCGCCCGCGCATCGAATTCGTCCAGTCGCAGCGCATTCCCTGGCGCGCGGACGTGCCCGGGCTGCCGGGGCCGGGCATCGAAGCGCGCCTGCTGAGCGCGGACGACGAGACCGGAGCACGCAGCCTCGTCGTGCGCTATCCACCTGGCTATTCGTGGCCGGGCGGTGCCCTCACGGTCGACCACGAGTTCCTCGTGCTGGGGGGTGCGCTGACGATCGGCGGCGAGCCGCATCCGGCGATGACCTACGCGCATCTTCCCGCCGGCTTCGATGCGGGCGCCAGGGCGAGCGCGGCAGGAGCCGTCGTGCTCGAATTCCATTCGGGCGCTCCCGCACTCGCGACGCAGCGCATCGCCTTCGACGAACGGCGCCTCGTGCGCAGCAGGAGCCTGTACGACGTGCCGTACACCGGCAATTTTCATCCTGAGTTTCCGCCGGGCGCGGGCCGCAAGCTGCTCTACCAGGATCCGGTCACGCACGACACGTCGTGGGTGCTCGGCACGATGCCGCTGCGCTGGGCGGAGCGCGCCGAGGTGCACCCGACGGTCGAGGAAATGTACCTGCTGGCCGGTGAAGTGCACGGCGACCATGGCGTGATGCGCCCCGGCGCGTATTTCTGGCGCCCGCCCTCGGTGCCGCACGGCCCGTTCGGCACGCTCACGGGCAACTTGTATTTTTTCAGGACCAAGGGCGGGCTGCTCGCGACGACCTATGTCACGCCTGCGAGGCCGTTTCGCTGGTGGCCGGACTACGACGCCGTGCTGCCCCCGGAACTCGAGGTCGCACGCGGCGAAGTGCCGGGCATCGCGGCGTGCTGGTGAAGGAATGCCGATGAAACAGCTGCTGTCCACGATCGCGATGCTCGCGGCTGCGGCCGTCGCGGGTGCGCGGGATTACCCGGCCACCGAGTGCGACCGGCGCGCCGCGAATCCCGAAGACCAGGACGTGATCGCGCCGCCGGTGCCGCGCGCGCGCATCGACCTGCCGTGCGCGATCGCGGCGTGCGAAGCCGAGGTCGCGTTGCACCCCGACAATGCGCGCGCCCGCTACCAGCTCGCGCGCGTGCTCGCCTACGCGGGCGCCAGCGACCGCGCGAATGCGGAAATGAAACGCGCGGCGGATGACGGCTATCGGCAGGCACAGTTCGTCCATGGGCTGCTGATCGACCGGCATCGTCCGGGCGCATCCGCCGATCCGTGCGTCGTCGAGGATTACTGGTTGCGTTCGGCGCGCGCCGGCCGGCAGGCGGCCCGCGTCAGCTATGTACGGCACGCGCTGAACGGCCGCTTCGATGCCTGCGGCGTCCATGCGACGCCGGCGGAGATGCGGGGGTTCATCGACGCGGCCGTGGCCGATTCGGGCGACTATTACGACCGTCTGCTGCTCGCCGATCTTGCGGCACGGCTCGCGGCACGCGCACGCAGGGTGGCCGTGCCAGCGCAGTACACGCCGCCTTCGGGAAGTCCGGCCGCAGCGGTCGCAGCGGTCACCGAATGCGACCGGCTCGCATCGCATCCGGAGGATCCCGATCGCGCCGCACCGGGTGTGCCGGGCGCTCGGGTCGATGTGCCGGCCGCTGTCGCGGCCTGCGCGGCGGACGTGGCGCGCCATCCGGCCGACCCACGGCAGCGCTATCAGTATGCCCGCGTGCTCGCCTACAGCGGCGACAGCCGACGCGCCACGCTGGAAATGCAACGCGCGGCGGATGACGGTTATCGGCAGGCGCAGTTCGTGTATGGCCTGCTCGCCGAGCGCGGGCGCCCCGATGCGCCTGCCGACATCTGCATCGCCGAAAAGTACTGGCTCGCGGCTGCCCGCGCCGGGCGCCAGGCCGCGCGCGTGATCTATGCCCAGCGAGTCTTCCGGGGGCGCTTCGCCTCCTGCCGCGTCGAGGCATCGGAGGCCGAGATCGGGCGGATGCTCGATACCGCGGCCGCCGAGGCGCGCGATTTCAATGAACGCCTGTTGATCGAAGATCTGCAGGATCGGCTCGCGGAACGTTCTGCTTCATGAAAGGGGGTTTTATGATTCGCTTCGACACCCGATGCCTGACGGCCCTGTCCCTCGGTACAGTCGCGCTCGCCATTGCGTGCCCGCCGGCGTGGGCGCAGCTCCCGGAGGTGGTCGTCACGGCGCGCAAGCAGGAGGAGCGCCTGCAGGATGTGCCGATCGCCGTGGCCGCATTTTCGGGCGAGCAGCTCGAGGAACGCGGTGCGCGTGACATGTTCGATATCTCGCACTTCACGCCGGGCTTCTCGTTCGAGAAGGTCAATCGTTACGGTGTGCAGGGCGGCGTGAGTCGACCCGTGATCCGCGGCATGTCGAACATACTCGGCGAGGGCAATGCGTCGGTGTTCGTCGACGGCATCCTCTATTCCGATTCGATCCTGTCGTTCCCGTTCGATATCGTCGAGCGGGTCGAGGTGATCAAGGGGCCGCAGGCGGCGCTGTTCGGGCGCGCGACATTCTCCGGCGCGATCAACCTGATCACGAAGAAGGGCGGCAATGAACCCGAACATACCGTGAGCGCGCGGCTCGCCGAGTATGGCGATACCGAGGTGAACCTGCTGTCACGCGGTCCGATCATCAACGACAAGCTGTTCTACATGGTGCACGGCCGCTACTACACGATGGACGGCATGTACCGGAACACGCTCGACAACGACCGGATCGGCGGCGAGCAGTCGACGAACTTCAACGCGTCGCTCGAGTGGCGCCCGACAGAGGGCATCGCGGCGATCCTTTCGGGCGGTTACACGCGTGACCGGGACGATCTCGCGGCGATCACGCTGCAGGACCGCTTCGCGAACAACTGTCACCTGAATGCGCCCCGCCAGTACTACTGCGGCGAAGTCGAGGAGGCCCGGGATGCGACGCTCGATCGCGCCGGCCTCGACGGCACGGAAGGGTTGCACCGGGATTCAACGCGGTTGTCGCTGCAGGTGAGCTTCGACCTGCCGGCGGGCCTCACACTCGTCTCGAACTCGGGCCTGTTCAATACCGAAATGGAGTACGGTTACGACTCGACCTACCAGGGTGCGACCGCGTTCGGTCTCCTCACGGTGCCGAATGCGCCGGGTTACACGCGTGCGCCGACCGATCCGGTGCGCACCGGCGGAGTGATGCGCAACGAAGTGACCGATCGCGATGAATGGTCGACCGAGCTGCGCCTGCAGTCCGACCGCGCGAGCCGGTTCAAGTACCTCGTCGGCGCGTACTACTACGAGGGGCGCCGTTCGCTCGAGGAGCGGCATTTCCTGCCCACCGCGCCGACCGTGTTCTCGGGCGAGACCCGCATCGACAACCGGGCGGTATTCGGTTCGGTCGGCTTCGATTTCACGGACCGCTGGGAGGCCACTGCCGAACTTCGCTACGCAGAGGACACGATCGGCAACTACAACGCCATCGCCCGCCCGACCGCGCCGCTCATCGAGAACACCTTCGACTCGGTGTCGCCGCGCGTGACGGCCACGTTCAAGCTCACGCCGGAGAACATGCTTTACGCGAACGTCGCGAAGGGCAACAAGCCGGGCGTGATCAACCCCGATCCGCGTTTTCCGGAAAACATCCGCTTCGCGGACGAGGAGTCGAGCTGGAACTATGAAATCGGCACGAAGAATCGCTTCCTCGACGGCCGGTTGATGGCGAATCTGGCGCTGTACTACATCGACTGGAAGGACCAGCAGCTCACCTCGAGCTTCACGTTCCCGACCGGGGGCACGCAGTCCTACATCCGCAATGCCGGCAAGACGGAGATCAGGGGCGCGGAGCTCGAGCTCGAGGCGGCGGTCAGCGACCGGCTCACGGTGGGGTTCACGTGGTCATTGACCGACGCGGAGTTCAAGGAGTTGATCGATGCGGAGGCCGGCCAGCTGTTCGGCAATACGTCGCTCGCGGGCAAGGAGCCGCCGGGCGTTCCGGAGCAGCAGGCGAGCGCCTACGGCCGGCTCACGTTCCCGATGGGCGCCAACAAGTCCGGGTTCGTGCGCGGCGACGTGTCGTATACCGACCGCAAGTACGACCAGGTCTTCGATCTCGCGGATACCGGCGAGCAGGTGTTGATGAACATGAGTGCCGGGGTGGAAAACGACCACTGGGCCGTCACGTTCTTCGTCAACAACCTGACCGACGATCGCACGCCCTCGTCGGTGACGCGCTACGTCGACCAGCTGAACCTGAACGTACCGCAACACGTGAACGCGAATCCGGCGCAGAACAACGTGCCGGGCACGACGACACTCGAGCGGGCGTTCTTCTATCCACTCGCGAACAAGCGGCAGTTCGGCATTACGGCGAAGTGGAAATTTTGAGGAAAGCGGGCGGCGGATAGCGAACAGCGGGCAGCCAGAGGCAGGCGGCGAACGACCAGAGGCACCGGTCGGGCGCCGCCGCGGTTCGCCTCTGGCCGCCCGCATCTTGCTGGCCGCTGCCCGCCACTTTTCACCACGCGATGCCGTAATCCTCGCCATGATTGCTCGATCCGCCCCACATCGTGCCGTGGGCGCGGTCGAACCAGATCGCGTTGATCGGCCCGGAGGTGCGCTCTTCGAACTGCAGCGTGTAGCCCTTGCGCTTCAGTTCGTCCCTGACCCAGGGCGGAATCGATGTCGCGAGCAGCATGCGCCCGGGTTGTGATTCGTGGCCGCCGAACGAGGCGCGCATCTGGTAGCTGTTGATGTTCGCGGCTTCCGTCGCTTCCTGCACGGTCATGTCGAACTCGACCATGTTCAGGAAAAACTGCAGCAGGTTCTGGTCCTGCGTATCGCCACCCTGGACCGCGAAAGCCATGAGCGGCTTGCCATTCTTCAGCGCGAGTGTGGGTGTCAGCGTGGCGCGGGGGCGTTTGCCAGGTTCGACGACGTTGAACGGATTCTCGTCGGGGTCGAGCACGAAGCTCTGCATGCGCTGCGATAGCCCGATGCCGGTGCGGCCGGCGATCACGGCAGGCAGCCAGCCGCCACTCGGTGTCATGGACACCACCCAACCGGCCTTGTCCGCTGCGATCACCGAAGTCGTGCCGCGGGTGAACTGGCGCTTCAGGGCCTCGAGCCGCGCCGCGGTCGGCGGTGCCGACACCGTCGCCGACGGTACGGTGTGCCACTTCGCGAGACTCGCCGCGAACGGATTGCGCTCGCCCTGGAACGGATACGGGTCACCGGGGCGGATGTCGGGATCGTTGCGGCCCGGCCGTATCAGTTGCGCACGCGCGCGTGCGTAGTCCTTGGAAAGGAGTCCCCTGACCGGTTCCTCGGGCGGGAAGTACGGATCGCCGTAATAGAAATCCCGATCGGCGAACGCGAGGCTCATCGCCTGGTACAGCGTGTGGATGTAGCGCGCGCTGTTGTAGCCCATGCCCTGCAGGTCGAAATTCTCGAGGATGTTGAGGGCCTGCAGCATCGCCGGGCCCTGCACCCACGTGGTGAGCTTGTAGACCTCGATGCCGCGGTAGGGAACGTGCACCGGCTCCTCGAAGTGCACGCGCCAGTTCGCGAGGTCCTCGCGCGTGAAGAGGCCCCCCGCAGCGCGCGTGCCCGCCACGAGGTCCGCGGCGATGTCACCGCGATAGAAGCGATCGTAGGCCGCGAGGATCGCGGCCTTGCGGTCCTTGCCGGCATCGAGTGCCGCGCGCTCGGCCGCGACGAGCTTGCGCAGCGTCGCGGCGAGATCGGGCTGGCGGAACATTTCGCCCGGCTCCGGCGCCTCGCGCGCGGCGCCGGCGTGCGGCAGCATCACCCGCGCCGAATCGGGCCATTGCTTCAACTGCGCCTTCACGGATTCGATGCGGTTCGCGGTTTCCGCTTCGATCGGATAGCCGTCGGCGAGCGCGATCGCGGGCGCGAGCACTTCGGCGAGGCTCATGGTGCCGTACTCGGCGAGCATCATCATGAGGCCGCCCGGCGTGCCCGGCGTCACTGCGGCGAGCGGGCCGTAGTCGGGCGGATACTTCATGCCCTTGCCGCGGAAGAATACGGCGGTGGCGCCGCTCGGCGCGACGCCGAGCGCATTCACCCCGATCACCTTGCGCGTGTGCGGGTTGTAGAGGAGCGCCTGCGTTTCGCCGCCCCACGACAGCGTGTCCCACATCGTCGAGGTGGCCGCGAGCATCGTGCACGCCGCGTCGATCGCATTGCCGCCGCGCTCGAAAATCCGCGCGCCCGCGGTCGCGGCGAGCGGCTTGCCGGTGATCGCGACCCAGTTCGCGCCGTGCAGCGGCGGCTTTTGCGTGCGCGCCTGCGCAGCCGGTGCAACCGTGAGCGCGAGGCATGCGAGCGCGGCACCTGTCAGTGCGTGTCGAAACATGGCGGGCCTCCGGGATCGGGGCCGCTACTTTAGCGCCTTCGAAAACGCAGGTCCCAGTCCGTTGAATGCGGCGGTGAGGGCCTGCAGGAACGCGTTGGTATCGCCGGTCTCGCGGATCTCGAGCCCGATGTTGACCGGGCCGATGCCTGCGCCGATGTCGGCCGGGACGGGCCTGCCGCCCGGGAACGCGGGTGCGGCAGTCCAGAGCGTTGCATCCTGGATGAAATCGGGCGCGCTTTCGTCGCTCATCTGGCCCGGTGTGATGTCGCGCAGCAGGACGAGCAGGTTCGCGCCCTTCGTTTCCTCCGGCAGGCGCAGCTGCAGCGTGAACGCGAGGTCACGCGTCGCATCCTGCCGCGCCTGCAGTGCCTGCGGGTAATGCAGGGCAACTACTTCGGGCGTGATGGCGGCGCCGTCGCGGGACGGACGCAGGCGAACTTCCGCATAGAGATGCGGCAGCCCGATGCCGGTGGGGCTCGCGCCGCCCGGCACATCTCGCGACGCCAGTTCGAGCAGGCGGCGGCCGTCGTTCGTGCAGGCACGCGCGAAAGCCCGGCCCGCCGCGGGAGCGGCATCATACGCGGCGCACCAGCGCGATGGGTCCGCATCGCCGCGATCGGTCAGCGCCACGATGATGCAGCCGGCGAGGGCGGCAACGGGTGCTTCGATCGAGGCGCCGCCCGTTGCCTGTCCGAACCACAGGTAACGCGCATCGGTGCCCGCCCACGCGACACCTTCGCGGTCCGCGGCCGCGGCGGCGTTCAGGGCCGTTGCGATGCGATCGAGTGCCAGATCGGCCACGGCGCCGGCGAGGAGCGCGGGTCCGGCGGCGGGTGCCCGCAGCGGAGATGACGGACATTGCGGCAGTGGCCAGGCGTGGGCGCGCCAGTGCGCGTGCGGAGAGGTGGCGGGCGAACCCGCCAGCGCGGCACAGCCGGCGAGGAATCCACACAGGGCGATCGAGCCAAGGTGCGCGGTTGCGCGGGTTGTCTCTTCCATGACATCTCCCCGGTCTGTCCGGGCGGACCGGGGAGACTATAGCGCAGTCGACCGGCGCGCGCCGCTACGCGGTTCCGGGGCCCCCCGGGGGCATCTGCAGGAACTCGATCAGGGTCGGGTCGCCCGCGCGTTCGAGGTAGGCGAAAGTGGTGTCGGCGCTGTAGCGCTTGTACCAGACCACTTCATAGCCGACCGGCTTCACCTTCTCGATCCAGCCGTCGCAGTCCTCGACGCGGAACTGGACGTGATGGATGCCCTCGCGCCCGCGTTCGAGGAATTCGCGATGCGGACTGTCGCCGCCCCGCCATTCGATGAGCTCGATCTCGAGATCGCCGCTGTGGCCGAACGCCATCATCAGCTGCACGTCGGCGACGCGGCCGCGAAAGGTCGCCGCCGGCACCGAACCCTCCATCGTGGTGAAGGGGCCGTAGAGCGGCTCATAGAGCGCCATCGCGGCTTCGAGGTTGCGCACGACGTGGCCCAGCTGGGAAATCGGCGGCAGTCCGAGCTGGCGCAGGGTGGTGGCGGTCATCGGCAACTCCTCGGTGATTCGCGGCGATAATTAATATGCTATTATTAAACGCATGGACGTAGTGAGGCAACTGGTCGAGGCCCGGCCCGATTTCTTCGCAAACCGGGCGGCACACCTCGGGCGCGCCATCCCGGTCCGGGATTTCATCTGGCAGTCGAGCGGCCTGTCGAACGCCTACATGGTGGTCACGCCCGCGGGCAGGGTGATCATCAACACGGGCATGGGCTTCGAGGCGCCCACGCACAAGCGTCTTTTCGACGCGATATGCCCGGGGCCGACACCGTACATCATCGTGACCCAGGGGCATGTCGACCACGTGGGCGGCGTGGCGCTCTTTCGCGAACCGGGCACCCGGCTCATCGCGCAACGCAACCTGCCGCACTGCCAGCGGGACGACCAGCGCATCAAGCAGGTGCGCGAGGCGCAGGCGTGGATCTGGTTCAGCGAGGCGCTCGCCGCCTCCCGTCGGCCGCAGCCTTCCGCGGCGCCGCCGCTGCAGGATGTGCCGGTCGCGGATGTGAGTTTCGATGACACGCTCGACTTCGAACTCGGCGGCGTGCGCTTCGAACTCCTTGCCGTACCGGGAGGCGAGACCATCGACAGCTGCGCCGTGTGGCTGCCGCAGCATCGAATCCTCTTCTCGGGCAACATGTTCGGGCCGCTGTTTCCGCATTTCCCGAACTTCAACACCGTCCGCGGCGACCGCTACCGCTTCGCCGAGCCCTATCTCGAGTCCTTGCGTCGCGTGCGCGCGCTCGGGCCGGAACTGCTGGTCACGGGGCACTTCGCGCCCGTCGAGGGGGCCGCGCTCATCCGCGCCTGTCTCGACCGGCTGGACCAGGCGGTAGACCATGTGCATCGCCGTACGCTCGAAGGCATGAATGCGGGCCGTGACATCCGGTCGTTGATGCGCGAGATCGATCTGCCGCCCGAACTCTACGTCGGCCAGGGCTACGGCAAGGTGAGTTGGGCGGTACGCACCATCTGGGAGCAGTACATGGGCTGGTTCAAGGCCGAGGCGACGAGCGAGCTCTACCCGACACCGCCGCGCGCGATCCATGGCGAGCTCGTCGCGCTCGCGGGCGCCGCGGCGGTGCTGGAGCGCGGGCGCGCGAAGCTCGAAGCCGGCGACCCGGAGGCCGCGATGCTGTTCGCGGAAGCGGCGCTGGCGCACGATGCGCACGACGCGCGCGCACTCGCACTCGCGCTGGCGGCGAACCGCGCGCTGCTCGAGCGCTCCGGCGGCGGAAATTTCTGGGAGGCAGGCTGGCTGCGCACCGAGATCAGGAAGCTCGAAGCGGCGCTCGGCACGGCGGCCGCGGGCAGGGTGCAGGCATGAGCGGCTGGACGAATCCGCATTACGACTATCGGGGCGCACATGTGCTGGTCACGGGCGGCACGTCGGGAATCGGCGCCGGGATCGCTGCCGCCTATCGTGACGCGGGCGCGGAAGTGACCATTACCGGTACCCGTGCCGGCGCGGCGGAATACGAGGGAGACTTCTCCGGTTTTCGCTATTTCCAGCTGCGCGTCGAGGACGACGCGGAGATCCTGCAGGTCGCGGCAAGCTTGCCGCGGCTCGATATCCTGGTGAACAACGCCGGCGGGAATTTCGCGGCGCAGAACGAGTATGAGCCCGACGTGTTCGAGCGCGCGGTGCGCGTCAACCTGCTGAGCGCCTACCGCATGGCGCACGCCTGCCGGCCGAAACTCGCCGCGAGCACGCTCGCGGGCGGCGCGAGCCTCATCGGCATCGCGTCGATGACTTCGTACTTCGGCGTCGAGGTCGTGCCGGGATACGGGGCCGCCAAGGGTGGCATCGTACAACTGACGAAGACGCTCGCGATCGCCTGGGCAAAGGACCATATCCGGGTGAACGCCGTCGCGGCCGGGCTCATCCGCAGCCGCATGACGGAATACTTCCTCTCGACCTCCGACAGCGAGCCGTCGCGCCTGCGCACGCCGATGCAGCGCTTCGGCACGCCGCGGGAAGTGGCGGGCGCGGTGCTCTTCCTGACGAGCGAGGCGGCGGGATACATCACGGGCCAGACGCTGCCGGTGGATGGCGGCTTCAGCGTGATGGGCTGAAATGGCGCCGCTCGATGCAGCCCCGACACGACGCAGCGCGGCGACGCGCGCGCGGCTCATCCGCGTCGCCGAACGGCTGTTCGCCGAGCGCAGCATCGAAGGTGTCTCGCTGAGCGAGATCGGCAAGGCGGCCAGTCAGCGCAACAGCAATGCGTGCCAGTATCATTTCGGTGACAAATACGGGCTGCTGCAGGCGATCCTCGACAAGCACGTCCCGGGCATCACCGCCGAGCGGGAAGTGCTGCTCGCGCGCCTCGAGCGCCCTGGTCGCAGGCCGGGGCTGCGGGCGCTGGTCCAGGCCTTCGTGCAGCCCGTGGCGGCGAAGTTGCGGGATCCGGACGGCGGCCTCGAGTTCATCCGCATCAATGCGCAGCTGATCGCGCTGCACACGCTTTCCGTTCAGGGCGTCCCCGCCTCGCCGCTGCGCCTCGCGCGGGCCGATCGCTTCAGCCGCGCGCTGCGCAGGGCGCTGCGCGCCGCAGGGCTGCCCGCCGCCATCGCGCGGGAGCGCCTGCTGCTTGCCGCCGTGCTCGTTTTCCACGGGCTCGACGATCATTCGCGCATGCTCGAGGCCTCCGGAGGGCATCGGCCGGACGGCCACAGTGCCCTGTTCGTGGCGAGTCTCGAGGATGCCATCGTCGCGCTGCTGTCGGCGCCGGTTCCGGCTTCGACACGGGGTTTGAGTCGTTCATAGCGGGAGGAGTGCTGCCGTGGCCAGAACACAGGATCTTCGGGAGAAGTACGGCCCGTGGGCCCTGGTGACGGGTGCGTCATCGGGGATCGGCGAGCAGTTCGCGCGGCTGCTCGCGAAGAGCGGCATCAACCTGCTGCTCGTCGCGCGGCGCAGCGACCGTCTCGAGAATCTCGCGCGGGAATTGTCCCGGCGCCGCCGGCTCGAGGTGCAGGTATTCGCGGCCGATCTCGCCGATCCGGATGCGGTCGATCGCATCGTCGCGGCGATCGGTGAACGCGACATCGGCCTTCTCGTCAGCAACGCCGGCTTCGGACTCAAGGGCGGATTCACCGAGGCGGGGCGCGCACGCGTCGAGGCGATGTTCAATGTCAATGCGCGCGCGCCCTTGATGCTCGCGCATGCGCTGCTGCCGCGCCTGCGCGCGCGCGGACGCGGCGGCATCATCTTCACCGGGTCCGTGGAAGGTGAAGCCCCTTACCCGTGGTCGGTGGCGTATTCGGCCACCAAGGCATTCGTGCACAGTCTCGGCATGGGGCTGTACGGGGAGCTCGCGGGCACCGGTGTCGATGTGCTGGTGCTCGCGCCCGGCGCGACGGATACCGAGGCGCTCACGCTGCAGGGTTTCAAGCCCGGGATGATGCCGAACCTGATGCCTGCCGCCGAAGTGGCGAAGCAGGCGCTGCGGCAGCTCGGCAGGACGCCGCTGCACGTGCCCGGGAGCGAGAACCGCAGGCAGGTGAATGCGATGCGGCGCATGCCGCGCGAGAAGCTGATCGCCCGCAATGCCGCGGCGATGTCCGCCGCGCTGGCCGCGAGCAGGCAGGGCTGAGCGCAGCAGGAGCCTCCGGTATGGGCAAGGCGATCCACATCGACGACCTGGCCGCGCCGCGGCTGAGCGAGGCACAGGCGGGCGCGCTCGCCTGGGGCGAGACTGTCACGGTCGATTTCAGCGAAGCGGCGATCCTCGAGGCGGCGCGGGCGCGCACCGGGCTCGCCGACTTCGGCCCGGACGACTTCCGCGAGCGCCTGCGCGTGCTGCGCGAAGCGTGGGACAGCGATCCCGGGATCACGCGGTTCCATCGCACGGTGCTGCAGGGCTATCTCGTGCGCTACGCGAGCAATCGCCTGCTGATCCACGACACGCTGCGCCGCCATCCCGAAATCCTCGCCGAGCCCATCGAGCGGCCGCTGATCGTGGTCGGCCTGCCGCGCTCGGGTACCACGCACCTCGTGAACCTGCTGGCGGCCGACCGCCGCCTGCACTCCCTGCCGCTCTGGGAATCCTACGAGCCCGTGCCCCTCCCCGGGGAAGCGGCGCCCGGGGATGCCACCGATCCGCGCTACCGGCGCTGCGCCGAGGCGTGGGCCGGCATGCAGCAGGTGACCCCGCTGATCGCCGCGATGCATCCGATGAATCCGGATCATATCCACGAAGAGCTCGAGCTGATGGGGCCGGACTTCGCCTCGTACAACTTCGAGTGGCTGGGACTCACGCCGCAATGGCGCGACCACTACTACACGCACGACCAGGCGCCGCACTACGCGTACATGAAGAACGTGCTGCGCCTGCTGCAATGGCGTCGCGGAGAGCGCAAGCGCTGGGTGCTCAAGTGCCCGCAGCACCTCGAGCAGCTGCCGGTACTGATGCGGACCTTTCCGGATGCGACGATCGTGTTCACGCATCGCGACCCGGTGGCCGTGCTCCAGTCCACCGTGACGATGCAGGCGTACACGCAGCGCATGAACCGCAGGCACATGGCGTTGCGTGCGCTGCTCGATTACTGGAGCGATCGCCTGGAGCACCTGCTGCGCGCCTGTGTGCGGGATCGCGACCTCGTGCCCGCGGCGCGCAGCGTCGACTCACCGTTCCAGGCATTCATGGCCGACCAGATGGGCACGATGGAGCGGGTGTACGAAACGGCCGCGCTCGCGTTCGACCCGGCCGCACGCGCGCAACTTGCGCACTACATCGCCGATCATCCGCGCGGCAAGGAGGGGCAGGTGGTCTACGACCTCGCGCGCGATTTCGGCGCGGATCCGGCCGCTCTCTACGAGCGCTTCGGCTTCTACTTCGAGCGCTTCCCGGTCAAGCGGGAAGTGGCCTGACGCTCAGGGCTGAGCGAAGCGTCCCCGGCCGTAGAAGCGATCGATCGCATCCGCGTCGGCCTTGCCGAACGCCTCGATGTCGAGCGCCCGGAAGCGCTCCTCGACTTCGATTGCGCGTTCCACGGCCGGCCGTGCCGCGATGGCGGCGAACCAGCGCTGCAGCGCCGGGTACTGCCCGAGTGCCTGTTGCCCCTCGAGCCACGGGAAGTAGGAGAGGGCCGTGCGAATCCACGGGAAGGTCGCGATGTCCGCCACCGTGTATTCGTTGCCGCCGAGGAACGGTGCGGCGGCAAGGCGGGTTTCGAGCACTTTGAACAGGCGCTTCGCCTCGCTCGTGTAGCGGGCCTTGCCGTAATCATTGCCCGCCGGCGCATAACGCGTGAAGTGGGACAGTTGCCCGAACATCGGCCCGATGGAGGCCACCTGGAACATGAGCCATTGCTCGACCACCGACCTGGCCGCGGGCGCCTCGGGCAGCAGGCGGCCGCTTCTACGCGCGAGATAAAGGAGAATGGCGCCACTTTCGAACACCGTGAACGGTCCGCCCTCCGGTCCCTCGTCGTCGACGATCACCGGAACCTTGTTGTTCGGGCTCCTGCGCAGGAACGCCGGCGCGTACTGCTCCCCTCCCGCGAGATTGACGTGATGGGTGCGATAGTCGAGCCCCAGTTCCTCGAGCAGGATCGTCACCTTGGTGACATTGGGGCTGCACATGCCGTAAAGGTCGATCATGCGGCGTAATGTACACTGACTCGCGGCCACCACGAGTGCACGCATGGATTTCGAGACCCTGATCGCTGAACGCGAAATCGCCCGCGCCATCCATCAATTCGCGCGCGCGATGGACGAGCGCGACTGGGGGGCGCTCGATACCGTGATGACGGAAGATGCGACGGCCGACCTCGGCATGGGCGCCCTCGGCGGTCGCGCGAACATCGTGGAATTCATCCGCAGCTTCCTCGATGAGTGCGGCCCCACGCAGCACCTGATCGGCAATCTCGTCGTGGACGTGGACGGGGATCGCGCGACGAGCCGCTGCTATGTGCGCGACATGCACCAGGGGGCGGGCGGGAAAGCGCATCTCGATTTCTCGACCCTCGGCGAATACCACGACCGCTGGGTCCGGAGGAACGGCAAGTGGTGGATGACGCATCGCCACAAGCTCAATCACGCGCATCTCGGTTCCATCGAGGTGCTCGGGCCGGGTCCCAGGTGACTCGCCCGAAGCCGACGTCCCGCGCGCTGCAGCGCCAGGACACGTTCAAGCGCGTCTTCGAAGCCGCGCTCGGCGAGTTTCGCCGGGTCGGTGTCGAGAAGGCCATCGTCAGCGAAATCTGCCGCAAGGCAGGCGTTGCCAAGGGCACGTTCTTTTTTCATTTTCCCACGAAGGATCATGTGCTGCTCGCGCGCCAGCAGCAGATCTCCGAGGCGATGGCGCGGCGCATCGATTCCGAACTCGCCGACGTTGCCGACGCCCGGGTGTTCCTGCAGCGGCTCACGGCCATCGTGCTCGAGGAGCACGAGGCGGTCGGCGACCTCGAGCTCATGCGGCAGATCAATCTCGCCATCGTGCGCCAGGGCGGCGCACCGCAACTCGGTGTGCGCCATACCGCCTTCGGAGTCGCGCTCGCCACGCAGATCCGCCGGCTGCAGCGCGCGGGAGTCCTCAAGTCGGGTGTGGATGGTGCGCGGCTCGCCGACTGCCTGCGGCTCAGCTTCTTCGGTTTCCTGCTGAATCCGCAGTCCTCCTTCGAAACGAGTCGTCCCCAGCTCGCGCTGCTGACGAAGCTGCTCGCCGAAGCCCTGGTTGCCTGACGAGGGGATTTTCATTGACCGCGGTCAGTGAATCGCGTATGCTCGGACCATGGACTTCGAATTCTCAGGGGATGAGCAGCGCTTCCTCGATGAAGTCGGCGAGTTCCTGAAGGCAAACCACGATCCCCGGGTCATGGACCCGAGCCGCGAGAACCTCGCACAGCTCGTGGATACGCCCGAGCGGCGGGCCTTCATGCGGAAGCTGGCCGAGCGGGGCTGGCTCGGCATCACCTGGCCAAAGGAGCACGGCGGGCAGGGCGGGCGCGGATTCTACGAGTACCTGCTGAACGAGAAGCTCTCGTCCGTCGGCGCGCCGCAGCTCGGCAAGGGGACCGGGGTCGTCGGCAAGACACTCATCAAGGTCGCATCCGCGAAGCTGAAGCAGGAATTCCTGCCGAAGATCCTCAAGGCCGAAATCGAGTTCGCGATCGGCTATTCCGAGCCGACCGCCGGCTCGGACGCGGCCGCGATGCGGCTCAAGGCGGAGCGTCGCGGCGAGGGCTGGGTGCTGAACGGCCAGAAGGTGTTCACGACCTCGGCCCACTTCGCCGACTGGTACTGGGTCGGAGCCCGCACCGATCCGGACGCGCCGAAGCACCACGGCATCACGCTGTTCGTGTTGCCGATGGACGCACCGGGACTCACGATCCATCCGATGCACACGATCGGCGGCGAGCGGACGAATGCCGTCTTCTTCGACGACGTGTTCGTGCACGACGATTACCGCATCGGCGAGCTCAACAAGGGTTTCCAGTACATCGCCGAAGCGCTCGACCTCGAACGCTTCGGCATGTTCACGTTCTCGCCGGTCCGCGGGCGGGTCGAGCTCCTGTGTGACTACGTGAAGGGCGCCACGCGCGACGGCAAGCCCCTGAAGGACGACCCGGTCGTCCGCGCGCGCATCGCCCAGCTCGCCACGGAGTGCGAAGTGGCGCGTCTCCTCGGCGTGCGCTTCGTCGATGCGGCGCTCGACGCGACCAGGACGCCCACCGTGCCCGCTTCGGAATACAAGTTGTACGCGACCGAGTTCTCCCGCCGCCTGGCCGACGCCACGATGGATATCGTCGGCGCGGGCAGCCAGCTGCTGGCCGGCGCCGAAGACGCCCCGCTCGAGGGACGCGCGCCGGGCAGCTATACGCTGACCGTGCTCGAGACCATCGGCGGCGGTACGTCCGAGGTGCAGAAGAACATCATCGCCACGCGGAAGCTGCAGCTTCCGAAGAATTTCTAGCCCACGCAAACATCGGGATCGCCATGAAAGTCTTCACCACTGCTCCGCTGGAAGATCCGCGCCAGGCTCGCACCATCTATCCGGAACTCGAACGCATCGGCTATGACGGGGTGTTCTCGTTCGAGGCGAAGCACGATCCTTTCGTGGCGCTCGCGGTTGCGGCCGAGCACACGAAGGCGCTGCGCCTCGGGACCGGCATCGCGATCGCGTTCGCGCGCAACCCGATGAACCTCGCCAATCTCGGCTACGACCTGCAGTCGATCAGCGGCGGGCGATTCGTGCTCGGGCTCGGCTCGCAGGTGAAGCCGCACATCGAGAAGCGCTTCAGCTCCGTGTGGTCGCATCCGGCCGAGCGCATGCGCGAAATCGTGCTCGCCATCAAGGCGATCTGGAATTGCTGGGAGGGTCGCGGTGAACTGAATTTCCGCGGCAAGTTCTACACGCACACGATCATGATCCCGGCGTTCAATCCGGGCCCCAATCCCTATGGACCGCCGCCCATCCTCACCGGGGGATTCGGGCCGCTGATGACTGCGGTGGCCGGCGAGGCCGCCGACGGCTTCATCGCTCATCCGTTCAATACCCGCCGTTCATTGCTCGAGAACACGCTGCCGGCGCTCGAGAACGGCCTCGCGAAGTCCGGGCGCAAGCGCAGCGACCTCGAGGTGGTTTGCGCCACCCTCGTGGTGACGGCGGCGACGGAGGAGGCTTTCGCGGCGGCGAAGCTCGCCGCGCGCAAGCAACTCGCCTTCTACGGCTCGACGCCGGCTTATCGGCCGACACTCGAAGTGCACGGGTGGGAAGGCATTCACGAAGAGCTGAATCGCCTGTCCAAGGCGGGACGCTGGGACGACATGACGGCGCTCATCGGCGATGACATGCTGCACGAGATCGCGGTGGTCGGCGAGCCGCACACCATTGCGGCGAAGCTCGAGGCGCGCCTCGAAGGCATCGCCGACGGCGTGAGTCTCACGCACAACCGCTACCCCGACCCTGGACACTGGGCAGGCGTCGTGCAGGATCTGCGCCGCAGTCGCGAAGCGCGCCTGGCCGCGACTCCCTCCGCTTCCGGGACACGGCGATGAGCGAAGACCACGAGCAGGTCCTGCGCCGCGCCTGGGAAGGGTTCTGCGACGAGCTCAAGCACGCGGCGGACCTGCCGTTTCGCGATCCCGCGCCGCGCCACGCCGCCGATCGCACCGCCGGCATCGAGGCGCTGGCGCGCAATATCTCCCTCGCGCTGAACTTCAACAGCGACTATGCCGATCCGCGTTATCCGGAGCTGATCCATTACTTCGATCCCGTGCGCAAGCAGGGGGGCGACAATACCGATGCGGTATACGTGGGCGCGACCATCAACGGCACCGACACCTATCGCATCACCGGCGATCGCGGCACCGCGCGCTATTTCGCCGTCACGGCCGTCGAGCGGGGCGAGACACCCTGGGGTGGCAAGGTCGCCCAGACGCTCTTCGCGCGCGATCTCGAAGTGCAGGCGGATGGCCGCTTCGAGCTCATCTGCAGCCCGCAGCCGCATCCCGGCAACTGGCTGCGGACGACACCCGAGACATTCCGCGTCACCTTCCGCCAGTTCTTCGGCGATTGGGAGCGTGAGCGCCCGATGAAGGCCCGCATCGATCGGTTGACCGGCGACATGAGTCCGCCGGCGCCGCCCACGCCGGAAAAGCTCGCCGGGCAGCTGCTGGCTTCCGCGAAGTGGGTCAACGAATCCATCGCCTTCTGGATGCGCATGATCGCGATGTGGAAGGCGACGCCCAACACCTTCCGCTCCTACAAGCAACTCGCGGACCGGGCGATCGATGCAACCCCGGGTGGCGAGCCGATGATCGCCTACTGGATGTTGCCACGCGATGAGGCGTTGATCGTGCGCGTGCGTCCGCCCGAGTGCCCGTACTGGGCCGTCGAATTCGGCAACTTCTGGTGGACCAGCATGGACTACCGGTATCGGCTGTCGAATACCAACTGCCACTACGCCCAGCTCGAGGACGACGGCGAGCTGATCGTGGTGATCGCCCATGATGACCCGGGGCTGCCGAACTGGCTCGACCCGTCGGGCTACGCGGAAGGCTACGTGACTTACCGCTGGATGCACGCGCAAACCTGCCCCGAGCCGCAGGCGACCCAGGTGAAGGCGGCGGACCTGTTCCGCATTCTCCCGAAGGGCGTCAAGCGCATCACCCCCGAGGCGCGTCGCGAGCAGCTCGCGACCCGCCGGCGTGGCGTGATCAACCGCTTCGGCAATCTCTGAAGGCACGCGAGGACACGCGCATGACACAGGAGAGCGCCAACGCCTGGACTCCACCGGAACGGCCGGAATGGCTCGCACGCGTCAACGAGGAAGGGCGCGGCATGGACATCGCAAGCCTCGTGCCACTCGACCCGGAAGGACTTCTCCGGACCGCGATGCGCAACACCGGGCTCGCCGATTTCGGCTCCGACGAGTGGCGTGAGCCTTTCGAGGTGCTGGTAAAGGCGCTCGAGGAAGAAGCCGGGCTCAACCTTTTCGGGCGGCTGATGACGCGCAGCGATCTGCTCATCTGGCTGCAGGAGCGGCTCGAGATCGAGGAGGCCTATCGGCGCCACCCGGAGATCGAGGCGGAGAAGGTGACGGCGCCTGTCTTCATCATCGGCCAGCCGCGCTCGGGCACATCGATCCTCTTCGAGCTGCTCGCGCAGGACCCGCAATTCGGCGTGCCGATGAACTGGGAAATAATGTTCCCGTGCCCGCCGCCGGAGACCGCAACCTATCGCACCGATCCGCGAATCGCGAAAGCGCAGCACCTGCTGACCCAGTGGCACCGGGTCGCGCCGACGTTCATCACCATGCACGAGCTCGGGGCCACCATCCCGAACGAATGCAAGGTGGCGATGAACTGCAGCTTCGTCTCCGACAACCTGACCGGCATCTTCCAGGTGCCGAGCTACTACGCCTGGCTGATGAAGGCGGATCTCACCTACCCCTACGGCTACTACCGGCGGATGCTGAAGCTGCTGCAGTGGCGCAATCCGCGCGCCCACTGGCTGCTGAAGTCGCCTTCGCACATCTGGAGCCTGCCCACGCTGTTCAAGATCTTCCCGGATGCGCGCGTCGTGTACACACATCGCGATCCCATCATGACCCGTGCCTCGGTGACCAATCTCCTCGGCACGATCTTCTGGATGCGCAGCGACAAGCACTTCGATGCGGAGGCCTTCGAGCGCGTGTTCACGGCTGAGGGTGTCGCGGCCGGCATGAACCTCGTCATAGACCAGATCGAGCGAGGCGAGATCCCGCGAGCCCAGATCCACGACTTCCAGTTTGCGGACCTCGTCGCGCGCCCGATCGAGGCAGTCCGTGCCCTGTACGAGCACGCCGGCATGCGGCTCGACGGCGCGGCGCAGGCGGCGATGGAGGCTTACCTCGCGCACAAGCCGAAGGGAAAGTTCGGTGCGCACCGCTATTCGATCGGCGATCGCGAGCAGATCGAGCGCGAACGGCAGCTTTATGCGCGCTACCAGCGCTTCCACGGCGTGCCGGACGAGGCCCGGGCGCCGTGATCGCCGACCAGTTGCCCGAAATCGAAGCAATACGGAAACTCAAGGCCCGCTACTTCCGCTGCATGGACCAGAAGCGCTGGGACGAACTCGCGGAAGTCTTCGCGCACGATGCCGTATGCCAATGGGACCCGCAGCCCGACGTCCTGCATGGACGGGAGGCGATCACGGCGTACATCCGGGCGGGCATCGAAAAGCTGGTCACCGTGCATCATGGCCACATGCCGGAAATCGAGATCACCGGACCGCGCACCGCGCACGGCATCTGGGCAATGTCCGATCTGGTCGTAGGTGAGGACTTTCATCTCGAAGGATTCGGCCACTACGAAGAGGACTACGTGAAGGAGGGCGACGGCTGGCGGATCAGGCGCCTTCGGCTGACGCGCCTGCGCGTCGATGTCCGGAAGAAGTCGGAGTTGTAGCCGGACCCTGTCGGGTAACTCACGCGGTCAAGATGAAGTGATGCACGAGGACGCGCGAGAGCGTGCCTCACCGCTGTGTCAGTCGTGCCGCCGTCTGCGCAATCAGTGCAATAAGCTCCGACTGGCGGCGCACACCGGCCTTGCGGAAGATCGAATAGAGCTGGGTGCGGGCGGTCGCGCGGCTGATCCGCAGGTCGCGGGCAGCTTCATCGATCGTCGCGCCGCCTGCGAGGCGAGTCGCGAGTTCCGCTTCGGCAGGCGTGACGCCGAGCAGCTGGCGTACGGTGGCCGGCGGCACCATCCCCTGTGGTCCGCCGGCACTCGCGTACACGGCCACGACGGGCACATGATCGGCGCGCAGTTCCGCCGGTGAGCGCAGCGGGCGCACGGCGAGCGCCAGCGGTGGCGCACCGGTCTTGCGCGCAATGACGATGACTTCCGGCAGGCAAGTCGGGCCACCTTCCGGAGGGCCGGACGCGACCCGTGCGCGCTCGAGGATCGCCTTGAGCTGCTGTTGCGCATTGCCATCGGACAGCACGAGCCGACCATTGCGCACCATCATGCCTTCCCCGGCCGCGAGAAGGCTCGCGGCACAGCTATTGGGCTGCACGACCCGCAGCTGCGAGTCGAGCAGGAAGCTCGCGACGGCGAGCTGGTCGAGCGCGTCGTGAAACTCGATTTCCTCGACGCGCAGGCCGTGCAGGCGGTCGAAGATCTCGATCGCCTGGCGAAGATGCGGCACGAGCGTCTCGACCAGGCGATAAGTATCCGCCTCGAAATTCCTGCTCTCGACGCCGCGACACAGACGCAGGCAGGCGGTGAAGCCGGCCGCCGTCCTGACATCCGTGCCGAGGACATAGCCCACGCCCCAGCGGGTGCACATGAACTGCCGGTAGTAGTCGTTGCGTTCGAGCGCAGCGGCACCGACGAACTCGTGCAGGGTAGTGACCCGGCCTTCGGGCAGATGGACGAACGGGTCGAGCGCGAACAGCTGATCCCGATAGGCGATGTTCACTTCGGGTTGTCCGCCGATGACGCTGATCAGGCTCACGGCAGCCGATCCGGGCGGGGAAAGCATGACCAAGGTGGTCTTGCTGTCGGTATGGCGACGAATCTCCCGCAAGAAGCCCTGCCAGGGGGGAGTCTCGATCACTCCCGCATAAAGCGTCCTCGCCAGCTCGGAAACGGCATCGAAGGGCTCGGCCATACAGCAAACGCACGATGTCTGGGTCCGGGCCGGAGTATAGGCTCAACCGCAATTCCGAACGTCACCGAGGGTCGTCGATGTCTCTTCAGGTTGACCAGCGCCGGGAAGCTTACCGACGGATGCTCGCCATCCGGAGCTTCGAGCAGGCACTGCCGAAGCGCATCGCCGCAGGCGAAATTCCGGGTTCCGTCCACTCGAGTGTCGGACAGGAAGCGACACTGGTCGGCGCCTGCATGGCGCTGCGCGATGACGACTACATCACCGGCACGCACCGTTCGCATGGGCATCCCATCGCCAAGGGCGCCCGGCTCGCGCCGCTGATGGCCGAGCTGATGGGGCGCGCCACGGGAGTCTGCAAGGGTCGCGGCGGTTCGATGCACCTGGCAGACCGCAGCGTCGGGATCATCGGTGAATCCGCGATCGTGGGCGCGGGCATTCCGCTCGCCACCGGTGCCGGATTGAGCGCCCTCGTGCGCGGAACGGGCCAGGTGAGCGTGGCGTTCTTCGGCGACGGAGCGGCGAACCAGGGTGTCCTGTACGAATGCCTGAACATGGCGGCGATCTGGAAGCTGCCGGTGATCTTCCTCTGCGAGAACAATCTTTACGCGGCGACCACGCCGGCTAGCACTACCCACGCCCAGCCCGATATCGCAAAGCGCGCCGCGGGATTCGACATTCCGGGCGTGATCGTGGACGGACAGGATCTCGATGCCGTCTTCGAGGCGACGTGCGTCGCCGTGAAGCGTGCCCGCCGGGGCGAGGGCCCGAGCCTGATCGAAGCGAAGACCTACCGTTTCGACGAACACGCGATCGGGATCTTCATGCCCTCGCATTATCGGACCGCCGATGAAGTCGAGCATTACCGGCGCGAACGCGATCCGCTCGCGCTCTATCGTATGCGGCTGCTCGAGGCCGGGCACGGCGAGCCGGAGCTCGCCGGAATCGAACACAGTGTTGCGCAGGCCGTCGACGACGCTTTGGCATTCGCGAAGGGCAGTCCACATCCGGCTCCCGACAGCATCTTCGACTTCCTTTACAGCAACCCCATTGGCCAGCAGGCCTGAGCCGGTTCCGGGGATCGCATCCGTGGAAATGGCAGAACTCACCTACCTCGGCGCCATCCTGGAAGCAGAGAAGGAAGAGATGGCGCGCGACCCGCGCGTCATCCTGATCGGCGAGGACATTGCGCTCTATTCCGCGAGCGGAGCGCTCGGCAAGCTCGATCCGAAGCGCACCTGGAATGCGCCGATCTCCGAACTCGGCTTCTCCGGCATGGCGGTCGGAGCGGCGATGACCGGGCTGCGACCGATCGTGGACCTGACGATTGCCAGTTTCGTGTACCTCGCCTGCGATCAGATCATCAACCAGGCGGCGAAGATCCGCTTCATGACGGGCGGCCAGGCGAGCGTGCCGGTCGTCTTCCGCATGTCCATGTGGCACAACGGCGCGAACGCGGCCCAGCACTCCGATCGGCCCTATCCGATGTTCATGAATGTACCGGGGTTGAAGGTCATCGCGCCGGCAACGCCCGCCGACATGAAGGGCATGCTGAAAAGCGCCATCCGTGACGACGATCCGGTCCTGGTCTTCGAGGACAACGACCTCTGGGGGAAGAAGGAGGCCGTTGCCACGGACCCGGACCATCTGGTGCCGATCGGCAAGGCGGCGGTGCGCCGCGCAGGCACCGACGTGACCATCGTATCGATTGCGGGCTGCCTGCCGCACGCAGACGCGGCGGTCGGACAACTTGCGAAAGAGGAAGTTTCGGCGGAACTCATCGACGTACGCAGTCTCGTGCCGCTCGATCGCGCCACCATCCTCGAGTCGGTGGCCAGGACCGGGCGCCTCGTCGTCGTGGACTACGCACATCGCACGGCCGGCGCGGCAGCAGAGATCGCCGCAATCGTCGCCGAGGAGGGCTTCGCCACGTTGCGAGCCCCCATCCAGCGCGTCACGACGCCGGACGTGCAGATTCCCTTCAGCCCGAAACTGGAGCGCCCGCTTTATCCGAACAAGGACCGCATCGTCGCGGCGGCGCGCAGGATTCTCCATTGATGAACGGAGCGCAAGTAATGGCGAGCAAGCTCGTGATGCCGAAGTGGGGCATGGGGCTCACGGAGGGAACGATCGCGAAATGGTTGAAGGCCGAAGGTGATTTCGTCACCGAGGGCGAGCCGGTCGTGGAGATCGAGACAGCCAAGGCGGTCGAGGCCGCGTCGGCAACAGAGAGCGGAAGACTGATGAGGATCCTGGTGCCCGAGGGCCAGACGGTCGAGACCTTCACCACGCTCGCCGTCATTGCGGCCGATGGCGAGGACTATTCGGAACTGCTGGATTGAATCAGGTCGTGCCAACGCACGGGGAGATGACGATGGCTTTCAGAGTTGTGAACGTGATCATCATCGCAGGCATCTTTGCGGCGGTCGGTGCGCTGGCACCGGCTTCGCGCGCCAATGCCCAGGAAGCGGCCGGGAACGCGCAGGCAGCGGAGTCCTCCGGGCAGCTTGTCGAAGTGACAGTTACCGCGCGCCGCAAGGCGGAACTGCTGCAGGACACTCCCGTGTCGGTTACGGCGGTCTCGGGCCAGCTGCTCGACCAGCTCAACGTCCAGGATATCGCGCGGGTGGCAGAACTCGCGCCGAACATCTCGATCGCGCACCAGCCGGTCAGCACCACGGCCGCGACGATCAGCATTCGCGGAATCGGCCAGACGGAAGCGGCGTCGACCGCCGAGATGGGTGTCGGGCTCTATCTCGATGGTGTGTACATCGCGCGCACGACCGGTGCCGTGTTCGACCTGGTCGATCTCGAGCGGGTGGAGGTACTGCGTGGCCCGCAGGGCACGCTCTTCGGGCGAAACTCCGTCGGTGGGGCCGTGCAACTCGTTTCGAAGCGGCCAGCGGACGACTTCGCGATAGAGGAAAAGCTGAGCTACGGGCGCTTCAGCGACTGGTATTCGCGCACCCGGCTCGACACCGGACTCATCGGCAACTCGCCGTTCAAGGCGACGGTAGCCTACCTGCACCGCGAACGGGACGGCGATTTCGACAACACGCTGGCGCCGGATGACAAGGATCCGGGCTCCTTCGACAACGACGCCGTCTGGGTCGCGCTGGCCGGCGAGTTCGGTGATCGATTCAGCGCCTACTACTCGCTCGACTGGAACCAACGCGATGGTGCCCCGCCGTTCTTCCAGCTCACCGTGGCCTCGCCGGACGTGGCGGCCTACTACGGACTGTCGCCGACATTCGGGGGAGCGCCGTTCGTCGTGAGCCGCGAGCGTCTCGAAAGCGGCCAGCTCGTGCCGCTCGGCAATCGCCTGACCAGCGAATCCGAGACGGTCGGGCACGCCCTCACGCTCGAGGCAAGATTGACCGATGCGGTCACCCTCAAGTCGATTTCCTCGTACCGCTCCTTCGAGCAGCATCCCTATTGCAATCTGTCGGGCAACGGTCAGTTGCGCGGACCGGTGCTCGATCCGGTGACCTTCCAGTTCGCCGGAATCCAGGATCTCTACGGCCCCTACACCTGCGACAACCATCCGCAAAGGCAGCATCAGGTCTCGGAGGAGTTGCAGTTGCTCGGCGGCGCAGGCCAATGGAGCTACGTGGCCGGCCTGTACTATTTCTCTGAAAAGTCCTATGAGCACAACCAGCAGCGGTTCACCTTCGTGCTGCCGGGCGGGCAGGCGGCACTCAACTTGACGCCGTTGCTCTCGATCGGCGGCGAGACGGAATCGACCGCCGGCTTCGGCCAGGTGAGCTATCGACCCGCGGCGCTTGCCGACAAGCTCGAACTGACGGCAGGTGCGCGCTACACGCAGGACAACAAGAAGTTCTTCTCGTCATTCTTCACCCAGAGGGGCGACAAGGATTTCTCGAATACTTCGTGGCTCGCCTCCGCCAGCTACAAATTCACCCGGGATGTCATGGGTTTCGCACGGGTTTCGACCGGCTACAAGGCGGGCGGATTCTCGGCGCGCTCCAACATCCTCGTGTCGTACGAGCCGGAAAAGGTCACCGCCTACGAGCTCGGCCTGAAGGCAGAATGGTTCGACCGGCGCCTGCGCACCAACCTCTCGGTCTACCAGAGTGACTACAAGGACCTGCAGGTGAACCAGTTCCGTGCGGGTTCCGGCGGGACCAACGCCGACACGACCAACGCGGCCGAGGCGACCATCCGGGGCTACGAGCTCGAGATCGCTGCGCGCCTTGCCGATGCCCTGACACTCGATGCCTCTTACGGATATACCGACCCCAAATACGACCGATACCTGTTCCGCGACCCCGTGACCAACCAGATCATCGACGTCAGTTCGCAGGGCAAGTTCTCGGACGTCGCCAGGGAAACCGTGCACGTGGGCGTGGAGTATGGCTTCCAGCCCTTCAGCGTCGGTCGCGCGTCGGCGAGGCTCGACTGGTCAAAGCGGAGCAGACGCTACTTCGGTCCGGGGCTGTTCGTCACGACTTACATGAACGAAACACTGGATCCGGGAACGGAGAACCTGCATGCCCGCCTGGCACTCGCGGACATGCCGCTGGGATCCAACGGTTCGTGGGATGTGGGCCTGTGGGGAGACAACCTGACGGACCACAACAATGTCGGCTACGGCATCAGCTTCGGCGGCCTCGGCTTCGGTGGGGTGATGTACTCGCCGCCGCGCAGCTACGGCATCGACGTGAAACTGAGGTTTTGATATGAGCGGCACCAAGGCGGAGAACCGGAGAGGGCAGGTGTGCGTGGTCACGGGAGCCGGCAGCGGCATCGGCAGCGGGCTCGCCCGCCATGCCGCGGGCGTGGGCATGCACGTGATCGGTGCCGACGTGGACACCGCCGGCCTGCAACGACTCGAGGAGGCGCTGCGCGCGCGCGGTCAGTCGATCGAGACCCGCCGCACCGACGTGCGCGACGAACAGGCCGTGGAAGAGCTGGCGAAGCACGTTTTCGACAGGCACGGCAAGGTGAACCTGCTCTTCAACAATGCCGGCGTCCTGGTCGACGGCAAGAGCTGGGAGCGCCCGATGCGCGACTGGCGCTGGAGCTTCGAGGTCAACGTGTTCGGCGTGATCCACGGTATCCGCAGCTTCGTGCCGCGGATGCTGGGCCAGGGCGAGGCGGGAAGAGTGATCAATACCTCGTCGCAGGGTGGTCTGATGGGTGGCGGCACCTTCATGGCTCCCTATCAGGCGAGCAAGCACGCGGTGACGGTGATCACTGAAACGCTCCACACCGAACTCGCGCTCGAAGGCCCGACGATCACAGCGTCGTGCCTCTGTCCCGCGGAAGTTGCGACAGGCATCTGGAGTTCCGATCGCCTGCGCCCGCAGTCCGAGCGCAACCGGCTCGAGAGTGAGGCGGAACGGCAGTTCCATGATGCCGTGGCGGGCGCGGTCGCGAAGAGTCTCGATCCCGACGAGTTCGCCGCGCAGGTCTTCGCGGCGGTCGGGGCGGACAAGTTCTGGATCGTACCCACCGATCCATTCTTCCGTGGCGTGATCGAGTTGCGTACGCGGCGGATCCTGGAGGGCCTCCCGCCGCCCGCCACGGCCGACATCATGAAGATGTTCGAGCGCACCAAGGCCGGGTGACGGGGATGGCGGCGCGCGGAATCTCGCTGAAAGTGCTGGGCAGCCTGCTGTTCGCAGTCGGCGGCGTGCTCACGCTCGGCGGTGCGCGCCTGATCGGCCTCGGAGGCTCGGCGTACTACGCGCTCTCGGGGATCGCCACGCTCATCGCGGCAGTGCTCATCTGGCGGGATCGCCGGTCCGGTTTCCGGCTCTATCTCGCCACGTTCGCCGTGACGGTGATCTGGGCGCTCGCCGAGGTCGGCTTCGGGTTCTGGCTGCTCGTCCCGAGGCTGGGAGTACCGCTCTTTCTCGCGCTGCTCGTCCTGCTCGCGATGTACCGGCGTGCCGGGAGTGGAGCCACATCGGGCGCTGCCGGAGTGGTTGTTCGCGCCCCGGGCGGTACGGCAATCATCGCGATCCTGTGCGCTGTTGCGGCCATGGCGTTCCTGTACGGGCGCGCCGCGCACACCGGAACGTCAACGCCGGATGCGTCGCGAACCCGACACGCGACGGACGAGGAGTGGCGCGCGTATGGGCGCACGAATGCCGGTACGCGCTACGCGCCTGCCGCCGACATCACGCCCGGCAACGTGCATCGTCTGCAAGTCGCCTGGCGCTATCGCACAGGCGACCTGCCGGAGGCCTACCCGGAGGGTCGATCCGCCTACAGTTTCGAGGCTACACCGCTCGAGGTGGGCGATACGCTCTACCTCTGCACGCCGCACGACATCGTCATCGCGCTCGAGGCCGATACGGGACGCGAGCGATGGCGCTTTGATCCGAAGATCGATACCGCCGGCACATTCATGCTCACCTGCCGCGGCGTCGCCTACCACGAGGCGCGTGTCCCGGTGGCGGAGTGCCCGCGCCGCATCCTCGTCGCCACGCTCGACGGGCGCCTGATCGCACTCGATGCGGCGACGGGAGCGCGCTGCGAAGGATTCGGTCGCGACGGCGAAGTCTCGTTGCGTGAAGGCCTGGGTCCGATCAAGGCGGGCTACTATCTCGTGACCTCACCACCGACCATCGTCGGTGATTCGGCCATCGTCGGTGGCTTCGTGCTCGACAACATGGCGGTCGATGAGCCGCCCGGCGTGGTGCGTGCATATGATGTCCGTTCTGGAGAACAACGCTGGGCTTGGGATGCCGGACGACCCGCGACAGCCGGTCCGTGGCGCGCGGGCGAGCTCTATACCCGCGGTGCACCGAATGCCTGGTCACTGTTCAGCGCGGATGAGGGGCTCGGACTCGTGTATGTGCCGACCGGCAATGCGACGCCGGATCATTACGGCGGACATCGCAGCGAGGCACTGGGCCGCCATGCCTCGTCCGTCGTGGCGCTGGACGCGGCGACGGGCAGCCTGCGCTGGGCGTTCCAGACGGTGCACCACGATCTCTGGGACTACGATGTCGCGTCACAGCCCGTACTCGTGGACCTGCCGATCGAAGGCGAAACCGTGCCGGCCCTCATCCAGCCGACCAAGCAGGGGGAGATCTTCCTGCTCGACCGCCGCACCGGGAAACTGCTCGCGCCCGTCGAGGAACAGGCGGTGCCGCGCGGCGACGTGCCCGGTGAGCGCTATTCGCCGACGCAGCCTGCTTCGATCGGCATGCCGGGCTTCACACCCGCGCCGCTCACCGAAGCGGACATGTGGGGTGCGACGATGTTCGACCAGCTCTGGTGTCGCATCGCCTTCCGGAAGTTGCGCTACGACGGGAAGTTCACGCCTCCGGGACTCGACGCCAGCCTCGAATACCCCGGCAACAACGGCATCATGAACTGGGGCAGCGTCGCGGTGGACGAGGCGAGGCAGCGGATGGTGGTGAGCACCTCCTACATGCCGCTCCTGCTGCGACTCATTCCGCGCGCGCAGGCGCCGGCGGGTGAAGGCATCTCGATCGAGGGCAACGCGGCGATCTCTCCGCAACTCGGCACTCCATTTGCGGTGCGCACCGAGCGACCCTTTGCGTCGCCGCTTGGCATCCCGTGCAACGCGCCGCCGTGGGGAAGATTGTCCGCGGTGGACCTGGAATCGAGAAAGCTTCTGTGGCAGCGTCCGCTCGGGACGACCCGCGATCACGCGCCGTTCGGCATCGCGGTCCCTGGTGCATTCGCGCAGGGCGGGGCGATCGTCACGGGCGGCGGCGTCATATTCATCGCCGCCGCGCTCGACAACTATTTGCGCGCTTTCGATCTCGCGAGCGGCGAGGAGCTCTGGAAGGGTCGACTGCCGGCGGGCGGCCAGGCGACGCCGATGAGTTACGTCTCCGCCCGCACTGGCAAGCAGTACGTGGTCATCGCGGCGGGGGGCCACCAGTACATGCGCACCACGATCGGCGATTACGTCATCGCCTACAGCCTGCCCGATGTGAGGAGCGAGTGATATGGATCTGGGACTGAAAGGCAAGACAGTCGTCATCACCGGCGGCAGCGGCGGGATCGGCCAGGGGTTGGTCGTGGAGTTCGCGCGCGAGGGCGCGAATGTCGTGTCCGCGTCCCGCGATGTCGCGACGGGTGAGCAACTCGTGGCGCGCGCGCGCGCGCAAGGCTGCGCAGGCGTGATCCTGCCCGTCGGGACGGATGTGACGGATCGGGCCAGCGTCGATGCGATGCTCGCACGAGCGCACGAGCGCTTCGGGCCGGTGGATGTACTCGTGAACAACGCCGGCGGTGTCAAGCGCACCAGCACCTTCGAGGCGCTCGATGAGGAATCGCGCCGCTGGGAGCTCGCGCTCAACATCGATGGCGTCGTCAACTGCACGCAGGCGGTGGCAGCCGACATGCTGCCGCGCGGCAAGGGGAGCGTGATCAACATCTCCTCCAATTCCTCGCTGCTCGGGGAAGCCGCCCAGCAGGTTGTCCACTACGGTGCGACGAAGGGCTTCGTCAACAGCTTCACCAAGACCCTGGCCTACGAGTGGGGCCCGAAAGGTGTGCGGCTCAACACGATAGCGCCCGGCTGGATCGTTCCGCACCGCGATGAAGATGTCTCTTCCGGGAGCTTCTGGCACCGGCTCGAGTCGATGGGTACGCCGGAGGGCATGCAGCAGGCGCTCGAGGCCGGCACGCTGCCGAACATGAGCCATCTGCCGATCAAGCGGCTGGGGCGACCCGAAGACATTGCCTATCTCGCCATGTTCCTCGCGTCCGATGTGTCGGGCTACATCTCGGGCCAGCTGATCTCGGTCAGCGGCGGGGTATACATGCCGTGAGGGCCGAATCGTGAGACTCGACGGTCGGATCGCGATCGTCACGGGTGCAGGCTCCGGTATCGGGGCGGCGATCGCGCGGCGCTTCGCGGCTGCGGGCGCGCAGGTGCTCGCCGCCGATGTTCGCAGCGAGGCCGTCGGGGCGCTCGCTGCCGAGGTCGACGGCATCGCGGCCCATGTCTGTGACGTCACGCGTGCTGTCGAGGTCGACGCGCTGGTGGTGGCCTCCGTCGAGCGTTTCGGCAAGCTCGATGTGATCGTCAACAATGTCGGCCAGTCGATCGCCGGCTGGCTCAAGGATGCTTCCGACGAGGAGTGGCAGCAGGTGCTGGCGCTGACGCTTTCCTCGACCTTCTTCGGCGTGCGGGCCGCGCTGCGCGTGATGTTGCCGCAGCGCTCGGGCAGCATCATCAACATCTCCTCGGGTGCGGGCTTCGGGGGCTCCCCGGGGCTCGCAAGTTACGGCGCGGCGAAGGCGGGCGTAAACAACCTGACGCGCTCCGTCGCAGTTGAAAACGCTCGCAGCGGCGTGCGCATCAATGCGATCGCGCCGGGCGCGATCGAGACACCAGCCATCCTCGCATGGGCGCGAAGTCTGCCGGGAGGTGTGCCGGCCTACGAGGCCACGCTGCTTCCCGGGCGATTCGGACGACCCGATGAAATTGCGGCCGCCGCGCTCTTCCTCGCTTCCGACGAGGCGAGCTTCGTGAACGGCGCCGTGATCCCCGTCGATGGCGCCGCCTCTGCCCGCATGGCGGCAATCGAGGTACCCAAACCATGAAAGTCATTGCATCGAGACACCCGACGCCTGTCTTCGTCGCGCTGGTGGTCGGCGCGATCCTCGTGACGCCCTGCGGGGCGACGGAGAGCATTGCGCTCGATCCGGATGACATCGCCGGTGTGGTGCACGGGCCGATGGGTCCGGAAGCGGGTGTCTGGGTGATCGCGGAGACCGACGACCTGCCGACGAAAATGGCGAAGATTGTCGTGACCGATGACCAGGGCCGCTACCTGCTCCCCGACCTGCCGAAGGCCGGCTACCGCGTGTGGGTGCGCGGCTACGGGCTCGTGGATTCCAGGCCGGTCGAAGCCGCGCCCGGCGAGCACCTCGACCTCACCGCCGTCCCCGCGCCGGATTCGCGCGCGGCCGCGCAATACTATCCGGCGAGCTACTGGCTCTCGCTGCTGGATATTCCGCCGTCATCCGATTTTCCGGGCACGGGGCGCAAGGGCAACGGCATCTCGACCACCATGCGCACCCAGGCGCATTGGCTCTTTCAGGTGAAGGAAACGTGCGAGTACTGCCACCAGCTCGGCACCAGGGCGACGCGGGAGATTCCGCCGACGCTCGGCAAGTTCGATTCTTCACGCGAAGCCTGGGCGCATCGCGTGACGCTCGGCCCGAATGGCGCCTACATGAGCAGCGTGATGCGGCAGTTCGGCCCGCGCGGCATCGAAGAGTTCGCCGCCTGGACCGATCGCATTGCCGCCGGCGCGATACCCGCGGAAACGCCGCCACGCCCGAGCGGACTCGAGCGCAACCTCGTGCTGACGCTCTGGGACTGGGCCGGCGGCGAGATGATTCACGACGAGATTTCGACCGACAAGCGACGGCCCACACTGAATGCCGGAGGACGGGTCTACGGGGTCTCGACGCACGGCGGCAACACGCTGGTCTGGGTCGATCCGCAGCGCAACACCGCTACCGCGATTCCGGTGCCCTCGCGGGATCCGGAAGTCGATTCGAGCCCCCACAACCCCATGATGGACGAACTCGGGCGCGTCTGGATCACGTCGGCATTTCGCGATCCGGCGAAGAGTCCGGCCTATTGCACCGATTCGGCCAATCCGTACGCGAAGTTCTTTCCATTGGCAGAACCGCAAGGCAGTCTGCGTCAGGTATCGGTCTTCGATCCGAAGTCGGGCAGGTTCCAGCTGATCGATACCTGCTTCGGAACGCATCACCTGCAGTTTGCCTGGGATGCGGCGCGCACGCTCTATCTGAGCGGAGATGTCAACGCCATCGGCTGGATCGATACGCGCAAGTTCGACAAGACGCACGATGTACAGGAGTCGATCGGCTGGTGCCCGATGGTTCTCGACACGAACGGCGACGGACACATCGGCGAGTGGACCGAACCCGGCGAACCGGATGATCCTAAAAAGGACACGCGTCTGATCGGCTTTCTGTATGGCATGGGGGTCAGTCCGGCGGACGGGAGCGTCTGGTATGCCCGCTATGCCTACGGGAGCAGCAACGACTGGAAGCCCGGTGTCCCGGGCGGACTCATCCGCTTCGTACGCGGCGCGCGCCCGCCTGCGACCTGCCAGGTCGAGTATTACGAACCGCCGTTGAGTGCGGACGGACAGGCGATGGCATTCAACCCGCGCGGCGTGGATCTCGACAGCGAGGGAGTCGCGTGGGTGGCCTTCGGCAGCGGACAGATCGGGCGATTCGATCGCCGCCGTTGCCCGGTGACGAAAGGCCCGACCGCGACGGGACAGCATTGTGCCGCCGGATGGACGCTCCACACCTCTCCTGGTCCGATCTTCAAAGGGGTCGGCACCGGGAGCGCCGACTGGCACTACCTGACGTGGGTGGACCAGCACGATGTGCTGGGGCTGGGCAAGGACACGCCCATCATGCCGGGTTCGGAGTCCGATTCACTGCTCGTCTTTTGGCCGCGAAGCAATTCCTTCCTGACGCTGCGCGTGCCGTATCCGCTCGGGTTCTATGCGCGCGGCCTCGATGGGCGAATCGACGATCCGAAAGCGGGCTGGAAAGGCCGCGCGATCTGGTCAAGTTTCGACACGCAGGTGACGAAGCACATCGAGGGCGGCCCGGGCACGAATTCGAGGCTCGTGAAGTTCCAGCTGCGCCCGGATCCGCTCGCCAGGTGAGTGCATCGAGGGCACGAAGAATGGAGGTTGCAGGAGTGAAAACCACGATTCGTGCGGCCGTCGCTTCGGCAGTGGCCGCGCTGCTCGTGCTGGTCGCGGCCGGCGCAGCGCTGGCACAGGTAACCGTGGTCGGGGGTACGCCTGAAGGTGCGAAGTTGAAGAACCCTGTATCCACGAGTGCCGAATCAGTGGCGGCCGGCCGGGCGGTCTACAGGGTCGAGTGCGTGCCCTGCCACGGCGAAAGCGGCGACGGACATGGAAAGGGCGCGGGATCGTATGGCCCTCGCCCGGCCGACCTGACGAGACAGGCTTATACCTACGGCACGGCCGATGGCGATGTATTCGACGTGATAAAGAACGGTGTGCAGCCGCGTCTCTCCATGCCCGCGTGGGGCGACCTCATCAGCGAAACGGACATGTGGAACCTGGTGAATTACCTGCGTACGTTGCGTCCCGCAACCTGATCCGATCGAGAGGAATCATGTCTCAGAAGTCAAAGCCACCGTATTCCATGAAGGATCTGCGCCACCGCGCGGAATGGATCCGTCTCGAGACGATCCGGCAGATCGCCGGCGCCGGCCTCGGGCACTACTCGAGCACATTGAGTGCCGCGGAGATCCTCGCGGTGCTCTACTACCGCACGCTGCGGCTCGATCCGAAAAGACCCGACTGGCCGAACCGGGACCGCTTTCTGCTCGGCAAGGGACACATCGCCGTCGGCCTGTGGCCGATCCTCGCGGATCTCGGCTACTTCCCGACGGCCTGGCTCGATGATTTCGGCAAGATCGACTCGCCGCTCACCGACCATCCGAGTATGCGCGACGTGCCGGGAATTGATTTCAGCGCCGGATCGATCGGCCACAACCTCTCGGTGGGAGTCGGGATGTGCCTGGCATCGCGATTCCGTGGCGGTAGCGGCCGGACATTCGTGCTGCTCGGCGATGGCGAGCTTCACGAGGGCCAGCTCTGGGAAGCGGCGATGTCGGCGCCGCACTACCGACTGGGCAATCTCATCGCCATCGTCGACGCGAACGGCAGTTCGGCGGATGGCCCGACGTCCGACGTCATGAACATCGAGCCGATCGCCGGTCGATTCGAGGCATTCGGTTGGCGCACCGTCGAAGTCGACGGGCACGACGTCGACCGCCTCGTCGAGATCTTCGACGGACTACCGGACAGCACGACGCCCGTACCGACGGCCATCGTCGCACGAACGCTCAAGGGCAAGGGCATCTCCTTCATGGAAGCCGCGCCGCGCGATTGGCACCTGGGCTTCCTCGGGCCCGCCGACCGCAAGCGCGCCGAAGACGAAATCAGGAGCCGAATGCAATGAGTGACCAAGCCCTCGGAATGGCCGATCCGTTTTCCTTCACCGTCGCCGCGGAGGGAGAGAGTGGCGATGCCATCGGCCGCACGCTGATCGAACTGGCGCGCGAGCGCGACGACATCGTGCTGATCGCACCCGACGTTGGTCGTGGTCCCGCGACCATGCCCTTCATCGAGGCGTTTCCCGACCGCTACATCGACACCGGCATCGCCGAGAGCAACTCGATATCGATCGCGGCCGGGCTCGCGGCGTCGGGATTTCGTCCGTTCGTTTTCGGCATCGGTGCCTTCCTTGCGCCGAAGTGCGCGGAGCAGATCCGGGCGGACGTCGCGGTCAACAAGCTGCCGGTGACGTTCATCTCCGCCTGGGGCGGACTCGACATGGGTTACTTCGGCGCTACCCATCACGCGATCGAGGACATCGCCATCCTCAGGGGAATGCCGCACCTGACGATTGCGTCGGCTGCCGACAACGCCGCCATGCGTTCGCTGATGCGTGCCGGCGTGGCCGATGGGTTGCCGCTCTACATCCGTGCGCCCAGTTCGCTGGCGAGCGACGTGTATCCGGGTTCGCCGGATTTCGTGCGCGGGGCCGCCCACATCGTGGCGAAGGGCCGTGACGTCGTGCTCATCGGAACCGGGCTCGGGACCACGCTGTGCGCGCAGGCGGCGGCCGTGCTGAAGGCGTCCGGCGTTTCGGCGACGGTCGTCGACATGGCCTTTCTGAAACCCTTCGATGGCGAGACGATTTGCCGCCTTGCCCGGGATGCGCGCGGCTTGCTCGTGGTGGAAGAACACAACACCACGGCGGGGCTGGCATCGCTGGTGGCCGAGGCGCTCGGGCGCGGCGGCGTCGCGGCTCGCATGGAGGCGATTGGCCTGCCGGATGGTGACCTGGCGGTCGCCATTCCGCAGCAGCTCCTGAACCGCTATGGGCTGACGGTGGACGCGGTGGTCGAGAAGGCCCGGGCGCTCGCCCATCACCAGTGATGGAATGAGCCATGGGTGCCTGCGCGCCGTGAATACGCGTCATTGCATGAACCACGAACTGTCCGCGATGCCGGGGAACGATGTGGCACGGTGGCCCCATGTCGGCACGGCAGGATTCGGGAGCAGTCGCTCGAGCTGCAATCGCCTGTTGACGGTACTGACCGGTGCAGCGCTGCTTGCCGGCGCCATTTGCTCATCCGAACGCGCGCCGGCCGCGACGGCGTCTTTCTCGGCGGCACAGGTCGAACGCGGCCGGACAGCTTATCAAGTGCATTGTGCGATGTGTCATGGTGCGCATCTCGAGGGGATCGACGCCCCCGCGCTCACGGGGCCCGCCATCGCGCAGAGATTCGGTTCGGCTGTCCCGCTCTTCAATTACTTCTCGGCCACGATGCCGCCGTTCGCTCCCGGTCAGCTCGGCGAGAAAACCTACCTCGACATCATGGCCTACATTCTGGGCGCCAATGGCGCTCAACCGGGTGTGCACGATCTCGAGATCCGGAACCTGACCGATGTGGATCTCGGCGAGCAGGTATCCGCTCCGCATCTCGGCAACGTTCCGGGCGTCGCCACGAAAGTCGCCACGAAAATTGCTGTACCGCAGGCGTTCACATGGGGAAGAGAACTTCCGCGGCATGCGTTTCCGGATGGGCAACCTGACTTGCTGGCTCAGAAGATTGTAACGGTGATCCCCGACAGGATCGCACCCGCCAACGGAGAGCGAATTCAATCCATGCGCACCATGCGCAGCTATGCCCCCGTAAGCGACGAATTACTGCGCGATCCGCCGTCAGGTGAATGGCTGATGTGGCGTCGAACCCTCGACAACCAGGGCTACAGCCCGCTGGATCAGATCAACAGGAAGAACGTCACCGATCTCGAACTCGCCTGGGCGTGGCCAATGGCGGAAGATGGTCAGCAACAGACCGCCCCGCTCGTGCACGATGGCATCATGTTCATTGCTACCACCGATGACATCGTGCAGGCGCTCGATGCGATCACGGGGGATCTGATCTGGGAATACCGTCACGTGCTTCCCGAGCTTCCCGCCTCCATGGGATATCAGCGTTATCAGGCGCGTCGCCAGAAGGGTTGCATCGCGCTGTATCAGGACAAAGTGATCCTTGCCACGGCCGATGCCAAACTCGTTGCGCTCGACGCCCTCACCGGGCGGATTGTCTGGCAGATTCAAGCGTTCGACAGCGCACGAGGCTACGGCTATACCATCGGTCCACTCGTCGCAGGCGGAAAAATAATCTCCGGCGTAAGCGGCTGTACGATCGCCGGCTCGGCCGGTGGTTGCTACATCGCCGCCCACGATGCCAGTGACGGCCACGAATTGTGGCGCTTCAACACGCTGGATGATCCGGACAATCCGCTACAACAAGCCTCCTGGGGCGCGGTGCCGCCGGCCAACCGCTGGGGTGGCACGGCGTGGGCAACCGGCTCCTTTGACCCGCGAACCAATACCACTTTCTGGGGTACGGGCAATCCTGCGCCATACACGGAGCTCGTACGTGGCACGGGCTCGGGAGCTGCGCTCTATACCGACAGTACGCTTGCGCTGGATGTCCGAACGGGAAAGCTGAAGTGGTACTACCAACACCTGCCCCGCGACAACTGGGATCTCGACAGTACGTTTGAGCGCGTTCTTGTCGACGGGAACGTCGACGGAAAGTTGCGTCACATGCTCGTCACGGTCGCGGGAAAAAACGGCATTGTCTTTGCGCTCGATCGCGACACCGGCCGGTTCCTATGGTCTGGTGCGACCAGCTTCCAGAACGTCGTCACGAGCATAGGAGATAGCGGCGTTGTCCATGTGAATGAGAACCTCATTCCGCGCGCGCTGGGCGAGGAAAAGTTCATTTGTCCGTCCGTGTGGGGCGGCAAGTCGTGGCAGGCCGGTGCCTACAGCCCATTGACGGAGCTCTTCTATGTGCCGGTGGCTGAATCCTGCAACACCTTGGCGCCTGTTCGGGCGGAGTTCACCGCTGGAAACTACGTGGGATCGATCGTTGCGGGTCCGCGCGTCCTGCCGCCTGGCGTGAAGGACGCGGGTGTCGTCGATGCGATCCGCATTGCGGATGGCAAACGCCAGTGGCGCCATTCGCAACGTCCGGTGATCACCAGTTCCCTGCTGACGACGGGGGGTGGTCTCGTATTTGGCGGCGATGCCGCGCGCTATATCGAGGCTCTCGACCAGTTGACAGGGGAAGTGCTCTGGAAGAAGCGTCTCAATGCACCGATTGGCGGTTACCCCATGACGTACGAAATCGATGGCGTCCAGTACCTCGCCGTCCCGACCGGATACAGTGCTCAGGCAGCCAGTGCCGCCGCACTCTTTCCAGAATTTCCCCTCCCAAGCGGTGCGGGGAACTCGCTGTTTGTTTTCAGGCTCCGCCCTTCGAGCCGTCACTGATCCAGGTGCGACAAGTGCGATTCACTTCCATTCAGACGAGCAACGTCATGATCGAAGCTCCGGAGCCGGATGGGTGCGACGCGAAAATCTGTTGGTTGAGGGGAAAGAGTTGATGTCGCATTTATCTCAATTTCGCCGATTCACCGTGTTATTCGGTGCGATGGCGCTTTCGACTGTCGCCTTCGGACAGAAAGCGGGAACCGCTGTGCCGGCAAGTGCGCCGCCGCTGCAGGTGCGCGCGCCCGCGGGTGCACCGAATGTCGTGATCGTGCTGCTCGATGACGTGGGCTTTGGCGCCTCGTCGACATTCGGCGGGCCGGCGGCGACGCCGGCGCTCGATGCGCTCGCGCACGAGGGACTGCGCTACAACCGCTTCCACACGACCGGGATCTGCTCGCCGACCCGCGCGTCGCTCCTCTCGGGACGCAATGCGCACGCGGTCGGCATCGGCGCCGTAATGAACGTGGCCGATGAGCGCCCCGGTTACAACGGGGTGCACGCGAAGGATGCCGCGACGCTCGCCGAGATCCTGCGCGCGAACGGTTACAACACGGCCGCGTTCGGCAAGTGGCACCAGGCCCCCGACTGGGAGATCTCGCAGTCGGGGCCGTTCGATCGCTGGCCGACGGGGCAGAGGTTCGAGAAGTTCTACGGCTTTCTCGGCGGGGAGACCGACGAGTTCGAGCCGACGCTGGTGGAGGGTACGACCCCGATCATGCGCCCGGCCGGTGCGGGCTATCACCTGACGGAGGATCTCGCCAACCGCGCGATCGCCTGGTTTCGGGCGCAGCACGCGGTGACGCCCGACAAGCCGTTCTTCCTCTACTTTGCGCCGGGCGCGACGCACGCGCCGCTGCAGGTGCCGGCGGCGTGGATCGCGCCCTACCGCGGGGTGTTCGACCCGGGTTGGGACCGGCTGCGCGAGCAGACGCTCGCGCGGCAGAAGGCGCTCGGGGTGGTGCCGGCGAACACGGTGCTCACGCCCCGCCCGGCGGGGCTGCCGGCGTGGGAGAGCCTGAGCGCGAGCGATAAGCGCATCGCCGCGCGGCTGATGGAAGTGTATGCGGGGTTTCTCGCGCACACCGATGCGCAGGTCGGGCGGCTGGTGCAGGCGCTGAAGGCGGCGGGGGAGTTCGACAACACGCTCTTCCTTTACATCGTCGGCGACAATGGCGGCTCGGCCGAGGGCGGGCTGCTCGGCAGCTTCAACTACATGGGTGCGATCCAGGGCCTGAGCGAGGACCGCACGCGGATGCTCGAGCAGCTGGATCGCGTCGGGGGGCCGGATCTCTATCCACAGTACCCGGCCGGCTGGGCGTGGGCGATGGATACGCCGTTCCAGTGGACGAAGAGCGTGGCGTCGCACTTCGGCGGCACCCGCAATCCGCTGGTCGTGACCTGGCCGAAGCGCATCAGCGACCACGGCGGGCTGCGCAGCCAGTTCTCGCACGTCAACGACATCCTGCCGACGGTGCTGGAGGCGGCGGGGATCGCGATGCCCGAGGTGGTGGACGGCATTCGCCAGAAGCCGCTCGACGGCACGAGCCTCGTGTATACCTTCAATGACGCGCAGGCCCCCGGGCGGCACACGACGCAGTACTTCGAGGTATTCGGCCATCGCGCGATCTACCACGACGGCTGGATCGCTGCGGCCTTCCATAACCGCCTGCCTTGGGAGAGGGGAATTGCAACACCGCAGAAGCCCTTCGAGGCCGATCACTGGGAGTTGTATGACTTGCGCTCCGATTTCTCCCAGGCGCATGACCTCTCGGTGCAGGAACCCGCGCGGCTCGCGACGCTGAAGACACTCTTCCTCGAAGAAGCCGAACGCAACCAGGTGTTGCCGCTCAGGGGTCCGACCTTCAATTCGCCCATGCCGAGTCTCACGGCCGGCCGAACTGTCTTCACGTACTACCCGGGTACGCTGGGCGTTCCGGAGTCGGGCGCGCCGCCGATTTTCAATCGCTCGTGGAGTGTGTCGGCGACGCTCGAAGTGCCGGCGACAGGGGCGCGTGGCGTGATCGCTGCCATGGGTGGGGAGCCTGCGGGCTGGTCGCTGTACCTCGATGCCGGTGGCCGGCCGGTGTTCACCTATCGGGCCTTCGAGGCCGGCGCAATCGAGCTCACCGGCCAGGGCGCGCTCGCAGCGGGTCTGCACGTGCTCACGCTCGACTTCGATTACGATGGTGGCGGTTACGGCAAGGGCGCAACGGCGCGCTTCTCGCTCGACGGCGCGCCGCTCGGCAGCGGCCGCGTGCCGGCCACGCCGCCCGCGTTCTTCTCGATCGACGAGACATTCGACATCGGCATCGACCGGGGCTCGGCCGCGGGCAGCTATCCGGCTGCGAGTGCGCCCGGCTTTCCCTTTAACGGCGGACGCATCGAGCAGGTGGAAGTGCGCGTGCAGCTTCCAGGAATTCAAAGGGCCACTCATCCATGAAGAGCACCATTCAGGCCTCAGCACCGGCCGACGCGCAGCCACATGCGGATGTGCTCACGCACCTCCAGCGCCTCGAAGCGGAGAGCATCCAGATCTTTCGCGAAGTGGTGGCCGAGTGCGACAAGCCGGTGATGCTGTACTCGATCGGCAAGGACTCGTCCGTGCTGCTGCACCTGGCGAGGAAGGCGTTTTACCCGGCGCCGCCGCCGTTTCCGCTGCTGCACGTGGACACGACGTGGAAGTTCAAGGCGATGTACGCGTTTCGCGACCGCATGGCGCGCGAGAGCGGCATGGAGCTGCTGGTGCATATCAATCCGGAGGGCCTGGCGCAGGGGATCGGCCCGATCACGCACGGCTCGCAGGTGCACACGGACGTGATGAAGACGCAGGGGCTGAAGCAGGCGCTGGATAAATACGGCTTCGATGCCGCCTTTGGCGGGGCGCGGCGGGATGAGGAGAAGTCGCGGGCGAAGGAGCGGGTGTTCTCGTTCCGCTCGGCCGCGCACCGCTGGGATCCGAAGAACCAGCGCCCGGAGCTCTGGAACCTGTACAACACGCGCAAGGGCAAGGGGGAGAGCATCCGGGTGTTCCCGATCTCGAACTGGACCGAGCTCGATGTGTGGCAGTACATCTACCTCGAGGGCATCCCGATCGTGCCGCTGTATCTCGCCGCCCCGCGCCCGGTGGTGGAGCGCGACGGGATGCTGATCATGGTGGACGATGAGCGGCTGCCACTGAGGGAGGGGGAGACGCCGCAGATGAAGACCGTGCGCTTTCGCACGCTCGGCTGCTACCCGCTGACCGGGGCGATCGAGAGCGAGGCGGACACGCTGCCGAAGATCATCCAGGAGATGCTGCTCACGACGACGTCGGAGCGCCAGGGGCGGCTGATCGACCACGATGCGGCCGGCTCGATGGAGAAGAAGAAGCAGGAGGGCTACTTCTGATGTCGCACAAGTCCTACCCCCGGGGCAGGCTGATCGTGGCGACAGGGCTCAACCAGCGCAATCGAGGCGCGCTACAGCCGCGCGAGGCACATGAGCAACAAGGGCTTCAGGAGAAAGCAATGACTTCGACGTATGTTCGTTCAATGATCATCGCGGGCACCTGCTTCGCGGCGGGGGCTCTCGCTTTGGCTTCCGCCGCGAGCGCACAGTCGCCCGGGGCATCCAGGGAGCAGGGGGCTGAGGAAACGGCCGGGCAACTCGTCGAGGTGACGGTCACTGCCCGCAGGAAAGAGGAATCCCTGCAGGATACCCCGGTCTCCGTCACGGCACTCGCGGGTGAGCTGCTCGACAAGCTGAACATCCAGGACGTCACCCAGGTCGCCGACTTCACACCCAATCTTTCGATATCGCATCAGACTTCGAGCACGACGGCCACATCCATCACTCTGCGGGGTATCGGGCAGACCGAGCCTGCGGCCACTGCCGAGCAGGCGGTCGGGCTCTATCTCGATGGCGTGTATATCGCGCGCACGGCGGGTGCCGTATTCGATCTCGTGGACCTCGAGCGCATCGAGGTGCTCCGTGGGCCCCAGGGGACCCTTTTCGGGCGAAACACGACGGGTGGGGCGGTCCAGCTGGTCTCGAAGCGTCCGGCGGACGAGTTCGGCATCGAGGAGAAGCTGAGCTATGGGCGCTTCAACGACTGGTTCACGCGCACGCGGCTCGACACCGGCTATCTGTTCAATTCGCCCGTGAAGGCCACGATCGCCTATCTCCATCGCGAGCGTGACGGCTACTTCAACAACACGCTTGCGCCGTCCGATGAGGACCCGGGCTCCTTTGACAACGACGCCCTGTGGGTGGGCCTCATGGGTGAGTTCGGCGATCGCCTGACAGCTTATTAGACCTTCGACTGGAACGAGCGCAGCGGCACGCCGGTGTTCTTCCAGATCGTTGCGGCAACGCCGGATGTCGCGAGCTACTACGGCAACTCACCCAGCTTCGGTGGCGCGCCGTTCGACGTGGGAATGGGGCGTCGTGACCGCGGCCAGCAGGCGCCCTTCGACGGGCGCTTCAACAGCGACTCCGAGACCGGCGGCCACAATCTCACGCTCGAGTACCGGATGTCGGACGCGATGTCCCTGAAATCGATCAGTTCCTATCGTTCGTTCGAGCAGGACACGATCTGCAGCCTGAGCGGCAACGGCGTCATGCGGGGAGTGGTGCTCGATCCGGTGACCTTCGCGCCCAGCATCGAGGATCTCTACGGTCCCTACAGCTGCCGCAATGCGCCGCAGCGCCAGTTCCAGTATTCCGAAGAGTTGCAGTTGCTCGGCAGCACCGGCCAGTGGAGCTACGTGCTCGGCGCATTTTATTTCTTCGAGCGATCCGCCGAGTTCAATCACCAGCGCTTCACGTTCGTGCTGCCCGGCGGTCAGGTCGCATTGAATCTCGCGCCGCCTTCGATCTTCGGTGGCGAGACCGAGTCGATTGCGGGATTCGGGCAGGCGAGCTATCGACCTCCGTCATTTGACGGCAAGCTCGAGCTCACGGGCGGCCTGAGGTACACGCAGGACGACAAGAAGTTCTTCAATGACGCGTTTCCCGACGATCCGGGCAGCAAGAGCTTCTCCAACACGTCGTGGCTCGCCTCGGCGAACTATGAATTCACGAGCGACGTGATGGCGTTCGCGCGCGTCTCGACCGGTTACAAGGCCGGCGGGTTCTCGCCGCGCTCGCCCTTCCTGTCGTCCTTCAAACCCGAGAAGGCGACGGCCTACGAGCTCGGGATGAAGGCCGAGTGGTTCCGCCGTCGACTGCGTACCAACCTTTCGCTCTTCCAGACCGACTACAAGGATCTGCAGGTGCAGCAGTTCCAGTCGGGCACCGGGGGCTCGGTCGGCTATACCGTGAATGCGGCCGAGGCGACTTTCAGGGGCGTCGAACTCGAATTGGTCGCCGTGCTGGCGGACGGCCTGACGCTCGACGCGGCCTACGGCTACACCGATCCGAAGTATGACCGCTATCTGTTTCGCGATCCGCAGACCGACCTGATCAGCGATGTGTCCGATGAGGCGCGCTTCTCGGCGGTTGCAAAATACAACCTGCATGTCGGCGCGGAATACGTCTTCAAGCCCTTCAACGCTGGTCAGGTCTCGGCGCGATTCGACTGGTCGAGGCAGGGCGAACGTTATTTCTACCCGCTCGACTACATCAATATCTTCAATGAGCAGGTCAAGGATCCTGGCTCGGAGAATCTGCGGGCGAGGCTTGCGCTCTCCGAATTGCCGCTCGGCGACCATGGCACATGGGAAGTTGCGCTGTGGGGCGACAACCTCACGAATCATGACAACGTCGGCTACGGCATCGACTTCGGCGGGCTGGGTTTCGGCGGACTCTTCTTCACCGAGCCGCGCCGCTATGGCGTAGATTTCAGGCTGAGGTTCTGACCGCGGAGGCCTGGCGCAAGATGGACAACTGGCAGGGGAAAGTGTGTGTCGTCACCGGTGCCGGCAGCGGCAACGGGCTCGCGCGGCATGCCGCCGGCTCGATGGAGAAGAAGAAGCAGGAGGGCTACTTCTGATGTCACACAAATCCGAACTGATCGCGCGCGACATCGAGGGGTACCTCGAGGCGCACGAGCACAAGAGCCTGCTGCGCTTCATCACCTGCGGGTCGGTGGATGACGGCAAGTCGACGCTGATCGGGCGGCTGCTGTACGAGTCGAAGATGGTGTTCGAGGACCAGTTCGCCGCGCTCGAGGCGGACTCGAAGAAGGTGGGCACGCGGGGCGGGGAGATCGACTTTGCGCTGCTGGTCGACGGGCTCGCCGCCGAGCGCGAGCAGGGCATCACGATCGATGTGGCCTACCGGTTCTTCTCGACCGAGCGGCGCAAGTTCATCGTGGCCGACACCCCGGGGCACGAGCAGTACACGCGCAACATGGTGACGGGGGCCTCGACGGCGGATCTCGCCGTGATCCTGATCGATGCGCGCAAGGGGGTCCTGACCCAGACCCGCCGCCACAGCTTCCTGGTGTCGCTCTTGGGGATCCGCCGCATCGTGCTCGCGATCAACAAGATGGACCTCGTGGACTACGCCGAGGACGTGTTCAGGACGATCCTGCAGGAGTACCACGACTTCGCCGCCCAGGTGGGCCTCACCGACATCACCGCGATCCCGCTGTCGGCCGTCTACGGCGACAACATCCTCGAGCCGGGCCCGCACATGCCCTGGTACCACGGTCCCACCCTCATGCAGCACCTCGAGACCGTGGAGGTGGGGGAGGAGGACTCGGGCAAGCCGTTTCGGCTGCCCGTGCAGTGGGTGAACCGCCCGAACCACGAGTTCCGGGGCTTTGCCGGACTGATCGCGAGCGGCAGCGTACGCCCGGGCGATCGGATCCGCGTCGCCCCCTCGGGGCGCGAGAGCCGCGTGGCGCGCATCGTGACGGCCGGCGGCGACCTCGAGCGCGCGGTCGCCGGCCAGTCGGTCACGCTCACGCTCGACAGCGAGATCGACGTGAGCCGCGGCGATGTGATCGGCGCCGCCGACGCCCCGCCCCAGGTGGCGGACCAGTTCGAGGCGACGATCGTGTGGATGCACGATGCCCCGCTGCTGCAGGGCCGCGACTATCTCGTCAAGATCGGCACGCGCACGGCCTCGGCCACGATCGCGCCGCTGAAGTACAAGATCAACGTCAACACGCTCGAGCACCTGGCGGCCGAGACACTCGAGCTGAACGACATCGGGGTGTGCGAGCTCAAGCTCGACCGGCCGATCCCGTTCGCCCCCTACGGGGAGGATCACACGCTCGGGGGCTTCATCCTGATCGACCGCCTCACCAACGCCACGCTCGGGGCGGGGCTGCTGCACTTTGCGCTGTGGCGCTCGCAGAACGTGCACTGGCAGGCGCTCGATGTGAACCAGGCGACGCGCGCGCGCCAGAAGGGGCAGCGGGCCTGCGTGCTGTGGCTCACGGGCCTGTCGGGTGCGGGCAAGTCGACGATCGCGAATCTCGTCGAGAAGCGGCTCCTCTCGATGGGCCGGCACACTTATCTCCTCGATGGCGACAACGTGCGCCACGGGCTCAACAAGGACCTCGGCTTCACGGCCCAGGACCGCGTCGAGAACATCCGCCGCGTGGCCGAGGTCTCGAAGCTGATGGTGGATGCCGGCCTCATCGTGCTCGTCTCGTTCATCTCCCCGTTCCGGGCCGAGCGACGCATGGCGCGCGAACTCCTCGCCCCCGGCGAGTTCCTCGAGGTGTTCGTCGACACCCCGCTCGCCGAGGCCGAGCGGCGCGACGTGAAGGGGCTGTACCAGAAGGCACGCCGCGGGGAGCTCAAGCACTTCACCGGCGTCGACTCCCCCTACGAAGCCCCCGAGCACCCCGAGATCCACCTCGAGACCGCTTCGACCTCCCCCGAGCAGGCCGCCGATCGCATCGTCGCCTACCTCGACGACGCGGGTATGCTGGGCCAGCTCTGAGGAATTCCATGTCCATCGAACTGACCGGCCTCGAAGGCAAGGTGGCGATCGTCACGGGCGCGGGCCGGATGCGCAGCATCGGTCGACCCATCGCCGTGGCACTCGCGCGCGCCGGCTGCGATGTCGTGCTCACAGGTACTGGGCGCGCACCCGGGCGTTATCCCGAGGATGAGCAGCGTGCCGGCTGGCGCGACATCGAATCGGTTGCCGAAGAGATCCGCGCGCTCGGGCGTCGCGCACTCGCGGTCGTTTCGGATGTGGCGGATGCCGCGGCGGTCGAGGCGCTGCTCGGCCGCGTGACGGCGGAGTTCGACGGCGTCGATGTGCTCGTGAACAACGCGGGTGCGACGCGCGGCACGGATCGTGTCCCGATCGTCGATCTGAAGATCGACGAGTGGCACCGGGTACTTGCGACCAACCTCCACGGCACCTTCTACATGTCGCGCGCCTCTGCGCAGCGCATGGTCGCGCGGGGCCGCGGCGGCAGCATCGTGAACATTTCGAGCCTCGCCGCGCGGCTGATGGCCGCCGAAACGGGCGTCTATTCCGCGTCCAAGGCGGCGATCAATGCGCTGTCCACGGTGATGTCCGCCGAACTTGGCCCAAACCGGATCCGCGTGAATGCCATCTGCCCGGGCATCATCGACACGAACCGCCTCGACGATGTCGGGCGCGGTGCACTGTGGCAGAGCTACCTCGAGAGTTTCGTGCCGCTCGGGCGCGCGGGCACCGGCGAGGATGTCGCCAATCTGGTCGCGTTTCTCTGCAGCGACCAGGGTGCCTGGATCACCGGCCAGCACATTTACGTGGACGGCGGGCACAGCTCCACGCCGCGCCGGCAGAAGTAGCGGGCCAGGCCTTCAGGCGACTCAGGCGGCGGAAATCGCCTCCGCCGCCTCCGCGGCGCTCCTCATCGCGCCCTCGATATAGCCGACCCCGCGACAGTCGCCGACCGTGTGCACGGCGAAGCCCGCCGCCTGCAATCGTTCGACGAGCGCGAGATCACCGCTTGCGCCCCTCGCGACGATCACGTGATCGGCCGCGATCGATTGCTCCCGGTGCGAGGCATCCGTGAACCGCACGCAATCGGCCTCGATGCGGATGTTCGCGGCACCGGCATGCAGTGCGACGCCATGTTCCTGCAGTTCCTCGATGAGTCGCATGCGGCGCACGAGCGTGAGGCCCGCGCCGAGGCGCGGCACTTCGTCGACGACGCCGACACTGCGGCCGCGCTCGGCGAGGAATTCCGCGAGTTCGAGCCCCACGAGTTCACCGCCGACGATGGCGATGCGCTTGCCGAGCGGCATCCACTGGTGGGTCGCCTTGCGCACGAAGTCGAGATTCGCCGTCATGCCGGTGGCCGCGCCGATTTTCGCCGCGAGGCGCGTGGTCCAGCCGGTCTTCTTCTCGAGCGCCGTCGAACTCTCGCCCAGCATCAACTGGCGCAGGTCATCGCCGCTGAAGACGTGCGGCAGATCCGCGCCGGGCAGCGATGGCAGTGCGCGACGCGCGCCGGTCGCGACCACCACGGCGAACGGCGCGAGCGAGCGCAACAGTTCCGGCGTGGCCTCCGTCCCGAGGCGAACGTCGATTTTCGCGGCCTCGACCTGTCGGCGCAGCCAGTCGAGCAGCCGTTCATTGGCGGCATAGGCGAGGGCGGCGAAGCGCAGGGTCCCGCCCAGTTGCGAGCCACGCTCGAGCAACACGACTTCATGGCCGGCGGCATCGAGGCGCCGCGCCGCCTCCATGCCGCCCGGGCCGCCACCGATCACGACCACACGTCGGCCGGTGGAGGCGGCTCGCGGTGCTGCGCGGCGCGACTTGGAGCCGGTCTCCGGGTTCACTGCGCAGCGCACCGGCTCCTGCGTGTAAATCGCGCTGATGCAGGTATAGCAATAGATACACGGCAGGATGTCCTGCGGCCGGCCGTCCTGCAGTTTCTTCGGCAGATACGGGTCGGCGAGGAGCTTGCGGCCCATCGCCACGAAGTCGATCGCGCCGCGCGCGATGTGCGCATCGCCGACCTCGGGCTCGATGCGTCCGGAGGCGATCACCGGGATGGTGACCGCGGCCTTGATCTCTGCGGCGCAGGGAAGATTCACGCCGGGTTCGTCGGGCGTGTGCGAGGCGGAGTGCAGCTTGCCCTGGTCGGTATCGTGATAGGCGGTCACGGTGATCGCGTTCGCGCCGGCTTCCTCCACGAGTTTCGCCGTGCGCTTCGCGTCCTCGATCGTGATGCCGCCCTTCCTGCCGACTTCGCGCGAGTCGAGCTTGCACCAGACCGCGAAACCGGGCCCGACGGCCGCGCGCACCGCGCGCAGCACCTCGAGCAGCAGGCGTACCCGGTTCTCGAAGCTGCCGCCGTATTCGTCGGTGCGCTTGTTGGAACATGGCGAGACAAAGGACGACAGCAGATACCCGTGCCCGCCATGGATTTCCACGCCATCGAGACCGGCCTGCTGTGCGCGCCGCGCCGCCGCGGCGAATTGTCCGATGACGGTCCGGATGTCCTCGAGCGTCATCACCCGGTACTCGATGCTCTTGATCTGCGGCGCCGGCGAGCGCGCGACCTCATCGAGCAGCCACGTCGCGCTGATGTCCCGCGTCGGCATGTCCGGAATCGACGGGACCCACACGGGCCGGCCGGCTTTCATGTCTTCGGGAGCGACGTATCCGCCGTGGTGGAGCTGGGTCGAAAGCTTCGCGCCATGCTTGTGTACCGCCTCGGCGATCGCGGCGAGACCCGGGATGAAGCGGTCATCTGAGATGGCGATCTGCCCGGGCTCATTGCCGCCCGTGGGCCAGGCCACGCCCGCGACACCCATGTTCACGAGACCGACGCCACCGCGCGCCTGCTCTTCGTGGAACGCGCGGATGCGCTCGCCACAGGTGCCGTCGGGTTCCGCAAGATTGACACCCATCGCCGTGACGATCAGGCGGTTGCGCAGTTCGAGCGGGCCGATGCGCCCGGGAGAAAGCAGATGCGTGAAACTTCCGGATTGCATGCTTCAGGCTCCGTGCTTGCGGTCGATCTGGGCCAGCGTGACGCTGAACCCGCATCGCGCCGCCGTATCCAGGACGAGCTCCGCGTATTTACCGAACAAGCCATCCAGGTGGACGTCGATCTCGGCCTGGGTGTAGTCCAGTGCGTGGCTGACCCGAGTTCCGGCCGCCTCGGCTCGTTCCCTGGCCGCATCAATGTTGTCGAAACCGAAGACAACGTTCATCACGCCCTCGCCGCGATGCTCGAGAAACGGCGCAATCACACAGTCGTGCTCCCGTCCCGCGATCGGTGCGATCAGCTCAATCCCCGCGTCCCAGCTGATGGCGACCTCGATGCCGAAGGGCGCGCCGGTCCAGTTTGCGTCAAGAAACGTCGCGCCGAGCAATCGGGAGTAGTACTCCTTCGACATCTGCAGATTCCGGACCGCTATGATCACGCGATTTATTCCCCTGAGTCCCACGCAGCTGCCCTTTCGCATTCGATGTGTGCCGTGTCCTGATGATATGCGAACGAACGATCGACTGGGCCTCCACCCGCCTTCCAGACTGAGTCCAGCAGGAATGCCACGGCGGACGATAATGTTCGGGTCTCGATGAATGCCTGCGCACTTGCTGCCGCCCTTCTCAGCGTGCTCCAGCCCGCTGCCCCAGCGCAATGCCGAAGTCGCAGCGCCTGGTCAATCCGATGTGAAGCGCAATATCCGCCGAAGCAGTTCTGCTAGCATGAATTCGACAGCAACGCGCATGGCGAGGTAGATGAGTGCATCCGGCAAACGCAGAAGATCTGGGAAGGAGAAGCGGGGAGTCGCTGGAACGAGTCCTGGACGGCAGAACGTGGGACGATTTCTGCGAGAGCCTGAAGAGTGCGCGCGCGGCGCTCTTTCGCGAGAGTTCGCCGGCCAACGCCTTCGATCGCGCCGAGGGTTACCGCTATCTCTCGAGGCTTTTACGCGTCGCGCTCGAGCGGTTCGTCGAGCATGCCGACCCCGGGCATCCGCGCTTCTACCAGATGGCGCGCGCCGACGCGAAGCTCGGCGCGGACAATCCCGACTGCCGCTACCAGAACTGCGCGCTCGACGGCAGCCGCGAGTATCGCATCCGCGGACGGCGCGGGACCTCGACCTATCTCGGCATCGGAGCGTATTACGGCCATTACGGCGAACGGGGGCCCTCGGGATGCAGCGGATTCCTCGATTCGGCGGATCTCGTGCTCGACGCCGATGGCAGCTTCGAGATCGTGCTCTCCGCAAAGCCACAGGCCGGCAACTGGATCCCCATGGAGCCGCGGACCTCGAGCCTGGTCGTGCGCGAATTTTTCCTCGATCGCGCCACGGAGATTCCCGCCGAGCTCGAAATCGAGTGCCTCGGCGTCAACGCGCCACCGGCGCCGCTCGATCCTGCCGCGCTCGATCGAGCTCTCGCGACAACGGCCGCCTTCGTGAAGGGCTCGGCCGATCTCTTCACGAGCTGGGCGGAAGGCTTCGCGAAGCACCCGAACGAGTTGCATGCTCCACCCGATTCGCTCCGGGCCCCTGCGCACAAGGCCGCGAACCAGGTTTTCTACCACGGCTACTGGAAGCTCGCGCCGGACGAGGCGCTGTTGATCACGGCGAGGCCGCCGGTCTGCCGTTACTGGAATTTCCAGCTCAACAACTACTGGCTCGAATCCCTCGACTATCGCTACCACCCGATCACGGTGAACAAGCACAGCGTCCGGCTCGAGCCCGATGGTTCATTCCTCATCGTCGTTTCGGCCCGCGATCCCGGTATCGGCAACTGGATCGACACTGCGGGGCACACCCACGGCACGATGGGACTGCGCTGGAACATGGCGATCGATCCGCCGCAGCCCGTTTGTCGAGTCGCTCGATACGCCGACTTGCGGGTGAACCACCCGGCCTGAACGTTCGCGCGTTCATCCATCTGGATGAAGAGGGCCCGGCAGATCGCTGCTACGGTCACTCCGTCCATCCCATCTGCTGATTCATCGAGACCAAGTCCAACGGAGGTTGACCAGTGCGCGATCAAGTTCGAGGCTCCATCCTTGTCAGCGCGGCAGCTGTCGCCGCGATATTCGCCGCCGCCACGGGCGACGTGCGGGCGCAGGAGGCTGTCGCGGAAACGGGCATCCAGGAAGTTGTCATCACCGCCGAGCGCCGTGAAACCAACCTGCAGGACACGCCCATCGCGGTCACGGCCATGGATTCCGGCGCGCTCCTCGATCATGGCATCACGGATCTCGAGGGCGTGATGAAGGCCACCCCGAGCATGTCCTTCACGCCTTATCCGACCTCCACCAATACGTTCAGCATTTTCATGCGTGGAACCGGGGTGCAGGACGCGGGGCAGATCACGATCGACTCCGCCGTTGGCCTCTATCAGGACGGGTTCTACATTCCGCGCGGCCAGATGGTGAGCTTCGATCTCGCCGACATCGAGCGCGTCGAGGTGCTGCGCGGGCCCCAGGGTACGCTCTATGGGCGCAACACCACGGGCGGCGCCGTCAATCTCGTCAGCAAGAAGCCGAGCGGTGAGCTCGGCTTCAAGCAGGAACTCGGCTTCGGCAACGAAGGGCGCATCAGGAGTCTCTCGGTGCTGGATCTGCCGCAATGGGGCGGGTTGTCCAGCAGATTCTCCTTCCTCAAGCGCAGGAAGGACGGTTACGTGAAGAACCCGGGTCCGGGGCACGATTTCGGCGAGGAAGACCAGACCGCCGGTCGCGTGGCATTGCGCTGGGACACGGGGGCGCCATTCACGGCGGATTATTTCTACGAGCGCGGCGAGCTCGACTCGACGCCGCTCTACTACACGAACTCCGCGCTCGTCGGCCTCATCCCGGGCTATTCCGACAACGGCGAACCCGAGCATCGCAGCTATCGGGCGATCGACTTGCCGGAGAGCCCGGGGGAATTCGAGGGCCACGGCCTCACGCTCGCGTGGAAAGCGGGCGATGCGCTGACGCTGAAGTCGCTCACCGGCTACCGCGATCTCGGTGTGACCTACAACCAGGACTATGCCGAGACGTTCTTCGTCGGCTTCCGCAGCCGCGACGACATCCGCTCGCACCAGTTCTCGCAGGAACTGCAGGCGCTCGGGAGCCTGCTCGATGGGCGCATCGAATATGTCGCCGGCGCCTACTACTACGAGGAGGCGGCGCGACACAACAACTTTACGGTCATCACGAATGCGCTTCCGGGGTCTTCGCCATTGCTCCTGAACAAGGAGCGGCAGGTTACCGCCGAGTCGAAATCGAGGGCGATCTATGCCCAGCTCACCTGGACGCCACCGCTGCCGGGCGATCGACTCGATCTCACGTTCGGCGCCCGCTACACCCGGGATGATCGTGCGGCGAGCCGCACATTGCTGAACACTTATTTCGGTTTTCCGATTGCGCAGGAACCGGCTCCGGGTCTCGTCAACGCGAACGACCTGGAGTCGAGCCGCTTCAATCCCGCCTTCACGGCAAACTACCACTGGACGGGCGATGTGAGCACCTACCTGCGCGTCGCCACCGGCTACAAGGCGGGCGGCTCGAGCGAGTCGGTGGATGTCGGCCAGTTCGGCATCACCTTCAAGCCGGAGAACGTCACGGTGTACGAGCTCGGCCTGAAGTCCTATCTCTTCGACCGGCGCGTGCGCCTGAACGCCGCGGCGTTCAGCAGCAGGTATGAGGACATGCAGCTGTTCTTCAACTCGAATCCCGGGGATCTCTCGGTGGTGCTCGGGTTGAATGCCGGCAAGTCCACGATCCGGGGGCTCGAGCTGGAAACGCTTTGGCAACCGGTGGATTCGCTGAATGTCTCGCTCGAGTACACGCGACTCGACGCGAAGTACGACGAGGTCCTGGCGCCCGCCGGCACGATTTTCGATCCGACGGTCAACAGCGCCTCGCCCTACCAGGTGGGCGACGACGTGAAGCGGCTGTTCTCGAATGGCTACTCGCCGAAGAACTCGCTCAACCTCGGCTCGAGCTGGACCTTCCTGAAGCGTGGCGGAAGCGACTTGACCGCCATCCTCAACTATCGCTGGGAAGACCGGACCTTCCACGGTTCCGGAGCCGGACCCGGTGTGCCAGGCTACAAGCTCGCAGAGCGACCGGCTTTCGGGCTGCTGGATGGACGCCTCTCCTGGAAGATGGAAATGGCGAACGGGAACCAGCTGCGAGTCGACCTCTGGGGCAAGAATCTCACCGACAAGGCATGGCCGCTGTACATGATCGTCTCCGGCAGCCCTGTTGCCATTCGCGATCCGTTGACCGGCGCGGTCATCCCCGCCGGGCTCGGCTCTCCTCCGACCGCGTGGGCGGAGCGCCGCACCTACGGGTTGAACCTGATCTACGAGCTGTGAACGGGAAGACCCTGCGGGTGATCGCCGAGGGCCTCGAGGCCCCCGAGGGGCCCGTGGCGCTCCCGGACGGAAGTATCCTCGTCTGTGAAATGGCGGCGGGACGCGTTGCCCGCGTGCGGCCGGACGGGAGCAGACGGGTGGTCGCGGAGACCGGCGGCACGCCGAACGGTGCCGCAATGGGGCCGGATGGCATGTGCTACGTCTGCAATCGCGGTGCATCGACGTGGCGGCGGCTTGGCGAGATGCTGGTGCCGGTCGCCCACGATGAGCCGGGCGCGGGCACGCCCCGTGGCTGCATCCAGCGGTTCGATCCCGAAAGCGGCCGCGTCGAGTTGCTGTACGAGCGTGCGGGGGACCTGTGGCTGTCGGCGCCCAATGATCTCGTTTTCGATACCACCGGCGGATTCTGGTTCACCGACTTCGGCAGGATGCGGGAACGCAGCCTCGATCTCGGCAGCCTCTTCTACGCGAAGGCGGACGGCAGCCACATTCACGAGGTCCGCGGCTCCTTCTACGGGCCAAACGGCGTCGGGCTGTCGCCCGACGGCCGCTGGCTCTATGTCGCCGAGACCTTCACGAGCCAGCTCCATCGGTTCGAAGTGGCAGGGCCGGGCGAGATCCGGTTTGCCGACGCCGCGGGATTCGGCTCGCCGGGGGGTCACTTCGTCGGTGCGCCGGGCGGGCTTTCGTTCCTCGATAGTCTCGCGATCGATTCCGGGGGCTACATCCTCGTGGCAAACGGGGGCGAGGGCAGGCTGACGGTCTTTCCGCCGGATGGCGGCGCGTGCGAACACATCCCAATGCCGGATTTCGCGCCGACCAATGTCTGCTTCGGTGGCGAAAATTTCACGACGGCCTATGTCACGCTGATGACGACGGGCCGCCTCGTCGCGATGGATTGGCCGAGGCCCGGCCTGCCACTGCACTTTCGCGATGCGGCGCCTGCCTTGCCATGACGCTCGACATGCAGACCCTGCTCGCCGAAGCCCGCGCGCGCAGCGGCGGCCTCGAGGATTTCGGCGACGACAGCTTCCGTCCCGCACTCGCCGTGCTCCTGCAGGCGCTCGACACCGAAGGGGGCCTCAGCGAATCCGGCCGGGAGCGGCTCCGCTCGCGCATCATCGAGCGCCTGCAGAATCGGCTGGGGCTCGAAGACTACTTTCGCCGGCACCCCGAGATCGATGATGAAGTGGTCGACGATCCGGTCGTGATCGTCGGCCTGCCGCGCACGGGGACGACTCTCCTGCAGCGGATCCTCGGTTGCGACGCGCGGCTGCACCCGATGCTCTACTGGGAGACGCGCTACCCCGTGCCACTGTCGGATCCCGTGCCACCGGGCCCCGATCCGCGCATCGCACTCGCCAGGGCGGAAGTCGAGGCGATGCTCGCCGCCAACCCCGCGCTGCTTTCGATCCATCCCTGGGACGCGGAAGCGTCCGACGAAGAGGGCATGCTGATCGAGCACTCGTTCCACGGTTATTTCGACGCCTACGCGGACATGCCGGGCTATTCCGGCTGGCTGTGGCGAGCCGACCACGTGCCGGCTTACCGCCACCTGCAGAGGATGCTGAAGTTCATCCAGTGGCAGAAGCGCCGTCGCGGCAGCGAGGCGCAGCGATGGGTGCTCAAGGCGCCGCATCACCTGCGACAGATCGAAGTGCTGCTCGCGGTCTTCCCCGGCGCCCAGGTGATCCAGACCCATCGCGATCCGCTCGAAACGGTTCCCTCGAGCGGCAGTTTCATCTACAACCTGCGCAAGGTGTACATGCGGGACCCGGATCCGGCGCGCGCCGGGCAGCAGCGCTGCGCCGACTACGCGCGCGGCATGAGAAAGACGATGGAGTATCGTGACCGCAATCCGTCCGCCCCGTTCCTCGATGTGTGGTTTGCCGACACCGTGAGCAGGCCGCTCGCGGTCGTCGAGGAAGTTTACCGGTTCGCGGGCCTCGGGCTTCCGGCGGACGTGGAAGCCAGGATGCAGCAGCATCTCGAGCACAACCGGCGCGAGAAGCGGCCGCTGCACCACTACAGCAGTGGGGAGTTCGGGCTGTCGGAGGAGCAGATCCGCCGCGACTTCGCGGCCTACCGGGCGCGATACATCGAGCCGCGCGCAGAACGGCATCCATAGGAGACGCACTTGCTGCTGGCAGACAAGATCGTGGTCATCTCCGGCATCGGCCCCGGACTCGGGGTGAAGCTGGCGGTCGAGGCGGCGCGCGCCGGCGCCGCGGCGGTCGTGATCGCCGCGCGGACCGCCGCGAGGCTCGATGATGCCGAGGCGCGGGTTCGTGCGCTCGGGTCACGATGCGAAGTATTGAAGGTCCCGACCGACATCACCGATCGTGCGCAGTGCCGGCGGCTCGCAGCCGCAGCAGCCGCGCGATTCGGCCGCATCGATGCGCTGGTCAACAGCGCGTTCTGCTACGGGCCGGTGCAGCCGCTCGCGACCGACGACCTGCAGGGCTGGCGTGAGGTATTCGACACGAACGTCTTCGGGAGTCTGGCGCTGACCCAGGAAATCCTTCCGCAGATGCAGCGGCAGAAAAGCGGCGCGGTCCTCTTCATCAATTCCCAGGCGATCCGTCGTCCCTCCCGGGCGGCGGCCTATGCGGCGTCGAAAGGGGCGCTGCGGGTGCTGGCCGCCTATCTCGCGCGGGAAGTGGGACCGCAAGGCATTCGTGTCAACACGCTGCTGCCGGGCTGGATGTGGGGCGAACCGGTGCAGGCAAACGTGCGGCGCGCCGCCGCGGAGGCGGGCTTGTCCGAAGAACAGATGGTCGAAAAGATCGCGGCGAGCATCGCGTTGCGCCGGATCGTCACCGATGACGAGGTGGCGCGCGCCGCGATGCTGCTGATCTCGGACCTCGCCAGCGCGATGACGGGTGCGCTGGTCGATGCCAACGGTGGAGAGTTCCTGCCGTAACGGTCAATCGACGATCGCGGCTGTGTCGGCCCGCCGGCGCCCGCGGGAGAAGAGGAGCAGCAGCGGCATCGCGAGCAGGCACAGCCACAGCATCATCCGGAAATCCTGCACATAGGCGAGCATCTGCGACTGGCGCGATACTTCGTGTTCGAGCGCCGCGATCGTGGCGGTCGAATGCAGGCTCCATTCCTCCGGGTAGCCGGGCATCTGCGTCGCCGGATTGAGCGGCGAGGCGTACTGCACGAGCGAAGCGTGGTTGGCCTGCGTGTTGCGCGCGAGCAGGCTCGTCACGATCGAGATGCCGACGCTGCTGCCGATATTGCGGGTGAGGGAGTAGAGCGCCGTGCCCTCGTTGCGCAACTGCGGCGCGAGCGTCGAGAACGCGCTGGTCGAGAGCGGCACGAAGATGAGGCCGATGCCGGTGCCCTGGATGAAACCCGTGATGACGATGAGCGCCGGCGTCGTGTCGAGATCGAACAGGCTCATCCAGTAGAGCGACCCGCAGGTGAGCAGCATGCCGGGGAAGATCAGCGTCAGTGGGTGCACGTGGTCACCGACCCGCCCGACGGTCAGCATGCCGAGCATCGAGCCGATCCCGCGCGACGCGAGCAGCACGCCGACATCGAATACCGGATAGCCGAGCAGCGTCTGCAGGTACGGCGGGAGGAGCGCAATCGTCGACAGCAGCACCATCCCGATGACCAGCGCGAACGTCGAGGCCGCGATGAAATTGCGGTCGCGAAACAGCGCGGGTTCGAAGAACGGCTCACGATGCGTCAGCATGTGCGCGATGAACATGTAGAAGGCCAGCGCCGCGACCAGCGCCTCGGCGACGATTTCGGGCGAGGCGAACCAGTCGAGCGTCTGGCCGCGATCGAGGCACAATTGCAGCGCGCCGATGGCGACGGCGAGCAGGCCGAAGCCGAACAGGTCGAAGCGGCGCTCGCGGTCGATCGGCGTCTCGCTCAGGAACACCGTGACACCGATCCATGCGAGTGCGCCGATCGGGACGTTGATGAAGAACACCCAGCGCCAGCTGTAGTACTCGGTCAGGAAGCCGCCGAGCGTCGGCCCGAGTACCGGGCCGACCATCACTCCGACGCCCCACCAGGCCATCGCCGAGGCGTGGCGCTCGCGCGGCCAGGTGTCGAGCAACACCGCCTGCGACAACGGCACGAGCGCGGCGCCGAAGACACCCTGCAGCAGGCGCGCCGCGACGATTTCCGAGAGCGACTGCGCGGCGCCGCAGAGCATCGAGGCGAGCGTGAAGCCGATGACCGCGGTCGTGAAGACGCGCTTGCGGCCGAAGCGCGCCGCAAGGAAGCCGGTGAGCGGGATGCAGATCGCGGAGGCGACGATGTAGGAAGTCAGCACCCAGGCGATCTGGTCGAATGACGCCGACAGCGCACCCTGCATGTGCGGCAGCGCGACGTTCGCGATCGTCGTGTCGATCGCCTGCATCACGGTCGCGGCCATCACCGCGATCGTTACCCAGGTGCGGTGGGCGGCCGTCGTCACCGCCGTCGGCCGGTATCGATTCTCACCCAGGCCGAGAGGCCCGCGCGCAGCGCCGGCGCATCACTGCCCGGCAGCAGATCGATGCGCACGGGAACGCGCTGCGTGACCTTGATCCAGTTGCCGGTCGCATTCTGCGGCGGCAGCACGGAGAACTCCGCGCCGGTGGCCGGGCTGATGCTGTCGACGACACCGCGCCAGCGGCGGCCGGGATAGATGTCGAAGCGCAGTTCGACCGGTTGCCCGGGGCGGACGTTCGTCAGGTCCTTCTCGGTGAAGTTGGCCTCGACCCAGGGGGCCGCATCGGCGACCAGCGCCAGCGCCGCCGTGCCGGGGGCGAGATATCGCCCGACTTTCGGCAGCTGCGTGACGACGCCGGCGTACGGCGCATACACGGTCGTGCGCGCGAGATCGAGCTTCGCCTGCGCGACGGCGGCCGCGGCGGTCAGGTAATCGGGGTGCTGCTCGACCGGCAGGTCGACGTCGCCGCCGAGGTTCGCGCGGATACGGGCGAGGTCGCGCTCGAGCGCGACGGTCTGCTGCCGGTTGATTTCGACCTGCTCCCTGGCATTGTCGAGGTTGATGGCCGACACGTAGCCCTTCGCCGCGAGGTCGGCCTGCCGCCGGTATTCCCGCGACGCGAACTCCTCGCGCGTCCTCGACAGCGTGATCTGCGCCTCCTGCTCGCGATAGCTCGCCTCGAGCGCGGCGACGTCGGTGCGCGCGCGCGCGAGCGCGGCGGTCGCCTTCGCGAGCGCGACTTCGTACGGCGCCGTTTCGAGCGTGAACAGCGGCGCGCCGGTCGCGACCGACTGGTTCTCCCGCACGTGCAGCGCGCGCACCTTGCCCGCGACCTCGACGCTGACCGGCACCTTGTCCGACTTCACGTAGGCGTCGTCCGTGTCGACGTAGCGCCCGCCCGTGAGCCACAGCACGACGGCGACGACGATGACGGCGAGCGGCACGGCGCCGAGGAGCAGCGGACGGAGCCAGCGCTTCATGCCGTCGCCCGCGAGAGGTTGTGCTTGATCGTGACGAGCGCGTGCACCAGCGCCGCCCGCTCGGCGCGTGGCAGGCCGCGCAGCGCGAGCCCGCGCACGTCGCGCGCCACCCGCTCGATCCGCGCCAGCACGGCCTTCGCCGCCGGCGTCACGTACAGGCGAAAGGCCCGGCGATCGGCGGGGTCCGGGCGTCGCTCGACATGGCCCGCCCTGACGAGCTGGTCGAGCAGGCGCACGAGTGTCATCGGCGCGATCTCGAGGATTTCCGCGAGCTCGACCTGCCGCATGCCGGGCTCGCGGGTCAGCCGCAGCAGCACCTTCGCCTGCGCGAGCGTCACGCCGTGGCTGCGCGCACGCCGGTTGAACTCGGCGCGGAGCAGGCGCACCACGTCGGCCAGCAGGAAGCCGACGGGAGGGTCAGCGCCGGGCATGGCCGGTCACAGAGATAATAAGCACCGCTTATTATATGCATGGCTGACCGGTGCACAAGCGGGGCCGCCGCCGGCAGGTCAGCCGGTGCGGCGCCGCAAGGCAGGTTCAGCGCAGCGGCAGTTCGACGGTATCGAAGGAGCGGTCGAAGACCCCGCCCGGGGCGGATTCCCGCGCGCGGTCCACGCTGCGGCGGTCGAGATGCGGGCCGAGCGCCTGCAGGAACTCGTACATGTACTTGCGCAGCAGCGTGTCGCGCCGGAATCCGACCCAGGTGGTGTGCGTCGGAAAGATGTGCGCGGCGTCGATCGCGACGAGGTCGTCGTCCGCACCGGGCTCGACCGCGACGCTTGCGACGATGCCCACCCCGAGCCCGAGCCGCACATAGGTCTTGATCACGTCGGCATCGCGCGCGGTCAGCGCGACGTGCGGCTCGAGGTCCGCGGCGGCGAAGATCTCATTGAGAGAGGAGGGGCCCGTGAAGCTGAAGGAGTAGGTGATGATCGGGTGGCGGGCGAGTGCCTTCAGCGTGAGGCGGCGCTCGCCGGCGAGGGCATGGCCGCGCGGCACGACGACGGTGCGATGCCAGCGGTAGAGCGGTAGCAGCGTCGTGTCGGGAAACAGCTCGTGCGAGCCGGTCGCGATCGCGAAGTCGATCCGGTCGTGCTCCATCATCGCGGCGATCTGCTCCGAGGTGCCCTGGTGCAGGTGCAGCTGCACTTGCGGGTAGCGCTTGCGAAACGCCTGGATGACGACCGGCAGGACGTACCGTGCCTGGGTGTGCGTGGTGCCGATCGACAACGAGCCGCCCGATTCGTTGCGCAAGTCCTCGGACAATCGCCGGATCGACTTGATCTCCGCGAGGATGCGCTGCGCGCGCTCGACGACCTGCGCACCGATCGGGGTGAGGCGCGTGAGCGCCCGGCCCTCGCGCATGAAGATCCGGAAGCCGAGCTCATCCTCGAGCAACTTCAACTGCTTGCTGACCCCGGGCTGCGAGGTGTGCAGGCGCTGCGCGGCCGCGGTGATGTTGAGGCCGTTCTCGACGACCGCGACGAGGTAGCGGAGCTGATGCAGCTTCATGGAGGGCTGATTCTACGGGATAGCGGCCCGGGCGCACTCGAAGGTGATCATGCGGGTGGTAATCTGCCACGACACCTGCGATATCGCGGCGTGACAGGTGATCGGAGGGCGTATGCGATGGACCCGATGCGGACTGGCACCGGCGTTGCTGCTCGTGGTGGCGTCGTCGTTCGCCGCCGGCGATACGGCGTGCGAACAGCTGAACGCAGTGCTGTGGACGCAAACCGCGGCCGAGCATGACGCGCTCACGACGCAGGTCTATGCGCAGGCGACGGCGCGCTTGCCCGTGCTCGCGGCACCCGGATCGGCGGCGCTCGAGCAGTGGGGCCGCTCGCCCGATGCCATTGCGTCGCTGCCGACCGCCATCGTGCTCGATATAGACGAGACGATCCTCGACAACAGCGCGTTCCAGGCCCGGCAGGTGAAGGCCCGCGCCGGGTTCTCGCCCGCAGACTGGGAGCACTGGGTCGACGAGGCCGCCGCGGGCCCGATTCCCGGCGCCCGCGAATTCCTGCGCGCCGCGCATTCGGCGGGCCACCGGATCTTCTACCTGACGAATCGCGCTTGCCCGCTGACGCCCGAGCCTGCGGGGGCCGATCCCTGTCCGCAGCGCACGGCCACGATGCGCAATCTCGTTGCGCTCGGCTTCCCGGATGCCGGCAATCCGGACAGCTACCTGATGCGCAACGGCACGCCCGACTGGCGCACGGCCGACAAGACATCGCGGCGTGCCGCGATCGCGCAGAAGTACCGGATCGTCGCGCTCTTCGGCGATGACTTGCGGGATTTCGTCGAGCGCGGCGTGTTCGACGCGCGGCGCGCGGAACTCATGCCGATGTTCGGCGCGCGCTGGTTCGTGCTGCCAAACCCGATGTACGGTTCGTGGGAGCGCGCGCTCGTCGCGCCGGCGTGCACCGGCAGGGAGCGAGCGGCGGACGGCGGGTAGCCAGCGGTCGCCGGCAGCGCAGCCGGCTGCCCGCCCATCCCCGTCCGCTGCCCGCTTCATGAAGAAAAGGCCCGCGATTTCCATCGCGGGCCCGTTCTTTCGGCGCGACCCTGCGGTGCGCTCGACCCCCCGTGTCCAGGATGCAGCAACGCTTGTGCCATGCATGATAAGTCGCTGAAAATGCTATATCTTCACGCCTGCTGACCGCCTCTTGCCGCCAGAACTGTAAACCCCGCCGACACTCCAATGACCCTGCAGTGCACCGATACGGTGTTCCTCGTGCGCCCCGCGGCGTTCGGTTTCAATGCCGAAACGGCGGCGACCAACCGGCTGCAGCGCGGCAACGCGGCGCCGGAGCCGCAGACGCAGCGGCGCGCGCTCGCCGAGTTCGACGCGATGGTCGCGGCGCTGCGCAGCGAAGGGATCAACGTCTGCGTCGTCGACGACACGCCGCAACCCGCAAAGCCCGATGCGGTCTTTCCGAACAACTGGGTCAGCTGGCACGACGATGGTACGGTTGTCCTTTATCCGATGCAGGCCGTGAACCGACGCGCGGAGCGGCGGGAAGACATCGTGACAGCCGTCGCCGAAGCGACCGGCTTCAGGATCGCGCGCGTGCTCGACCTCACGCGGCACGAGCGCGACGGACGCTTCCTCGAGGGCACCGGCAGCCTCGTGCTCGATCGTGTCGCGCGTGTCGCCTACGCATGCCGCTCGCCGCGTACCGACGCGCGCGTGCTCGGCGAATGGTGCGAGGCCATGGGGTACGAGTCCGAGCTGTTCGATGCGACCGATCGCGCCGGCGTCCCGCTCTACCACACGAACGTGCTCATGGGCATCGGCGACACCTTTGCCGCGATCGGTGTGGAGTGTGTCGCGCCCGCCGATCGTGTGCGCGTGCTCGAACGGCTCGCTTCGGGCGGGCGCACCGTGATCGAGCTGGATCGCGAGGAGATCGAGGCCTTCGCGGGCAACCTGCTCGAACTCGCGACCTGGGATGAAGCGCTCGGCGACAGCAGCGTGCTGGTCCTGTCGGCCACCGCGCGTGCCGCGCTCGCGCCCGGGCGCTTTGCGCAATTCGCCGCGTGCACCGACACCGTGTTGTCCGTGCCGCTCCCGACGATCGAACAGGCGGGAGGCGGCAGTGTTCGCTGCATGCTGGCGGAGGTGTTCCGGTGAGCGCCGGGATCGCGATGCCCGTGCTGGTCGTGCTCGCGGCCTATCTGCTCGGTTCGGTGAGCGGTGCGCTCGTCATCGGCGCGCTGCGGGGCGGCATCGATATCCGCACGCAGGGCAGCGGCAATGCGGGCGGCACGAATGCCCTTCGCACGCAGGGCATCGCGTTTGCGGTCGGTGTCGTGATCATCGATCTCGGCAAGGGCTGGCTCGCCGCCGCGTGGCTGCCGGTCGTGGCGCAGCGTTTCGGCGCCACGACGGCGTGGCTGCCCGCGGCGTGTGCATTCGCGGCAATGTTGGGGCACGTGTGGCCCGTGTGGCACGGCTTTCGCGGCGGCAAGGGCGCTGCGACCCTCGTCGGCGCGCTGCTCGCGCTGTCGCCCGGCCTGCTCGGCGTCGTGCTCGGCGTATGGCTGCTGATGGTGGTCCTCTTCGGCTTCGTCGGGCTCGCTTCCGTCGCCGCGGCGATCGCGCTGCCGGTCGCGGTCGCCTTCGGGCGCGTCGCGCCTTTCGGGCCCCTGCTGGGATTCGGGATCGCCGCCGCGATGCTCGTCGCGTTCACGCACCGGGCGAATCTCGCGCGCATGCGCGCAGGGACCGAGCCGCGTGCCAGGCGGTTGTGGCTCGCGGGCCGTGGTCGATGATGACGCTGGCGCAGCAGGTCTTCCGGCGACTGGGCGATGGCGGGTTCGCATCGGGGCAGATGCTGGCGGCGGAATTCGGCGTGACGCGCAGCGCCGTGTGGAAAGCCGTGCATGCCCTGAAGGCCGCCGGTCTTGCGGTCGAGGCGGTGTCGAAACGCGGTTACCGACTGCAAGGCGGCATCTCGGCGCTCGACAGTGCGCGCATCCTCGCGCAGCTTCCACCCGGCGTGCGCGAGCGCGTCACGCGCTGCGACGTTGCCTGGTCCGTGGCGTCCACGAATGCCGCGCTGCTGGCCGATACGGAGCCGCCGATCGGCGACGCGCACGTGCTGCTGGCCGAGCAGCAGACGGCGGGCAGGGGACGTCGCGGGCGGCAGTGGGTCGCGCCGCTCGGCGGGGCGCTGTGTCTGTCGATCGCGTGGACTTTTGCATCGTTGCCGCGCGATCTCGCCGCGCTGTCGCTCGTCGTCGGCGTGTGCGCACTGCGCGCGTTCGCGCGGCAAGGCGTGCAGGGGCTCGCGCTCAAGTGGCCGAACGATCTCGTGGCGGCCGGGCGCAAGCTCGGCGGCATCCTGATCGAGATGCGTGCGGAATCGGCCGGGCCGGTCGTGGTCGTGATCGGGATCGGCGTCAATGTGATGCTCGACGCGGCGTCGCGTTCGCGTGTCGCGGCCGCCGGAAATGTCGCGATCGATCTGCGCGAGCTGGGCGGCGACCCGGACCGCAATGCGTTCGCCGCGCGTGTCACGGGCGAACTGGTCGCGGCGCTGCCGCGGTTTGCCGCGCAGGGATTTGCGCCCTTTGCGACCGAATGGCGCGACGCCGATGCCCTTCGCGGTCGGCCGGTATCGGTCGCGCTCGACGGCGATTTGCGGGTCGGCATCGCGCGCGGCATCGATGCCGGGGGCGCCCTGCTCGTCGAGACGCCGGCCGGTTTGCAGCGCTTCGTCGCCGGCGACGTCAGCGTGCGGGCGGCACTATGAGCCGCACGCCGAAGCGACCGGCTGCGCGCCGCACGCTGCTGCTCGATGTCGGCAACAGCCGCATCAAGTGGGCGCTGCTGCAGGGCGAGCGCATCGGCCGCCAGCATGCGATCGCGGTCCGGGCGCATCGCGGCGCGACGCTCGCGCCGCTGCTGCGGGCGTTGCCGCCGCGCCTCGGCGCGATCCGGATCGTGTCGGTGGCCCGCAAGGAGCCGACACGGCGGCTCACGCGCGCGCTGCGGCGGGCGAGCGGGGCGGACGTGAAAGTGCTCGTCACGACGGCCCGTGCGGCGGGCGTGCGCTGTGGCTATCGCGAGCCCTGGCGACTCGGCGTCGATCGATGGGCTGCCGTGGTCGGCGCGTACCACCTCGACACGCCGGCGCGCGCGCAGGTCGTGGTCGATGTCGGCACGGCCCTCACGATCGATTTCGTGTCGCGCGCCGGGCAGCACGGCGGCGGCGTGATCGTGCCATCGCCCGGGCAGATGGTCGCGGGCCTGCTGCGGGGCACGCACGGCATCCGGGCGCGCGCGGCGCGGTCTCGCCGGCGCGGACAAACGCTGTTCGCACGCAGTACGCACGAGGCCCTGCTGCAGGGTTCGCGGCACGCGGCGGCGGCGCTGATCGAGCGCGCGTGCGCGCAAGCCGCGCAGCGCTACGGGAGTGCCGCCGTGCTCACGCTGACGGGTGGCGGTGTCGCGGAGTTGCTGCCATGGCTCACGAGGCCGTATCGCGTGGTCCCCGACCTCGTGCTGCGCGGGCTCGCGCGGCTCGCGTGAGCGAGCGGACAGTCGGTTAGACTCCCGCCGTGCGCACGCTCTTCTTCATCCTTCTCGCGGCCAATCTCGGGGTCCTTGGCTGGACCCTGGTGACACCCGCCGCGCCGCCGATGGCGAATTCGCCGCGGCCGGATGTCCCGCGCCTCACGCTCGCGGGCGAGGTACCGGCCAGTGCATCACACGCTGCGCCGGCGGCCGCGGCGGACACTGCAGCCCCAAGTGCCTGCCGTTCGATCGGGCCCTTTGCGAGCGAAGCCGAATCGACCCGCGCCGCCGCGGCATTCCGCGACGGCGGCTACGATGCCCGCGAGCGAACCGAGGAATCGCGTACCGCCGAAGGTTTCTGGGTCTCGCTGCCGCCGCAGCGCAATGTCGCCGCCGAGACGCGCCTGCTCGCGCGGCTCGCGCGCGCGGGCGTCACCGATGCGAGCGTGCTGACGGACACCGCCGCGCGGCGTGTCTCCGCGGGGATCTTCACCGACCGCGCGCGTGCCGACCGGCGTGCCGCCGACCTTCGGCGCCTCGGCCTCGCGCCGGACGTCACGGAGCGGCTGCGCATCGGGACGACCTGGTGGATCGACCTGATGCTGCGCACGCCGCAGGAACTTGCGGAAGCCGAGGCATTCAACCGCGACGGCGCGGGCGAGCTCGAACTGAAGCCATGCCCGGCGCCGGCGGGGTAGAATCCCGCTGGTCGGCGCCGGCTTAGCTCAGTTGGTAGAGCACCTGATTTGTAATCAGGGGGTCGCGGGTTCGATCCCTGCAGCCGGCACCACGTTCGCGTTCAGGTGGAAGAGGTTCCGCGGATCGTACTGCGCCTTCACCTGCGCGAGCCGCGCGAGATTGCCGCCGTAGTTGCGGTCCACCACGGCCTGTGACTGCTCGGCGAGATTGGCGTCGTTGACGTAGAAGCCCCTGGCCCAGGGTTCCACGGCCGCGTAGGAGCGGCGCCCGGCGGCGATGTTTTCCTCGTCGTCCGCGCGATCATCCCAGACCGTCGAACAGACGACGTTCCAGCGCGCCTCGCGATGCCAGAAGGCCGTCGCCGTCGGCGGGACGCGGCCGATCGCGCCTCCCGCGTCAGCGAAATTCACGATGGCGGTCGGCGGCAGGGACGGGAACTGCCCGATCACCGAATCACGGAGGCCGGCATCGATATCGCGGATGAAGCCGGCCTTGACGTAATAGCGCCTGCCGCGCGCGAGAGTCTGGTCGGCACTCGCCTGAAGCACCACGTACGGCGTAGGGGCGATGCCATCCCGCATCGGCCGGCCGAGCTTTCGCAGCGGCGCGAACGCCTTCTCCCCCGCGGCGATCGAGCCGCCGTAGCAGGTGTCGAGCACGATGACCCGCTGCCCGTCCGGGAGTGTCGTCAGGATCGCGTCGGCGTACAGGTCGTCGCCCGCCGATTGCACGTAGTCTGCGTATCCGCGCAGCACGTCGCGCGCCTCCGCGAACGGGAAGATGAGCGGCCCTCCGAGGAGGATCGGCGGCGAGGGATGGAGGCGGAACTCGAACGAGGTGACGACGCCGAAATTGCCGCCACCGCCGCGCAGGGCCCAGTAGAGATCGGGATTCTCGGTGGCGCTCGCGCGCACGAGCCGGGCACCGGCCGTGACGACGTCGGCGGACAGCAGGTTGTCGCACGAGAGGCCGAACTTGCGGGCGAGCCGCCCGAAGCCGCCGCCGAGCGTGAGGCCGGCGACCCCGGTGTGCGACACGGTGCCCGCGGGGGTCACGAGCCCGAACGCCTGGGCCTCGCGGTCGAACTCACCGAGCAGCACGCCCGGCTCGACGCGCGCGATCCGCGCCTGCGGATCGATGCGGATGCCGCGCATGCCGGCGAGGCTGATCATCAGCCCGCCCTCGCAGACGGACTGCCCCGAGATGCTGTGCCCGCCGCCGCGAACCGAGACGAGGAGATCGTGGGCGTCGGCGAACGCGACGGCGCGCGTCACGTCCGCCGCACCGGCGCAATGGGCGATGAGCGCGGGATGACGGTCGAAGGCGCCGTTCCAGATGCGCCGGGCTGCCTCGTAGCCGGTGTCGCTCGCGAGGTAGAGGGCCCCGCGAAGCTGCGCACGCAGGGCCTCGATGTCGCCGGCCGGGAGCAGGATCGCCTCGCCAGATCGCGAGACGGCGGGCATTGCCTGCGCCGCGTGAAGGCGGCGCCAGGGAATGGCCTGTACGGTGAGCGCGGCGACGGCGCCGCCGAGAAAGGTCCTTCTTCTCATGACGCACCCCCGTCAGTGTGGGCGCGCCATGGTACGCCTACCAGGCGACGAATAACACGACCAGGCCGAAGAGGATGCGGTACCAGCCGAACACGGTGAAGCTGTGGGTGCTGATGAAGCGGATGAAGCCCCGCACGGCGAGCAGCGCCGTGATGAATGCCACGACGGCGCCGATGCCGAACGGCACCGCATCGCCCGCGACGAAGAGGTTGCGCTCCTCGTACAGCTTGTAGAGCGTCGCGCCGATCAGCGTCGGGATCGCGAGGAAGAACGAATACTCGGTCGCGAGCCGCCGCGACATGCCGAGCGCGACGCCGCCGATGATCGTCGCGCCGGCGCGCGAAGTGCCGGGGATCAGCGCGAGCGCCTGCCACAGGCCGAGCAGCATGGCCGAGCGCACCGGCACGGCATCCACCGAGTCGAGTGGCGCATGCGCCGCGCGCCGGTCCACGACCAGGATCGCGATGCCGCCGATCACGAGGGCGAGCGCGACCGGCACCGGGCGAAAGAGCCGCTCCTCGATCACGTCCTGGAAGGCGAGGCCGAGGAGCGCGAGCGGCAGGAAGCCGAGGAACACGTTGAGCGCGAACCGGCGCGCGGCCGGGTCGTGGCCGAGCGAAAGGCTCGTGCGCCAGAGGAGGCGGCGGTATTCCCAGCACACCGCGAGGATCGCGGCGCCCTGGATGATGATCTCGAACGCCAGCACTTTCGGGCCCCCGAGGCCGAGCGCGCTCGAAGCGAGGATCAGGTGCCCCGTGCTCGACACCGGCAGGAATTCCGTCAAGCCCTCGACGATGCCGAGCACGAGCGCGGCGATTGCGCTGATTTCCATGTAACGGGCGGGTGGCTGCCGCGCTCAGCGCGCGGCGAAGGCATCCATCATGAGGCCGGTGCCGCCGCGCGACACGTGCGCCACGGTCGCCGTACGCCGGTGCAGCTTCGTGACCGCACCGAGATTGATCGCGAAGGCGAGCTGCACCTGCTGGCCCTTGCGCAGCCCGAGGTTGGTCGTCTCGATGAACACGCCGGTCGCGGACAGGTTGATCGCCCGGCACAGCCTTTTGCGGCCGCCGGGAACCGTGATGTACACGGTGGTACGTGCCCGGTGACGTGTATGCAGGCGGCGTTCCAACTCGATGCGCTCTTCTTCGGTGATCTTCATGGCCCCTGCGCCGATTATGCCTTGCAGGCCGGGTTTGCCAAATCCGAGTGAACTTAATCGAGCCGCGACTTGTCCGCGGGGCGCCGCAGGCGCACCGATACCGGGCAATGGTCCGACAGCTTGCGGCGCACGGCATCCTCGGTCCGGTAGGTGACGCGCTCGAACGAGCCCGGCACGAGGTCGGCCGCGAGCGAGCGCGACAGCACGATGTAGTCGATATAGCCGGAAAAAGCCTGGTTCATCGCGCAATTGACGAAGCGCGCGCCGGCCGCGGTATTCGTCAGGTCGGCTTCGGGCGGATCGCCGTCGTCGATTTCGGGCCACAGCCGCAGCCGCGCGCCGGACTCCGAGCGTGCCGGGCCGAGGTCGCGCAGGAGATTGCGATTGAAGTCACCGAGCACCGCGAACGGGCGGCCGGCTGCGGCCTCCGCGTCGATCCAGCGCTCGAGGATCCCGGTCTGCCGGCCGAGCGCGGCGCATTCCTTGCGGCGGTCATCGAGCAGCCGACTGCCGCAGCCGGACTTCAGGTGCACGGAGAGGAGGCGCCACTCGCGAGGTTCTCCCGGATAGAGGATCAGTTCGGCGCCGCGTCGCACGCTGTCATCGAGCGACAGCGCGGTGAGATCGCGGCCGCAGCGGTACGGAATCCCCGGCCGGATCGCAAAGCCCGTGTTCTGCACGTTGCGGCGCGCGGTGAAGCAGAAGCGGAAGGTCGGGAATACGAGCCGCGCCGCGCTTTCGCCGTCGACCTCCTGCAGCGCGATCACGTCGGCATCGAGCAGCCGGGCGTAGCGCGCGAGCGCGTCGAAATCGGCGCGGCCGCGGTCGAGTTTCGCGGCGACGTCACAGGGAATCGAGCGGGCGTGCGGCGGCGGGCGCGCGCCTTCGGGCGTGCAGCTTGCGCGCAGCACCTGCATCGCCTCGGGAGCGATCAGCCACTCGAGGTTCCAGGTCGCGAGTTTCAGTTCACCGGCGCCCTGGGCGGCGGCGGGCAATGCGCACAGGAGGATCGTGAAAAAACGCACCGCCGCATTGTAGCGGCGGTGCGGGTGCATGGGTGGCGGGTACGGGTCTGTCAGCGCCAGCAGAGATCGCGGCCGCCGGGGCCGGTCGAATCCCGATAGCCGGTATCCGTGATCGAAAAGCCGGTGCACCGCGAGTCATCCGACTGACCGGCGCCGGCCACGGGGAGCGCGGTGGCCGTGTACGTCTGGTTGCCGGCACCCAGCGCCACGGCGATGTTGTAGAAGCCCCGCTCGGTCGTCGCCATGAGCCCGAGACCTGCCGGCGGCGCAGCGGCCACCTGGTCGGTGTAGGCATTGTTCTGCAGGTAGAACTTCTCCTGCGCCGCCTGCAACTGCAGGAGCGCAGTCGTAGCCTCCGTGCGCTGCGCGCGGATCAGGTAGTTGCGGTAGCTCGGCACGGCGATCGACGCGAGGATCCCGAGCACGACGATCACCGTCAGCAGCTCGATCAGCGTAACTCCGCGTTCCGTGGTCTGCATGGCACAGGGCTCCTCGTGATCAGTTGGCATCGTCGCGCTGCCAGAACGTGCGCACCGTGCCGCCCGCGCCGACGCACTTGCTCAGCACTTCGACGCCCGCGAGGCACGCAGTCGGCGGCGAGGACGGCGGCAAGGCATTCGGGTCCTGGTTGGCCTGCCGGATCAGCGCGACCGTGATGTCGCCGACGATACCGCTCTGGCGCAGGTCGACCGAGACATCGCTGTTGTCCGTCACGCCGTCGTCGTTGAAATCGAGTGCCGGCTTGCCGGTGTCGGCTCGCATCGCGTACGCGCGGTTGATGTTGGCCGGATAGCACGGGTCCGTGCCCGACGGGGGCAGCGGCTGGAACGTCGTGAAGAGAAGCACGTTGTTCACCGTGGTGGCCTCCGCGAGCACCTTTTCGCCGGCCCGGCCCGCTTGGGCGGGAAGCACGAACTTCCAGCCGGCGTGGATCGGCATGACCGTCGATCCGGCCGGGTCCGCCGTGATGTCGACGAGATCGCTGTCGAGCAGCGGCGTCACGGCATTGTACTGGGCCTGCGTCAGGCGGGCATACGGCATTTTGTCGCGGATCGCATAGAAACGGTCCTGCGTCACCGTGTCGAGCGGGTGGCCGCGATAACCCGAGCCGATCGCGATGTTGTAGTACGGATCCTCCGCGCGCCGCTGGATCAGCGCGACGTCGGGCGCGTTGTAGAAGCGGCGGTTGTCGGCATCGCCCGGCGCCGGGGAGTTGCTGCCGACGCCGAGTTGCGCGATGACGCCGCCCGCGACGAGCGAGGCCGCCGGCTGGCCGTTCGTGATGTCGAAGCGCCACACGCGCCCGCCCATGTCGGCCGCGTACATGCGGTCCGCGAACAGGTCGCCGTCGGTGTCGATCACCCGGATCCGGCCGGGGATCGAGTTGGTCATCTTGGCGAACGTGATATCCGGCGTGCCGGTCCCGGCGCCGCCGCCGAACCAGAGCCGGTTGCCCGATTCGGCATCGACCATGAAGATGCGGTTGCCGACGGCATCGTTCGTGTAGGGCTGCGTTTCCTGGCCCGTGTCGTAGCCGCCGCCGAAGATCAGCACGAACCTCTCGGCGCTCGTGTTCGCGGAGCCGCCGGTGCCGACGCTCACGCGGGCGATCGTCGGGGGCGACCAGCTCTGGCCGACACCGGGCAGTTCCGTTGCCCCGATGCTCCACATGAGCCGCGGATCGTTGCGGTCGGTCACGTCGAGCGCGAAATAGCGGTTGCCGCCCGCGCGCATGCCGAAGAAGAGCCACACCTTGTCGCCCGCGCTCGCGTCGACGATGCCGTCCTGGTTCTTGTCGAACTTGAGCATCTGCACGTCGCCGTCGAGGCCATACGTGCGCACGGGTGCGGGGCTGTTCTGGTAGAGGTCGTGGAGTCGCGGCAGGAGCTGCGGCGGCATGAACGCCCACAGTTCCGTGCCGCCGCCGGTGCCCGAGCGGCCGCTGATCGCGTGCAGCAGGCCGTCGTTGGTCGGGAAGTAGACGACAGTATCGTCCGCGTCGGGTGTCGCGATGCTGCCGCCGTAGCCGACGACGGCGGGCCGGCCGTGCAGCGGGTCACCCATGAAGCGGACCGTATCCGTCGTGCTGCCGTCGCCGTTGTTGTCGCCGACATCGAAGCCGCGCACCCAGTTGATGGCGTTCTGGCATTCGGTGCCGCAGCTCGTGGTCGACGAGCCGGCGCCGACCAGGGCGTCGGTGAGCGCGCTGTTGGCCGTGCTCAGCGCGTTGGCGCTGTCGGACAGCTGGTTCGTCGCGGCGACATGCGTGTAGAGCTTGCGCGCCGCCGGGGCGGGCAGCTGGCTCGTGGCGCCGCCCTTGGTGACATCGCTGCCGTCCGCGGTCGGCGACCACAGGCTCGTCGTGCCGTCGGCAAAAAACCCGTTCGGGGCGACGGCAGGCGTGTCATTGGCATCGAGGATGCTGGTGCCGTCGAGCTTGTATTTCTTCAGGTTGCCGGGCCAGTGTGCACCCTGCGCGACCTTGAACAGCGAGAAGAAGAGGTCGGTGCTCGTCTGCGCGCGGTTGAAGGTGTTGACCGAGATCGACGGCGTGATGAACGTCGAGCTCTTGTCCTGGATGCCACTGAAGATGGTCTGCAGTGCGGCGGTGAGTGTCGGCACGTCGCCGGCGCTGTAGGCATGCTCGGTACCACCCGCCTTGGCGATTTCATTCAGGTAGCCCGGCGTGTCGCCCGGCGTCTGGTTCGTCAGGCTGTCGCCGAAGCCGACCACGTAGGTCGATGCGGTCTGGGTGCCGGCCAGCGTACTCGACAGGTCCGAGGTATTGAGCCATGCGGCGAGGTCGTCCATGCACACGCCGCTGCCGGCGACCCAGCCGCCGTCATGGTACGGCTCGATGGGGTCCGCCTTGCAGGCGCCGCCGATCTTGGTTGCGATGGAGCCGTTCGCGTCGTTGTCCATCGTCGGCGCACCGTCGGTGAGGTAGACGACATAGTTCTTCTGGCACTGGTAGTTGAGGGGCGACTTGTACTCACCGCCGCCCGGTACCTTGCGCGATGCGTCGTCGCTGACGCCCGGCTGGCCGCGGTCGCCGTAGACGACCTTGTCACCGGTGAGATAGTTCGCAGCCTCGTAGTAGGTCTCGGACAGCGGCGTGCCGCCGTTGCCGTCCTTCGGGCCGAGCGCCTGCAGCGCGCTGATGATGCCGGTGCGGCTCGTATCGATGTCCTCGACGGCGTGCAGTACGTAGCCGCCCTGGGCGTCCTCGTTGTAGCGCATCAGGCCGAGGTTGACATTTTGCAGCGAGCCCGCGAGGTTGATGGCGACATCACGCACGATCTGCAGACGCGTCATCGTGAGTGGCACGGTGAGCCCGTTGCGATAGTTCATGTAGTTGGCGGTGTAGAAACGATAGCTGCCGCCGATGCTGCCCCAGCTGAGGGTCGAGGAGCCGCCCCACGGCGGCGAGGTGCCGTTACGGGGATAACGATTGGTCATCGTGCCGTTCTGGCCGTGCACGCCGTTGTCGGGACGGCACTCCATGTAGCCCGCAGTGCCACCCTGTATTCCACGCCACTGGCCGCTGCGGTACTGCGCGGCGCGCTCGCGCGAATTGCCGAACGAGGGCCAGATGCCGCTGCCGCCAATGTTGGTGAGTGCGGCGGTCGAGGCGGCGCAGTTGTTCGAACCCTGCGGAATCCAGTTCGATGTGTTGCAGTCGGGTGGCGTGTCGTTGGTGCTGTAGTAGATGCGGTTCGCGTCACAGGTGCCCGCATAAACGGTGTTCGGGTCGTACAGCGGCGCCGTGACGACATCGCCGTCCATGCTGCCCGAAGTGTCGAGGATGAACAGCACGTTCGGCTTGGCGCCGGGGGAGGCGCTGCTCTGGTAGATCTCGATGTCGTCCGCCGCGGCCGGCAGCGCAACGCCGACGGTCAGCAAGGCGAACGCGAGGGTCTTGCCGCAGGGATGGTTGAAGATCGACATGGCGTGATCCTTCGGTGATACGGCGAGTTACGGCGCCGTCGTGATTTCCGTCACGACGCCGGAGTTGACGATGTAATTCACGGTCACGATGCCGTTCGGGTTCTTCAGCATCGCCGCGTGCAGCTGCGCGAGGCTGACCGTCTCGCCCTTGACGACGAAGCGCGTCGCGACCGTCGCCTGGAAGCTTTTCGGCGCGCAACCCGCACAGGTCGACATCGTCAGCGTGCCGGGCGTCGAAGCCGGCAGAGCGACGTTGCCGGCCACGGCCTCGACCGCGACCGATACGACCGCAAACTGGCCGCGCGGGCGTGGGGCCGCATCCTGCGCGGACGCAACGGGCGCCGCGAGCAGCACCGCCAGCGCCGGGGCCGCGAGTCGTGCGAGGGTCGTGGGGAATTTCATGGGTCGTTCCTCGGACTCAGGGGTTGATGGAACCGTAGGAGCCGCCGCCGCCGGCGCTCTGGATGACGAACGCGCCCTGCGCATGCCGCGAGTTCGCGTTGCGCGCGGACGTGCCGGTGCTCGTGATTTCGTAGTGGAAGCCGACGAACTTGCCGGCGCTGAAACCGGGCACGTTGAGGTCGTCGCCGAGATAACGGCTCGAGGTCGTGAACTCATCGCCGCTCGTCGAGCCGGGCACGGGCTGGTCCGCGACCACCACCGGCGTGCCGGACTGCGGCACGGTCGGCAGGGCGCTGATCGCCTGCTCGATGCCGGCCTCGGCCGCCTGGAAGGCGTTTTGCCTGAACTGCTCGTTGCCGGCCATGATCAGTTCCGACGAAGCGGTATTCATGCCGGTGATCGCGAGCAGCGTCAGCACGAGCAGCAGGATGAGCCCGATGACGAGCGCCGCGCCGCGCTGCCTGTCCGCACTGATGGAGGGTGTTCGCATGGTGTGCTCAGAGCTGGCGCGAGTTGCGCAACTGGATGGTCCGGGAGACGAGCAGACGCCGGTTGCCGTCATTTGGCGTCACGCTCTTGCCGGCGTAGTCGTAGGTGCGGCCGTCGACGAAGCCCGGCTGGAAGTCGGAGCTGCGCATCATCAGCCAGATGCGCACCGCGACGACCTGGAAGCCGACCGGGAGAGCATCGGCGTTGACGTAGCGCGTCGCGATGCCGCGCGGGGCGTCGGGGATGCCGTTGGCGTCCTCGTCGAGCCCAGGGTCGATCACGCCGTCATTGTCGTAATCGCCGGTGTCGATGCCGAACTGCACCTGCAGATCCTCGACGCCGGGCATCACCTGCGTGTCGACGAAGTTGCCATTGACGAGCGATTTCATGCGTAGTGCCGGCAGGCCGACGCGCACCGGCGCGGTCGAGTTGCGGGAGATGTAGAAGCTGCGCACCACGAGATCGCGCACCTGCACGGTATCCGGCGCGAGCGCGGGCGATGCGGGCAGGTTGCCGTCGGAGAGCACGTACTGGTTCGTCGGGCTCAGGCGGCTGACGAGCAGCTGCAGCCGCCCGTTGGTTGCGGCCGCGAGCGGCGTGCGCGCCGCGTGGCGAACGGTGAGGCGATCGGTGCCGGGGCGCGCGCCGCCGCCGGCTGCGGCGCAGGCGAGGCCGTAGCTGTCATTGCTGCCCTCGACCGTCGCGATGAGGTTGACCGCAAAATTGTTGCCGCAGGCCTGGAAGCCGGCGGTCAGCCCCGCGACCGCGGCGTCCGCCGTCTGCATCCGGGAAGCGGTCGTGTAGGTCGAGGTCGAGCCACCGCTGATGTACTTGAAGTCGTCCGGCATGTTCGAGAAGCCGTAGTAGCCGGCGAGCTGCACATCGGGTTCGATGACCGACAGCACGTAGCGCGCGTCTTCCTGCAGGCGCGAGATCGTGTCGTTCACGCGGTAGGTGCTGCGGCTCTGCGAGTACACGTACACGGCGCCGACGATCAGCACCGAGCCGATCGCGAGCGCGACCAGCAGTTCGATCAGGCTGAGGCCACGCTGACGCATGTTCATGGTGCCGCCGCGATCAGGAAAGTGCTGGATCCGTACGAGAAGTTCTCGCTGGCTTCCTGCCAGGCGAGATCGATGCGGTACTGGTCGGGACGGCCGGCTGCGGCGGCCGGCGTGAAAACTACGGTGGGGACGGCACCCGCCGGCAGGGCATCGTTGACGCTCTGCAGCCAGCGCGCGAGATCGTCCTCCGCGAGCTCGGCCGCGCTGCAGTTCGCGACGACCACGCAGTCGTGCTGCGCGGGTGCTCCGCCATAGGCCGCCAGGTCGTAGGCGATACCGGCGCGGCCATTCGCGCGGATGCGATCGCCGAGATCACTGACGAGATTGACGGCCTGCGTGCGCAGCATCGCGGTGCGGCCGGTCTGCAGGCTCATCACGTACATGCCGGCGATGCCGAGGAGGCCGACCGAAAGCACGACCAGCGCGACGAGCGACTCCACCATCGTGATGCCGCGCTGTGCCGCAGGGGATGCATTGATCATGACGCGCACCTCAGGGACACGCCAGCCAGGTGTTGATCTCGGCCGGCTCGCGCGTGACGCGCGAACGCCCGGTCGGGCTGACATCGACGCCGCGCGCGGCCGACAGGTTCGTGCCGGCCTGCAGCGCCTTGCCACGGTCGTCGCAGAAGATGGTGTTGCGGGCCGTGGTCGCCGCGGTCGGGATGTCCTGCAGGAAGCCGTTGCCGCCGAAGGAGGCGCAGACGCCGTTCGACCGCACGTTCACCGCCGGATCGATCGTGGCGCCGACGCGCAGTACGACCTCGAGGGGATTGGCCGCGTCACGCACGCAATTGTTGTCGGGGTCGACGAACACGATCCAGCCGGTGAATGCGCCGGCCGAGCAGGTCGCGCCCGCGTCACCGGGATTGTCCGACGGACATACCGCGACGGGCACCTGGCGCTTGATCGCTTCGGTGCGCGCCGTCTGCATGGCGCCGAGCAGCTCGTTGCCGACACCGGTGAGACGGTTGTTGCGACGAAACTCCGTGAAGCTCGGCGCGCCGATCGAGAGGATCACCGCGGCGACCGCGAGCGTGACCATGAGTTCCATCAGCGTGAAGCCGCTGTTACGCTTGTTCATGGGTGCGCAGTGTGGCGGCAGCGCAAGCCCGCCGCCGGCGCCGCCGACCAATGGCGCAGTCAGTGCGACGAGCGGCGCCGGCACGTGAACTCCGTCACGCGCCGTGGTGACATAAGGCGATCAATCCGCGCGCAGGAAGTCGCCGATCGCGGCCGAGAAGCGCGGAATATCGACGAGGAACGCGTCGTGCCCTTCGATCGAGGGCAGTACGACGAGCCCGGCCGCGACCCCGGCGCGCTCGAGCGTCGCCACGATTGCGCGCTGTCCATCGGGAGGAAAGAGGATGTCGGTCTCGACGCCGATCACGAGCGCGCGTTCGACGCAGCGTGCGGCGAGCGGGCCGAGGTCGAAGCGGTCCATCGCCCGGGAAAGATACAGGTAGCAGTTCGCGTCGAACGCCTCGACGAACTTCGCGGCCTGCGCCTCGAGATAGCCTTCTATCCCGAACTCGGGAGCGAAACTGTTCGCGGCGTGCGCGCGGCCCGGAATGCGCCCGCGCCCGAAGCGCTGCTGCCACTCGCCGGCGGAACGGTAAGTGATCGTGCCGAGCTTGCGCGCCAGCGCGAGCCCCGTGCGCGGCGGTGCATCGGGAGCGTAGTGCCCGTTCCGCCACGCCGGGTCGCGCAGGATCGCCTCGCGCTGCACGCTGCGCAGCGCAATCGCGAAGGGCGCCGCGCCCTGGCTGCCGCTCACGCTGACGAGCCGGCGGGCGGCGCCCGGAAAGCGCTGCGCGAAAGCGAGCACGACCATGCCGCCGAGCGATGGCCCGAGGACCGTATCCGCGCGCTCGATGCCGAGCGATTGCAATACCGCATGGCCGCCGCTCGCGATGTCCTCGATCGCGAGTTCCGGGAAATCGAGCCGGTAGCGCTCCCCGGTGGCCGGGTTGTCGGAGGCGGGCCCCGTCGAGCCGAAGCAGCTGCCGAGCGAGTTCACGACGATCACGAACCAGCGATCGGTGTCGAGGGCGAGCCCGGGCCCGATCATGGCGTCCCACCAGCCGGGCGAGGGGTCGGCCGGTGATCGTGCCGCATGCGCCGGGGGCGACAGCCCCGTGAACACGAGGATCGCGTTGTCTTTCGCGGGCGCGAGGCTGCCCCAGGTCTCGAACGCGACGCGGGCACCCTTCAGGGTGCCGCCGAGGTGCATCGCAAAGGGATCGGGAAGCGGCGCGTACCGGCGCGCGCTCATGGCTCCGGATCGCTGCCCTCGGGAATTCCCTCGAAGAGCGGCGTCGACAGGTAGCGTTCCGCCGTGTCGGGGAGCATCGCGAGCAGCACGCTGCCGCGCGGCGCGTCCGCCGCGACCTTGACCGCCGCGGCGAAAGTCGCACCGCTCGAAATGCCGCAGAGGATCCCTTCGCTGCGCGCGAGGGCGCGTGATGCGTCGATCGCTTCCTGGTCGGTGACGGTCACGAGGCTGTCAGGTACCTTGCGATTCAGCACGCCGGGAACGAAATCCGGCGTCCAGCCCTGGATCTTGTGCGACGCAAACGGTGCGCCGGCGAGCAGCGCCGCAACGGCAGGCTCCGCCGCGATCACTCTGGTCTCGGGTCGCGCGAGCTTGATCACTTCGCCGGCGCCGGTCAGCGTGCCGCCCGTGCCCCAGCCGGTGACGAAGAAATCGAGCCGCCGGTCGGCAAAATCGCTGAGGATCTCGGGGCCGGTGGTCTGGCGGTGATAGGCCGGATTGGCGGGGTTTTCAAACTGGCTCGCGAGGAACCAGCCGTGCTTCTTCGCGAGCTCGGCGGCCTTCCTCACCATGCCGACACCGCGCTCCGCCGCCGGCGTCAGGATCACCCGCGCTCCGAGGAGGCGCATCATCTTGCGCCGTTCGATCGAAAACGAATCCGCCATGGTCGCAACGAATGGATAGCCCTTCGCGGCGCAGACCATCGCGAGCGCGACGCCCGTGTTGCCCGATGTCGCTTCGACCACCGTCTGGCCCGGTTTCAGCACGCCGCGCCGTTCGGCATCCTCGATGATCGCGATCGCGAGCCGATCCTTGACCGACGAGGCCGGATTGAAGTACTCGCACTTCACGTAAAGCGTCACGTGTTCCGGTGCGAGGCGATTGACGCGCACGATCGGTGTGCGGCCGATGGTTTTCAGGATGCTGTCGTAGATCATGGCGTCACTCTAGCTCCTGCGGGTGAGTGGGTCCCATGCCGAATGGGCCTCTGCCCATCGCCAGCGATTATGATGCCGCCGTGCCGACACCCGAACGTCTGCAAAAACTGCTGGCCGCCGCGGGCCTCGGCTCGCGGCGGGCCATCGAAGACTGGATCCGTGCGGGCCGCATCGCCGTGAACGGTGACATCGCGGTGCTCGGCACCCGCGCGACACCGCGCGATTCGATCACCCTCGACGGGCGCTCGCTCGCGCTCGCGCCGCAGCCTGCCGCGCGCGAAGTGCTGATGTACCACAAACCGCTGGGCGAGGTCACGACGCGCAGCGATCCACAGCGCCGGCCCACGGTCTTCGAGCGCCTGCCCGACCCCCGCGCCGGACGCTGGATCGTGGTCGGCCGGCTCGACGTCAATACCACCGGATTGCTGCTTTTCACGACGGACGGTGAACTCGCGCATCGCCTGATGCACCCTTCCACCGAAATCGAGCGCGAGTACCTCGTGCGCGTGCGGGGCGAGCCCGATGCGGCGACGCTGGCGCGCCTCACCCGGGGCGTGCGGCTCGAGGACGGTCTCGCGCGATTCGATCGCATCGAGCGCCACGCCGAAGGAGGCAGTCACGACTGGTTCCGGGTCGTGCTGCGCGAGGGCCGCAACCGGGAGGTGCGCCGCCTGTGGGACGCGGCCGGATTCGACGTGAGCCGCCTGATGCGCGTGCGCTATGGTCCTGTAAGCTTGCCCCGTGACCTGCGGGCCGGGACCGCACGCCGGCTGGCGCCCGACGCGGTCGACGCACTGGTTGCCGCGGCCGGGAGGAGAACGGAATGAGGAGAGGAACAGTCTGCGCGAGCCTGCTCGTTGCGGTGGCGCTGTCGAAGCTCGTCGATTCGGTATTGACTCGACAACTCGGCCGGTATGCCGCGCATGTCAATCGTGACGGGAGCTGAACCCTTGTACCCGCGCCGCGCGATGCTTCGCTCGCTGTTCGCGGTCACCGCCGCGATGACCGCCCTGGCGGTGGGTGCCCCGAGGCTGCTGCGCGCACAGCCCGCTGCCGGCAGCGATCGCGTCGCGGTCGACGTGGAACTCGAGGCGTGCGGGAAAGCGCTGCGTCGCGTCGCGCGCCTCTTTTCGGCGGGGTTCACACGCGCCGATGCGGACCGCCTCGAGCGTGACATCGATGCATTGCCGACGGACAAGGCGGCGCAGTGGACCTACCAGGTGACCCACGACGGGCAGGCCGCGACGCTCACGGTGCACGCGGTCGTCGACGAACTGTCGATGGTCGATCTCGATTTCGTGACGACACCCGCGATCGCGGCTCGCATCAGGAAGGCGCTCGGCGACCTCGAGCGCTGATCAACGGGACAGGGGACCCATGGCTCGACACCGCGAAATCCGTGCCGCACGCGGCACCCGGCTCACCGCCCGCAGCTGGCTCACCGAGGCGCCGCTGCGCATGCTGATGAACAACCTCGACCCGGACGTGGCCGAGCGGCCCGACGATCTCGTCGTGTACGGCGGCATCGGTCGCGCCGCGCGCAACTGGGATTGCTACGAGCGCATCGTCGAATCGCTCACCCGGCTCGGCGACGAGGAGTCGCTGCTGGTCCAGTCCGGCAAGCCGGTCGGCATTTTCCGCACGCACGCCGACGCGCCGCGCGTGCTGATCGCCAATTCGAACCTCGTGGCGCGCTGGGCCGACTGGGAGCACTTCGCCGAGCTCGACCGCAAGGGCCTGATGATGTTCGGCCAGATGACCGCGGGGTCCTGGATCTACATCGGCAGCCAGGGCATCGTGCAGGGCACGTACGAGACGTTCGCCGAAATGGGGCGGCGCCATTTCGGCGGCTCGCTCGCCGGGCGCTGGATCCTGACCGCGGGGCTCGGCGGCATGGGCGGCGCACAGCCGCTTGCCGCGACGATGGCGGGAGCCTCGATGCTCGCGATCGAATGCCGCCCCGAGCGCATCGCGAAACGCCTCGAGACACGCTATCTCGACGAGGAGGCGCCGACGCTCGAGGCCGCGCTCGCGCGGATCGATGCGGCGCATCGGGCGGGCAAGGCCGTGTCGGTCGGGCTGCTCGGCAATGCCGCGGAAATCCTGCCGCAACTCCTCGCGCGCGGCGTGCGTCCGGACGCGGTCACCGACCAGACCTCGGCGCACGATCCGGTGAACGGCTATCTGCCGCGCGGCTGGACGCTCGCGCAATGGGACGAGCGGCGCATGTCCGATCCGCAGCGCGTCGCGGCCGCGGCGCGCGAGTCGATGGCGCGCCATGTCGAGGCGATGCTCGACTTCGCGAAACTCGGCATCCCGGTGTTCGACTACGGCAACAACATCCGCCAGGTCGCGTTCGACGAAGGCGTGAAGGATGCGTTCTCGTTCCCGGGCTTCGTGCCGGCCTACGTGCGGCCGCTCTTCTGTCGCGGCATCGGACCGTTTCGCTGGGTCGCGCTGTCGGGCGATCCGGAGGATATCCATCGCACCGACCGCAAGGTGAGGGAACTGCTGCCGCACGATGCGGGACTGCATCGCTGGCTCGACATGGCGCGTGAGCGCATCCAGTTCCAGGGCCTGCCGGCGCGCATCTGCTGGGTCGGGCTCGGCGATCGCCATCGGCTCGGCCTCGCGTTCAACGACATGGTCAAGCGCGGCGAGCTGTCGGCGCCGATCGTGATCGGCCGCGACCATCTCGACTCGGGCTCGGTCGCGAGCCCGAACCGCGAGACCGAGGCGATGCGCGATGGCTCGGACGCGGTCGCCGACTGGCCGCTGCTCAATGCGCTGCTGAACACGGCGAGCGGCGCAACCTGGGTATCGATCCATCACGGCGGTGGCGTCGGCATGGGCTATTCGCAGCACGCGGGTGTCGTGATCGTCTGCGACGGGAGCGACGCCGCGGCGCGACGCATCGAACGCGTGCTGTGGAACGATCCCGCGAGCGGCGTGATGCGCCATGCCGATGCGGGCTACGACATCGCGATCGATTGCGCGCGCGAGCACAAGCTCGACCTGCCGTTTCTCGCCGGCCGCTAGCGATGGCGTCGGCCACGACGCTCTGGCGCAACGCCCGCATCGCGACCTGTACGTCGGTCGCGGCCGCGGCGACCGCCGGCGCGGATGCGCTCGTCACGCGCGACGGGCGGATCGAGTGGCTCGGATACGAGCGCTCGCTGCCCGCGTCGCTGCGCGCGCGCTGCGAACACGACAGCGACCTCGGCGGCCGGCTCGTGACGCCCGGCCTCATCGATTGCCATACCCATCTCGTGTTCGCGGGCGATCGTGCCGCGGAGTTCGCCGAGCGCCAGCGCGGTGTGTCGTACGAGGAGATCGCCCGGCGCGGCGGCGGCATCCTCGCGACGGTGCGTGCGACACGCGCCGCGAACACCGACGCGTTGCTCGCCGCTTCGGCGCCGCGCCTCGAGGCGCTCGCGCGCGAGGGCGTCACGGCGATCGAAATCAAGTCGGGCTACGGACTCACGCTCGAGGATGAGGCGCGCATGCTCGAGGTGGCGCGCGCGCTCGGGCGGCGCTACGACATCGACGTCCGCACCACGTGCCTCGCGGCGCATGCCGTGCCGCCGGAGTTTGCGGGCCATGCCGACGACTACGTGCGCGTGGTCGCGGAAGAATGGCTGCCGGCGCTCGTCGCGCGCGGCCTCGTCGATGGCGTCGACATTTATTGCGATCGCGGCGCCTTCACGGCCGCGCAGGCGCGCGTGTTGTTCGCGGCGGCGCGCGGCCTCGGCATCGCCGTGCGGATGCACGCGGGCCAGTTCGCGGACGTCGGCGGCATCGAGGTCGCGACCGAATTTGCCGCGCTTTCCTGCGATCACCTCGAGGAACTGTCGGCGGCGGACATCGCGAGGCTCGCGTCCGCGGGTAGCGTCGCCGTGCTGCTGCCCGTGGCGTACTACACGCTCGGGCAGACCAGGGCGCCGCCCGTGGCGGCCTTGCGCGCGGCGGGCGTGCCGATGGCGGTCGCGACCGACTGCAATCCCGGCACCTCGCCCTGCGCCTCGCTGCTGCTCGCGATGAACATGGGTTGCCGGCTTTTCGGGCTCACGCCGGAAGAGGCCCTCGCGGGCGTCACTTTGCAGGCGGCGCGTGCGCTGGCGCTCGCGCCGGGCACGGGCACGCTCGCCGCCGGTGGGCCCGCCGATTTCGTGGTGTGGAATCTCGATGAGCCCCACGAACTCGGCTACTGGACGGGCCTGAATCGCCGCCACGCGATCGTGCGTCGGGGAGTCATGCGATGACGACCGGGACTTGGCAGGGGCGGATCGACGCCGCGGACGGCGACAGCGGGCGTCGCTGGCATCAGATCGTGCAGCCACTCGAACCCGGCGCGCCACCCGGTGTCGCACTGCTCGGCTTTGCGTGCGACGAGGGCGTGCGACGCAACCAGGGGCGCATTGGGGCGTCCGGGGGGCCGCAGGCGCTGCGGCGCGCGCTCGCGCCGCTCGCGTACCACGGCTCGCGCGGCACGCCGCTCTACGATGCGGGCGACATCGAGTGCCAGGGCGAAGACCTCGAGGGCGCGCAGCGCTCGCTCGGTGCGCGCGTGGCGGCGCTGCTGGCGCGAGGGCATTTCCCGATGCTGCTCGGCGGCGGGCACGAGATCGCGTGGGGCTCGTTCCAGGGCACGAGCGCGGCGCTCGAACGCGACGGGCGCCTGGCGCGTTTCGGCGTCGTGAATTTCGACGCCCATTTCGACCTGCGGCGCGGGCCCGCCAACTCGGGCACGCCGTTCCGCCAGATCCACGATGCGCTGGCGGCGCGCGGGTTGCCGTTTCGCTACCTGTGCCTCGGGATCGCACGTGCCGCGAACACGCCCGCGCTCTTTGCGACCGCGCGGGATTGCGGCGCCACGTGGCTGCACGACGAGGAGCTCGTCTGGCCGCGCTGGGATGCGGCGTGTCGCGCGATCGACGCGTTCGTCGACTCGGTCGATGCGCTGCAGTTGTCGGTCTGCCTCGATGCATTTCCGGCCGGGGCGGCGCCCGGTGTCAGTGCGCCGGCCGCGCGGGGGATCGCGCCCGATTTCGCGCTGTCGCTGCTCGGGCACCTGCTCGCGAGGGCGCGGCATGGCGGCAAGGGTTCGAAGGTCGTCCTGGCGGAGGTGGCGGAGCTTGCCCCGTGCCTCGACCCGGATGGCCGCACGGCCCGCCTCGCCGGCCGGGTCGTCTACGACGTCGTTTCGGGCCTCCTGTAGGGCGGCCATATATCAAAGGTGTGCCCTGCCGCAGCGCGGCACAGCAAAAGACGCGCCAACCGCATTGACACGCCGCAAGGCGGAAACGAGAATACGCGGCTCGTTTTTCGCGGAGGGGTACCCAAGCGGCCAACGGGAGCAGACTGTAAATCTGCCGGCTTACGCCTTCGTAGGTTCGAATCCTACCCCCTCCACCAGCCGAGCGGGACTGGCGGTGAGCGGGCGGTCGGGAGCATCAGCGCGGGTGTAGTTCAATGGTAGAACCTCAGCCTTCCAAGCTGATGACGTGGGTTCGATTCCCACTACCCGCTCCAGTGCAGTCGTAAAGCTCACGTAGCTCAGTTGGTAGAGCACGTCCTTGGTAAGGACGAGGTCACCGGTTCAATCCCGGTCGTGAGCTCCATGGAAAGCCAGATTTAAGAGAGGAACACCGTCGTGTCGAAAGAGAAGTTTGAGCGCAGCAAGCCGCACGTGAACGTGGGGACGATTGGTCACGTGGACCACGGCAAGACGACGTTGACGGCGGCGCTGACGAAGGTGATGGCGGA